>NZ_JBXANG010000008.1:0-45652 GCF_058801445.1 Brevundimonas sp. GW822-FHT03E11 | reverse complement strand
CCTCTGTCGCGCTCAAGCAGCCCGAAGGGCGGTAGCGCCCCTCTGTCGCGCTCAAGCAGCCCGAAGGGCGGTAGCGCCCCAAAAAAGGAGCTGCTGAGCCCTTGGGATCAGCAGCGCAAGGCCGCCCAGCGGTCTGCGCTCAATGCTCTCAAACGCGCCCGCCGCTCGGCCGAGAAGGCGGGCGTTTCCTTGTCGGAATGGGAGGGGGAGTTCCTCGATTCGGTCAGCGAGCGGGTCAAAACCCACGGCCGCGCCTTCGCCGACCCCGAAAAGGGCGCGCCGGGCCAGGCTTTGTCGGCCATGCAGGGCCGCAAGCTGAAGGAGATCGCCGCCAAGGCGAAGGGCGAAGAGCCGAAACGTTGGGGACGCAGCAAGACGTCTGGCTCGAATCGACCTCAGGATTACGGCAACACAACGGGGGAAGACTGATGTACGCTATCCTGGCCGGCTTTCGCCGCTTGGCGGATTTCAAAGGGCGGGACAGGCGATCGCAGTTCTGGCCGTATGCCCTGACCGTTGTCGGACTGTCTTTCGTCGGGCTTTGGTTGGGTATGATCCCGACGATGGCCGCCGTGTTTGAACAGGCGTCTGCGGCCGCAGCGACAAACCCCGAGGCGGCGACCGTTGTCAGCGGCCCGGGGCACTACTCGGTCGAAATCCACGATCCGACGTTCATGCCGGATATGGGCCCGTTTTTCCTGGTTCTGAGGATCGGCGTGGCAGCGGTTGTGATCCTTTTGGCCGCCGCCGTGACGCGCCGTCTGCATGACACCGGCCGGGCGGGCTATTGGGGTCTGCCGCCTGTGGTGTTTCTGACGATCGGCCTGACGGCGTTTCCCACTGTAATGACCAGCTTCATGCGGGAGAATGCGCCGGACATAGGCCTGTTCATGCTGCTGTTTCTCAACAACGTCCTCTACATGGCCAGCCTGATCGGTCTTGTTATCCTGCTTGTGCTGGACGGCAAGAAGACGGTGAACCGCTACGGTCCTCCGCCGGCTGGATCTTAGCCCGCCTCTTTCAGCTGCCCCTCCAGCCCCTGTTCGCGAACCTTGCGGTACAGGGTCGAGCGGCCGATGCCCAGGCGGCGGGCGATTTCGCTCATGTGGCCGGCGTAGACCTCGATGGCGTGCTGGATCAGGTCGCGTTCGATGTCTTCCAGCGTCCGCAGATGGCCGCGGTCGTCCAGGATGCGGATCGGTTGTTCCGGCAGGGGCGGCAGGTCGGCGTAGGACGGCGCGGCGGCGGGCGGCGTGGGCGTCGCATCGGGCAGGGGCGCGGCCACGCCCGAGATGGACGGGAAGTCATAGGGCTGGAGGAAGGGCGAGTCGGCCAGGACGATGGCGCGGAACACCGCATTCTCCAGCTGGCGCACATTGCCGGGCCAGTCATAGGCCTGGAGCAGGGCCAGGGTCTCAGGCGCGCAGCCGACGATCCGCCGGCCTTCCTCGGCGTTGAAGCGGGCGATGAAATGATCGACCAGGGCCGGAATGTCCTCGCGCCGGTCGCGTAAGGAAGGCGCCTCGATCGGGAAGACGTTCAGCCGATAGAACAGATCCTCGCGGAAGGCGCCGTCCTTAACCTGCTGAGCGGGGTCGCGATTGGTGGCCGAGACGATGCGGACGTCGATCTTGACCGGGCGCTTGCCGCCGACGGGGTCGATCTCGCCTTCCTGCAGGGCGCGCAGCAGCTTGACCTGAAGATCCAGCGGCAGTTCGCCGATCTCGTCCAGAAACAGGGTGCCGCCGTCGGCCTCGCGGAACTTGCCCAGGGTCTTGTCGACGGCCCCGGTGAAGGCGCCCTTCTCATGGCCGAACAGGATGGATTCCGCCAGATTGGCCGGCAGGGCGCCGCAGTTGACGGCGACGAAGGGCTTGCCGGCCCGCTCGCCGGCGCCGTGCAGGGCGCGGGCGATGACCTCCTTGCCGACGCCGCTCTCGCCGGTGATCAGGACGGGGATGGAGGACTTGGCCGCCCGGGCGCCGAGGGCCTTGACCATCCGCATGGGGGCGCTGTCGCCGATGATGTCGTCGAAGCTGGCGCGGCCTTGGACCCGCTTGGTCAGACGACCGACCTCGGTGGTCAGCTGCTCCAGCTTGAGGGCGTTGCGCACCCCGACCAGCAGGCGTTCGGGCCCGACCGGCTTGACGAAGAAGTCCTGGGCGCCGGCCTGCATGGCCTTGACCACGGTGTCGATGCCGCCGTTGGCCGTGAGCACGATGACCGGCGTGGTCAAGCCCCCGCTGCGCAGCTCGGCCAGACACTCCAGACCCGACATCTCGGGCATGATCATGTCCAGCAGGATGACGTCGGCGCCGCCGCCGCGCGTCATCCGGTCGATGGCCTCGCCGCCGCTTGCGGCATGGACCACGGCGTGACCGTCGCGTTCGAGCACAGCCTGCAACAGGCGGCGCTGGGTCGGATCGTCGTCGACCACCAGAACGGTCTTGGCCATGGGCGTCCCTTGTCATCACCGATGGGCCGCCCGTGGATCGGACTGGCCCGTTTCGGGACGACTTCTAAGGGCGACGAGGTGAAAAACGGGTGAGGGGGCGTGGTGACCGGGGGGTTAACGGGTGTTTGGCTCTTCGCATCGGATCTGCGGCTGGGCTTTCAGCGTCCGACCGCCCACGACCAGGTTGGGCAGGCTGGCGGGGGCGACCGTCACAGCCTCGGCGAAGGCGTTCAGCAGATCCTTCGGCGCCGCCGTCCCGCATACGGCGCTGTAGGACCCGGTTTGCGACCATTGTCCCCCGGCGTCCTGGGCGAAGGCCATGATGCTCCCCGGCGCCGCCAGCAGAACCTCGACCCGGCCGTCGCCGTCCAGGTCCAGGGTGCGCAGACGGCAGGGAGCCTCATTGTTGCAGGCGTACATGAGACTGTCTTGCCGGCTCAGTTGTGCGGTGAAGCTGGACGGCGTCGTCTGGCCGGCGACAGGTTGGATGCGGACGGCCGCCGCCCGTTCATTCCGGTCCTGGATGGAATAGGCCTCGCGATTTACGCGCACCCTGGCCTCGCGCGCCAATTCGGCGGTCTTCGCATCCGACGACCGCATAAGCCGGTCCAGAGCCGCCAGACCGGCCTTGCCGCTGTCAAAGCGCAGGAAGTCGAAGTCGAAATCCTGAGGTTTCACCGCCCCGCGCTCCAGCCGCGCCACCTGGTCCGCGACCGACAGGCGCGCGGGGTCCAGCAGGGGGCTGAACAGGGCCAGGACGGCGGCGACGGCCAGAACGCCTGCGGCGACATTGGTCGTCTCCAGCGGGCGCATCCAGCCGCCGGGCCGCACGGCCGCGATCAGATAGCCGACCGCATAGACGGCGCCGACGACCGCGCAGGCCAGGGCGATGATCCGATCCGGCGTCAGGCCGTGCTGGCCGATCCGCAGCGCCAGACCCCAGAAGGCCAAGCCAATCAGGGGCGCGACCAGAACCCCGGCGATCCGGGTGGCGATCCGCAGGGCCGCCGGCGGCAGATTGTCGGGCCGTCCGTCCTGATAGGCGGTGTTGATCAGGATGATGAGGGCGGCGGCCGCGGCCAGCACCAGGGCCGTGGCGCTGCCCGTGTCCCACAGGCGCTCCAGGCCGGTGAAGGGCAGGGCGGCCAGGAAGCCCGCCGTCAGCAGGGCGATGACGGGCAGCAGCCAGGACAGCAGCATCAGGGCCACGGTCCGCACGCCCCGGATCAGTCCGTCGCGCACATCGGTCAGCTGGACCGCCAGGGCGAAGGCCAGGCAGGTGACGGGTATGGCGAACCAGGCCTCGCCGATCAGGGAGCTGAGGGCCTTGACGCCGATGACGTGGAACAGGGCAGCGCCCAGTTGCAGCAGGAGCCAGAAGGCCAGGGTGAAGCCCAGGGACAGCGCCAGCTGCACGCCCGCTTTCCAGGCCACGTCGAAATAGGCGTGATAATCGGCCCGCCAGCGCCGTTCGCGGATCGCCGGCAGGATCAGGTGGTGGGCCACGAAGAGGGCGGCGGCGCTGAAGGCCAGGACGGGAACCTCAAGATAGGGGGCCTGGTCGTTTTCGGGGATCACCCGCCGCGCCACGTCGTGCCAGCCCATCAGGAACAGGGCCGTCGCCGCTGCGGCCGTCCACAGAGCCAGCGGCAGGGGCTTCAGCCGTCCAACCGCCGCCAGAAGCACGGCGGGCGCATAGCCGAAGGCCAGGGCCAGCCCGCCGAACACCTCGGGCCGGGTGTCGGGCCACATCCCGACCTCGGCCGCCCGGTACAGCAGATACAGGGCGCCGCCCTGAATCAAACCGGTCGCCAGGCGCGCGGCGAACAGCCGACCTTGCCCGTCCAGCCCCTTGCGTCCGCCGTCCTGCATCCACTCGTTCATGACGCTCGCCCCCGTGTTGCGGCCCAGTATGAGGCAGCTGGATACGGCAAGATAGCGGCGCGCGGTTGCGGCACGGCCGAACCTTCCCCAAAACAGGGGTATGAACGCCCCCTTCAAGACCCCCGACATCGACGCCCCCCTGTGGGACCTGTCCGACCTCTACGCCTCGCGGGACGACGCCCGGCTCGCCGACGACCTGACGCGGGCGCGCGCCCTGGTGGACGAGATGAACGGCCTGCGCGGGCGGCTGGCGGGGGCGTCGGGCGATCCGGCCGCCCTGGGGGCGGTGCTGGATCAGGCCATCAGCCTCTATGAGCAGGCCTCCGACATCCTGGGCGCGCTCGGCGCCTACGCCTTCCTGTCGGCCTCGACGGCGCGGGACGACGCGGGGGCGCAGGGGTTCGAGGCGGATGTGCGCGAAAAGATCACCGTCATCGCCACCCCGACCGTCTGGCTGACGCTGGAGATCAACCAGATCGACGACGCCGCCCTGGAGGCCGCGCTTCAGGCCCACGCGGGGGCCGCGCGCTGGCGGCCGTGGCTGCGGCGGGTGCGGGCCATGAAGCCGCATGAACTGTCCAGCGAGCTGGAGACCTTCATCGCCGAACGCGGGCCGATCACGGCCCAGTGGCCGCGCCTGTTCGACGAACAGCTGGCGGCGCTGCGCGCCAAGGCAGGGAATGAGAGCCTGACCCTGGCCGAGGCGCTGAACCGCCTGTCCGATCCCAAGCCCGCGCGGCGCAAGGCCGCCGCCGAGGGCCTGTCGGAGGCTTTAGCCGCCCGCGCCCCGACCCTGGCCCTGGTGCTGAACACCGTCGCCGCCGACAAGGCGATGGAGGATCGCTGGCGCGGCTTCAAACGCCCCGCCGACAGCCGACACCTGGCCAATGAGGTCGACGGCGAGGCGGTGGACGCCATGGCCGAGGCCGTCGCCGAAGCCTATCCGCGCCTGTCCCACCGCTATTACGCCCTGAAGGCCAAGGCCATGGGCAAGGCGCGGCTGGATCACTGGGACCGCAACGCCCCGATCGAGACCACCGCCCCGCGCGCCTTCACCTGGAGCCAGGGCCGGGAGATCGTTCTGGACAGTTTCTCGGACCTGGGGGCCGAGTTCGCCGAACGCGCCGCCGGCTTCTTCGACCGGCCCTGGATCGACGGCCGCGCCCGGCCGGGCAAACAATCGGGCGCCTATGCCCATCCGGTCACCGCCGACCGCCACCCCTATGTCTTTCTGAATTGGATGGGCGAGCGGCGCGACGTCCTGACCCTGGCCCACGAACTGGGCCACGGGGTGCACCAGACCCTGGCGGCGGACCAGGGCACGCTTCTGGCCGACACCCCTCTGACCCTGGCCGAGACCGCCTCCATCTTCGCCGAGGGCCTGACCTTCGACCGTCTGCTGGCGACGGCGCCCAGGCGCGAGCAGCGCGGCCTCTTGGCCGGGCGGATCGAGGACGGGCTGAACACCGTGGTGCGACAGATCGCCTTCCACCGGTTCGAGACCCGTTTCCACGACGAGCGGCAGAAGGGCGAGGTCTCGCAGCAGCGGATCAATGAACTGTGGCTGACCGAGATGGGCGCGTCCCTGGGGCCGGCCGTCAGCCTGAACCCCGGCTATGAGCACTGGTGGTCCTATGTCAGCCACTTCGTCCACTCGCCCTTCTATGTCTACGCCTACGCCTTCGGCGACCTGCTGGTGGCGGCCCTGATGGAGGCGCGGCGGGCCGATCCAAAGGGCTTCACCCCCCTGTACCGCGACCTGCTGGCTGGGGGCGGGGCCAAGACCTATGTCGAGGCCCTGAAGCCCTTCGGCCTCAATCCGCGCGACCCGGCCTTCTGGAGCGTGGGCTGCAAGCGTCTGGAGCGGCTGGTGGATCAGTTCGAGGCGCTGGGGTGAGGGTGTGTGCTTGAGCGGCGTCGAACCCGCGCTATAGTCGCGCCAACGACAAGACCGAGGGAGCTCTCATGGCCAAGGCCAAAAACCCCGCCACCGCCCAGGCCGACGCCGATGCGAGCGCCTATGTCCGAGGCGGGATGCAGATCAATGAACAGGTCTCGACCTTCCACCTGTTCATGGGCCTGACCAAATGGGGCGCCCTGGCCGTGGCCTGCGTGCTCGTGTTCCTGACCCTGTGGTTCCATCCGGGCGGAACCTTCGTCGCGGGCTTCATAGGGGCTGCGGCTCTGGCCGTCGTCGGCTTTTGGGCTCTCAAGCCCAAGGGCGGCGCAGGCCACTGATCCGTTCGCCCGACACGGGTCTTTGACGGCGTCGGTGGAACCGGCCTAGGCTCGTCTCCCAGCTTCAATGAGAGGGGATTCGCTTGGCCGTCGTTATCGCCGCCACCCGTGAACGTCGCGAAGGCGAGACGCGCTGCGCCGTCACGCCTGAAACGGTCAAGAAGCTGATCGCGCTCGGCGCCGCCGTCTCGGTCGAGGCTGGGACCGGCCTGGGCTCGTCCATTCCCGACGCCGACTACGCCGCCGCCGGCGCCACGGTGAAGCCTGACACCCGCGCCGTGCTGGACGGCGCCGACGTCGTGCTGAAGGTGCGCGGCCCCACGGCCCAGGAAATCAGCGCGCTCAAGCCCGGTGCGATCGTGATCGCCATGCTGGACGCCTGGCGCGACAAGGCCACGGTCGAGGCCCTGAAGGGGGCGAACGCCACCGCCTTCGCCATGGAGTTCGTGCCCCGCATCACCCGCGCCCAGGTGATGGACGTCCTGTCGTCCCAGGCCAATCTGGCCGGCTACCGGGCGGTGATCGAGGCGGCCTACGCCTATGGCAAGGGCTTCCCGATGATGATGACGGCGGCCGGCACGGTCGCCGCCGCCAAATGTTTCGTCATGGGCGTGGGCGTCGCCGGGCTTCAGGCCATCGCCACGGCGCGGCGTCTGGGCGCCGTCGTCACCGCCACCGACGTCCGCCCCGCCACCAAGGAACAGGTCGAAAGCCTGGGCGCCAAATTCCTGGCCGTCGAGGACGAGGAGTTCAGGAACGCCCAGACCGCCGGCGGCTACGCCAAGGAGATGTCGGCGGAGTACCAGGCCAAACAGGCCGAACTGACCGCATCTCACATCGTCAAACAGGATGTGGTGATCACCACCGCCCTGATCCCCGGCCGCCCGGCGCCGCGGCTGCTGACGGCGGCCCATGTGGCCTCGATGAAGCCGGGCTCGGTCATCGTCGATCTGGCGGTCGAGGCGGGCGGCAACGTCGAGGGCTCGAAGCTCAACGAGGTCGTGACCACCGCGAACGGCGTCACCATCGTCAGCTGGTCCAACCTGCCCGGCCGCATCGCCGCCGACGCCAGCGCCCTGTACGCCCGCAATCTGACGGCCTTTGTGGGGCTGATGATCAAGGACGGGGCTCTGGCGGTCGATCTCGAGGACGAGATTCTGAAGGCGGCCGTTGTGACGCACGGCGGGGCCGTGGTGCATGAAGGGGTGCGGGGATGATTACCGTCAAAGCCAGAAACGTTTTGAGGAAGTTCGCCCTCCTCGTCCTGCTGGCAGGACCGGTGTTTCACTCGGGCTTGGTCCTTAGCCTCGGCGTATCGCGTGGATTTTCGCAGGGGACCTTGATCCTGGGCGTGCTGAACGAAGTTCCCGCGATCCTCGTCAATATGGCGATAGCAGGCGTTCTTCTCGTTGCGCTCAGCATTGACGAACGCATTGAAAATAGAGGCGCTTGATGGAACACGTCGATCCCACCGTCTTCCGCCTGGCCATCTTCGTCCTGGCCATCTTCGTCGGCTATTACGTGGTCTGGAGCGTCACCCCGGCCCTGCACACGCCTCTGATGGCCGTGACCAATGCGGTGTCCAGCGTCATCATCGTCGGCGGCCTGATCGCGGCGGCGGCCGTGTCGGGCGATGCGACCGGCCCCAGCGCCTGGATCGCCAAGGGCGCGGGCGTGGCGGCCGTGACCCTGGCCAGCGTCAACATCTTCGGCGGCTTTATGGTCACCCGACGGATGCTGGCCATGTACAAGAAGAAGGAGCGGCCGGCTCAGAAGGGCGCGGCATGATCGACCCCGCCCAGATCGCCATAACCGGCTCCTGGATCGCCACCGGCGTCGGTTTCGGCCTGTGGCTTTACGGCTGGTTCGGGACCAAGGTTCCGATCAAGCGCCAGCGGCTGCACGACTGCGGCATCGCCCTGGTGTTTTCGGCCATTCTGGTCCGGGTCGTGACCCAGGACCGGCAGCTGGGCGTTTTCGAATGGGCCCTGTTCTTTATCGGTCCGTTGTTCATCGCCGCCGCCCTGTGGCGGCTGGCGCGCACATCTTGAGGGGAGGGGCGGGATGAACGCATCCTTGGCCGCGCTGGCCTATCTGGTTTCCGGCGTTCTGTTCATCCTGTCGCTGCGCGGCCTGTCCAGTCCCGAGACCAGCCGCCAGGGCAATACCTTCGGCATGATCGGCATGGCGCTGGCCATCGGCGTGACCCTGCTGACGCTCGGCGCCACGCGGGCCCTGGACCCCCTGACCCTGGGGCTGATCGCGGGCGGGGTCGTGGTCGGCGGCGGGATCGGCGCCCTGATCGCCCGGCGCGTGGCCATGACCGACATGCCCCAGCTGGTCGCGGCCTTCCACAGCCTGGTCGGCATGGCCGCCTGCCTGGTCGCCATCGGAGCGATCTATGCGCCCGAGGCCTTCGGCATCCTGGCCGAGGATGGGGCGGGCATCAAAACCCTGTCGATCGTCGAGCTCAGCCTGGGCGTCGCCATCGGGGCCATCACCTTCACCGGCTCGGTCATCGCCTTCGCCAAGCTGAACGGCAACATGTCGGGCGCGCCCATCCTCCTGCCGGCGCGGCACCTGATCAACGTCGGCCTGGGCCTGGCCCTGGTCTTCCTGATCGGGATTCTGATCGGCACGGGCGGCTCGGCCGTCTGGGCCTTCTGGGGCGTCTTCATCCTCAGCCTGGTGCTGGGCGCGACCCTGATCATCCCCATCGGCGGCGCCGACATGCCCGTGGTGGTGTCGATGCTGAACTCCTACTCCGGCTGGGCGGCGGCGGCCCTGGGCTTCACCCTGGAGAACATCGCCCTGATCATTACCGGCGCCCTGGTCGGCAGTTCCGGCGCCATCCTGAGCTACATCATGTGCAAAGGCATGAACCGCAGCTTCGTCAGCGTCATCCTGGGCGGCTTCGGCGGGGATGCGGCGGCGGCCGGCGCGGGCGGGGCCAGGGAGACGCGGCCGGTCAAACAGGGCTCGGCCGAGGACGCCGCCTTCATCATGAAGAATGCGTCCAAGGTCATCATCGTGCCCGGCTACGGCATGGCCGTGGCCCAGGCCCAGCACGCCCTGCGCGAAATGGCCGACAAGCTGAAGGAGGAAGGGGTCGAGGTGAAATACGCCATCCACCCCGTCGCCGGCCGCATGCCGGGCCATATGAACGTCCTGCTGGCCGAGGCCAACGTCCCCTATGACGAGGTGTTCGAGCTGGAGGACATCAACGCCGAGTTCGCCACCGCCGACGTCGCCTTCGTCATCGGCGCCAATGACGTCACCAACCCCGCCGCCAAGACCGACCCCCAGTCGCCGATCTACGGCATGCCGATCCTGGACGTGGAGAAGGCCGGTACGGTGCTGTTCATCAAGCGCGGCATGGGCTCGGGCTATGCGGGCGTCGAGAACGAGCTCTTCTTCCGCGACAACACCATGATGCTGTTCGCGGATGCGAAGAAGATGGTCGAGGGGATCGTGAAGGGGCTGTGAAGCCCCACGTTCGTCATCCTAGGGCTTGTCCCTAGGATCCAGACTCCCGGTGTTACGGGGTGCGACGGCTTTCGATACCGGGAGTCTGGATCCTGGGCACAAGGCCCAGGATGACGGGGTGGGAAAAGTGCGCGCCGACTTGAAGTGTCAGGCCGCCTCGCTCACCGGTCGCAGCGTCCCCGCCTCCCGCATCAGCCTGTGCGCATTGATCGGATCGATGTCGCAGCCGTTGGGCCAGGTCGGGACGCCCATCTCGACAAAGACGCGGGCGAAGAAGGCGGCGTCTTTCAAGGGCTCGGTCATCGGGCCCAGCGCCGTGAACTCGCTTAGATCGGTGACGCCCTGGGTGTCGTCATCGAACACGATCTCCAGTCGGTGGTCGGCCAACGCCCGAACGCGGCGGGCCCGGACCATCTTGATCTCAGTCATCCGACAGACCCTCGATCCTGAACGTCGGTTGTCCCGACACCGCTAAATCCCAATTTCGCATCAGATCGACGCGGTTCTTCACCAACCACTCTACCACATAACGGGTTCGCGTCGCGGCAGGCGACCCGCGATGGTCTTGCCGGCTCGAATATCGAACAAGGCTTCGTCATCTCCATAGGCGGCATGGAGATGTGGCGGCGCGTGGTCGAAGAAGTTGATGCGGATCACGATGCCGAAGAAGATCGAGATGATGGGCATGATGACGGCCTAGCCGGCCTCGCGCTTGTGCGGATCGCTGAAACCTCTATCGCGCAACCTTGACCGGCGCTATCACGCGACCGTGAACGTCCTGTCCAAACCCGCCCCCGCCGCCCATCGCCGGTTCGAAGCCCTGGATTCCCTGCGTGGGGTGTGCGCCGTTCTGGTGGTGATGTTCCACATGCCCGTGGCCAGCCATTGGCGGACCTGGGACTTCATCCAGCACGCCTATCTGTTCGTCGATTATTTCTTCGTCCTGTCGGGCTTCGTCATCGCCCACGCCTATGCCGAGCGGCTGAAGACGGCGCAGGACGCGGGCCGGTTCATGGTGCGGCGGTTCGGGCGGATCTGGCCGATGCACGTGCTGATGCTGGCCGCCTTCATCGGGCTGGAGGTGGCGCGGCTGGTCTTCCACTTCGATGGGGCCGAGCCCTTCACGCGCGATCGGTCGGTGGGGGCGATCTTCACCAATCTGGCCCTGGTTCAGGCCTGGCATGTCCATCCCTATCTGACCTGGAACGGGCCGTCGTGGACGCTCAGCGCCGAATGGGCCTGTTATCTGATCTTCGCCGGCCTGGTGCTGGTCGCACCCAAGCGATTCCGCTGGATCGGCCTGGTGCTGGCGATTATCGGCGGGGTTCTGGTGGTCAGCTACGCCCGGCGTTGGATGAACACCACCTATGACTTCGCCGTGCCGCGCGCGGTCTACGGCTTCTTCCTGGGCTGTCTGCTCCAGGGCCTATGGCTGAACATCCCCCGCTTGAAGGGGCTGGCCGCCACGGGGCTGGAGGTCGCCGCCGTCGCGGCCGTCTGCCTCTTCGTGGCCTGGGCCCAGGGACCGGTGACGGTGGCCGTCACCGTGGTCTTCGTCGTCCTGGTCTGGGTGTTTGCGGGCGAGGAGGGACGGGTGTCGCGCCTGCTGGACCATCCGGCCCTGGTCACGCTGGGTCGATGGTCCTTCTCCATCTACATGGTCCACATGTTCATCCTGACCGTGATGCTGATCATCGCGCGCAAGCTGGACTGGATGCCCGGCGGGCGGCGCGTCGATTTCGGCTCGGTCTGGCTGAACGACCTGTTCGCGCTCGGCCTGTTCGGCCTCATCGTCGGGGTCGCGGTGGTGGCGCACAATCGGGTCGAACGCCCGGCCCAGCGCCTGATCGACCGCTGGACCAAGCCGAAAGCCGCCTGATGAAGCCGGCCTGAGATCAGGCCGCCATCCGCCATTCCGGGGCGTCCCATTCCGACCGGGCCTCGTCCCACAGCATGTCCTCGTCCGAATAGCGGCTGCTGGCGGCGGCGGAGATGACGTCCACCACCTGCTCCTCCAGCCGATCCCAGATGACGGCCAGGTCCGACGATCCGTCGGCCTCGCACGGCACGATGATGTAGCGGTTGGCGTTGACGGCCTTGTGGGCCAGGGGGGCGGTCGGTTGGAACTGAGCCATCTGATGATCTCCTGAAGCGGTCGGCCTCTTGTCGATGATTGTGTTATGGCGCACTGACGCGTCAGAAACGGACGTATCATTTTCGAGGGCGACGGTGAGACACGACAAGGCGGCCATGGTGATCGACCTGGCGCGGCGCCTGGCCGCCAGCGCCGAGGGCCTGACCCTGGACGAGATGGCGCGCGACATGGGCGTCAGCCGCCGCACCGCCGAGCGGATGCGCGACGCCGTCTTCATGCTGTTCCCAACGGTTGAGGAGGTGTCAGACCCGCCGTCGAAACGCTGGCGCATTCGCGGCGGCCTGTCGGCCTTCGAACAGGCGCCGACCGCCACGGAGATGCTGGAGCTGACCAAGGCGGCGACGGCCCTGCGGGCGGCGGGCGAACCGGCGCGGGCGGCGGCGCTGGAGGCGCTCGAACGGAAACTGAAGGCGGCGATGCGCTCCACCACCCTGAACCGGATGGCGCCGGACCTGGAGGCCCTGGTCCGGGCCGAGACCATCGCCGTCCAGGCCGGGCCGCGCCCCTCGGCCGACGAGGCCATGCTGACCGCCATTCGCGGCGCCATATTGGCGCAACAGCCGCTGGGCTTCACCTATTCCCGGCCGGGCGCCGAGCCGCGCCGCCGCAGCGTCGCCCCTTGCGGGGTCATGTTCGGCCGCGCCAACTATCTGGTCGCCGCCGACCGCGAGACCGGCCGCATCCAGACCTTCCGCCTGGACCGGATGAGCCACGTCGCCGCTCAGGAGGGGGTGGCGATCCCGCCGCCCGACTTCGACCTGAACGTCTTCGCCAGCCAGTCCTTCGGCATCTATCAGGACGAGATCGAGGAGGTGGTGCTGCGCATCGCCCCGGAAGGCGCGGCCGAGGCCAGGGGCTGGCGCTGGCACCCGACCCAGACGTTCGAGGACCAGGCGGACGGCGGCGTGATCGTGCGGTTCCGGGCGTCCGGCATGCGCGAACTGGCCTGGCACCTGTTCACCTGGGGCGAACAGGCGGTGATTCTGGCGCCCGAACGGCTGAAGGCGGTCATGGCCGGGGAACTGGCGGCGGCCGGACGCGCTCTGGACGCGGCCCGCGGATGAACGAAGCTTAAGGTGACGCTGTCGCCGGCCGTCGCTATGGCCGCCATGACCTATCGGAGAGCTTCATGCGTCTGAAGACGGCCCTCATCTGTGCAGGCTTGATCGGACTTTCGGCCGTCACAGCCTGCGCCTCGCCCACCGTCGTTGCGGTTCAAGCTCCGGTCACGGCCGAGGACGGCCGCGTGGCCGTCACCGTCCAGCGCGACGGTGACCGGTGGACCGCCGACTATGTGCTGGACCGCGACGCGCCGGTCTGGGCCTTCTTCCGGTCGGCCCTGCTGCGCGAGAGCCGCCGGCCCTGGCGGCCGGACTGGTGGCGGGTGGAGACGCCGGGCGTCGTGCTGGAGCGGGTGGGGGACTATGACGTGCTGCGCTCGACCGACGGCGGTCCTGTGCCGCGCGACGTGCGCATAGTCATGACGCCGCGCCCCGGCGATCTTGAGGCCGAATATGATCCGGCTCTCGTCTTTTCGGACGGCACGGTGGCGCTGTTTTCCGGCCAGTTCGACGTCATTCCGCTGGAGTCCGTCGCCGCCGCCCGCGCCCTGCCGCGCGATCTGAACGGCGTCGAGGTGCCGGGCGGCCCGGCGGCCGTGACCTGGCGCGACCGGTCCGGGCCGATCCTGTTCAAGGGCGAGCGCAAGCCGGAGGCGACCGCCGTGGACGCCCAGACCTATGTCCTGTTCGGCGACGCCACGACGCGCCGGGGCGACGGGATCACCACCGTCATCGACCCTGGTCTGCCGCGCTGGCTGGGCGACCAACTGGCCGGTTTCACGCCCCAGGTCATGGCCTATTACGCCCGCCGTCTGGGCCCGGCCCAGGGCGAGCCCCCGACCCTGATGGTCAGCTGGACCGGCCCGACCAAATCCCTGTCCAGCATGGGCGGCAGCGTCCTGCCGGGTCTGATCTCGATGAATTTTGAAGGCGAGGGGGTGCTGGACCCCGACGCCCAGGCCCTGGCCCGCGCCCGCTGGTTCATCGGCCATGAGGCGGCGCATTTCTGGCTGGGCTCGCAGGGGCTCAGATATCAGTACGCCCGCGAAGCCTGGATCACCGAGGGCGGCGCCGACCTGATGGCCGTGCGCGCCCTGAAGGCCATCGACCCCGTCTATGACGATCGGGCCGAGCTTCAGCGCGAGGTGGACGACTGCGTTCGGCTGGCGGCGGGCAGGCCCCTGGCCTCGGCGGGCGATCGGGGCGACAACCGCGCCTATTACGCCTGCGGCGCAGTGTTCGGCCTGGTCATCGAAGGGGCCGAGCGGCGCGCGGGCGGGGGAGACTTCTTCGACGTGGTGGCGGACTTCCAGCGGCGGGACAATGACGACGGGATCCTCAGCCGCGACGAATGGCTGGGCGCCCTGACCCGCCTGTCGCGCGACCCCACCCTGGCCAATGACATCTCCACCCTGCTGGACCGGGGCGTGGCCGATCCGTCCGCCGTCATCGCCCGCCTGTTCCAGCGCACCGGCGTCGCCTTCCGCCTCGAGAACGGCCGGGTGGTGCTCAGTTGAAGGTTTGACGCGGATCAAGGCGGGACCGGCCCGGCGGGCGCATCCAGGCTCCGGAAACAAGGAGCATCGCCATGACCTATTCGAGCCTGATGGTCTATGTGGACGACGAGGCCGACAATGTCGCCCGGATTGGTTTTGCGCGCGATCTCGCGGTCGTCTTCGACGCGACCCTGATCGGCATATCCGTCAGCGAGCCGGAGCCGCCTTTGGTGGACGCCTATGTCGCCGGCGGCATGGCCGGCGAGATCCTGACCCTGAGGCGGGACCAGGCGGACGGCGAACTGTCCGCCGCCAAGGCCCGCTTTCTGGACGCGATGAAGGACACCGGCATCGCCCATGAATGGCGGGCCGAGACCGGCTATCCCGCCGCCTGCGTTTCGCACCAGGCGCGTGCGGCGGACCTGATCCTGGTGGGACGCGACGCCGGCCGTCTGCCCTATCGCGCGCCGGACGCGGGCGACCTGATCATGAATGTCGGCCGGCCCGTTCTGGTCGCTCCGCCGCGCGCCCAGGCCGCTCCGGTCGACGGCGTCGCCCTGGTGGCCTGGAAGGAGGGGCGCGAGGCCCAGCGCGCCGTCGCCGCCGCCCTGCCGCTGCTGAAACAGGCGCGCGAGGTCCAGGTGGTCGAGATCTGCGCCTCGGCCGACGCCGCGGCTGCGGCCGCCCGCGTCGCCGACGTCGCCGCCTGGCTGCGTCGCCACGGGGTGGTCGCCGAAAGCGAGGCGCGGGTCCGCGACGAACGTCCCGCCGGCGACCGCATCCTGGCCCTGGTCGAACAAACGGGCGCCAATCTGATCGTCGCCGGCGCCTGGGGCCATTCGCGGATGCGCGAATGGGTCCTGGGCGGCGTCACCCAGGCCCTGTTGAACCGCAGCCAGTCCTGGCTGCTGTTCAGCCACTGAGGCCTCAGCGGTCCTCGCGGGCGTGGAAGATGCGGGCGACGACGACGGCGTCCGCATCGACGCGGTACTGGACCACATAGCCGCTGTCGCCGAAGGGGATGTAGAGGTGGCGCAGACCGTCCAGGTCGATCCCGATCATCGGGGTGTCCGCCAGCCGGCCTATGGACCTGGTGATGATATGGCCTGCTCTTCGGGCGGCGTTTGGATTGACGCCCCGCAGAAATCCGATGACCCGTCGGCGATCCTGAACCGCATCGGGCGACAGCCGTATCTTCAAGCCTTGGCCTTCAACATGGCCTCGATCTCAGCTTCGAAATCCGCCGCCCAGTCCTCGAAATCGACGAACTTGCCGGTGCGGTCATACTCAGCCAGCCGACGTTTGGCCTCGGTGGCGTCATAGGGCGTGGTCGGAGGCCAAGGCTCTGGGTTGTCCACGATGAAGGCGGCGTCCGTCTCCCGAACTTCGAAGTCGCCG
Source organism: Brevundimonas sp. GW822-FHT03E11 (assembly GCF_058801445.1). Taxonomy (NCBI): domain Bacteria; kingdom Pseudomonadati; phylum Pseudomonadota; class Alphaproteobacteria; order Caulobacterales; family Caulobacteraceae; genus Brevundimonas; species Brevundimonas sp. GW822-FHT03E11. The sequence continues at coordinate 29,479 of NZ_JBXANG010000008.1, read as the reverse complement.
GAAGCGGCGTCACGCCCGCTTGCGAGCGCTCGATCCAGAACCGCGACGGCATAGGCTTCCGGCTCCATGCCCGCTGCGCGCGCAGCGGCCTTGAGCCGCTCAAGCGCCTCTTCGGTCAGGGGAAGGGTCAGGACGTGATCGGCCATAACCGCATCATCTCACAACTATGAGTGGTTGTGAACTCAAATCGCTGCGAACGGATAGGGGCTGACCGACTTGGCCCAGTCGTCCACGGCCAGGGGCCGGTCGATGGGGGCGGCGGCGCGCTCGGCGCAGGGGTGGCGGTGACACAGGCGGCAGGCGGGGCCGATGGGGGTGACCTCGGGCCGCTCCAGATCCAGACCGTGGGCATAGGCCAGCCGGTGCGCATGGCGCAGTTCGCAGCCCAGGCCGACGGCCAGGTCTTGGGCCTCGCCATAGCCGTCCCGGCCCTGGCGTTCGACGGTGCGGGCGAAGGTGAACCAGCGGCCGCCAGCCTTCCCGTCCTGGGCGGGCGTCTCGATGATCTGGGTGATGATCCGGCCCGGCGTGCGAAAGGCGCTGTGCAGGCGCCAACGCGGACAGGCGCCGCCGAAGCGCGAGAAGGGAAAGGCGCCCGCCGCATAGCGTTTGGAGATATTGCCCGCCTGATCGACCCGCATCAGGAAGAAGGGCACGCCCCGCGCCGTCGGCCGCGACAGGGTGGTCAGCCGGTGCGCCGCCTGTTCGTAGCTGACCCCGAACCGGGCCTGGAGCCGCGCCAGGTCATAGCCGGTCTCCTCGGCCGTCCGCTGGAAGGCGGCGTAGGGCATCAGGATCGCGGCGGCCAGGGTGTTGGTCAGGGCCACCTTCAGCAGGGAGCGCGTCGGTCCGTCCGGGGCGTTTGCGGCCTGGACCATGTCGTGAAGCGCCTGTCCGTGCTCGGCCAGGGCCAGCTGATAGGCGATGGCGAAGGCGCGAGACGACGGGCCCAGGGTCTCGGACAGCAGCAGACGGCGGCGGTGCAGATCATAGCGCCTGGTCCATTCCACCATGACCTCGGCCGGCAGGGTGCGGACCCCCAGGTCGTGTTTGGCCGCCAGCCGCTGGCGCGCGGCCGGTTCGAAACCGTCGGCATGGGCCGGCGCCTCGGCCGCCAGGACCTCGGCCAGGGCCTCGCCCATCTGGTCCAGTTCGGGAAAGTGGTTGCCGCGCGACTGGATATATTCGCGCACCCATTCGGCGGGACTGGCCTCGACCAGGCCTTCGCCGGTCTCGGCGGCGGCGCGGGCCTTGGCGCGGCCGTCGTCAAAGGCCCGATACAGGCGCAGCAGGGCGTCGGCCACGCCCGGCGCCTCTTCCAGCACCTGCACCAGTTCGTGACGGGGCAGGGCCAAGCCCTTGAACAGAGGATCGGCCAAGACTTCGCCCAGCCGCGCCTCATCGACGGCCCCGCCCTGGTTCAGGCTGCGCAGATCGACGTCATAGGTTTCGGCCAGACGCAGCAGCAACTGGGCCGACACCGGTCGCTGATTGCGCTCTATGTGGTTGAGATAGCTGGGGGAAACCCCCAGGTCGGCCGCCATGGCCGTCTGGGTCAGGGAAAGGTCGCGCCTCAGCCGCTTCAGCCGGGCCCCCAGAAACAGCTTGCGATCGGCGGCGGTGTCCATGGCTGAAGAATGTCACACTATGACTGGCTATGCAAAGTCATGATGTGACAAACTGACTTCATTGATCGGCGCGATCCTGTGTCATTCGTGACTTCTACGTGTTCTTGTCCCTGAGACGGCGGCTGCGGCCGCGCCCTTTCAGAAGACGAGTTCGACCATGACCACCTTCGCCGACCTGGTTCCTTCGCCCGCCGGCCGTTTCGACGGCATCGAGCGCCCCTATACGCCCGAAGACGTCCTGCGCCTGCGCGGCTCGGTGCCGATCACCCACACCCTGGCCGAGCGGGGCGCCAATCGCCTGTGGCAGCTGCTGCACGACGAGCCCTTCATCAACGCCCTGGGCGCCGTCACCGGCAACCAGGCCATGCAGATGGTCCGCGCCGGGTTGAAGGCCATCTATCTGTCGGGCTGGCAGGTCGCGGCCGACGCCAATACGGCCGGCGCCATGTATCCCGACCAGTCCCTGTACCCGGCCAACGCCGCGCCGGAACTGTGCCGCCGCATCAACCGCACCCTTCAGCGCGCCGATCAGATCGAGCACGCCGAGGGCGGCGCCAAGCGTGACTGGTTCGTCCCCATCGTCGCTGACGCCGAGGCCGGCTTCGGCGGGCCGCTGAACAGCTTCGAGATCATGAAGGCCTTCATCGAGGCGGGCGCCGCCGGCGTCCACTTCGAGGACCAGCTGGCCTCGGAGAAGAAGTGCGGCCACCTGGGCGGCAAGGTGCTGATCCCGACCCAGGCGCATGAACGCAATCTGGTCGCCGCGCGTCTGGCCGCCGACGTCATGGGCACGCCGACCATCACGGTCGCCCGCACCGACGCCGAAAGCGCGCAGCTGATCACCTCGGACATCGACGAGCGCGACCAGCCCTTCATCGACCGCGACAACCGGACGCCGGAGGGCTTCTTCCGCCTGAAGGAAGGCACGGGTCTGGACCACTGCATCGCGCGCGGCCTGTCCTACGCCAACATCGCCGACCTGCTGTGGTGGGAGACCTCGCATCCGGATCTGGACGACGCCAAGAAGTTCGCGGAAGCCGTCCAGAAGAAATATCCGGGCAAGCTGATGGCCTACAACTGCTCGCCCTCCTTCAACTGGAAGGCCAAGTTGGACGACGCCACCATCGCCAAGTTCCAGCGAGAGCTGGGGGCCATGGGCTACAAGTTCCAGTTCGTGACCCTGGCCGGCTTCCACGCCCTGAACAACTCGATGTTCGAGCTGGCGGACGGCTATCGCGACAACGGCATGGCGGCCTATTCCGAGCTGCAACAGCGCGAGTTCGCCAATGAGGCGCGCGGCTACACCGCCACCCGCCACCAGCGCGAAGTCGGCACCGGCTATTTCGACCAGGTCGCCACGGTCATCTCCAACGGCACGTCCTCGACCACGGCGCTGAAGGACTCGACCGAGACCGCCCAGTTCACCCACGCGGCTTAAGAAAGGGAACCGCCATGGAACCTCTGACCCAAACCGAAGCCATCATCGACTTCTGCCTGGCGCCCCTGGCGCTCGACGCCGGGACCGAGGCCGAACGCGAGGTGCGCCGCCGCCTGACTCACGTCCTGCGGACCTATCAGGCCAAGGTCGCCAGGCCGATCGCCGTGGACTTCTCGTCCATGCCGTCCCAGGTGATCAACGAGGCCGCCCACGGCTACGAATAGGCCGCGCACCTACCGCAAAGACAAGAGGCCCGCCCCGATCGCTCGGGGCGGGCCTTTTTATCGGGTCGTATCGGCGGGGGCTGCGGGGGCTCAGCGAGCGCCCGACGGCGGGGGCGCGGACGCCTGGGCTGAGGCGGCCGTCGGCGTCGGGGTCAGGGTGACGGGCACCGGCGTCTGGGCCGGGGGCGGGGGCGTGCCGGTCTCTTCCGGGGCGCCGACGGTGATGGTGGTGTTCAGCACCGCCTGGGTGGTGCAGGTGGCCAGGTCGCGGGTGATGTGGCGGCCCAGGCAGAACATGTCCTCATAGCTGGGGCGCGAGGCCGCCAGGCACTGGAACAGCATCAGCTTGGACATGTTCAGGCAGAATTCGTTGTTCGGCTCCACCACCAGGGCGTCCGTATTGGCCCGCGCCTCTTCGCCGGCGGCGCCCAGGGCGGCCAGGGCGGCGATGGCCAGGGACCGCACGACCGGCGGCGTATAGGGCGGCGCCTTGCGCGACGCCTCGACCCCTTCCAGGCCCGAACCCGAGTTGGCGGCGGCGAACAGTTTGGCCGATTCATCCGCCGAGGGCAGCATGGCGGCCGCCGACAGGGTCTTGGCGGTTTCCAGTCGAACCTCGCGGTTGGGGATGTGGGTGACGGCCCAGCGGCGGCGCGGGTCGTTGCGCTCCTGGATCGTATAGGCGTCGGCCTCGACCGCCTCGGCGATGCCGCGAATGACGACCGCGTCCTTGGCGATGGTCGCCGAGATCAGGCCGGCGGCCGCATCGGCGCCGGGCAGGGTGGCGGCGTAGGCCGGATCGGCGACGATGCGGGCGACCATCTCCTGGCGCTGGACCGGATCGACGGCGAACTGACGCACCCCGGCGACGAACTCGGGCGACTGAAGCGCGATGATCGAACCATAGGCGATCAGGCCGCGCGACAGCTGGGCGGGCTCAAAGGCGACGCCCTTGCGGATGGCGGCCTGAACCGCCTCGGCGTCGGTGAAACCGCCCGGCTGGATGGTTTCGGCCTCGCGCAGGAAGGCCACATAGATGGAGGCGGCCTGGGCCACGCCCTCGTTCAGCGAGACGGGCGGGGGCGGCGGGGGCGGAGGCGGCGCGGCCGGTTCGGCCTCTTTCGTCGAACAGCTGGCCAGAAGGGCGGCGGCGGCGATGGCGGCGATCGAAAGGCCGCGGGTCATGAAGGCCTTGGGCATAGGGCGCGTCCACAGAACTGAAAGGAGGCCCCGGCGGGGGCGCGTACTGGAAGGCGCTTATAACGTGTCGAAAGTGGTTTGCCGAAGATTAATCGAACAGCTTCGACACCGATTCCTCGTTGGCGATCCGACGGATAGCTTCACCGATCAGCGGAGCCACGGAAACCCTGCGAATTTTCGCGCAGTTCAAAACTTCGTGGGGCTGTTCGATGGAGTCGGTGATCACCAGTTCCTTCAGCGGCCCGTCGGTGATCCGCTGCACGGCCGGACCGGACAGGACCCCGTGGCTGATATAGGCCGAGACCTCGGTCGCCCCCTGGTCGATCAGGGCCTTGGCGGCGTTGACCAGGGTGCCGCCCGAATCGACGATGTCGTCGAACAGGATGCAGCGACGGCCTTCGACGTCGCCGATGATGTTCATCACCTCGCTCTCGCCCGCCTTGGGCCGGCGTTTGTCGACGATGGCCAGGTCGGCGTTCAGTCGGCTGGCCAGGGCGCGGGCCCGCACCACCCCGCCCACGTCGGGCGAGACGATCATCAGGTCGTCGCCACGGGCGTAGTTTTCCTTCACGTCCTGGGCCAGGACCGGAATGGCGACCAGATTGTCGGTCGGAATATCGAAAAAGCCCTGAATCTGGCCGGCGTGCAGATCCATGGTCAGCACCCGGTCGGCGCCGGCGCGGGTGATCAGATTGGCCACCAGCTTGGCCGAGATGGGCGTGCGGCCGCCGGTCTTCCGGTCCTGACGGGCATAGCCGAAATAGGGCATGACGGCCGTGATCCGCTTGGCGGACGCCCGCACCAAGGCGTCCGTGATGATCAGCAGCTCCATCAGATTGTCGTTGGCCGGATAGGAGGTCGACTGAAGGATGAAGACGTCCTCGCCCCGGACGTTCTCCTCGATGACGGCGAAGACCTCATTGTCCGCAAACCGCTTGACCTGGGCCTTGGTCAGGGGCGCGTCCAGATGGTCGGCGATGGCCTGAGACAGGCCTCGGTTGGAGTTGCCTGAGAGCAGCTTCATCGGCTGGTCATCCTTTCGCCGTCATCCGCCCCCCAATGAACGGGTGTCGGTTGGCGCGCTCTTTACCAGCGGGGCCGGTCAGGGCAAGTCGTGCACGGAGATTTCCTCGGCATGGCGCGCCCCGGTCGCGGGTGCTAGAGATCGCCGCGTTGGTTTTTGGAAGCTGGGCTTGGGGCCCCGCTTTCGCTCGTCATGGGGTCGTCCTTGTCCGTTTCCAAGTTCCGTTCCGGCCTGGTGCTGATGGCCGCAGCGGCCGCCGCTCTGACGATTTCCGGCTGCGCCGGGAACAAGCGGCCCAGGCTCGCCTATGAAGAACGCCCGGTCGAGGCGCTGTACAACACCGGCTATCAGCGGCTGGAACAGCGCCGTTGGGCCGACGCCGTCGACTATTTCCAGGAGGTGGAACGCCAGCACCCCTATTCGGACTGGGCGCGCCGCTCGATCCTGATGCAGATCTACGCCTATTATCAGAACAACAACTATACGGACGCCATCGCCGCGGCTGACCGCTATATCCAGCTGTTCCCCGGCAATCCGTCGGCCGCCTACGCCTTCTATATGAAGGCCGTCTGCAACTTCGAACAGATCACCGACGTGGGCCGCGACCAGGGCTACGCCAACGCCGCCCTGACCGGGCTGAAGGACGTGGCCCGCCGCTATCCGGGCACCCCCTACGCCACCGACGCCGCCGTCAAGATCGACATGGTCAATGACCAGCTGGCCGGCAAGGAAATGAACATCGGCCGCTACTATCAGCGCGCCAACCAGCCCCTGGCGGCGCTGAACCGCTACAAGGCCGTCATCGCCAATCCCGAGTTCCAGCAAACCTCCCACACGCCCGAGGCCCTGTACCGCCTGGTCGAGGTCAATCTGCAGCTGGGGCTGAAGGAAGAGGCGACCCGCAACGGCGCCGTCCTGGGCTACAACTTCCCCGGCAGCCCCTGGTACGCCGAGGCCTACGCCCTGCTGACCGAAAACGGCCAGACCCCGGACAAGGCGCCCGAAGCCAAGCGCGAGAGCTGGCTGCAACGGATCATCCCGGGCTGACCCGCCGAAGACCGTCGGCGGAAAGCCTTGTGCATTTCGGCGCATCTCCCGATTCTGTCGGCGTGATCCTGATTCGTTCCATCGGCGACCGACTGCCATGCTGACCGCCCTTTCCATCCGCGACGTCGTCCTGGTCGACGCCCTGGATCTCGACGTCGAGACCGGCCTGACCGTGCTGACGGGCGAGACGGGGGCGGGCAAGTCGATCATTCTGGACGCCCTGGGCCTGGCCCTGGGCGGACGCGGCGACGCCGGCCTGGTGCGCAACGGCGCCAAACAGGCCGTGGCCACCGCCGTCTTCAGCGCCCCCGACGATCCCGACCTGCTGGCCCTGATCGCCGACAAGGGGTTCGAGGTGCAGCCGGGCGAGGAGCTGATCCTGCGCCGGGTCCTGAACGCCGACGGCCGCAGCCGGGCCTATGTTAACGACCAGCCCGCCGGGGTCACGGCGCTTCGCGAGATCGGCGCCGCCCTGGTCGAGGTGCACGGACAGCACGAAACCGTGGGCTTGCTGGACTGGCGCACCCACCGGGGACTGCTGGACGCCTATGGCGGGCTTCAGCCGCAGTTGCAGGCCGTCGCCGCCGCCTCGACAAAGCTGAAGGCCGCCGAGGCCAAACTGGCCGAGCTGAAGGCCCAGGCGGCCGACGCCGCCGCCCGCGCCGAGGAGATCAGCCTGAACCTGGCCGAGCTGGACGCGCTCGACCCCCGCCCCGACGAGGAGACGGAACTGGCCGGCGAACGCGCCCTCTTGGGCGCCGCCGAAAAGGCCATCGCCGATCTGGCCGACGCCCGCACCCAGCTGGGCGGCGACAAGCTGAGCCAGAAGCTGGGCGCCGCCCTGCGCGCCGTCGAACACGCTCGCCAGCGTGCGGGTCAGGCCGGGGCCGAGGGCGACCATCCGGTCATTGTCAAACTGTCGGCCGCCGTCGAGGCCATCGACCGCACCCTGGTCGAGGCGGCCGAGGCCATCGCCGCCGTGGACGCCGCCGCCGACGCCTTCGACTATGAGCCCGGCCGTCTGGACAAGGCCGAGGAACGGCTGTTCGCCCTGCGCGCCGCCGCCCGGAAACTGCACACCACCGTCGACGCCCTGCCGTCCTTACGCATTCGCCTGCGCGAACAGCTGCGCCTGATCGAGGACGGGGAGGAGGCCTTGGCCGCCGCCGGGCGCGAGGCCGCCCAGGCCGCCGAAGCCTATGACCTGGCCGCCGAATTCCTGACCTCGGCGCGCGAGGCGGCGGCCGACCGCCTGACCGCCGCCGTCATGGACGAGCTGGGTCCGCTGAAGCTGGAGCGCGCCCGGTTCCGCGTGGCGCTGGAGCCGATCGAGGGCCGGCGCGGCCCCGACGGGGTTGAGACCGTCCGCTTCCAGATCGCCACCAACGCCGGAACCGACTTCGGCCCGCTGGACGCCATTGCGTCGGGCGGCGAACTGGCCCGGTTCGCCCTGGCCATGAAGGCGGCGCTCGCCAGCCGCGAGGACATGCGCCAGCCGGTCATGATCTTCGACGAGGTGGACCAGGGCGTCGGCGGCGCCGTGGCCGAGGCCGTCGGCTCGCGCCTGAAACGCCTGTCCACCGGCGCCCAGGTCCTGGTCGTCACCCACAGCCCCCAGGTCGCCGCCCGCGGCCACGCCCACTGGAAGGTGCTGAAAGCCGACCGCGACGGCCTGACCACCACCACCGTCCTCGCCCTGGACGCCGCGAGGCGTCAGGAAGAGATCGCGCGGATGCTGGCGGGGGCGGAGATCACGGATGAGGCGCGGGCGGCGGCAAGGGCGTTGATCGGGTAGAGTATAAGCAGCCGGTCGTCAGGGCGCGTCGAACGTCAACCTCGCCCGGGCTTCGCCGTGAACCGCCTCGAGCCGGGCCGGCCGGCCGCGCACCCAGATTCGCTCGACCTCGATGGCGGTCCAGCCGGCGGGCAGGACGACCGGGCGCCGAGGCCAATCTTCCGGGTCGCCGCCGTCGATGACCAGCCCCGTCAATCCCATGAGCAGGCCCAGCAGCATGCCGGACAGATTGGCGAAGAAGGGGCCGGCCGCGACCTGGCTGTCCGGGTGGTCCGGGCGATATTCCAGACACTGGTGGAAACGTCCGTGATCGTAGCGGGCGTAGCCCTCTACAAACAGTTTCAGCGCCAGGTCCCGATCTCCGGCCATGGCGGCCCAGGTGGTGTAGAGGGCCGGCAGCATGGGCGCCCCGACATAGTCGGTCCAGTGCGCCAGGTAGAAGTCCAGGGTGCGGCGTCGCACCGCGTCGGGGGCGGGATAGTCGTAGGGAAAGAAGCCCGCGAGCGGCGAAGGGGTCGCGCCCTTCGGCTCGCTGACGCGAAAATCGTCGTGGGCGGCGATGACGTCGTCGCTGCGGATCGGCAGGTGCAGCCCGTCGGCGACCTCGCCCCAGGCCTTGGGCGGCTCCCGTCCGATCTCCTGCGCCGCTCGGATCGCGCGCTTCAGCACCTCGCTCGCGGCCATCAGGGTGAAGGCGTCGTTGTCCGGGGGTTCGGGCACCTCGGCCGGGCCGGTCGACCGTAGAAACTCGAAACCGCGCTCGGTTCGCGTCACCCGGCTGACGATCCAGTCCGCCACCCCTGACAGCACCGGCCAGGCTTGAGCCTCCAGAAACAGCCGGTCGCCGGTGGCGTCGGCATGGAGGCCGAAGGCTCGGGCCGTGTGCAGAGAGCCGTGATCCTCGTGGGCGGCGCCGTCGCCCCCGCCCGGAGAGGCTTCCTGACCCGTCAAGGGCGCGGCCTCCCAGGGAAACTGCACCCCGGCCCGCCCGGACAGTTTGGCGATGTCCCTCGCCGCGTCGAGATGGCGCGTCCGGAACTCCAGCAGGGCCAGGGCGGCGTCCGGTTGCAGCAGGGTCAGCGGCGGCGCGCAAAAGGCGTCCACGTCCCACATCACATGGCCGAAATAATAGCTGTAGTCGTGCCAGGTCGCGAGGCCGAAGATCGAGGTCGCAGCCGGGCTGGCGGGGTGGGACGAGCTGTTCAGATAGAAGAAGGCGGCGTCGATCAGGGCCTGATGCTCGGTCGAGGCGCCCCGCACCACGATCCGGCCCTTCCACAGATCCGCCCAGAGGGCGCGGTTGCGACGGCTCAGTTCGTCGAAACCCGTGCTCTTGCCCCGCGCCACGCGACGGGCGGCTTCCTCGTCCGGCCGGTCGTGCATGACGGAAGGAACCATGGCCGTCATTTGCCGGAGGCGGACCGGCCGACCGGCGCGCGCCCTCAGCGAATAACCGCTGACCAAGGGCCCGGACTGGTCCCAAGGGGTCGTGGTCGGCGCCTCCGGCGCCCCCTCGCCCAGCAGTTCGGTGGCCACGGCGTAGCCGCAGCGGCTCAGTCCGCCCTCGGTCTCCCAGAGCAGGAAACCGTCGCAAACCGGCTCCGGCTCGCCCGGCGTATCGACACGCCGACCAATGACGCGACCCCGAAGGCCCGCCGTTTCGACGACGGCCCGGACGGTCAGGTCGCACGCGCCGTCCACCTCGATGCGCACCTCCTGCTGCACCAGAGCGGCGGCGTCGCGATTGGCGAAGGTGACGACCGTCACCTGGGCGACGCGGCCGCCGCCCTCGAACCGGAAGCGCGACGTCAGCTCGCCCGTGGCGAAATCATAAGCCTGGACCAGGTCGGAGACGGCCGAAGGTTGATCGCTGATCCAGACGCCGTTCAGGGCGATGTCGGCCGCCAGAGGATAGGGGGACGGGGCCGCCGCCTCGATCCGCCGCTCCGCATGTTCGCCCGCGACCCCGCTGACCAGGCACATCCCCGCCTGCAGCGGCTGTTCCCGCACCCGCAGACCGATCAGGCCGTTGCTGACATAGGCCGGCAGTTCGCCGTTGCGGACGCCGCGCGCCACGGGAGGATTGATGGGGCTGGACATGAACACGCCTCGACAGCGGAGCGCGTCGGCACGCGCCGGCTTCCTCTCCCAATGCCGACCGTTTGGAATGGTTTCGATCCGTCGGGCTGATCACCTCATGCGGGGCGGAAGCATGGTCGCTGGGGCGGAAATTTCCTCAAATTCGCCTCCGACCCCCGCCCATTAGCGATCCTGTCATCATCGTGCTATGAGCCCCGCCCTTTATACGGGCGGCGATGTCGCCGAGGCCTTTCAAGACTTCAGGAGAAGCACAGATGAGCAGGGTGCTGGTCATTGGCGCCGGCGGCGTCAGTTCGGTCGCCGTCCATAAGATGGCGATGAATTCGGACATCTTCTCGCACATCACCCTGGCCAGCCGCACCAAGGCCAAGTGCGACGCCATCGCCGAATCGGTGAAGTCGCGCTTCGGCGTGACCATCGACACGGCGGCGATCGACGCCGACGACGTGGCCGCGACCACCGCCCTGATCCAGTCGGTCAAGCCGGCCCTGGTGGTCAACCTGGCCCTGCCGTACCAGGACCTGTCGATCATGGACGCCTGCCTGGCCGCAGGGGTCAACTACCTCGACACCGCCAATTACGAGCCGCGCGACGAGGCCAAGTTCGAATACAAGTGGCAGTGGGCCTATCAGGACCGCTTCAAGGCGGCCGGTCTGATGGCGCTCCTGGGCTCGGGCTTCGACCCCGGCGTGACCTCGGTCTTCACCACCTACACCAAGAAGCACCTGCTGGATTCGATCGAGACCCTCGACATCCTGGACTGCAACGGCGGCGACACCGGCCTGCCGTTCGCGACCAACTTCAACCCCGAGATCAATCTGCGCGAAGTGACCGCCAATTCGCGTCACTGGGAGAACGGCCAGTGGGTCGAGGGCCCGGCGCTGAGCCACAAACAGACCTTCGACTTCGAGGGGGTGGGGCCCAAGAACATGTACCTCATGTACCATGAGGAACTGGAGTCGCTGGCCAAATTCTATCCGGAAATCAAGCGTATCCGCTTCTGGATGACCTTCGGCGACTCCTATCTGAAGCATCTGGAGGTGCTGGAGAACGTGGGCATGACCTCGATCGAGCCGATGATGTTCCAGGGCCGCGAGATCATTCCGATCGAGTTCCTGAAGGCCCTGCTGCCCGAGCCCGCGTCGCTCGGCCCGATCACCAAGGGCAAGACCAATATCGGCACCATCGCCACCGGCCTGAAGGACGGGGCGCAGAAGACGATCTACGTCAAGAACATCTGCGACCACGAAGCCGCCTATGCCGAGACCGGCAACCAGGCCGTCAGCTACACCACCGGCGTCCCCGCCATGATCGGCGCGGCCCTGATGCTGACCGGCCAGTGGAAGGGGGAGGGGGTGTTCAACATGGAGCAACTGGATCCCGATCCCTTCATGGACATGCTGAACAAGCACGGCCTGCCCTGGACGGTCGAGGAACTGTCCGCTCCGCTGGACTTCTGAGGATAAGCCCCATGGTCATGCAGACCCAGGCCGGCGGACCGGGCGCCTTCGCCCGGTTCGATCTGAACCGCGTCCCGTCGCCCGCCTTCGTGGTCGACGAGGTCGCGGTGCGTCGCAACTTGGCCGTCCTTCAGGACGTCGGGGCGCGGGCGGACGCCCGGGTGCTGCTGGCCCTGAAGGCCTTCTCCATGTGGTCTCTGGCCGACGTCGTCGGGGAATATCTCGACGGCGTCTGCGCCTCGGGCCTGTGGGAAGCCCGGCTGGCGCGGGAGTTCTACAAGGGCCACCTGACCACCTATTCCCCCGCCTACAAGCCCGCCGACCTGCCCGAGATCCTGCGGCTGTCGGATACGGTCATCTTCAACGCCCCGGACCAGATCGCCCGCTTCGCCGACCTGATCGCCGCCGCCCGCGCCGAGGGCGAGACGTTCGACATCGGCCTGCGACTGAACCCGGAACATTCGGAGGGCGAGGTCGCCAAGTACGACCCCTGCCAGCTGGGTTCGCGCCTGGGCTTTCCGGTGTCGCAGCTGAAGCCGGAACACTTGAACGGCGTCGACGGCCTGCACATCCACGCCCTGTGCGAACAGGGGTTCGAGCCGCTGGAGCGGATCTGGGCCGCCGTGGAACCGAAGCTGGCGCCCCTGCTGCCCGACCTGAAATGGATCAACCTGGGCGGCGGCCACCATGTGACCCGCGCCGACTATCGGATCGACGCCCTGGTCGCCTTCATGAAGGACCTGGGCGAGCGTTACGGACTTCAGGTCTATATCGAGCCGGGCGAGGCCATCGCGCTGGACGCCGGCATATTGGTGGGGGAGGTGCTGGACACCTTCCACAACGGCCTGCCCATCGCCATCACCGACATCTCGGCGACCTGCCACATGCCGGACGTGATCGAGGCCCCCTACCGTCCAGCCATGCTGAACGAGGCGGAAGGCGGGGTGACCTATCGCCTGGGCGGTCCGTCCTGCCTGGCCGGCGACATCATCGGCGACTATGGCTTCGCCACGGCGCCGACCGCCGGAACCCGCATCGCCTTTCTGGACCAGGCCCACTATTCGATGGTGAAGACCAACACCTTCAACGGAGTGCCGCTGCCGGCCATCGCCCTTTGGAACAGCGACACCGACGCGCTGAAGCTGGTTCGCGAATTCGACTGGTCAGAGTTCCGCGACCGCCTGTCCTGACGGACCTGGGGGTCAGACTCCCAGGATCCAGCCTTCTTCCTGCTCGACCTGGGCGATCAGTTCGGGCGTGGCGTCCTTGGGCGGGCCGAAGGCCTTGGCTAGTTCGCCGGCCTCGTCCATATGGGCAAGGGCTTCGGCGGTGGCGCGGACCTGGGCCTGATCCTTGAACTCGCCCTCATGGGGTTTGCCGTCGAACATGGACGGCCAGACCTCGACCACCAAGGCCGACAGGGGCTCGACGTCGTCGGGCGTCAGTTCGCGCCAGCCGGTGCCGAACGGCCAGACAGCGCCCGAAGATCCCAGAGATTCCAACAGCCTGCGCACCGCCGGGATGCCCACCAGGGTCTGGCCGCCCACGGCGCCGGCCCCGTGCATCTGCCACACGCTCTTGGGCTGCAGCTTGCCTTTGCGCGCCGCATTCTCGGTCGCCCGGAATTCGGGGATGTCGGCGCCGGCGCCGGCGGGCGGCTTGGTGGTCGTCAGCCAGCGCTGCGCTTGTTTCGCAGGCGCGCCCCACAGGGGCCAGGCCTCGTCCGTCATCAGACGGTTCATCTTGGCCGCCACCTGATAGCGGTTGTTGGTGTTGTCGGCCTTGTCCACGACATTGGCGGCGATGAATTTCCACATGGCCTGCCAGGGGGTTCCCTCCAGCTTCAGCCGCGCGGCCGTGCCGACCGGATAGCCGAAGTTGAAGTCCAGCCCGACCAGAACCCGGTCGCCGCGCTTTCGGTGGTCCGCCAGGATCGAGGCCAGCAGGGCCTCGCCCTCGGCCCGGGTCGCGACATTGTGCGTCTCGGTATAGAGGCGGAAGCGCACGTCGCGCTTGGCCACCCCGATCCACAGCGAGCTGTCGCCCAGCTTCTTGGTCTCGGCGGCGGTCCAGTCGGCGACGACATAGGCGTCGAATAGGCGGGCCAAGGCGGCCTCCCGTAAAAAGGCGTGTCGTTAGGAATGAGCGGGGGTTCTAGACCGCTCGCCGCCCAATCGGAAGGGGGCGATCAGCTCTTCAACAGGGCTTCCAGGTGCGACAGCCACCGCCGACCCAGCCGCAGCGCCTCGCCGGGCGAGCCGGTTCCGCCGGCCAGGGCGGCGTCCCACAGGGCCAGTTCGAACTCGGGATGACGGGCGTCTGCGAACATAAGCCGCAGCACCACCTGTTCGGCGTCCGGCGCCATGACGTCCAGCGACTTGCGGGGCTCGCCGCGCCGGATGCGGGCCACCACATGGCCGTCGACGATGATCTCGCCGCCCTCGACCTCCTCGAAGGCGTAGGCCAGGCCGTGGGCGCCGTTGGCCCACAGGACCACCACCTGTTCCACGTCGAAGTTCAGGGCGCAGGCCCGGCCCTCGCGGGGGGAAACGGCCTCGACCTCAGGCGGGGCGCCGAGGGCTTTCAGAAGGGCCCGGCGTATCCGGCGCGGCGGCTCCATCCACCAGGACAGGGCGAGGGCCAGGGTCGTCAGCAGGGCCGCCGCTAAGGCGGTCAGCAGGACCACCCGAACGACCTCGGCCATGGGTCAGCCCTCCGATCCGGCCGACAGGTCCAGATCGACCACCACCGGCACATGGTCGCTGGGCTTGTCCATCTCGCGGGCCTCGCGATGGGTTTCGATGCCCCGCAGCCGGTCGGCGGCCTGGGGCGACAGCAGGGCGAAGTCGATGCGGATGCCGTGGTTCCTCTGCCAGGCGCCGGCCTGATAGTCCCAGAAGCTGTAGGTGCCGGCGGGTTCGTTGGCGACTTCGTGCGCATCGGCCAGGCCCAGGTTCTTCAGGGCGCGAAACGCCCGGCGGCTCTCGGGCTGGAACAGGGCGTCATCGGTCCAGGCGGCGGGGTTCTTGGCGTCTTCCGGCTCGGGAATGACGTTATAGTCGCCGCACAGGGCCAGGGGCTCCTCGAAGGCCAGCAGGTCGCGGGCGTGGCGGTTCAGCCGATCGAACCAGGCCAGCTTGTAGTCGAACTTCTCGGTGCCGATCGGATTGCCGTTCGGCAGATAGATGGAGGCCACCCGGATCGGCCGGGGCGCCTCGACCACCGCCTCCAGATAGCGGGCCTGTTCGTCGGTCTCGTCGCCCGGCAGGCCGCGCCGGATGTCCGACAGCGGGTGTTTCGACAGCAGGGCCACGCCGTTGTAGCTCTTCTGGCCGTGGGTCTCGACGTTGTAGCCCAGGCTCTCGAATGCCTCGCGCGGAAACTTCTCGTCCACGCATTTGATCTCCTGGAAGCAGGCGACGTCGGGGGCGGCCTGTTCCAGCCAGGCCAGCACGGTGGGCAGGCGAGCGTTGACCGAGTTCACGTTCCAGGTGGCGATGCGCATGACGGGGACGCTAGGCTGCGTCTCGGTTTCGGGAAAGAGGCGCCGCAAACAAAAGGGCCGCCGGATCGCTCCGGCGGCCCCTTGCCGTCAATCGGTCTGTCTTAGGGGCGGCCGCCGGCCGGGGCGGGGGCCGCAGCAGGGGCCGGCGTCAAGGTGCAGCCGCCGCCGATCCGCTGAGCGGTGGCGCAAGGGTAGATCTGCTGCACGACGTTCTCGGCGTTCACGCGGGCGATGACGCCGTCGGCGCCGGCGCATTTGGCTTCATAGAACATGCCGTTGGCGTTCTGGCCCATCAGGCGCGCCTCGGTGACGTCGCAGCCCGCCGCTTCCGATCCCGCCAGCAGTTGCTTCACCTGGGCCGCATTCTCGGCGGCGGTGGTGAAGGCGCAGGCGCCGCCTTCAGCCAGAACCTGGATACAGGGCGTCTTGGTCCAGTTGTCGTTCAACGCCTTGACCCAGAAGCCCGAGGCATCGGCGCAGCCGATCTCATACATGACGCCGCCGTCGTTGGACTGGCCCAGGACCTTGGCTTCGTCGACGGTGCAGGGGACGCCCGCCTTCACGGCGTATTCGCGCAGGACCTTGAGAGTGTCGGTGTTGGCGGGAAGGGTGCATTGCGAGCCGACATCGGCCGCAGGATCGCGCGCCCGCATGACCGACGCCGAATGGGCGAGAAGAACGCAGTCCATCGCCGAGGGCGGCGTTTTGGATTCGATCAGGTAACCAGGACCGGCGGCGCAGGCGACTTCATAGACGGAGGTCTTGGCCGGGGTTTCGCCCAGCAGCTTGGCTTCGGTGACCTGGCATTTGGTGTTGGCCAGGGTGGCCTGTTCCTGAGCCGCCGCCATGATCTGCTCAGGCGTCGGCGCCGCAGGGCGGCGTTCGCGCCGTTGGCGCGCTGCGGCGGCTCGTGAAGAGCCTTCTGCAACAGCCTGGCGGTCGTCATTGGGGCGGGTCTGGGCCGCGGCGGGAGCGACCGTAACGGCGCTGAACATCAGCGCCGCGAGGACGGCGGCGAAGCGGGCTTTCATGGAACACCTTGGAGATCTGAAAGGACTGAACGCTTCGTGGCCTTCTAATCGGGCAGGGTCAAGGCGGCTGTGGACGATGGAGGTCTGACGGGATTAAGGTCTGCGCGTTTTGATTGGAGACCCACTTGGCGGACGATGCGACGGCGGTGAAGACGGGGATGGACGCAAGAGGGCTGACCTACCCCATGCCCCAGACGCCCGCGGGAGGAGAGGCGATCGAAGTCGCCCCCGGCGTCCTGTGGATGCGGCTGACCCTGCCGTTCCAGCTGAACCACGTGAACGTCTACGCCCTGCAGGACGGCGACGGATGGACGGTGGTCGATACCGGCCTGCGCACGCCTGACAGTATTGCGGCCTGGGAAGCAGCGCTGGCCGGCGCGCTGGAAGGGCGCCCGATCCGCCGCCTGGTCTGCACCCACATGCACCCCGATCACATCGGCCTGGCCGGCTGGCTGTGCGAGCGGAGCGGCGCGCCGCTGCTGATGTCGCGGCTGGAATATGTCACCGCCCGGATGCTGATGGCCGAAGAGGCCGGGGACGCCCCCGAAGACGGCGAACGCTACTATCGGGCCGCCGGATGGAGCGAGGCCCAGATCGACCGCTGGCGCAAGGATTACGGCGGATTCGCCAGGGGGGTGGCGGCGATGCCGCGCAGCTATCTGCGGCTGTCGGATGAGGATGTGATCCAGATCGACGGCGACGACTGGACCGTGGTGGTCGGGTCCGGGCACAGCCCTGAACATGTGTGCCTGTGGCGACGCTCGGACGACGTCTTCATCGCCGGCGACCAGATCCTGCCCCGGATTTCGTCGAACGTCTCGGTCTGGCCCACCGAGCCCGAAGCCGATCCGCTGGGCGACTGGATGGACTCCCTGGCCAGGCTGAGAGCCTTGCTGCCGGACGGGGCTTTCATTCTGCCGTCGCACGGCGAGCCCTTCCACGGCGTTCAGGCCCGGCTCGACGCTCTGAAGCGCGGTCATGAAGGGGCGCTGAAACGGCTTGAGCGGACCTTGCGTCAACCGTCTAGGGTGATCGACGGCTTCCCGGCCGTGTTCGGTCGGGCGGTCGGAGACGGGGTGCTGGGCATGGCCACGGGCGAGGCCCAGGCGCACCTGAACTATCTGGCAAAGCGCGGCCGCGCCGAACGGACGCGCGATGAGAACGGCGTCGATTGGTGGACGGCCGTCAAACGGGACGAGGAAACGACGTGAGCGAACATATCCGCGCAAAACTGGCCGACGGCGTCCTGACCCTGACGCTGGACCGGGCCGACAAGAAGAACGCCATCACCCAGACCATGTACGCCGCATTGGCGGAGGCGGTCGAACAGGCGCGGACCGACGAGGCCGTGCGGGTTCTGCTGCTGCGGGCCGAAGGCGACAGCTTTTCGGCCGGCAATGACATCGGGGACTTCATCGCCATCGGCTCCCAGACAGAACAGCCGTTCGACATGCCGGTGTTCCGCTTCCTGAAGTCCCTGGCCGATCTGGACAAGCCGCTGGTGGCCGCGGTGAAGGGGCGGGCGGTCGGCATCGGCCTGACCATGCTGCTGCACTGCGACCTGGTGGTGGTGGCCGAGGACGCCCTGCTGTCGGTTCCGTTCGTCAATCTGGCCCTGGCGCCGGAGGCGGCGTCCAGCCTGCTGCTGCCCGCCGTGGTCGGTCATCAGCGGGCGTTCGAACTGTTCGCCCTGGGCGAGCCGGTCGACGGACGGACGGCGGCGGCCTGGGGCCTGGCCAATCGCGTCGTTCCGGCGGAGGCGGTCGAGGCGACGGCGGCGGAGCTGGCGGCCAAGGTGGCGGGCCGTGCGCCCAATTCGATCCGCAAGACCAAGCGGCTGATGCGCGATGCGGAAGGTCTGTGGGCCCTGATGCAGCGCGAGGGCGAAGCTTTCGGATCCCAGATGCGGAGCCCCGAGGCCATGGAGGCCTTCATGGCCTTCACCCAGAAGCGGGCGCCCGACTTTTCGAAGGCAGGCTGAAGGCGTCGCAAGACCGCGCCTTGATTCAGCGCAGCTTTGGTTCTAGGTGCGCGCGCCCCCGTCGGAGCGCCCATGTCGCACGCCTCTATCCAGATTTCGGCCCCTGACCCGGTCGCCGAGCCCATCGACCTTGAAACGCCTGCCGACGCGCCGGGCGTCGAGGCCTTGATTATGGCCGCCTTCGGTCCGGGCCGTTTCGCCAAGACGGCCGAGCGGCTGCGCGAGGGGACGCGACCCGCCGTGGGCTTCGTCGCCCATCGGCAGGGCCGGGTCGTCGGGTCTGTCCGGCTATGGCCCGTGGTGATCGGCGCGACGCCCGGCCTGTTTTTAGGCCCCATCGCGGTCGAGGCGGCGGTTCGCAGCGAAGGGTTGGGGGCGCGTCTGGTTCAGGCCTGCGTCGATCACGCCCGCTCGACGGCGACCGGCGGGATTCTGCTGGTCGGAGACCGGGCCTATTTCGAGCGGTTCGGCTTCGTCGCCGCGCCCGACGCCCGCCTGCCGGGACCGGTCGATCAGCGGCGCGTGCTGTGGCTGGCGGTCGGGAAGGAAACGGCGGCCGGCGGCGTCCGCATCGGCTGACCTTCTCCCGGCGGGCTCATTGAACGCGAAAACAGTGTCCGATGTGTCCGATGTGTCCGACAAAAAAGGTGTCCGATGTGTCCGATCTGTCCGACGCCCCTTGTTTTTCAAGCGGAATCTCACCGGCCCTGATCGGGCTGTCCGATGATGGGGTCCGCGACGGCTGTGGGCTGACCGTCGCGTCGGCGAGGGTCAGACAAGGCCGAGGGATCGGACCAGAAAAAAGGTGTCCGATGTGTCCGATCTGTCCGACGGCCTTTGATCTTATTGCTAAAACAGCTGGACACTGATCGGACTGTCCGGCGGCGGCCCCGCCTTGCTCTCTCTCTCTCTGCGATGTCAAAGACCGGGCGTCATTATAGGGGCGTCGGGCGGGGCGCCGGATCGTTCGGCGGCTGAGGCCGCAAGCCGTTGAAACAGAGGGCGTGTTCTGGCCACATCGCGCGGGCGTTCGAGGTCAGGCCCTGGGACGCCGGGGGAGGGAGAGGGCGGGGGATGAAGGCGGGCGACGCCTCGCCCGGATCGGACGGGAGGGCCGGCCGGATCGGCTGAAGAAGAATCGCTTCGCGGTTCCGTCCAGGACGATCAGCCACTAAGTCAGGGGCGTCATGACAGAACCGGATGAAACGCCCAAAGGTCTGAACGCGGTCGCAGAGGCGGCGAAACAGGCGCCCGGCCGGGGACTGCCCCCGGTTCATCTGTGGAACCCGGCCCATTGCGGCGAGATCGACATCGTGATCCGCCGCGACGGCGTCTGGATGCACGAAGGATCGCCGATCGGGCGCGAGGCCCTGGTGCGGCTGTTCTCCACCGTTCTGCGTCTGGACCCGGACGGCTATCATCTGGTCACGCCGGTCGAGAAGATGAAGATCGAGGTCGAGGACCTGCCGTTTCGCGCCGTGGCGGTGCGGCGCGAGGGGGAGGACCTGATCTTCACCACCGACGTCGGCGACGAGGTGCGGGCCGGGGCTGATGATCCCCTGGTGGTGGACGAAGATCCCGAGACCGGCGAGCCGGCGCCGCGCGTTCATGTGCGCCGGGACCTGTGGGCGCGGATCACGCGGGCGGTCTTCTATGAATTGGTCGAGGCGGCCGAGGAGGCGGACGGGCGGCTGGTGGTCCGGTCCGGCGGGCAGGTGTTTCCGCTGGGGGCCGTGGCGTGAGCCTTAAGACCCTAAGGCGCAGACTTTCGGAGCGGCTTGCGCCGATCGGGGCCTGGCGGGCGGAGGCGGCGCCGGCGCGTTCCGATTTCGATCTCAATCCCCAGGCGGCGCGGCCTGTACGGGAGTTGAGGCCAGCCGCCGTCCTGATCCCGGTCGTGGCGCGACCCGAGGGGGCGACGGTCCTTTTGACCCGTCGGGCCGACACCCTGGCCCGGCACACCGGACAGATCGCCTTTCCGGGCGGTCGGCTGGACCCTGGTGAAACCGCCGTCCAGGCCGCCCTGCGCGAGGCCGACGAAGAGGTGGCGCTGAACCCCGCTGCGGTCGAGGTTCTGGGTTTGTCGGACGCCTATGAGACCGGCACGGGATTTCTGGTGACGCCGGTGATCGGATGGCTGGACCAGCCGCCCCTGACCCGGCCGTCGCCGGACGAGGTGGCGGAGGTGTTCGAGACGCCCTGGGACTTTCTGATGGACGCGGCCAATCACCGGCGGGACTTTTATGATCTGGAAGACGGTCTGCGGCGGTGGTTCTGGGCCATGCCCTGGCAGGAGCGCTACATCTGGGGCGTCACGGCCGGCATTCTGAAGGGACTTCACGCGCGTCTTTACGGCGACGATGTCGACCCGGAACGCGCGGCCGAGCGGGACGCCGCCGAGGTTGAGGCATGACGGCCTCGGTGCAAGGCCAGCCCTGGCTGGAGGCGACGGCCACCCGCGCCGTCATGGCGGCGCTGGAAGCGGCGGGCGGCGCCGACTGCGCCCGCTTCGTCGGGGGCTGCGTCCGCAACAGCCTGATGGGCCGTGCGGTGGACGACATCGACATCGCCACGCGGCTGACGCCCGAACAGACGATGGCGGCGCTGAAGGCGGCAGGGCTGAAGGCTGTGCCGACGGGTGTTGAGCACGGCACGGTCACGGCGGTTTCAGAGCGGGCGCCCTATGAGATCACCACCCTGCGCCGCGACGTGGAGACCGACGGCCGGCGCGCCGTGGTGGCCTTCACCCAGGATTGGGCGGAGGATGCCGCGCGGCGGGACTTCCGCCTCAACGCCCTCTATGCCGATGCGACCGGCGTGGTGTTCGATCCGACGGGCGGGGGGCTGGCGGACGCCGCCGAGGGGCGGATCGTCTTCGTCGGCGAGGCCGAAACGCGCATCCGCGAAGACTATCTGCGCATCCTCCGCTTCTTCCGGTTTCAAGCCTGGTATGGGCGGGGCGCGCCGGACGCGACGGGACTGGCCGCCTGCGCCGCTCTGAAAAGCGGCATGGCGCGGCTCTCGGCCGAGCGGGTGTCCAAGGAACTGTTGAAGCTGCTGGCGGCGCCGGACCCGATCGCCAGCGTGCGCGTCATGGAGAGGACGGGCGTGCTGAGCCAGGTCTTGCCGGAGGTCCGACCCCTGGCGATGTTCGAGGCCCTGAGCCGACGCAGCGGCGATCCTATCCTGCGGCTGTCGGCGCTTCTGCCCGTCGATGAGGCGGCGGTGCGGAGGATTGCGGAAGGCTTGCGACTGTCCAACGCCGTGCGCGACCGGCTGGCGGCGGCGGTCGCCGAGGGGGCTGTGGTGAGGCCCGACATGGGCGCGGCCGAGGCGCGGGCCGCCCTCTATCGGCTGGGGCGCCGCGCCTTCGAAGACCGGCTGGCGCGGGCGGAAGCGGCGGAAGGGAGCGACGGCGGCCCGCTGCGGCGCCTGGCCGAGGACTGGACGCCCCCCAGGCTGCCGGTCGGCGGCCGCGACCTGGCGCGGCTGGGGCTTCAGCCGGGACCGGATACGGGACGCATCCTCAAGGCGTTCGAGGACGGCTGGATCGCCGACGATTTTCCGACGGACGGCCATGAGGCCCGGCTGAAGGCCCTGATCGGCGGCTGAACCCGGAAGTCAGGGCGTGGCGCGGGTGAACTCGGTCACGACCGGATAGTGGTCCGAGCCGGTCGGTTCGCCGATGCGGCGGCTGAGCAGGGCCAGGTCCGGCGAGCGATAGACCTGGTCGATGGCGATACCCGCAAAGGCGGGCAGGGCCGAGGGCCAGGTGCCGGGGAAGCCGGGGGCGGGCAGGAGCCCCATGTCCGTCTTGATCTGGCGGCCGATCCGGGCGCTCGATACGCTGTTGAAGTCGCCGGCGGCGATGACCGGATGGGGCGGCGCGGCGCGTCGGCGCGCGTCCAGGGCCATGGCCTGGGTGATCTGGCCCCACTGATACTGATAGGGCCACGGCCGGGTCAGGTGGACGCCGAAGACGTTGATCGGACCCAGGGGCGTCTCGACCACGGCGCCCACGGCCGACAGGCCGTCGCGAGAGGCGGGCAGGCGGCGCAGGATCGGATAGCGGGACGCGACGACCGAGAGGGCCCGGCCGCCCGGCGCCTCCGCCGCCCCCATGACCGCGCGGTGCGGATAGCCCGCCAGGAGGTCGTCCAGACGATCCGACGCCGCATCGCCCACCTCGATCAGCACCAGAATGTCGGCGTCCGCCGCTGCGATCGATCGCTTCATGGCGGCGACGTCGGTGTTTTCCACCCAGAGGTTGGCGGAATACAGTCGAACCACAGGCTGGTCAGGCGCAGCGTGGCCCTGGGACGGCGCCCACTGCGGCCAGACGGCGATCGCCAGGACAAGAACCGAAGCGACGCCTGCGCCGGCGGCGGGCCAGAGGCGCAGGATCAGGCAGGCCAGGGTCACGCCGGACGCCGCCAGCAGGGCCGGCGCCGTGAACTGGGCCAGGATGTCCACCCAGCGATGTCCGACGCCGCTGAGCGCCGCCGCGCCGACGGTCGCTAGGCCGAGCAGGGCCAGACCGGCGGCGGCGTTGGCTGCGGTCTTCAGCAACGACATCCCTTATTGCCTTTCTCGATGAACGCTGTTGGCTGTGTCGCGTTGAAGCGCTGCGGTGGGGGGCGACATGGCCAGACGGTCGATCAAGGATATCGAGAAGATCTGGTCCAATGTCGAGGGCGTCAAGAAACTGTCGGACCGGGTCATCGGCATAGGTCCGGTCGGCTTCGGCATGGACGCCCTCCTGACCTGGGTGCCAGTGGTCGGCACGGCCTATACGGCGGGCACGGGCGCCTGGCTGCTGTTGCAGGCGATTCGGGCCAAGGCGGCGCCTGGGACGCTGGCCAGAATGGCGGCCTATATGGCGCTGGATACGGCGACCGGGACGGTGCCGCTCGCCGGCGATCTGGTCGATACCTTCTTCCCCGGCCAGCTGCTGGCGGCCAAGGCCCTGCAAAAGGACATCGAGACCAGCCACTGGGTCGAGGACTCCGAAGCCAACGCCCGGGCCAGCGGCGAGCATGAACGCCATCTGGAGACGGTCCGGAACCACAAGTCCCTGCGTCGCGTGGTCTATCTGCACGACTGAGCCTGGGGGCGACGGGACGAAACTCCGCCGGTCGCGACGAACTTTTGACGTGAAAACAAGCCTGTGATCGCCGCTCCGTCCGTCTGACGCGCCTGGGTTCGCGGTGGCGGCAGATTGGTCTCCGACAAGAACGGAGACGGCGATGAGCGAAGATTTCACGGCACGCCTGGGCCTGCCCTATCTGGCGGCGGGGCAGATGCAGAAGCATGTGACCCTGAACGCCGCCCTGAGCCGATTGGACGCCCTGGTGCAGACGGCGGTGATCAGCCGGTCGGTTTCGAACCAACCGGCCAAGCCCGCGGACGGCGACCTCTACATCCTGCCGCAGCAGCCGGTCGGCCCGGCCTGGAGCGGGCGTCCGGCCGGCGCCCTGATGCGGTTCGAGGCGGGCGGCTGGACCGAGGTCGCTGCGCCCGCGGGATTGATCGCCCTGGTCCTGGATGCGGGCGTGATCGTGGTTCGCAGCGTCGCCGGCTGGCGGCCGCTGGGCGAGTGTCTGGGCGAGGCCCAGGGTCTGTCCCGCCTGGGCGTGGGAACGACGGCGGACGCCGCAAACCCCCTGGCGATCAAGAGCAACGCCGCCCTGTTCACCGCGCGCGGGGCGGGCGAGGGCGGCGACGGCGATCTGCGCCTGACCCTGAACAAGGAGGCGGCGGGCGACGTGCTGTCGCTGCTGTTCCAGAGCGGATACGGCGGTCGGGCGGAACTGGGTCTGGTCGGCGACGAGGACCTGAGCCTGAAGGTCAGCGCCGACGGCGGCGGTTGGCGCCGCGCCTTCGCCGTGGATCGCACCACGGGCCGGGTCGCCTTCGACCAAGGCGCCACGCGGCGCGAAACGACCGTCTTCACAGCGGACGGCGCCTATACGCCGCCGCCCTGGGCCCGGTGGATCGAGGCGGTCTGCGTCGGCGGAGGCGGCGGCGGCGGTTCAGGCATGGCGGGCGCTTCGGGAACCGCGCGGTTCGGCGGCGGCGGCGGAGGCGCGGGCGGCCTGAGCGAAGGACGCTGGGCGGTCGAGGATCTGGCGGGGACGCTGGTGCTGATGGTGGGGGCGGGCGGGACCGGCGGGGCGGCCGCTTCTGGGGCCGGGGCTGACGGCGCGTCCGGAGGCTGGACCGCTCTGGGCGAGGCCGGAGGAATGCTGCTGAGCGCGTCGGGCGGCGCCGGGGGGCGGGGCGGGAGTGCGGCCGCCGGCCTGGGCGGGATCGGCGGTCTGGGACTGCGCAGAGGCAATCCCGGCGGCGACAGTTCCGTCACGGCGGCGGCCCCGGGCGGAGGCGACATCACTTGTCCTGACGGGCCAGGGGGCGGCGGCGGGGGCGGCGGCCTGTCGACCGCCGATACGCCCCGCGCGGGCGGGCCGGGCGGGATCGGCGGCTGGACCGGCCGACAAAGCCCCGGCGGAGCGGCGGGCCAGCCAGGTCAAACGCCCTCGACGCCCAAACTGGCCTGGGTCGGGGGGGGCGGGGGCGGCGGCGCCGCCCAGGCCGCAGGTCCGGGCGGGGCGGGCGGCCCAGGCGGCGGTTTCGGCGGCGGGGGCGGCGGGGGCGGCGGGGGCCTGAACCTGTCCGGCGCCGGGGGCGCAGGCGCGGGAGGCGTGATCCGCATCACGGCGATCGGATGAGCCGTTCGCCCGATGCGCCTGAACCGATCGAGGTCTTGGACAGGGACGCCTGGGATGCGCCGGAGGCGCTGAACGACTGGGATCGCCGCGCGCAAACCGGCTGGGACGGCCGACACTTCAGCGCGCCTTTTGATGAAGAGGACGAAGAATGATCAGACGCAGACGGCCGGTTTCGGACCGGTCTTTCAGTCCGCCCCTGGCGGAGGCGCGCTGGCTGTGGCGCAGGCTCTACGCCTTCATGGTCAGCGCCGGCCTGTGGGTCCTGCTGATGCGGACGGTGGGGCGAACGCCCCCCGAAATGCTGCCCAAGATGACGGACGGGCTGATGGGGCTGCTGGCCCTGATCCTGGTGCTCTATCTGGTCGCGCCGACGGCGCAGCAGCTGGCCGCCATGATCGCAACCGCCCGTCCTCGCCTGCCGGGAGGTCGGCCATGAGTTTCGGACTGTCCCAAAGCTCGCGCCGACGGCTCCTGGGCGTGCATCCCGCCCTGGTCGCCGTGGTCGAGGCCGCCATCACGCGGAGCCCCGTCGATTTCATGATCACCGAGGGCGTTCGGACGGCGGAACGACAGGCCGCCTTGGTCGCCGCCGGCGCCAGCCGCACCCGGCGCTCGCGCCATCTGACCGGCCACGCGGTCGATGTGGCGGCCCTGGTGGACGGACAGGTCCGCTGGGACTGGCCGCTCTACGGTCGGATCGCGGCGGCCTTCAAGGCGGCGGCCCAGGAGCTTGAGACCCCGATCATCTGGGGCGGCGACTGGCGGACCCTGCGGGACGGCCCCCATTTCGAACTGGATCGCAGGGTCTTTCCATGACCCCGGACGCTCTGAGGAAAGGTCTGCGGGCCGGGGGCTGGACGGCGGCCGTCGTTGCGGTCGTGGCGTTGACGGTCGCCCTGTTGGGCGGGCTGGGCTTTCGCTGGGATCCGCTGAACCTGGAGCAGCGCCGACGGGTTCGGGCCGAAGCCCGGGCGTCCGAGGCCGCAGCCTCGGCGAAGGCGGAGGGCGAGGCTCGTCGCCATGAGCAGGCGGGGACCGTCGCGCAACTTCGTCGATTGGAGCATTTCAAACAGCAGGAGATCGAGGCCACGCGGGCGACCGCCGTCGCCGTCTCCGAGGCGAAAAGGGCCGATGATGCAAACACTCTTCTGGAAAGCCGCCGCGCCGATCGTCTGCGCGCTCACGACCGCGAGCTGTGCCGGCTCGCCCCGGACCTCGCCGGTTGCGCCCGCGCGTCTGATCCTGCCCGAGACGGCGAGCCGCCCCTGCGCCCTGGCGACGCTGCCGGCGGCGCCGACCCTGGCTGACCTTGAGGCCGCCTATATGTTGCGCGGCGCCCAGGTGCTGGCCTGTGACGGCGCTCGCCGGCTGGCGGTGGAGACGCTTCTGGCCGAGCGGGCGATGCAGGCGGCGGGACGGGCGTCCGTCCCGCAGCCTTAAGAAGGCATGGGGCAAAAACGACTCGGCAACTTCTGCCGCCGCGCGACAGAAGTTGCCGAGTTTTCCGCCTTTCCATCAACAACAAGGCAGAGAAATCAATGACTTGATGAAATGGGCTCGGCTCACCGGCTTGGCCCCGCCCTTGCTCTAGGGAGGGCGGAGCAAAATGCTCCCGACGCTAAAACGGCGTCGCACATGCACAGAAGTGAAAGAGGGCAGCCAAAATGGCGAGCATCAACACCAATTACGGCGCGTCCATCGCGCTGCAGAACCTGAACAAGACCAACGCCCAGTTGGAAATGACGCAAAACCGCGTCAACACGGGCATGAAGGTCTCCAGCGCCAAAGACAGCGGCGCCATCTACGCCATCGCCACCGGACAGCGCGCCAACATGGGCGCGATGGAGTCCGTGCGCGCCTCCCTGCAGCGCGGCCAGTCGATCGTCGATGTGGCCCTGGCCGCCGGCGATACGGTGACGGCCGCCCTGGAGGAGATGAAGGGGCTGGCGGTCAGCATCGCCGGTTCCACCGGGGCGACCCAGACCTCCTATCTGACGGACTTCCGCGCCCTGGGCGCCGAAATCACCTCGGCCCTGGCCGGGGCGGGCTTCGACGGGGTCAACCTGTGGACAGGCGCGACGGCGACCAATCTGATCAAGGACGTCAGCGGCGGCACGACGGCGATCGGCTTCACGGTCGCAGGCGGCATGGCCGCCGACACGGCCATCACCACCATCACCAACCAAGCCATCGCCGCCGGCGCCGCGACGACGGGCGCGGTCGACGCCGCCATCGCCAAGGTGACGGAAGCCCTTTCGACCCTGGGCACCCAGTCCAAGTCGGTCGGTCGGCAAGTGACCTTCCTGAACAAGCTGCAGGACGCGACCGAGGCGGGCATCGGCAATCTGGTGGATGCGGATCTGGCCAAGGAAAGCGCGCGCCTGACCGCCCTGCAGACCAAGCAACAGCTGGGCGTGCAGGCGCTGTCGATCGCCAACTCCTCCAGCCAGACCCTGCTGAGCCTCTTCCGCAACTAGGTCGGCCCTGAAGGCTGGCCCTGAAGGCCGCGTCTGAGGGCCGACGCCGCCCCGTTCGAGGGTCGTTCGTCGGGTCCTTTTGGGGCTCGGGTCGGCAAGATGTGCCCAGTGAACGGCGGGGGTCGGCAAATTCTGCCGGGCAAGAAGGAGGGTGAATCAATAGTAAACTAATGAAAACAGTGGCTTACCGTGACTTCTCGCCGTCGCCTCTGGCCCGGCAATTGCTTCTTACCCACTGAGCAAAAAGCTCCCTTCGCCAAAAGGGCGAAGGAATTCACGAAGTGAAAGGAACGCCAAAATGGCGAGCATCAATACGAACTACGGCGCGTCCATCGCGCTGCAGAACCTGAACAAGACCAACTCGGAGTTGGAGCGGACCCAAAACCGCATCAACACCGGCATGAAGGTCTCTTCGGCCAAGGACAGCGGGGCGATCTTCGCCATCGCCACGTCCCAACGCGCCAATGCGGCTTCGCAGGACGCGGTTCGCGCCGGCCTGCAACGGTCTCAGTCGATCACCGACGTGGCCCTGGCCGCCGGCGACACGATCACGGCCGCTCTGGAAGAAATGAAGAGCCTGGCCGTGTCCATCGCGGGCACGACGGCGGGTTCGGCCGCCGAAACCTCCTACCTGGCGGAATACAACGCCCTGGGTCTCGAAATCACCTCGGCGATTTCCGGCGCCTCGTTCGACGGCGTCAACAGCCTGACCACCCCCTTGGGCGTGGCCGGCGTGACCGACGTCAGCGGCGGCGGCAAGGCGCGCGCCGACGCCACGACCGCCAAGGTCGACACCGCCATCTCGACCGTGACCGCCGCCCTGTCGACCCTGGGCACCCAGTCCAAGTCGCTGGGTCGCCAGATCAGCTTCGTCAACAAGCTTCAGGACGCTCTTGAAGCCGGCGTGGGCAATCTGGTGGACGCCGACCTGGCCAAGGAAAGCGCCAAGCTGACCGCCCTGCAGACCAAGCAACAGCTGGGCGTGCAGGCGCTGTCGATCGCCAACTCCTCCAGCCAGACCCTGCTGAGCCTCTTCCGCTAAGGCCCGGAGGCCCGGTCGCCTCGGCGGCCGGGCCAAGGTCTTGAACCCCGAGCAAAACGCTCCCGTCGCCAAAACGGCGTCGGCCATCACGAAGTGAAAGGAACGCCAAAATGGCGAGTGTGAACACCAACTACGGCGCGTCCATCGCGCTGCAGAACCTGAACAAGACCAACTCAGAGTTGGAGCGGACCCAAAACCGCATCAACACCGGCATGAAGGTCTCGTCGGCCAAGGACAGCGGGGCGATCTTCGCCATCGCCACGTCTCAACGGGCGTCGGCCGCTTCGCAAGACGCGGTGAGGAGCTCGATCCAGCGCGGCCAATCCATCGTCGACGTGGCCCTGGCCGCCGGCGATACGATCACTTCCGCTCTGCAAGAGCAGAAGGCCCTGGCGGTCAGCATCGCCGGCTCCACCGGCGCGGCCCAGACCTCCTACCTGGCCGAATACAACGCCCTGGGGACTGAAATCGCCAGCGCCCTGTCCGGCGCGACGTTTGACGGCGTCAATCTGTTCTCCGCCAACGCCGCCGCGATCACGGTGCAGACCGGGCCGTCGACCACCTATACGCTGAAGGCCATCGCCGGCGCCGCGACCTCGGTCGCCACGACGACGACGGCGACGTCTGGCGATGCGGCGACCCTGGGGGCGACGGTGGACGGGGCCATCACGGCCTTCACCGCCATCCTGTCGGACTTCGGCACCAAGTCGAAGTCGCTGGGTCGTCAGATCAGCTTCGTCAACAAGCTTCAGGACGCTCTTGAAGCCGGCGTGGGCAATCTGGTGGACGCCGACCTGGC
>NZ_JBXANG010000007.1:0-152483 GCF_058801445.1 Brevundimonas sp. GW822-FHT03E11 | reverse complement strand
CCCGAAGGGTGGTGGAGGGGGCCTGCCGCGAACAGGGTGTCTGGGGCAAGCCCCCTCCACCGCTTCGCGGTCCCCCTCCCCCAAGGGGGGAGGATTTCAATGTCGCGCCTCACGCCGCCCCCCGGTGCATGGCTTCCAGCAAGGACCGTTTCCTCAGTTGCGCATGGGTGATCGCCACGGCCAGGGCGTCGGCGGCGTCCGCCTTCACATCCCCGGCTGTCGGCAGCAGTCGTTTGACCATGAAGCCGATCTGGCCCTTGTCGGCGTGGCCGGCGCCCACCACGGCCTTCTTGATCAGGTTCGGCGAATATTCAGCGACCCTTAAGCCCCTTTGGGCCGGCGCCAGCATGACCGCCGCCCGGGCATGGCCCAGCTTCAGGGTCGAGGACGGGTTGACGTTGACGAACACCTCTTCCACCGCCGCCTCCTCGCAGCCGTGGTCGGCCAAGATGGTCCCCAGCGCTTCGAACAGGAACAGCAGACGTTCGGAAAAGGGCGCGGCCTCGGGCGGGGCCACCACCCCGTGCGCCACCCAGCGCAGGCGCGCGCCGTCGGCTGTGATCACGCCCCAGCCGGTGCGTCGCAGACCGGGGTCCAGGCCGATGATTCTGACTGTTTCGTTCGCCATCCGTTCCCCTCATGCCGCAAAGAGGGTTAGCGGGCAATGAACAGCTTGATCTGCGGGTCAGAAACCCGGCCCCATCGACCTCAGCCGTGGGCCTCCACATAGGTTTCCGGGTCCTTGTTGACCGGCTTCACCCCGGTGATGTGTTCGGCCTCAAAGGCGGCGAACCTGACCGCCAGGTCGTGGCGGAGGTCAAGGTCGGCGTTCAGGCGGAAGTCGGTCAGCCCCTGCCGCTCCTCCTCGCCCATATGTTTGGAGTTGACCACATTGGCCCGGCCCACCGCGTCGAACCAGGCCGGGCTGCCGACCGGATGCTGTTCCACCGCCTTGACCGCATCGCGCAGCTTGTTGTGGTCTTCGATGGCGTCTTCGGTCTCGCCCTCTGCCGTGCCGTCGTCGGCGTCATTGGCCCCTTCGCCCAGCTTGATCAGGTCGGGATAGAAGAACCGCTCCTCGGCCTCGGCATGGACGTCCAGAAAGGCCGACAGCCTCAGCCAGACCGCGCTCAGGGCGTCCACGTCGGTCGGGTCGATCTGTTCGATGATCGAGAACAGGCGGCGCTGTTCGGCGTGGTCGTCCAGGATCAGCTGGGTGATGTCCATCGGGGTCTGCATCCTTCGACCGGACCGGCGCCGGGCGTGGCGGGTCTGACGGTCCACCCGCTAATCCGCGCGGCCCGCGACGGTTCCCGCCCCGCTCAGCCGTCGCGCGGATTCAACCGATAGGCGGCGACGCCCGGCGCGGCGCACAACAGGGCGGCCAGCCGCTCCAGCTCATCGTCCGTCGCCGCCTTCAGCCGCCAGGATCGCCGGATTCGGCGCCCGTCATGGATCAGCTCCAGCCGCCCGGAATGGGCCTGGGGGTCGATGGCGCGAATGGCGGCCTGGACCTGATCCTCCGGCGACGGCGCCGCCCGGTCCCAGGCCACGACCACATCCACCACCTTGCGGTCGGGCAGGCGCAGGTCGATCAGCCGCAGCCCGCCCAGGATCAGGGCCGTCACCCCGGTCCCCAGGGCGCCCAGGCCGTAAAGCCCCGCCCCGAACAGCAGCCCTATGGCCGAGGTGATCCACAGGGAGGCGGCCGTGGTCAGGCCGTGCACTGAAAATCCGGTGCGGAAGATCACCCCGGCGCACAGAAAGCCGATGCCGGTCAGCACCCCATGGGCCATCCGCGTCGGATCGGTGACGATGTTCTCATCCGGCAGGGCGCGGAACGCCCAGTCGGCCTGGCGCATGGCCGCCAGCATCAGAAGGGCCGAGGCCAGACTGACCAGGATGTGGGTTCTGAACCCGGCCGCGCGGCCGCGCCATTCGCGCTCCAGCCCGATCGTCCCGCCGGCAACGACCGCCCCGAGGATCGGCCAGAGCGCGCCGTTCAACAGGTCGCTCATCATGCCGATCAAGCGACGGGAGCGCCCGAACGTTCCGGGCGCGTCCTATTTCGGACGATCAGCCGACGATGGCCTGAAGCTGGGCGGCGGCGTCGGCGATGCTGGGACGGCCGCCCCGGCCCCGACGGGCGGCGTCCAGGGCGGCGGCCGACATGGCGGCCTCGGCCCGCACGCTTTCCAGATCTTCGCGCAGGGCGCTGATCTGCTGGTTCAGGGTCTGGACGCGCTTCTCATGCTCGTCCTGGGCCGCGCTCAGCTTGGCCTGCAGCTTGACCATCCGGTCCTCGGCCCGGGCGATGGCCTTGTCGTGGCCGGCGGCCGCCTTGGCCAGGGCGTCGGCGCGGTCCACGGCCGCCACGCGGGCGACCTCCATGGCGGCCTGACGCTGACGCGCCTCCTCGATCTCGCTCTCCAGGGCGCGCACCCGCTCCACGGCGCGGTCCAGATTGATCTGCAGCGTGTCCGCCCGGCGCTCGGCCGCATGGCCCCCGGTCTGAAGTTCGCCCAGCCGCGAGGTCAGTTCGCTGTTCAGCACCTCCAGGCCGTTGGCCCGGGCCGTGGCCGTGTCCAGGCGCGCGGTCAGGGAGGCGGCCTCGGCGCGGGCGGCCTCGACCTGGCTTTCCAGAGTGCGGATGGCGCGGGCGGCCTCGGCCTGTTCGGAGGCGGCGCGGGCGCGTTCGGTCGCCAGCTGGCCCTCGCCGGTCGCTGCGGCCCGCGCCAGGGCGGCTACCTCGGTCCCCACCTCGTCCACGCGGCGGCGCAGCACGGTGTTCTCTTCCAGCACCAGGGCGTGGTCGCGCTGGATCTGGGCGCGGGCGGCCTCCAGCTCGGACCGCGCCGTCTCGGCCTGGGTCAGCTGTATGCGCAGCGACTCCTGGTCCTGCTCCAGTTCGCGGATGCGCTGGACGGCGGCGCGATCGACCGCCTCGAACCCTTCGATCCGGGTGGCAGACTGGGCCAGGTCGGCGCGCAGCCGGCCGATCTCGACCCGGGCCTCCTGCAGATTGGCCGCGCTCTCGGCGCCGCGCGCCTCCAGATCGTCCACCTTGGCCTCGGCCTCCGCCAGGGCCTCGGACAGGCGGCGCACCTCGGCGTTGGCCAGACCCAGCTGCCGGGCCGCCTCGTCATGGGCGTTGCGCAGATTGACCAGTTCGACGTGGTTGTCGCGTCGCGACCGGAACTCGGCCTCCAGCGGATCGCGCAGCTGGCCCAGCAGGGTCTCGAAGGTCCCGAACCGCTGGGCCATTTCGGCCAGCTGATCCAGACTGTCCTGGATGGTTTCGAACCGTTCGCCGATCAGGCCGGCGACGTCCTGCTCCTCCGCCCGCGAAGCGGGGGCGGCGGCCGGGGCCTCATTGCCCTGGGCCTTGCCGCTGCGGGACAGAACCCGGTCTATTCTGGTCAGCTTCATGATCGCGCCCCTCGTCCTCGCCCCAGAGCGGCGACGCGACCTCAGGTCGAATCAGCCGCTCCCCAAACGTTGACGAAAGGTTAATCCGAGGGAGCCGTCCAAGTCGAGACCCGCGTTCGCCGATCAGCCGGCGTATTTCGCCGCATCCTCGTCGGAAATATCCTCATTGGAATAGACGGCGGACACGTCGTCCTCGGCGTCCAGGGCGTCCAGCAGTTTGAACAGGGTTCCGACCGCCTCGCCCGTCACCGTCACTTCCGACTGGGGCTTCCAGACGATGGCGGTGGACTTGGGGTCGCCCAGCACCTTGGACATGGCCTCGGCCACCTCGTTCAGGTCCTCATAGGCGGTCCAGATGGTGTGGCCCGGCGCGTCCTCATAGATGTCCGGCTTGACCAGATCGCTCTCGACGTCCTGGGCGCCCGCCTCGATGGCGGCCTCCATCACGGCGTCCTCTGTGCCGGCCTCGGCCGGATAGACGATCTTGCCCACCTTGTCCCACATGAAGGCGACCGAGTTCATCTCGCCCAGGGCGCCGCCGTTCTTCTTGAAGGCCGTGCCGATGTTGGAGGCCGCGCGGTTGCGGTTGTCGGTCAGGGCCTCGACGATGATGCCGACGCCGCCGGGGCCCCGGCCCTCGTAGCGGACCTCTTCCATCGTATCCACGTCGCCGCCCGAGGCCTTGTTGATCGCCCGCTGGATCACGTCCTTGGGCAGGCTTTCGGCCTTGGCGTTGTTGATGGCCAGGCGCAGGCGCGGATTGGCGGCCGGGTCCGGCAGGCCCGACTTGGCCGCCACGGTGATGTCGCGCGACAATTTGGAGAACAGTTTGGAGCGCTGCGCGTCCGCGCGCCCCTTGCGGTGCATGATGTTCTTGAATTTCGAGTGGCCGGCCATGGGGATCGTCTTCGACAGTCTGAAACCTGAGCCGCGCTCCCTAGCCGATGCGCGGCAGGCTGTCACGCCGCCGCGACGGCGTCGAAGCGCAGTGGAACCTCAACCATTTGGGGGTATTGATCCCTGAAGCCGATAAGGAGCCCCCGATGAACGCGACCGACATCTATGAAGCCGAGGGCCGCGCCGACGACGACCTGCACGAGGCCGACATCGTCGAATGGTA
The DNA here is from genome assembly GCF_058801445.1 of Brevundimonas sp. GW822-FHT03E11. Lineage (NCBI taxonomy): Bacteria > Pseudomonadati > Pseudomonadota > Alphaproteobacteria > Caulobacterales > Caulobacteraceae > Brevundimonas > Brevundimonas sp. GW822-FHT03E11. The sequence continues at coordinate 147,934 of NZ_JBXANG010000007.1, read as the reverse complement.
CGAGGCCCGCCCCGTCACCGTCCCCGCCGCCGTCGCCGCCGGCTCCATCATCGCCGCCTTCACCCTGGGCGCCCTGACGGCGGTGGGCGTGCTGTTCCTGACGGGACAGCTGGACGACTGAAGTCCTCCTCCGCTCATCCCGGCGACAGCCCGCCCCCTTCTCCTTGAGCGCGCCGCACGGAGGTCTGGTCGACAGGCTCGGCCCCTCACCCGGCCATGGCGCGACGAAGCGTGTCGAAGATCCGCGCGTCGCCCATATGCGCCACATTGAAGCGGAGGAAGCCGGCCGCCGACTGGGACACGCTGAAGGTGTCGCCCGGCGCCAGCATGACGCCTTCGGCCAGGCACCGGCGCGCTATGAGGCCCGAATCCTGCCCCTCGGGCAGGCGGCACCATAGGTAAAAGCCGCCCCGCGGCCTGACCCAGGGCTGAAGGCCCAGCGGCACCAGTCGCGCGATCGCCTCTGTCCGGGCGCGAACCAGACGGCGGCGCACCTCGTCCATATGTTTGCGATAACCGCCGCCGCCCAGGACGGCCGCGACCAGTTCCGCAGCGAGCGGGCTCGGACCGCCGAAATTCGTCGCGATCTGCAGATCGACAAGTCGCTCGATCAAATCCGGCCTGGCGGCCACATAGCCGCAGCGCACCGAGGCCGACAATGTCTTGGAGAAGCTGCCGATCCTGATCACGCGGTCCAGCCCGTCCAGAACGGCCAGGCGCGGCGACGGCGTGGGCTCGAAATCGGCGAAGATGTCGTCCTCGACGATTGTCAGCCCGTGGGCTGCGGCGGCGCGCAGCACCTGATGCGCGACCTGGGGGGACAGGCTGGCCCCCGTCGGATTATGCAGGGCGGAATTGGTGATGTAGAGCTGGGGCCTGTGCTCGACCATCCTCTGCTCGAACACGGCGACGTCGGGGCCTGCGGCCGTATAGGGAACGCCGACGACCTGAACGTCGTGAGCCTGCAGAAGCGCGCGAAAGTTGAAGTAGCAGGGGTCGTCGACCAGGACGACCGCGCCGGGCCGCACCAGCAGGCGACAGATCATGTCGATGGCCTGGGTGCCCGAACCGGTGAGCAGAAACTGGTCAAGGCCGGCGGCCACCCCCTCGTCGGCCAGCCGGGCCTGCAGCAGCCGCCGCAAGGCCACGGCCCCGCGCGTGGACCCATACTGGGTCAGGACCCGTTCAGGAGCGCGGCTCAGTCCCCTCAACCCCCGCCTCAGCGCCAGATGCGGCATCCAGTCGGACGGAAGCCATCCGCAACCCGGCGCAGCGAGCGACGGATCGGCGTCGAGCGACTGTTTCGAAATCCAGAACGGATCGAGGTCGCGCTCGCGCGTCTCCTCTATGGGCGCGATGACCAGGGGCTGGGCGTCCGCTCGCGCGACATAGAAGCCGGACCCCCGGCGCCCCTGGATGACGCCCTCGGCCTCCAGCCGGTCATAGGCTTCGACCACGGTGGAGGGGGACACGCCCAGGGACCGCGCGCAGCCTCGGATCGAAGGCGCCCTGTCCCCGACCCCTAAAGCCCCGCTGGCGATCTTGGCGCGGATCGCCCCCATCACCGCCTCCGTGCGTGTCATTGCTTTGCACCCCGAAACTGTCTGGCCACACAGCCCCATACAGTTTGGTCGAATTGTACTGGGCTGTATATGGGCGCGACCGCCGCGCCGCCCTAGTCAGGAGGCGATACGGAGGCGGAACGTCATGGAACAGAAATCAGCGGGCTGGGGCTCCGGCCTCTTGGGGGTGATCATCTTCAGCGGCTCCCTGCCGGCCACGCGCGTGGCCGTCGCGGACTTTTCCCCTCTCTTTCTGACCTCGGCCCGCGCCGTCCTGGCTGCGCTGCTCGCCCTGGCCCTTCTGGCCGGCTGGCGCCAGAGACGCCCGGGCCTTTCCGACATGCCTCGCCTCGGCGCCGTCGCCCTGGGCGTGGTCGTCGGTTTTCCGCTTCTGACCGCCCTGGCGCTGCAACATATGACGGCGGCGCGTTCGATTGTCTTCATCGGACTGCTGCCGCTCGCAACCGCCCTGTTCGGCGTCTTGCGTGGGGGCGAACGCCCGAAGGTGGTCTTCTGGCTGTTCGCCGTCCTGGGCGCCGCGACCGTCGCCGCCTTCGCCCTGTTTCAGAGCGAGGCCGGATCCCTGGCGGGCGATCTTCTGATGGTCGCCGCCGTCGCCGTCTGCGGCATGGGCTATGCCGAAGGGGCGACCCTGTCGCGTCAGCTGGGCGGCTGGCAGGTCATATCCTGGGCGCTGGTGCTGTCGCTTGCGCCGATGACGGTCCTGGCGGTCTTCACCCGCCCGTCCGTCTGGAGCCACATCCACCTCTCGGCCTGGATCGGCCTGGCCTATGTCTCCATCTTCAGCATGTTGGTGGGGTTCGTCTTCTGGTATCGCGGCCTCGCCCTCGGCGGCATCGCCAAGGTCGGACAGTTGCAGCTGCTCCAGCCCTTTTTCGGCCTGTTGCTGGCCGGCGCCCTGCTGCACGAACCGATCCGCTGGACCATGATTGCAGCCGCGCTCATCGTCGTGCTTTGCGTCGCCGGCTCGAAGAGATTCGGCTGAACCGACCCAATCCCCCGGGAAAGGCCCTCAGCCGCCGCCCCTCACCCCGCCTTCAGATTCTCCACCACCGCCCTCAGCTTGGCGGGCAGGGGCTTCGGCCGGCGGGTTTCGGCGTCGACATAGACGTGGACGAAATGGCCGACGGCGGCGGGGATGTCGACGCTGCGCTTGAACACCGCAAAGCCGTAGGTGACGCTGGAGGTGCCGATCCGGTCGACCTTGATCCCGACCTCGATCACATCGGGGAACTTCAGGGCCGAGGTGTATCGGCAGCCGCTGTCCACCACCAGGCCGATGGACTCGTTCAGGGCGTCGGCGATCAGCAGATGGGCGTTCACCGCCGAGTCCACGAACTCGTAGAATTTGGCGTTGTTGATATGGCCGTACTGGTCGTTGTCGGCCCAGCGGGTCGAGACCATGTGAAAGGCGCGATAGGTCGCGCGTTCGGCCAGGGGGCCCAGGTCCTGTTTCGGCATCGTCGTCATCCTCCCCGGCGATCGTCCGTGTCGCCGTCCAGGTGACGCTCGGGCTTGGACGACGTGGCGTCAAGCGCCTATCGGTAGGCGGACGATCACAAGCGCTCAAGCGGCTGACGACCGCGTCCTCGGCGATAGCGCAAGGAGAAGCTTACTATGAGCATCACGACCCGCGCGGCCGTTTTGTCGAGGAGCGGCGCCGCCCTTCCCTACGCCGACAGCCGACCCCTGTCGCTCGAGACGGTGACGCTCGACCCGCCCGGCCCCGGCGAGGTGCGGGTCGCCGTCAAGGCCGCCGGCCTGTGCCACTCGGACCTCAGCGTCATCAACGGCGAGCGTCCCCGCCCCCTGCCCATGGCCCTGGGGCATGAGGCCGCAGGCGTGGTCGAGGCCCTGGGCGAAGGGGTGACGGATCTCGCCGTCGGCGATCATGTCGTCATGGTCTTCATGCCGTCCTGCGGCCATTGCGACCCGTGCGCCGGCGGCCGTCCCGCCCTGTGCGAGCCGGGCGCCGCCGCCAACGGCCGGGGCGAGCTTCTGTCCGGCGCCCGGCGCCTCTTTCGCGAGGGCGAGCCGGTCAACCACCACCTGGGCTGTTCCGCCTTCGCCGAGCGGGCCGTGGTCTCGCGCCGGTCCCTGGTCAAGATCGACCCGGAGCTGTCGTTCGAAGAGGCGGCCCTGTTCGGCTGCGCCGTCCTGACCGGCGTCGGGGCCGTGGTGAACACCGCCGGGGTCAAGGCGGGCCAGAGCGTCGTGGTCATCGGCCTGGGCGGCGTGGGCCTGGCCAGCGTCCTGGGCGCCCTGGCCTGCGGCGCCTCGCCCGTCGTCGCCGTGGATCTGTCGGAAGAGAAACTGGCCCTGGCCCGCACCCTGGGGCCCGTCCACACCGTCCAAGCCGCCGATCCCGGCGCCGTCGACCAGGTCCGCGCCCTGACCCACGGCGGCGCCGACTTCGCCTTCGAAATGGCCGGCTCGGCCCGCGCCCTGGAGAACGCCTGGAAGATGACCCGGCGCGGCGGAACCACCGTCACCGCCGGCCTGCCCCCGCCCGAGGCGGCGCTCGCCGTCAACATCGTCTCCCTGGTCGGGGAGGAACGCACCCTGAAGGGCTCCTACATCGGAACCTGCGTCCCCAGCCGCGACATCCCCCGCTACGTCGCCCTGTACCGCCAGGGCCGCCTGCCGGTGGACCGTCTGATGAGCGGCGTCATCCCCCTGGACGAGATCAACGCCGGCTTCGACCGGCTTCACGCCGGGGAGGTGGTGCGGCTGATCGTTCGCCCGTGAAGAGACGGTAATTCCGGCGCCCGTTTTCCGCCGCAAAGCCGAGCGCCAATCCCGGCCCAAGCTTCAGCGGAGATTACCATGCGCCTGTCCCGCCCGTCCTTGGCCGCCGCCATGTCGGCCGTCGTCCTCGCCTTCGCCGCCCCGGCCTTCGCCCAGGACGCCCCATCCGACAACGCCCGGGGGCAGGACAATGCCGAAATGGCGGCCATCTTCGCCGCCGACCAGGCCGTCCGCCAGAACATCGACCCCCAGAAGTTTCGCGACCGCGCCTTCGTCGAGCAGATGCACGCCGCCGACGCCGCCCGGCGCGTTCAGACCCGCGCCCTGCTGGACGCCGGGGCGCTGAAGACCGGCGCCGACTATCGCGCCGCCGCCTTCGTCTTCCAGCACGGCTCGACGCCCGAGGACTATCTGCTGGCCCACAGCCTGGCCGTCGCAGCGGTGGCCAAGGGCGATGCGGACGCCGCCTGGATCGCCGCCGCCACCCTGGACCGCTATCTGCAGATGACGGACAAGCCCCAGATCTACGGCACCCAGACCCGCAAGACCCGCGACGCCCCGGCGACCCTCGAACCCTACGACCGCGCCCTTGTCCCCGACAGCCTACGCGCGGTCTTCGGCGTCCCGCCCCAGGCGGAACAGGACGCCCGGCTCGCCGCCGTCAACGCCGCGACCGAAGCCGCGACGCCAAAGCCCTGATCGCTCAGTTCGCCGCCGGTTTCGGCGGCGCGTTCTTCACATACTGGTCCAGCCAGCGGGTCATCTCCCACAGCGTATGGCCCACCGATTCCCGCGCCCGGTATCCGTGCGCCTCCAGCGGCAGGGTGACGTAACGCGCCGTCGCCCCCAGCCCCTTCAGCGCCGCATAGAAACGCTCGGACTGGACCGGGAAGGTGCCGGAGTTGTCGTCCGCCTCGCCGTGGATCAGCAGGATCGGCTCAGTCATCCGGTCGGCGTAGGTGAAGGGCGACATCTCCGTATAGACCTCGGTCGCCTCCCAATAGTTGCGCTGTTCCGACTGGAAGCCGAACGGGGTCAGGGTGCGGTTATAGGCGCCCGACCGCGCGATCCCGGTCCGGAACAGGTCCGAATGGACCAAGAGGTTCGCCGTCATGAAGGCGCCGTAACTGTGGCCGCCGACGGCGATCCGGTCGCGATCCGCCACCCCCATGCCGACCACCGCATCGACCGCAGCCTTCGCGTCGGCGACCAGTTGTTCGACATAGGTGTCGTTCGGCTCGGCCCCGTCCTTGCCGATGATGGGCATGGAGGGATTGTCGAAGATGGCATAGCCTTGCGTCAGCAGGAACAGATGGCTGGACCCGCCCGGCCGCACGAACCGGTTCTGCACATCCACCGTCTGGCCCGCCACCGCCGCATCGGTGAACTCGGCCGGATAGGCCCACATCAGCATGGGCAAGGGCCCGTCGCGGTCCTTGTCATAGCCGGCCGGCAGATACAGGGTTCCCGACAGCTTGACCCCGTCGGCCCGCTCATAGGTCACCAGCTGGCGCGTCGCCCCGGCCAGCTGCGGCGCCGGATCGGGGAAGTTGGTCAGGGCCGTGGTCTGGCCCGTCGTCAGGTCGCGGATCTGCAGGTTCGGCGGGTCCAGCCGCGTCTCGCGCTGGGTCACCACCCGCTTGCCGTCCGCGTCCAGGAAGCCGACCACAAATTCGTAATCGCCCTGGGCCGAGGTCCACAGGCGCTGGCTCTGTCCCGTCGCGGGGTCCAGGGCGGCCAGGAAGGGGAATTCGCCCTGGGGCGTGGCGCCGGCCCCCTGCATCAGGATCTTGCCGTCGGGGGTGAAGCGGATCACCGGACGTCCCGCCGCATTGGGCTGGGTCACCGGCTGGCCCGGATTGTCGTAGCGGGCCTGATAGTTCCGCTCCAGCAGCAGCCGGCCCTCGCCGGGCTTGGACGGATCGACCACGAAGCGGCTCTCATGCCGGGTGTTGAACCAGCGGCTGTTGACGACGGCCAGGTCATCCTTGCCCCAGACGATGCCGGCGTACCGCTCCTTCAGGTCGATCAGCTTGACCGGCTCGGCCGTGAAGGGGGCGGCCTGCATGAAGACCCGGTCGCGGAACTCGGCCTGATTGCGGATGTCCCCGCCGTCCAGGGCCTCGACCCAGGTCAGGGTCGCCGGCGCATCGGCCCGCCAGCCCACGGACCGCGGCCCCGGCGCCACGGCGTCGAAGGCGGTCGGCACATCGTCCCTCAGCGGCAGGTCGGCGACGGTCCGCACCACCCGCCCGGCCATGTCCGTCACCACGATCTCGGTCGGGAACAGGCCCGCCGGCACGGCGTAGGAATAGGGCCGTTTGGCGATCTCGTGCAGAATGTATTTCCCGTCGGGCGACAGCGAGGCGTCCAGATAGACGGCCGGGGCGCGGATCGTCCGTGCACGGCCGTTCAGCGGAACCAGGGTCAGCTGGCTGGTGAAATAGTGGTCGAACAGGGCCTCGTCGCCCGGATTGGACAAGAGGTCCTGATAGGTCCGGACCGGCGCGGCGCGCCCGGCCGTCTCCTCGATGTTCGGCCCGGTCGGCGCCGCCGTCACGTCCGGCGCAGCCCCCCGCCCGGCCGGAACCGCCTCGACCAGCAGGCCCGAACTGTCCGGCAGCCAGTCATAGCCGGCCCCGCCCGTCATATTGACCACCGGCTCGGTCAGCTTGCGCGCCTGCGCGCTCGCCACGTCCACGACCCACAGCTCCAGCCCCGTCGGCCGGTCCATGACGAAGGCCAGGTGTTTCGCATCGGGCGAGAAGCGGGCCCCCGTGAACCGCGCCCCGGCCGGCAGGGCCACGACCCGGGGCGATCCTCCATCCACGGCCTGAAGCGTCAGCCCCGTCAGCCACGAGACCCGGCTCTCGGCCGGCCCGTTGTTGCGCGGATTGATCCGCGACCCCGCCAGCCGCAGCATCGGCTCGGCCAGGGCCTGGATGCTGGGCAGGTTCGACCGGTCCATCAGGACCAGGGTCTTGCGGTCCGGGCTCAGCATCGACGACGGCGTAGGCTTGGCGTCCAGAATGTCCGCGATCGGCTGGGGCGGTTGCTGATAGGTCGTCTGACCGGGCGCCGCGGACTGGGCCAGGGCCCCGCTCGCCGTCGTGGCCAGCAACACCGCCGCCAGCGCAAGGCCGGAACCGCGAACACGCATCATCATCGTCTGAAGTCCCCACTGATTTAAGTGTCAGACTAACGACAGCCGCAACACGGCGGCAACCCCAATCCTCCCCCCTTGGGGGAGGTGGCTCTGAGCGCAGCGAAGAGACGGAGGGGGCCCGCCCCCCTCACCCTCCCAGCAGCGCCTCGACCTGATCCCGTTCCGGCGCCGACGGCTGGGCCCCCGGCCGCGTCGCCGCAAAGGCCCCGGCCGCGCAGGCGAAGCGCAGCGCCTGCGCGGGCTCCATCCCCTCCAGCAGGGCCACGGTGATCGCCGCCACGAAGGCGTCGCCGGCGCCGGTCGCATCCACAGCCTCGACGGCGGGCGGCCTGGCCGATGCCGTCTCCACCCCGCGCTGATACATCACCGCCCCGCGAGCGCCCTGGGTCACCACCACCCGGCCGCCGCCCCGATGCAGGGCCTCGCCATAGAAGGCGGCCTCGGTCTCATTGACCACGATCAGGTCGGCGCGACGCAGCAGGGCCTCCGACACCGGGGCGGCCGGCGCCAGATTGGCGCAGACGAAGCCCGTGGCCCGACCGACCGCCGCCTCCACCGTCTCGATCGGCAGCTCCAGCTGCACGATCAGGGCGCCCTCAATCCGCTGGGGCAGCTGTTCGGGCGTGACCAGATGATTGGCCCCGGCCGCCACCACGATCTGGTTCTCGCCGGTCGGATCGACGGCGATCAGGGCGACGCCCGTGGGCGCCGCCACATCGACCTCCACCCCCGCCAGATCGACGCCAAGCTCGGACATCAGGGCCAAGGCCTCGCCCGCCATGGCGTCGTTTCCGACCCGGCCGATCAGGCTGACCTCGGCGCCCAGTTTCTCGGCCGCATAGGCCTGGTTGGCGCCCTTGCCGCCGGGATAGCGGGCGAGCGCCGCCCCCGTCACCGTCTCGCCCGGCGCCGGCAGCCGGGGCGCCGTCGCCACCAGGTCCAGATTGATCGAGCCGACGACGGTGATCCTCATCCCCCGCGCGCCCTTTCAGCGCCCTTCAGGGTTTCGGCGATCAGGTCGAACACCCCTTGAGCGTCCGCCGCGACCGCCCAGCGATGGCGGGCCGTCTCCGGATCGACCCGGAACTCCACCGCCGTATGGCCGCGGGTCAGGTCCGATCCCGTCTCGACCTCGATCCGGCAGGGCTTCAGGCTGAACAGGTCGGGCTTCATCAGCCAGGCGATCGGACAGGGGTCGTGCAGGGGGGCGCCCCAGTCCGGGCTGGGCCAGCCGACCAGGGTCCGTTCAGTCCTCTGGGAAAAGCGCAGCAGGGCGGCCATGGTGCGGGCCGGTTCGGTGCGGATCGTCTCTATGGCGCGGATGCGGGCCTCGGTGGCCCGCACCTGATGCGTCGCGTCCAGGCCGAAGGCGATCACCTGACAGCCCGAGCCGAAGACCACGGCCGCCGCATCCGGGTCGGCCCAAATGTTGAACTCGGCGGAAGCCGTGATGTTGCCGCCCTCCGACCGCGCCCCGCCCATGACCACGACCGGGCCCAGGTGTTCGGCCAGCCGCCGTTCGCGCTTCATCGCCAGGGCCAGATTGGTCATCGGCCCCAGGACGGCGATCGCCACCGATCCGGCCGGGCGCTTCATCACCAGGTCGACGATGGCGTTGGCCGCCGGGCCGTCGCCGATGATGCCGTGAGGCTCGAACGGCTCCAGGTCGCCCAGCCCCTCCGCCCCGTGGAACTCGCCGGCGCCGGCGGGCGGGCGTTTCAGCGGCCGTTCGGCCCCGCCGAAGACGGGCACGTCCTCGCGGCCGGCGATCTGGCGGATCATCCGCGCATTGCGCTGGGTCAGGGCGCCGGGGACGTTGCCGCCGACGGTGGTGACGGCCAGCAGCTCCAGCTCGGGGGCGGCGAAGGCCAGGAAGAGCGCTGCGGCGTCATCCACGCCGGGGTCGCAGTCGATGATCAGGGATTGGACAGTCACCCCCGTGGTTTGGCCGTCCCGACGCCGGGGGGCAAGTCCGTTTCATGGCTAAGCCTGTGGGAAGGGGCGCCTTTTTCCGGCCCCGCCCGCCCGGCTTGACGTCCGCCTCCCCCGGCGTCACCCTGAGCCTCGTTCTCCGGGGGGTCGCAATCGAGCGGCTGAGATAGAGGTTCCTCCTCTGACCCGTCGAACCTGATCCGGGTCATGCCGGCGAAGGGATGAGAGTCGTCATTCCCGCGAAGGCGGGAACGGTCCGCGCCACAGGACCCTCGCGCCCGACGTCGGCGGACCTCAAACCGTTTGAGGCCGCCATGAACATCCAAGTCACCCCGCCCGTCCTGCCCGAAGAGCCCAATGTGGATCTGGCCCTGGCCGAGGCGCGCAAGGCGGTCGAGGCTGAGACCGGCCGTATCCCGACCGGCGAACGGGCCGGCAGCCGCAAGGTCTATGTCCAGGGCGTCCTCTATCCCGACATCCGCGTCCCCTTCCGCGAGATCGCCCTGCATCCGTCGGCGAACGAGCCGCCGGTGACGGTCTATGACTCCTCGGGCCCCTATACCGACCCGAACGTCACGATCGACATCAAGAAGGGCCTGCCGCATGTGAAGACCAGCTGGCAGCTGGACCGCGGCGACATCGCCCCCGTCCTGAACCCGCGCGAGGTCAAGCCCGAGGACAACGGCCATGCCTCGGGCCGCCACCTGGCCCCCCGCTTCGACACCTCCAACCACCGCGTCTTCAAGGGCGTGGAGGGCCGCCCGGTGACGCAGTACGAATACGCCAAGGCCGGGATCATCACGCCCGAGATGGAATATGTGGCGATCCGGGAGAATCTGCGGCGGGAGGCAGTGGCGAGTGGCGAGTGGCGAGTGGCGAGTGACGTCGCCTCCACCATCACCCTAGCCGACGGCACGACGGTCCCTGTCCCCTCTTCCTCCTCGCCACTCGCCACTCGCCACTCGCCACTGGAGCGCGACGGCGAATCCTTCGGCGCCTCGATCCCCGACTTCGTGACGCCCGAGTTCGTGCGCTCCGAGATCGCCCGCGGCCGGGCCATCATCCCGCACAACATCAACCACCCGGAGGTCGAGCCGATGATCATCGGCCGGAACTTCCTGGTGAAGATCAATGCTAACATCGGCAACAGCGCGGTCCTGTCCAGCGTGGACGACGAGGTCGACAAGCTGGTCTGGGCCACCCGCTGGGGCGCCGACAACGTCATGGACCTGTCGACGGGCAGGAACATCCACAACATCCGCGACTGGATCATCAGGAACTCGTCCGTCCCGATCGGCACCGTCCCCATCTATCAGGCGCTGGAGAAGGTGGGCGGCATAGCCGAGGATCTGACCTGGGAGGTGTTCCGCGACACCTTGATCGAACAGGCGGAACAGGGCGTCGACTATTTCACCATCCACGCCGGAGTGCGCCTGCCCTTCGTGCCGATGACGGCGAAACGCGTCACCGGCATCGTCAGCCGGGGCGGCTCCATCATGGCCAAATGGTGCCTGGCCCATCACAGGGAGAGCTTCCTGTATGAGCATTTCGAAGACATCTGCGACATCATGCGGGCCTATGACGTGTCGTTCAGCCTGGGCGACGGCCTGCGCCCCGGCTCGATCGCCGACGCCAATGACGAGGCCCAGTTCGCCGAGCTGCGGACGCTGGGCGAACTGACCAAGATCGCCTGGTCCAAGGGCTGCCAGGTCATGATCGAAGGCCCCGGCCATGTGCCGATGCACAAGATCAAACAGAATATGGACGAGCAGCTGAAGCACTGCCACGAGGCGCCCTTCTATACGCTGGGGCCGCTGACCACCGACATCGCGCCGGGCTATGACCACATCACCAGCGCGATCGGGGCGGCCATGATCGGCTGGTTCGGCACGGCCATGCTCTGCTACGTCACGCCCAAGGAGCATCTGGGCCTGCCGGATCGTCAGGACGTCAAGGACGGCGTCATCACCTATAAGATCGCCGCCCACGCCGCCGACCTGGCCAAGGGCCACCCCGCCGCCCGCCTGCATGACGACGCCCTGTCACGCGCCCGGTTCGAGTTCCGCTGGGAGGACCAGTTCAACCTGGGTCTGGACCCCGAAACCGCCCGCAAATACCACGACGCCACCCTGCCCAAGGAGGCCCACAAGACCGCCCACTTCTGCTCCATGTGCGGCCCGAAATTCTGCAGCATGAAGATCAGCCAGGACATCCGCCGCGATGCGATGGCGCAGAATGATGCGGGGGCCTCGCTGGCGGAGGCGGAGGCCGGGATGGCGGAGATGAGCGCGAAGTTCCGCGCCGGGGGCGGGGTGGTGGAGGTGAAGGTGTAGTACGCGCCCCAATCATGCCAGCCGATTACAGCGTCCAAATCTTTGCGTTTTGGTACCAGTCCGGCTCCTCGAAAGAGGCCGCGCCAGGCATGCTAGACAACATCAGCCGGATAATTCTGACAGCTTGGAAAATTCGCTTCATTAGCTCGCGCTGCTCTTTGATGTAATCCAAGTCAAATTCGTCTACGCTGACTGAGTGAGCGGGCCTTTGCCTTAATTTGCGGACGTCTTTTAAAACTTTCAGCGCTTGATCGACTTCCTCCTTGGTCTTCGGCGACGGAGAGAAGTTTCTCTCTATCCAATCACTGAAAATCGCCAAGGTCCCTCTTGGTATTTTAACGACTGTGCCGTCATCCTTGGTTGCTCTTTCTGCAATAGTCACTTCATCACGAAAAAATTTTACATTAATGTCGTCTGACAGAAGTTTGTCGACCATGTGCACAAAGCCGTCAAACTCTCGTCTGGTTGGCCGTATAAGAAACGACAACTCTCGAGGTCGGTTACTGTCCGTGTAATCAGTTCGGAAGAAAGGCGGCCGCCCCAGAATGACTGATAGCTCGTTTATCATTCGCCTCTCTTGCAGAACGGCGTCATATAAAGACAGGCCCTCGGACCAGTGACCGGCTACGTTAGCGGCGAAATCAGGATGAAGATAAAATTTTCCGGGAAGCTCGTGCTGCTTCCACCACACCTGTTGCTGCGCCGAAAGCTTGTGCAAATCCCAGTTACTAACCGCCACAGCCGGATGTAGTTCATCGTCGAAAGAAACTCCGAACCGAGGCAACGATAAACTATCGATTCCTTCAGAATTTGAGTCCCAACTATCATCCTTCACATAAATTTGCCCCCTAACACCATCCATGTTGTAGTAAAATCGAGGGTCATTTCGATACCATTCAAGAGTAGTTAGGCTGAAGTGGCGGAATGTTAGCTGCTCTTCGCCCTGAGCAAGATCGACGTCGAAAGGCTTTCCGTTGTATTTATCCGGCACCGACCGAATTTGCAGCGCTTCTTTTGTCGGATAAAGGCAAGAGTGACCCAATCCGTGCTGCTCAATCTTCGCAATTTGATCTTCGATGGGATCAACCGGCAAGGCCTTGATGTGAGGATTTGGATGTCTGTCGCCCCTCACCACATCAATGTGGCGGGCGCGCACTGCGGCAATGACTATGGGGACTAGATCGCTAGATTCAGCCTCGATCCGATAGACAGGAAGCCCGTTGAAATCAGCCGAACTCCAGTAAAATTCGACAACTTCTTCTGTCAGAGATTCAATGGTGAGGGTGGACGAGGACATTAGCGAGCTCAACCTTGACTAGAGTCCCAGCCTATAACTGCCCGACATCTGGGTGCCTAGAGGGAGCGACAGCGGGGTGCCGGAAGGCTCATTTCATATTAGCCTGTGACCATGCCCACGCTCGTTCTCCTCGCCGGGCCGAACGGCGCCGGCAAGACCACCTTCATCAACCGCTTCCTGCGCCAGCGGGCGGAGGCGTTTCGGTTCGTGAATCCGGACGCGGCCAGCTGATCCCCTCCCTTTCGTCATCCTCCGGCAAGCCGCGGCTTCGCGGCGCAGACCGGGGGACCCAGCGGCGCGCGTGAGCGTGAACCTGTCGCGGACGGGGTGTTCGAGATCCGTGCGGCGGACGGATTTCGCCTTCGGTGCCGCTGGGTCCCCCGGTTCCGCTGCGCGGCCCGGAGGATGACGAAAGGAAGGGAACTGTTAGATTGGGGACCGAAATGAGCAGCATCTTCGACCGCGAAACCACCCTGAAGGCCCTACGCGACGCCGCCCGGATCGCGCGCGAAGGCACGCGCGAGGAGAAGTCCGGCAAGTTCCTGCCGCCGCCCGGCTGGAAGGGGCATCTGGTCACGGCCGCCGACGCTCCGCCCGCGCCCCGGAAGAAGAAGACGGCCTAGGCTTCCCTCGCCCCTGCCCCCACCCCTTCCCCCACACCGCCCTCTGATTCCCCACGGCTTTTCCCGCCTTCCCGACAATCGACCCATCACCCCTTTCCCCCGACCCCATACTGAGGCCGCTCCGCATCGGGGCGGATTGGTTGGGAGGGACGGATGGACGCGACGGCAGGCGGCTGGAACGAGGACGGGGACGGGGATTGGGGCGCGGAGGGGATGGCGGAGACGGGCGCCGAACGGGCCTGGGACGATGACCCCCTGAACGACCGGCCCCTGTATGACGGGCGGCGGGTGCGCGATCCCTATCAGAGGGGCGGGGGTTACAGCCGGATATCGGAGGACCGGTGGGATGCGATCCAGCGGGCCTATGCGGCGGGCGAGCCGGGGGCCTCGGTCTGTCGGCGGTTCGGCCTGGCGCGGTCGACCCTTTACGCCCGCGCCCGCGACGAGGGCTGGCTGCGCCAAGATCAGGATCAGACCGAACCTCTGGATTATGGCTTCGAGGCGGACGGGGCGGACGAGCCCGTGGACCTGGAGGCCGAGACGGCGGCGGGCCTGTGCGACTACGGCCTGTTGGCGGGTCACGCCCGGGTGCGGATGCAGCGGGCGATCCTGGCGGGCCGAGGGGTGGAGGCCGGGCGCTGGATGCGGCTGCACGCCCAGCTGACGGCCATGGCCCAGGCGGAAGAGGCGATGAAGGCGGCGGCGAAGGCGCAGGCTGAGGCCCAGACTCTGAGTCCGCCGTCGGCCGAGGCCGCGCCCCGACCGCCTGCGGCCCAACCGCCTGCGGCCAAGCGCCGCTCCGGCCCCAAACCCCTGTCGGACTGCGATCGGTTTGAGGTGCTGGAACGCCAGATGAAGGCCCTGACGGACCTGGAGCGGTCCTTCGCCGGCCTGGACCTGAGCAATCCCGTCTATCGCCGCCTGCTGGAAAAGGCGGTGAAGGCGGTCGTCCTGATGGGGCCCGATCCGGTCGATCCGGCGCCGGACCAACCGGACACATCGGACACATCGGACAGTGTTTTTTCCACGCCCGTCCCCTCCTGACGGTTCCGATCCGGTCCTGAACAGGTGACGAGGGGCGCTTCAGCCCCTACCTAGGCGTCATGACCCTTCATGCCGCCCCGCCGCCCCTCCTCGACGCCGCCGGCGTTTCGACCGACGACGCCCTGTCGATCCTGAAGTCCGCCTTAGCCGGGGCGGACGACGGGGAGCTGTTTCTGGAACGCTCCGAGAGCGAGAGCCTGGTGTTCGACGACGGGCGGCTGAAATCGGCCGCCTATGACGCCACCGAGGGGTTCGGCCTGCGCGTCGTGGCGGGCGAGACCGCCGGCTACGCCCACGCCAATGAGATTTCGGCCGCCGCCCTGGGCCGCGCCGCCGACAGCGCCGCCCTGGCCAAGGCGGGGCATGAGGCCCGCGTCGCCGAGGGGCCGCGCGCCACCAATCAGAAACTGTATGCCGAGGTCGATCCCCTGGCCTCGCCCGCCTTTTCCGACAAGATCGCCCTGTTGGCCGAGATCGACGCCTGGGCCCGGGCCCGCGATCCGCGCGTGGTCCAGGTCTCGGCCTCCCTGGTCGGCGAGCGGCGCGCGATCGAGATCCTGAGGGCCGACGACCGGGCGGTGCGCGACGTGCGGCCCCTGGTGCGGCTGAACGTCTCGGTCACGGTCGAGCAGAACGGCCGGCGCGAGAGCGCCTCCTCCGGCGCCGGGGGCCGGGCGGGCTTCGAGGCCTGGGTGGCGCCCGAACGCTGGCAGGCCCAGGTGGACGAGGCCCTGCGCCAGGCCCTGGTCAATCTGGAGGCCGTCGATTGTCCGGCGGGCGAGATGGACGTGGTCCTGGGGGCCGGCTGGCCCGGCGTCCTGCTGCACGAGGCCATCGGCCATGGGTTCGAGGGCGATTTTCACAGGAAGGGCTCATCCGTCTTCAACGGCATGATGGGCAAGCGGGTGGCGGCGCCGGGCGTGACCGTGGTCGATGACGGCTCCATCGCCGGGCGGCGCGGCTCCCTGTCGGTCGATGACGAGGGCACGCCCACGGGCCGCACCGTCCTGATCGAGGACGGGATCATGGTCGGGCTGATGCACGACCGGCTGTCGGCGCGTCAGCTGGGGGTCGCCGCCACCGGCAACGGCCGTCGCCAGTCCTTCGCCCACATGCCCATGCCGCGCATGACCAACACCTTCATGGAGGGGGGGCGGGATTCCAAGGCCGACATGATCGCCAATACGAAGCGCGGCCTCTACGCCGCCAACTTCTCGGGAGGCCAGGTCGACATCACCAACGGCAAGTTCGTCTTCCAGTGCAATGAGGCCTATCTGATCGAGGACGGGGTGATCACCGCCCCCGTGCGCGGCGCCACATTGATCGGCGACGGGGCCACGGCCCTGACGAAGATCCAGATGATCGGCGACGACTTCGCCTTCGACCCCGGCGTCGGCGTCTGCGGCAAGGCCGGACAGGGCGTGCCCGTCGGCATCGGCCAGCCCAGCCTCAAGATCGGCGGCCTGACCGTCGGCGGAACGGCGGTCTAGGGGAAAGGAACCGGATCGGACGAACGGGTGTTTCCCCGCCACACAGGAGAGGAGACTTACCGTGGCAACCGAACGCACCATCAAACACCCCGACGGCCGGGTCGAGCGCGTCAGCGAAAACTCGACCGGCCCGACCATCGTCGAGCAGCGCCGCAGCGGCGGCGGAATGGGCGGGGTCATCGCCCTGATCGTCGGCCTGGCCCTGGTCCTGATCATCGGCTGGTTCCTGATGAACATGAACCGCAATGAGGCGATCGAGTCCAACGCCGTAGCCGGCGCGGCCGAAAGCGTCGGCAACGCCGCCGACACCGTCGGCGAGGCCGCCCGCGACGCCGTGCCCGAGCGCGCGACGCCTGCCAATTAACCCATTGATAATACTTACGAAATAGGCGCGTCGCCGGGGACCTCGGCCGGCGGCTGCGGCCGCCAGTCGGGGCCCAGAGGCTCCAGCCCCTGGGCCTCCAGCCGGTCCAGCAGGCCGCCCGGCTGGGCCAGCAGGCGAAGCGGGGCGATGGCGACCGTCGTCCCGCCCTCGGCCAGGGCCTGGTCCACCGCCTGGCCCCACAGGGCCTCCAGCGCCGGCCCCTGGCCCATCACCACCCAGTAGGAGCAGGCGCTGACGGCCTGATCCAGGGGCGAGGCGAGCACCTCGGCGACGCGGCGCCGGCGCCAGGCCTCGGCCCGCCGCTCGCCCTCCGCCTCGCCCAGCTCGGCCGCCGTCACCGCCCGCTCCATGCAATCTAGGTACCGCTCGGGCGGGGTGGTCAGCACCCGATCGATGATCTCGTCCCCCCGCAGGGTGCCGACCGGCTCGGCCGGCTTGCGGCTGGTCCGCGCCGCCCGCCGCACCACGTCCGAGACCGGCCGCTCGCGCCGGGCGTAGCCGCCCCGCTCCATCAGCTCGGCTGACAGCAGCAGCAGGCTGGTGCGGCTGGGCCCCTCGCCCGTGACCCGCTCCAGCCGCGCCTCCAGCTCCGGCGGCAGATAGTCGGCCGTGGTCCGGCCCTCGGGCAGGCGGGTCAGGGTCCGCGCCCGCCAGATGACTCGCCCCAGATCGGCCAGGGACGCCCGCCCCTGCACCGGGAACAGCACCCGATCCGCCCGCTCCACCGCCGTCGTCAGGGCCTCGGTCCGCCAATCCATGTCGCGCGACAGGCCGTCGATCGACCCGACCAGGATCAGGGTCGCGTCCCCGCGCCGGATCTCCCACATCGGCCCCTCGATCCGACGGGCGGTGACGACGATGTCCTCCACCGCATCGGCCGGCGGGTCCGCCTCCTGGGCTGTCGCCCGCCAGCCTGCGCTTGCGGCAAGCAGAATAGAACAGAGAAGAGCGGGGATACGGTTCATGACTTCACTGTATTCGCGCGCCTTTCATTTTCGTAATGAAATGTCTGTAATGATGGCGGCGATTTAATCCACCTTTCCGCCTTGTAACTGGAGATGAACGTCCGCTGACGGCACATCCCTCGACAACATTCGAGGGGAAGACCGATGACGAAGACCTTGCTGCTGGCCAGCACCGCCCTGTTCCTGTCGGCCGCATCGGCCTTCGCGGGGGACGAGCCCCAGGTGGCCCAGGCGCCGGTTCCGACCGGCCCGGCGGGCCAGGCGCCCCTGGCCGACGCGACCCAGCGCGGCGTTCTGGTCTTCACGCCCGACTTCTTCGCGGCCCAGCGCCCCAATACGGCGCTCGACATGGTCAATCGCGTGCCGGGCTTCGAGGTCGACGACGGTTCCGGGGCGCGCGGCTTTGAAGGGGCGGTCGGCAATGTGCTGATCAACAACGCCCGTCCGGCCTCCAAGAACGACGGCGGCTCCAATGTGCTGAGCCGCACCCCGGCGCGTCAGGTGGAACGGATCGAGCTGATCCGCGGCGGCGCGCCCGGCATCGACATGCAGGGCTTCTCGGTGGTGGTGAACGTCATCCTGAAGACCGAGGCCAGCCGCCAGTCGATCCTGACGTGGAACACGACCCAGTTCGAAGGCGCGGGCCAGGATCTCTACGGCGGCAGCTATCAGTTCACCGCCCGAGACGGCGACCGCAGCTGGGGCGTGACCCTGTCCGACGGCATCAGCATGAGCGATTCGAACGGCCCCGGCCGGACGATCCGCCGTGACGTGGCAGGCAATGTGCTGCGCGACGAGGTTACCGACACCGACGGCTACGGCGGCGGCAATTCGATCCGCGGGACCTATGCGGGTCCGATCGCCGGCGGCAAGGTCGACCTGACCGCCCGCTATGGGATCAACGACTGGAACGGCTACTACAACAGCCGGTCGGCGACCGCCTTCCGCGAAAGCCTCGACCAGGAGGACAACAAGAGCGGCGAGTTCGGCGTCACCTGGGAGCGGCCGCTGAACGACCGGTTCAAGCTGGAAACCCGGCTGATGCATGAGTTCGGCAGCTGGGACGGGGTCTCGACCTACAACGTCCTCAGCAACGGTCTGGACGCCCCGGAAGAGCGGTTCGTCTATTCGGGCAAACGGTCCGAGACCATCCTGCGCGCCCTGATCCGTCACGAGCGGTCGCCCAAGCTGACGATCGAGACCGGCGGCGAGGTGGCCTACAACATGCGCCAGACCGATCAGGCCTATAGCGTGGGCGGCGCCCCGGTGGCCCTGCCCAGCGCCTCGGTCAAGGTGGAGGAGACGCGGGGCGAGGCCTTCTCCAAGGGCACCTGGCGGCTGCACCCGGACCTGACGCTGGAGGCGGGGCTGCGCCTGGAGGCCTCGACCATCAGCCAGTCGGGCGACGCCGATCAGGAGAAGAGCTTCTTCTTCGCCAAGCCCCGCTTCATGGCCACCTGGACGCCGATGCCGAACAACCAGCTGCGCTTCCGCTTCGAGCGCGAACTGGGCCAGCTCGACTTCTCCGACTTCGCCGCCTCGGCCGACCTGGAGGAACAGAACGTCTACGGCGGCAACGTCGATCTGGAGCCCGAGCAGCGCTGGATCTCCGAGCTGACCTATGAGCGCCGCTTCTGGGGCGAGGGCGTGGTCTCCATCGGCTATCGCCACGACGAGATCATCGACGCCATCGACCGCATCCCCCTGGCCGGCGGCCTGTCGGCGGTGGGCAATATCGGCGAGGGGACGCTGGACCGGCTGTCGCTGAACGTGACCGTGCCGCTGGACAAGCTGGGCGTCACGGGCGCCCGCTTCACCTTCAGGAACGACTGGAACAAGACCGAGGTCACCGATCCGACCACGGGCGAGAAGCGGCCGATCTCCGGCGTTCGTCCGACCCAGGCCAATGTCGGCATCGAGCAGGACATCACGCGCCTGAAGCTGCAATGGGGGGTGAACTGGCTGCCCTATCTAGGCCAGCCCAGCTATTCGCCCGATCAGGTCTCGCGCTGGCGCGGAACCGACTATTTCGAGCTGTTCGCCGAATACAAGCCCAGCCCGACCCTGGCGATCCGGGCCCAGCTGAACCTGTGGGACGACTTCACCCAAAGCCGCACCGTCTTCGCCGACCGCGACACCCGCGCGGTGGCCTTCGTCGAGGACAGCGTCGTCGACCCGCGCACCTTCGCCTCCATCCGGGTCCGCAAGACCTTCTGAGGCGGCTGACGCCAACGAAAAGCCCCGGCGGATCGCTCCGCCGGGGCTTCTTGCGTCGAACAGGCAGACTTTAGTGGATCCCGGCCATGCCCTTCTTGAGCAGGGGCGACATCAGCAGCAGGAAGACGCCGACGCCGACGCCCGTCCAGCCGATGGTGCCGAAGATCGACCCATAGGTCTGAAGCGCCAGCTCGGGGCTGGTGACGACGCCGGCGACGGTGTCGGTCGCCGTCGCCTTGGCGATGATGCCGGCGACGATATGGGCGACAGAGCTGGACAGGAACCAGACGCCCATCATCATCCCGACCACCCGCGCCACCGACAATTTGGTGATCATCGACAGGCCGACCGGCGACAGGCACAGCTCGCCGATCGTGTGGAAGAAGTAGGTCAGGAACAGGAAGATCAGCGGCACCCGGAAGGCGTCGTTGGCCTGGGTCGCGGCAGCCCAGGTCAGCACCAGGAAGCCCAGACCGACGAAGACCAGGCCGAAGGAGAATTTGACCGGGGTCGAAGGCTCCAGCTTGCGCTTGGCCAGCCAGACCCAGAGGGCGGCGATGATCGGCCCGCCCAGCACGATGATGCCGGGGTTGAAGGTCTGGGTCATGGCGGCGTTGAACCATGACGGCATCTGGGTGGACTGGTCTGCGAACAGGGTCAGGGACGACCCTGCCTGTTCGAACAGGGCCCAGAACAGGACCGAGAAGAAGATCAGCACCTGGGCGACCAGCATGCGCGACCGCTCGGCGCCCTTGAGCCGGAAGACCGTGAAGCCCACCACGGCGGCGAAGATGACGCCCGCGATCCACGGCAGGGCCGTCTCGATGATCTCGTGGCGCTGCATCAGCAGCCAGGTCGGGATGACGGCGACGATGCCGGCGATCCAGAAGAAAGGCACCAGCGGCACGCCCAGGATGGAACGGCCCTGAACGGGGACCGGCGGCGCGCCGCGGCCTTCGAGCCAGGACTGGCCCAGGACGAAGGTCAGCAGGCCGAACAGCATGCCGATGCCGGCCAGGCCGAAGCCGTAGGCCCAGCCGTATTTGATGCCCAGATAGGAGCAGGCGATGGTCGCCAGGAAGGAACCGAGGTTGATCCCCACGTAGAAGATGGTGAAGCCGCCGTCGCGCCGGGGGTCGTTCTCTTCATAGAGAGCGCCGACGACGGTTGAGATGTTGGCTTTCAGGAAGCCGACGCCCACGATGATCAGGGACAGGGCCAGGAAAAGAACCGGCTCGCCGAGCGCCAGATCCCGCGTGGTCTCCAGCGTATAGGCGCCGGTCGCGGTGAAGGCGGGGAAGCCGGCCTTGGCGGCGGCCTCGGGCGCGGCTGCGGTCGCCGGATCCAGCGCTCCGGTCGGCTGGGCGTTGATCGCCGCTCCCGTGGCGACGGCCGCCACATCGGAGGCGTTGGCGGCGGAGGGCTCGGCGCCCACGGCGGAGACGCCTTCGGGCGATATGGCGACCTGGACCCGTTCATCGCCGTTGACGGCGAAGATGCGGCGGTTCTGGTCGCGGCCCTCGACCTGCAGCTCATAGGTGGTGTCACCGATGGTCAGGCGCTCGCGACCGCCCGTGCCTTCGAAGGCCATGGTGAAGTGCCCCAGGACCAGCAGAACGGCGCCGATGATGACGGCCTTGCGCGATCCGAGATAGCGGTCGGCGATCAGGCCGCCGAGGACCGGCATCAGATAAACGAGGGCGGCGTAGGCGGCGTAGATGCCTT
Source organism: Brevundimonas sp. GW822-FHT03E11 (assembly GCF_058801445.1). Lineage (NCBI taxonomy): Bacteria > Pseudomonadati > Pseudomonadota > Alphaproteobacteria > Caulobacterales > Caulobacteraceae > Brevundimonas > Brevundimonas sp. GW822-FHT03E11. Next base: position 126,426 of record NZ_JBXANG010000007.1, on the reverse strand, counting down.
GAGCCTCGGCCGGGCCGAACAGGAAGTGCTGGGTCAGATAGAGGACCAGCAGGGCCCGCATGCCATAGTAGGAAAAACGCTCCCACATTTCCGTGAAGAACAGGATCACCAGCCCCCGCGGGTGCCCCAGGAAAGTCTTACGAGGCGCGAGCGCCCCCCCATCCGTCACTGTCAACGGCTCACTCCCAACTGCCGCGCCTCAACGGGGCGCGCGAAAGGCGCATACCCAGCACAGGGAGCAAACCCGAACAAGAGTTAAGGTTATGCGCCCCCTCGCCGCACCCGGTGATGCGCCGAACTGGCGCCCGATATGCAGAGGTCCCCGCATCCCGCCGCCGGGGCGCCAATATGGCCCGGTCGAGGACGGGAGGGAGTGTTGAATGGCTGTGCGGCCGATCCGCCGATCCGACTATGCGGCGCTGAACGCCCTGCACCGCCAGGTCGGCTGGCCCGAGCGGTCCGAGGCGGGGTGGCGGTGGCTGGAGGCCAATCCGGCGCGACGGGACCTGGACGCCCCGACCGGCTGGGTCGTCGTCGATGAGGCCGATGCGCCCCAGGCCATGCTGGGCAATCTGGTCCAGAGGTTTCGGCGCGGCCCCGAGGTTCTTTACGCCGCCACCGGTTTTTCCATCATCGTTCCGCCCGAACGACGGGGCGCCAGCCGGCCCCTGATCAAGGCCATATTGGCCCAGTCGGGCCTGTTCGCCTGCTACACCCTGAACGCCAACGCCCGGTCGGCGCCGCTCTATCCCCTGTTCGGCTTCAAGCCGGCGCCGGCCCAGACCCACGCCCTGAAGCTGGCCTGGAGGGTCGATCCCCTGACCTGTGCGAAGGGCCGGCTGCTGCGCGGACTGCTGGGCGGAGTGTCGGCGGAGACGGCCCGGCGGTTGGGCGACCGGCTGATGAACCGCCGCCTGTTCAAACCCCGCCGCCTGAAGCTGCCGGACGGGGTCCGGGTGCTGACCGACCTGGGCGAGGGTTCGCCCTATGCCGACTTCTGGCGGGCCCTGGTCGCCGAGGGCCGGCTGATCGCCGACCGCAGCCCCGAGATCATGGCCTGGCGCATGAGCGACCCCGACATGACCCTGGCGCCTGTGGTTCTGGGCCTTTTTCACCGGGACCGGCTGCAAGGCGTCGCCCTGGCCCACATGAACAAGACCCGTCTGATCGATCCGCCCTGTCTGGACATCCTGGATCTGGCGGCGCTGGACGGGGCGGACGACGCGATCGAAATCCTGGCCCGGACCCTGATCGACAATGCGCGGGGCCTGGGCGCGGCCAAGGTCAGGCTGCAGGTGACGACGCCCCTGATGCTGGAGCGTCTGGGGCCGCTGGCCGCAAAGGCCCGGCGCGAGGGCGGATGGGGCCACGGCCACGCCGTCTTCCGCGATCCCGTCTCCGCCGAGGAATGGAGCCCCACCCCGTTCGACGGGGACTACGCCGTCTGCCTGCGCCCCGTGCCGGCGCCCCGCCGGTCGTCGATCAGGCGCGAAATCGAGCGAGACGCCGCCGTCTGAGCCGACCGGTCTTGCTCCGGGGCGGGCCGGCGATCGGACACGAAAAAAGGTGTCCGATGTGTCCGATCTGTCCGACGCCCTTTGATTTTGCTGAAGAATAGTCCGCCGTGGACCGGACAGTCCGTCGGCGAACGGTCGCGCCGTCCTTTGCGATGTCGAATACCGAAACGCCAGTCTAGGCGCTGCGGAAGGACCGACGGCCGATTGGGCGGCTCGATCCGCAAGGCGTTGAAAAATCGATCTCTTTACGCCCTGACCTATAGGGACGTCGGCGCGAAGGCGAGGCGCGGACCGGGTCGCGGCGTCGTTCAGCGATCAGGCTCTAGAGCATGATCGTTTCGGACGGAACCGCTTCGCGGTTCCGACAGAAGCGTGAATCATGCTCTCGCTTTAATCTGGAGCCTGATTCACGGCTTCAGCGGAATCGCGAAGCGATTCCACTTCAACCGATCAGGCTCTAGGGTCGGGCCTTCAGCGTGTCGCGGATCTCGGTCAGCAGGGCCTCGGTCGGGGTCGGGGCCGAGGGCGCCGGATCCGGCTTGGCCGCTTCCTGGCGGCGCAGGCTGTTGATCCCCTTGACCAGCAGGAAGACGACGAAGGCCACGATCAGGAACTGGATCACGGTGTTGGCGAAGGCGCCGTACTGGATCGCCACCTTCTCGACCTCTTCGGTCGCCGGATTTTCGGGCCGCAGCACCCATTCCAGTTCGGAAAAATCCACCCCGCCGGTCAGAAGGCCGATCGGGGGCATCACCACCTGATCCACCAGGCTTTTGACGATGCCGTTGAAGGCGGCGCCGATGATGACGCCGACCGCCAGATCGACGACGTTACCCTTGATCGCGAATTCGCGGAACTCGGACAGAAGGCTCATGCGGGGTCTTTCGGTCGTTAGGCTTAGGCGTCCCCAGAAGCGTTCAGACGTTCGCGCAGTTCCTTGCCGCTCTTGAAGAAGGGCACGGCCTTGGCGGGAACGTCCACGGTCTCGCCGGTGCGGGGATTGCGACCGACGCGGGCCGGTCGCGAACGGACGGAAAAGGCCCCGAAGCCGCGCAGTTCGACCCGGCCGCCGTCGGCCAGGGCGCCGGTCATTTCGCCCAGGATGACATTGACCAGCCGCTCCACCTCCGCATGGGTCAGGTGGGTGTTTTCCGCCGCAAGCTTCTCGATCAGCTCGGATTTGATCATCAGGGCCCCTGCCAGCTCATGATCGGCAGGCCGCGCCCGCCGATGATCCACTGTACGGCACCCTAACCGCCGCCCGCCCCTCTAAAAAGCCCCTATCGGGCCGCGAGCCCTCGGATTTGCATGAATTATGTCCGGTTCCGGTCATTGGCCGCCGCCACACAGGAAAAAGGCGGCGGGATCGCTCCCGCCGCCTTGGTCTTTTTTGGTCGCTATCGCGAAGCGCGCGGCGCTCCGCTGCTTGAGCGAGGTCCGCTATCGCGAAGCGCGCGGCGCTCCGCTGCTTGAGCGAGGTTCGCTATCGCGAAGCGCGCGGCGCTTCGCTGCTTGAGCGAAGCGCCTGACGCCTTGCGGCGAGCGCCTTACTCCTTGGAGCCGGCGTTCTTCAGCGCGGCGCCCAGGATGTCGCCCAGGGAAGCGCCCGAGTCGGACGAGCCGAACTGTTCGATGGCTTCCTGTTCGTCCTTCATTTCCAGCGCCTTGATCGAGACCGAGATGCGGCGCGAGGCCTTGTCCACGGCGGTGATCATGGCGTCGGCGCGGTCGCCGACGGCGAAGCGTTCCGGACGTTGCTCATTGCGGTCGCGCGACAGGTCCGACTTGCGGATGAAGGCGGTGACCGGGGCGTCGTCTTCACCGAACTTGACCTCGATGCCGCCCGACTCGATCGCCGTCACGGTGACGGTGATCTGCTGGCCGCGACGGTAGGTGTCGCCCTCGCCGATCGGATCGCCGCCCAGCTGCTTGATGCCCAGCGAGACGCGTTCCTTCTCGACGTCGACGTCCAGGACCTTGGCCTTGACCATCTCGCCCTTGCGGTAACGCTGGATGGCTTCTTCACCCGAGACCGACCAGTCGAGGTCGGACAGGTGGACCATGCCGTCGATGTCGTTGTCCAGGCCGATGAACAGGCCGAATTCGGTGGCGTTCTTGACCTCGCCCTCGACGGTCGAGCCGATCGGGTGAGCGGCGACGAAGGCGTCCCAAGGATTGTCCTGGGCCTGCTTCAGGCCCAGCGAGATGCGGCGCTTGGAGGCGTCGACGTCCAGGACGACCACGTCCACTTCCTGAGAGGTGGAGACGATCTTGCCCGGATGGACGTTCTTCTTGGTCCAGGACATTTCCGAGACGTGGACCAGGCCCTCGACCCCGGCTTCCAGCTCCACGAAGGCGCCGTAGTCGGTGATGTTGGTGATGCGGCCCGTGTATTTGGCGCCGACCGGGTACTTGGCTTCCACGCCGTCCCACGGGTCCGACTGCAGCTGCTTCATGCCCAGCGAGATACGTTGGGTGTCCGGATTGATCTTGACGATCTGGACCTTGACGGTGTCGCCGACGGCGAGAACCTGCGACGGGTGCGAGACGCGCTTCCACGACATGTCGGTGACGTGCAGCAGGCCGTCGATGCCGCCCAGGTCCACGAAGGCGCCGTAGTCGGTGATGTTCTTGACGACGCCGTCGCGGACTTCGCCCTCTTGCAGCTGGCCGACCAGCTCGGTGCGCTGTTCGGCGCGGGCTTCTTCCAGGATGGCGCGACGCGAGACGACGATGTTGCCGCGCGGACGGTCCATCTTCAGGATCTGGAACGGCTGTTCCTTGCCCATCAGCGGGCCGACGTCGCGGACCGGACGGATGTCGACCTGCGAGCCCGGCAGGAAGGCCGAGGCGCCGCCCAGGTCGACGGTGAAGCCGCCCTTGACGCGGCCGACGATGGCGCCGTTGACCGGATGACCTTCGGCGAACACGGCTTCCAGACGGGTCCAGGCTTCTTCGCGGCGGGCCTTGTCACGGCTGATGACCGCCTCGCCCAGGGCGTTTTCGACGCGCTCCAGATAGACTTCGACATTGTCGCCGACCTTGGGCAGGGCGCCGTCTTCGCCCTGGCCGAATTCGCGCATGGCGATGCGGCCTTCGGTCTTCAGACCGACGTCGATGATGACGATGTCTTTTTCGATGCCGACGACGCGGCCGTGAACGACCTGGCCTTCGCCGAAGTCGCGGCCCGACAGTTGTTCGTCGAGCAGGGCGGCGAAATCGTCGCGGGTGGGGGTGAGGGTGTCAGTCATGGAGCTGAAAAGCGTTCCGTAGGGGCTGTGGCGCGCGACCGAACGGCCCCGCGCGAGGTGGACGTCAAAAAGGATAGGCAGGTCGTCAGGATGCGAGGCCGGATCGGTCAGAACGCCCGCGGAAGCCGAGGGTGGCGCGTTGGATTTGCGAGGGAGAGGTCTAAAGACCCCGTTTCGCGCGCGCCGCCTCGACGATACGGCGGGCCGCATCGAAGGCGGCCTCTATATCCATATCGGTCGTGTCCAGCAAGACCGCGTCTTCGGCCTGGACCATGGGGGCCGCGCCCCGGCCGGCGTCGCGCGCGTCCCGGCGCTGGATATCGGCCAGCATCTCTTCGAAGGCGATGTCGAAGCCGCGCGCCGTCAGCTGTTTCCAGCGGCGCGTCGCGCGCACCTGCGGCGTCGCGGTGACGAACAGTTTGGCGGGGGCGTGGGGCGCAATGACCGTGCCGATGTCGCGCCCGTCCAGAACCGCCCCGCCCGCCTGGGCCGCAAAGGCCTGCTGCAGGTCCAACAGGGCGGCGCGGACGCCGGGATGGCCCGCCACGCGGCTGGCCGCCTCGCCCGCCTCGCCGGTCGTCAGGCGGGGATCGTCGGACAGGGCGGCGACGTCCAGGGACCGCGCGGCCTCGGTCGCGGCCGCCTCGTCATCGAGAGACCGGCCGGCTTCCAGCAGTCTGACGCCGACGGCCCGGTACAGCAGGCCGGTGTCCAGATGCGGCAGGCCATAGGTCCGCGCCAGTCGCGCGGCGATGGTGCCCTTGCCCGAGGCGGCCGGGCCGTCGACGGCGATGATCAGGGACATCAGGCGGCGGAGTCCACGCGAACAGGGGCGAGGCGAAGACCCAGGGCCTGCATCACCTTGAAGATGGTCGAAAGCTCAGGCCGCCCGTCTTCGCTGAGCGCGCGATAGAGGGCGGTGCGCGACAGTTCGGCGTCGCGCGCCATCTGGGTCATGCCCTTGGCGCGGGCGACCACGCCGAGCGCATTTGTGATCAGGCGCGGATCGCCCAGTTCGGCGGCGGATTCAAACGACGCCACCAGAAACTCTTCAACCGCCTCCGGCGTGTCGAGAAAGTCGGCGGCGTCGAAGGGGACAGTCTCAATCGGCATTTCTCAACTCTCTCGCCAGAAGCAAGGCCGCCTCTATGTCCCGCCTTTGGGACGACTTGTCGCCTCCGCCAAGCACGACGACCCAGGTGCGGTTCCGTTGGAACGCGTACACGCGGTAGCCGGGACCGACGTCGATCCGCAGTTCGCTGACGCCCTCCCCGATGGGTTTGACGTCGCCCCAGTGCCCGAACTGAAGCCTTGTCAGCCGATCGGCGATCTTCGCCAACGCCCGTGCGTCCCGCAGCCTAGCGCGCCAAGCGACGAACTGCGGCGTCAGTTCAATCTCAACATCCCCACTGTCGTCTATAGGCGACATTTCGTCAAGCGATCCGCCCGCCCAGCCCGTTCATCATCTCGACAAAGCCAGGGAAGCTGGTGGCGATCATGCCGGGCTCATCGACCGAGACGGGCTGATCCGAAGCCAAGCCCAGGATCAGATGGCTCATGGCGATGCGGTGGTCGTGGGCGGTGTGGACAAGGCCGCCGCCGCGCACCGACCCGCCCTCCCCGGCGCCCGTGACGATGAAGCCCTCCGGCTCCTCCTCCACCTGGACGCCGCAGGCGCGCAGGCCCTCGACCATCAGCGAGATCCGGTCGCTTTCCTTGACCCGCATTTCGCCCACCCCGCGCATCACGGTGACGCCTTCCGCAAACGCGGCCGTGGCGGCCAGGATCGGATATTCGTCGATCATGGAGGCGGCGCGGTCTTCGGGCACGACCACGCCCTTGAGCGTCGAATGCCGGGCGGTGACGTCGCCGACCGCTTCCCCGCCGGCCTCGCGCCGGTTCGATATCGTCAGGTCGGCGCCCATGTCGCGCCAGGCAGCGAACAGGCCGGTGCGAAGCGGGTTCAGCATGACCCCCTCGACCGTCACCGCCGAACCCGGAACGATCAGGCCGGCGGCCAGGGGGAAGGCGGCGGACGACGGATCGCCCGGCACGGCGACGAAGGTTCCGGTCAGGGGTTGTCCCCCCTTCAAAGAGACGACCCAGCCCTGGCCCATCTCTTCGACACCTACCTCGGCGCCGAAGGCGCGCAGCATCCGCTCGGTGTGGTCGCGGCTCTTTTCCGGCTCGGTCACCGAGGTGACGCCCTGGGCGTTCAGCCCGGCCAGCAGTATGGCCGACTTGATCTGGGCCGAGGCCACGGTCTGCACATAGTCGATCGCCGTCAGAGCCCCGCCGGTGAGGGCGACCGGCAGCCGATCCTCGGCGGCCCGCCAGTCGAACCGGGCGCCCATGTCGGCGAGAGGACCGGTGACGCGCTTCATCGGCCGCCTTCTCAGGGAGGCGTCGCCGTCGAAGGTCGCCGTCAGCGGATAGCCCGCCGCCGCCCCCATCAGCAGGCGAACCCCGGTGCCGGCGTTGCCGCAGTCGATCACCGAGGCGGGCGTCTTGAAGCCCCCCGCCCCTTCGATCCGCCAGCGCCCCTCGCCGATCCGTTCGACCTTGGCGCCGAAGGCCTGGACCGCCCGAGCGGTGGCCAGGACGTCGTCGCCCTCCAGAAGGCCCTCGACCTCGGTCACGCCCGACGCCATGCCGCCCAGGATCATCGAACGGTGGGACATGGACTTGTCGCCCGGCGCCCGCACCGTTCCGGCGAGAGCGTTCGAACGGCTGGCGGTCAGTTGGGACGGCATTTTCACCCGCTTCAGGCTGGCTTGTCGAAAGGGCCGCGCGGGCGGCGCGAAAGACAGCTTTTGACAGCGGCTCCGAGGGGTGGCAAGGGACCGCCCCGAATTCAACCCGTTGAAGGTTCCAAACGTGGCCAATCCCGAACTGGGCGCCAAACAGGTTTGCCCGAACTGCCAGGCTAAGTTCTACGACCTGAACCGCCGCCCCGCCCACTGCCCCAAATGCGGCACGGACTTCGATCCCGAAGAAGCCCTGAAGCTGCGCAGCCGCCGCGCCCGTCCCGGCTATCCGACCGACGACGAGGACGCCGAAGATCAGGTCAAGGACAAGGCGGCCGACGGCGAAGAGGACGAGGACGAAGAGATCCGCGCCCCGGAAATCGACGAGGAAGGCCACGAGCCGATCCTGACGCCTGACGACGACGACGATTCCCCCGCCGACGCCGCGGACGAGCCGGGCATGGGTTCGACCGACGGCGACGATGACGACCTGGGCGACGATGACGACGACTCGGTGCCCTTCATCGAGGACGAAGACGACGACGACCTGGACGACGAAATCGCCAAGCCGTCGCGCGACGACGACGACTGATCTTTTTTGTTGCGCCCGCCGTATTTCCCTTTAGGGAGACGCGGCGGGCGGACAGGCTTTCGGACCCTTGCGGTTTGAAATCCCTGCCCTTTTTCACACCTGGAACCGATGTGAAAATAAATGTCGAAACGGGCTTGATCCTAAAAAAGCTCTGACATAGGTTCCGCCGCCTCGCCGGGGGCCATCGCAAGATGAACCGGGCGAACCAGACCGCAAGGTCCGGGGCTTTAGCTCAGTTGGTAGAGCGCTTGCATGGCATGCAAGAGGTCAGCGGTTCGACTCCGCTAAGCTCCACCAGTTTCCAAGGGGCCGGCTGCGACGCAGCCGGCCCCTTTTAATTTTCCGGACCCTGATCGACTCCGCCCGCCGCCGCAAAGGCGTTTACCCTCAGTTGGTAAGTTGCGGCCTATGTTTCACCGAACGACGCTCAGAACGAGACGGTTAGTGAACATCCAGCATCATGATTTCGCCGTCACGGCCGGTCTCCCCGTCCAGCCGACAGCCATCATCGACCAGCTCGAAACAGCGCGTGCGCTGATCGAAAGCCGTTTCTCCGACGCCGGGGGCCGGCTGGCGGGGTCGTTGGAAATGGTGGGACGACTGATCGAATCCCTGGATCGGCTTGAGGTCACCCTGGACGCCAAATCCGTGTCGGACACGACCCAGGACCTGTTGTCCACGGCCGAGGGACTGAACGCCCTGCCGGAGGCCCAGCAGGACCGGATCGCCTATTTCGCCAACATCAAGGTCGCCGGCGCCCAGCTTCAGGCCAATATCGAGTCGATGCGCACAACGCTGCGCTACCTCCGGGCCTTTGCGCTGAACGTCAAGATAACGGCCGGGTCCACCATCCGCGCGTCGGACGAGTTCGCCGGCTTCGCCGAGCGCATGTGCAGCCAGCTGGACCTGGGCGTCGGCCAGCTGGACGAACTGGCCGATCAGCTGACGGATCTGTCGACCCGCCTGCAACAGGCCCTGGAGTTCGAACAGACCCTGAGCGGCAAATACGCCGCCCTGATCCCCGCCGTGCCGGACCGGCTGGCGGTCGACGCCCGCGCCATTCAGGAACAGCATACCCAGATCGCCGACGTCGCCCGTTCGATCGCGGCCATCGCCCGCGACATCCAGACCAAGGTCAGCAAGGCCCTGATGGCGCTTCAGATCGGCGACATCACCCGTCAGCGCATCGAACACGTCCAGCTGGGCCTGCGCGTCGCCAGCCGCCTGGCGGCCCAGTCGGACTTGGCCGAGGAGGCGCGCGACCGGGCCGAACGTCGGCTGCTGCACATGCTGGCGGCCCAGATGTCCGATATCGCGGCCGATTTCGAGGCGGAAGCGGTCAAGGTGACCCAGAGCCTGAACGGCATGGCGGCGGACACGGCCCAGATCCTGGCGGTCAACGCCCTGGGCGGCCGGGGCGGCAAGGGCGGATTGCGCGAACTGGAAGAGAGCCTGGGACACGCGGGCCTTCTCGTCGGCGACGTGACTGCGGCCATGGCCAACGCCCACAGGATCAGCAACGAAACCGTCTCGGCGGTCGAGGCCCTGTCGCGCCGGGTCGGCGCCATCCAGGGCGTCAAGCGCGACATCCAGCAGATGGCCATCAACAGCAGCCTGCGCTCCAACCGCCTGGGCGACATCGGCAAGCCTTTGAGCGTGATCGCCATCGAGCTGAGCAGCCACGCCGGCCAGCTGGAGGAAGAGGCCGATCTGACGCTCAGCTCCCTGAACGCCCTGGCGGGCGTCGCCAATGACAGGCCGGCGGGCGGCGATCAGGACGGGCGGGTGGACGCCGGTCGTCTGAACGGGGTGCGCAGCCGTCTGCGCCAGGCCGCCGACGTGGTCGAGCACGACCTGAGCGGCCTCAGCGACCAGGGCGCCGCCACGGCGCGGTCCCTGACCGTCGCCGCCGAACAGCTGGGGCTGAAGGCCGACATGGGCGACGCCCTTCACGCCGCCGCCGCCGCTCTGGTCGAGGCCGCAGGGCCCGAGGTGGACGACCTGTCCCAGATCGAGGCCGCCCTGGACGAGGCGATGAACGAGATCGGGCGCTGCTATACGATGGCGCGCGAACGGCTGATCCATGCCGAATACGCCGTTCCCAAGGACGCTGCGCCGGAAGGCGAAGAGGCTCAGGCCGAGACGGCGGCCGTCGAAGCGGCGCCGGCCGAGGCGGACGAGTTCGCCGACCTGCTGTTCTGAAGATCACGCAGCCCTGAAATGAGAACGCCGCGCCGACGTCTCCGTCGGCGCGGCGTCAACTGTCGAACAGGCCGAAGACCAGGCCTGGTTCAGCGCGACCGATCGACCGCCATGATTTCGCGCGCGATATGTTCCAGCGCCATGATCTTTTGGGCGGCGCCCCGGGCGATGGCCTCCTTGGGCATGCCGAAGACGATCGAGCTGGCCTCGTCCTGGGCCACGGTCACGGCGCCGGCCTCCTTCATCTCCAGCAGGCCGCGCGCCCCGTCGTCGCCCATGCCGGTCATGATGACCCCCATGGCGTTGCGGCCGGCGGCGCGGGCTGCCGAGCGGAACAGGACGTCCACCGAGGGCCGGTGACGCGACACGGGCGGACCGTCCTTGATCGCCACCTGATAGCGGGCGCCCTGGCGTTCCAGCAGCATGTGTTTGTCGCCCGGCGCGATCAGGACGTGGCCGCGCAGGACGGGATCGCCGTGCTGGGCCTCCTTGACCTCGACCTCGCACAGGCTGTTCAGCCGTTTGGAGAAGGCGGCGGTGAAACCGGCCGGCATGTGCTGGACGATGACGATCCCCGGCGCATTGGCCGGCAGGGCCTGCAGGACTTCGCGGAGGGCTTCGGTGCCGCCGGTCGAGGCGCCCAGACAGGCGACCATTTCGGTGGTGCGGGCCATGGCCGCGCCGCTGGGCGGCGGCAGCATGGCGTCGGCCGTCAGCTTGGTGCCGGGATCCAGCGTCCGGGCGGTCGGGCGGCGGGCGCCGACGCGGGCGCGGGCGGCGGCCTTGACCACGTCGCGGATGCGGTCGCCGCTCTCGGCCAGATGGTCCGCCGCCCCGATCCGCGGCTTCAGGATGATGTCGACGGCGCCGGCTTCGAGCGCCTGCATCAGGGTCTCGGAGCCCGCCTCGGTCAGGGAGGAGCACATGACCACCGGGATCGGGCGCTGAGACATCAGTTTCCGAAGGAAGGTGATGCCGTCCATGCGCGGCATTTCCACATCCAGGGTGATGACGTCGGGCACGTCCTCGGCGATGCGGCGGGCGGCGACGAAGGGATCGGACGCCACCCCCATGACTTCGATCTGCGGATCCGCCGACAGCACGTCCACCAGGGTCTGGCGCACGCTGGCGGAATCGTCGATCACCAGAACACGAACCTTGGGCATGAGGTCAGGTCTTCCGGAAGATGGTGTTGGCGACGGTGACCAGCGGCAGTTCGATGCCGGTGATGCTTTCCGAATGGCCGATGAACAGATAGCCGCCGGGCCGCAGACGGGCGCACAGACGGTTCAGAACCTTGGCCTGGGTCTGTTTGTCGAAATAGATCATGACGTTGCGGCACATGATCATGTCGAAAGGATCGCCGACCGAATAGGCCTCGTCCATCAGGTTCAGCCGCGCCAGCGACAGCTTGGACCGCAGGGACGGATGAATGCGGCTTTCGCGGCGGCTGGCGTCGCGCGCCCTCATCACCCAGCGCTTCATGTCCGCCGGCACGGGCGTCAGCATTTCGTCGGGATAGACGCCGCGCAGGGCCGTCTCCAACACCTCGGTCGACAGATCGGTGCCCAGGATCTGATAGTCCGGCCCGCCCTCTTCGTCGGCGAACTTCTGCAGGACCATGGCCATCGTATAGGGCTCGGCGCCCGTGGAACAGGCCGCGCTCCAGGCGCGGATGCGACGCTGCCCGGCGGCCTTGAACTCGGGCAGGACGTGGCTGGCCATATAGTCGAAATGGCGCGGCTCGCGGAAGAAGTCGGTCTTGTTGGTCGTGACCGCGTCGATCAGGAAGACGGACTCGGTCTCCAGCCCGCCGTCCTTGAACAGATAGTCGCAATAGCGGTCGAAGGTCTCATGGCCGGTGACGCGCAGCCGGCGACGCAGCCGTCCCTCCAGCATGGTGCGCTTGGACGAGGGCATCTTGATGCCGCTGTAGTCATAGATGTAGCGCGCCAACCGTTCGAAGTTGCGGGCGCTGATCTGATCAAGCGTGGGGGCGGACCGTTCTAGCGCCGCTTGGGACAAGGCGTTTCTCTCTTCTTTTTATGGGCCGTTCGCGCCGCCCTCAGGCGGCGCGTTCGACAGGGGCGAAGGCGGCGAGATCGGCCGCATCGCCGGTGGTGGACAGGAGGCGAGGCAGGTCGATCAGGACGACGAAGCCGTCGTCGCGCCGCACCACGCCGGAGATGTAGTCCGAGCGCCATTTGATGCCGATGTCGGGCGAGGGCTCGATCTGGTCGGCGGCAAAGCTGGTCACCTCGAACACCCGGTCGGCGACCAGACCCAGGCTCAGGGTCCGGTCCTCCAGCGGGATGTCCAGGACCAGGATCCGGGTGTTCAGGGTCGGTTCGACCGGCGCCATCCCCAGGCGGATCCGCAGATCCGCCGTGGGAACGCCCTGGCCGCGCACATCGGTCAGACCCATCAGATAGGCGGGGCTGTTGGGGATGCGCGACGGGGCCTGATAGGTCAGGATCTCCCGCACCAGCCCGACCGGGGCGGCGAAGACCTCCTCGCCCAGGCCGAAGCTGACGTATTGACCTTCAGCCGCACCCGCTTTTTCCACGGGGCCGGACATCAGGCGCTCTCCCGGAAGTCCATGTCCTCGGCGTCGGCGCCGCCGCTGGTCAGGTCCAGGGCGAAGCCCTGGGCCCGGGCCTGCTGGGCGTGGACCGGAGACTTGGCGAAAGACTGGGCCGGGGCAGCCGCCTTGGCGACCGGACGGGCGGCGGGCTTGGGCGGCGACTTGAAGGTCGAGGCGCGGGCGGGAGCCCGGGCCGGAGCCCGTCCGCTGCGGCCGCCGGCTGAGTCGGTGCGGAAGAAGGCGATGGAGGCCTGAAGCTCTTCGGCCTGGGCCGCCAGCTCTTCCGAGGTCGCCGACATCTCTTCCGAGGCGCCGGCGTTCTGTTGCGTCACCTTGTCGAGCTGCTGAATGGCCTCGTTGATCTGGTTGGCGCCGACGTCCTGCTCACGGCAGGCGGCGGAGATTTCCGAGACCAGTTCGGCGGTCTTGCGGATGTCCGGCACCAGGCGCTGCAGCATGTCGCCGGCCTCTTGAGCGGCCTTGACCGTGTCGCCCGAGACCGCGCTGATTTCGGCCGCAGCCGTCTGGCTGCGTTCGGCCAGTTTGCGCACTTCCGAAGCCACGACCGCGAAGCCCTTGCCGTGCTCCCCGGCGCGGGCGGCCTCGACCGCGGCGTTCAGGGCCAGCAGATCGGTCTGACGCGCGATCTCCTGCACGATGCCGATCTTGTCGGCGATGGTGCGCATGGCGTCCACCGCGCGGGTCACGGCCTCGCCGCTCAGTTCGGCGTCCTTGGCCGACTGACGCGAGATCTTCTCGGTCTGGGCCGCGTTGTCGGCGTTCTGTTTGATGTTGGCGGCCATCTCCTCCATCGAGGCCGAGGCCTGTTCGGCGGCGGCGGCCTGTTCGGTGGCGCCCTGGCTCATCTGCTCGGACGTGGCCGACAGTTCCTGGCTGCCGGAAGAGACGTTGTCGGCGGCCGACAGGGCGTCGGCGACGACGCCGCGCAGGCGCTCGACCATCGACTGCAGCGACAGGCCCAGGGTGTCCTTGTCCGACAGGGGCTTGGGCTGGACCGTCAGATCGCCCTGAGCGATCTCGTCGGCCATGGCGGCGGTGGCGCGCAGATTGGCCGTCATGCGATCGACCGTATCGACCAGATCCTTGATCTCGTCATTGGTCGTGACCTTGATGTCCTGATCCAGGTCGCCGATGGCGACCGCCTCGATGGCCGTGGAGACCTTGCGCAGGCCCAGGGTGACGGTGCGCGAAATCCACAGGGCGGCGACCACGCCGATCACCAGTCCGGCGACCACCAGGGCGATGAACATCGTCCGGGCTTCGGCGAAGACCTTGTCGCCTTCGACGCTGGCGGCCTTGCCGCCGTCGACGTTCAGGTTCACGAGCTTCAGCAGGTCGGCCGACAGGTCGTCATACAACGGCTTGCTGGAAAGCATGGCCTGGGCGGCGGCCTCGTTCTGATTGACGCGCGAGAAGGTCAGCATCCGCTCGCCGTCCCGCAGATAGTTTTCGAACTTGCCGGCGAACTGATTGTAGAGCGCCCGCTCGTCGTCCGAGGAGATGAGGGTCTCATACTTCGCCCGTTCGCTCTTGATCGTGTCGAGCGTGGCGGCGATGTCCTTTTCGACCTCGGCCATGCGCGCCGGATCGGTCGAGGTGATGTGGGCGTACTGCTGGGCCCGCAGGTCCGAAGTCGCCGTATTGATGCTGTGGATGGCGTCGATGCTCGGCATCCAGTTTTCGGTGATGACGGTCGATTGATCGTTGACGCTGCTCATCTTCATGACGCCGACGACGCCGAGAATCATGGCGATCGCCAGGACGGCGGCGAAGGCGCCCGCCAGCTTTGTTTTAATCGTTAAGCGCATTTCAGAGCCCCTTTTCTGAAGTCAGGTCGGCGAATGGCGGACGCGGGTTACTGAGGACGGTACTGGGTCGGCGATGTTGGAGGACGGAGATTCCGGACATCAGGCGCTCTCCCGAAAGTCCATGTCCTCGGCGTCGGCGCCGCCGCTGGTCAGGTCCAAGGCGAAGCCCTGGGCCCGGGCCTGCTGAGCGTGGACCGGGGATTTCGCGGGGGACGCCGACTTGCCGACCGGACGGGCGGCGGACTTGGCGGGCGCCTTGAAGGTCGAGGTGCGGGCGGGGGCGCGGGCCGGAGCCCGTCCGCCGCGACCGCCGGCCGAGTCGGTGCGGAAGAAGGCGATCGAGGTCTGAAGCTCTTCGGCCTGGGCCGCCAGTTCTTCCGAGGTGGCCGACATCTCTTCCGAGGCGCCCGCGTTCTGTTGCGTCACCTTGTCCAGCTGCTGGATGGCCTCGTTGATCTGGCTGGCGCCGACGTCCTGTTCACGGCAGGCGGCGCTGATTTCCGAGACCAGTTCGGCCGTCTTGCGGATGTCCGGCACCAGACGTTGCAGCATCTCGCCCGCTTCCTGGGCGGCCTTGACCGTGTCGCCCGAGACCGCGCTGATTTCGGCGGCGGCCGTCTGGCTGCGTTCGGCCAGTTTGCGGACTTCCGAAGCGACCACCGCGAAGCCCTTGCCGTGTTCCCCGGCGCGGGCGGCCTCGACCGCCGCGTTCAGGGCCAGCAGATCGGTTTGACGCGCGATCTCCTGCACGATGCCGATCTTGTCGGCGATGGTGCGCATGGCGTCCACGGCGCGGTTGACCGCCTCGCCGCTGGCCTCAGCGTCCCTCGACGACTGACGCGAGATCTTCTCGGTCTGGGCCGCGTTGTCGGCGTTCTGTTTGATGTTGGCGGCCATCTCCTCCATCGAGGCCGAGGCCTGTTCGGCGGCGGCGGCCTGTTCGGTGGCGCCCTGGCTCATCTGTTCGGAGGTGGCCGACAGCTCCTGGCTGCCCGAGGAGACGTTGTCGGCGGCCGACAGGGCGTCGGCGACCACGCCGCGCAGACGCTCCACCATCGACTGCAGCGACAGGCCCAGGGTGTCCTTGTCCGACAAGGGCTTGGGCTGGACCGTCAGATCGCCCTGGGCGATCTCGTCGGCGATGGCCGCCGTCGTGCGCAGGTTCAGCGTCATCCGTTGCAGGGCCTGGCCCAGGATGTCCTTGTCCGACAGGGGCTTGGGCTCGACGCTCAGGTCGCCCACGGCGATCTGATCGGCCATGGCGGCGGTGGCGCGCAGGTTCCGGGTCATGCCTTGCAGCGACAGACCCAGGGTGTCCTTGTCCGACAGGGGCTTGGGCTCGACGCTCAGGTCGCCCATGGCGATCTGGTCGGCCATGGCGGCCGTGGCCCGCAGATTGTCGGTCATGGTGTTGAACACCTCGACCAGATCCTTGATCTCATCGTTCGACTTAATTTCGATCCGCTGATCCAGATCGCCGATGGCGACGGCGTCGGCGACCGTCATCAGACGGCTGAGGCCGGCGCTGACGCCCAGGGCGATCCACAGGGCGAAGGCGACGGCCATGGCCAGGGCCGCGATCGTCAGACCGATGACCAGGTTGCGGGTTTCGGCGTATTGCGCCTTGGCGTCCTCGTCCGCCTTGACCATGGCGGCCTCATTGCGCGTGACGATCTTGTCGAAAATTTCGCTCATCTCGACCGCGATCTCGCGGCCTTCACCATTGGACAGGGCCACGGCCTGGCTGTTCTGGCCGGCGCGGACCAGATCGGCCATGCGGCCTTCCATAGCGCCCATTTGCGCCAAAAGAGTTTTCAGCCTCTGCCAATCGGGCTTGTTGGCCTCAGCCGCCTTTTCCTCGCCGACGGCGAGAAGCTCGGCCATCGACTTGCGCGCCGCATCGCCCGCCTCGACATGCCGGCGCATCTCTTCCGTGGTTGTGGAAAGGATCAGGTTCTTTTCGGCCCGGATCGATTCCAGCAGACGGATATTGGCCGACTGCGACGTCTCCAGCCGTTTGGCCGGACCCGAGATCACCTCATGCATCGTCTCATCGAGCCGCCCCAGGCTGTGCATCCCCAGAACGGCCACGCCGATAAGCAGGGCGATCATCAGTCCGAAGCCGGCGGCCAGTTTGGCCTTGATGGTGAAGCGCATGGCGGGAGTCCTTTCTGGACCGGTCAATGACGGGTGGCGGACGCGGTCGACTGGCGAGCGTCGTGCTGTTGGTTGAAGAGGGTCTGGAGGGCGGGAACGACGATGAATTCGCCGTCGCGCTTGACCAGGCATTGGATGAACTCGGGCCGCCAGCGCATGCCGACGCTGGGCGGGGCCTCGGCGTCGGCGCGGGCCAGGGTGGTGACCTCATGGACCTTGTCGGTGCGCAGGCCGACCAGGGTCGGCTCTCCGTCCAGATCGATCTCGATGACCACGATGCGGCTGTCGATGGTGGGCTCGCCCCGCTCCATGGCGAAGGCGACGCGCAGATCCGACAAGGGAATGACCTTGCCGCGGAAGTTGATCACGGCGCCGGCGAAGGCGCCGGCCCCCGGCACCACCGTCTCGGGCGCCAGGTCCATGATCTCCTGCACCGCGACGGCCTCCAGGGCGAACAGTTCGCCGTTCAGCTCGAAGGTCAGGACCTCCATCTGCTCCGCGCCGGTCCAGCCGGTGGTTTCAGCCGTCTCGCTCATACCGCCTCACGCATCTGCGCCTCCTGCTGCTGGCCCTTGGCGACCAGGTGGCCCACGTCCAGGATCAGGGCGACGCCGCCGTCGCCCAGGATGGTGGCCCCCGAGAAGGTCGGCAGGCCCGAATGAAGCTTGGACATCGACTTGATCACCGTCTGGTGGTCGCCGATGATCTGATCGACGACCAGGCCGATCCGCTCGGCGCCGGTCGAGACGACCACCACCTTCTGATGCAGTTCGGGCGGGGTGCCGGTGTCGAACATCTCGCGCAGGCGCAGGAAGGGCACCAGGCTGTTGCGCAGGGAGATGAAGCTGCGGCCGCGCGAACGCAGATCCTCGTCCAGCGACAGCTCCAGACACTCCTCGACCGCGTCCAGCGGAATGACGTAGCGGCCGTGGCCGACGCGAACCAGAAGGCCGTCGATGATGGCCAGGGTCAGGGGGATGCGCAGCGACACCTCCGACCCCTCTCCGGGCCGGCTGGCGATGTCGATGGAGCCGCGCAGGCCCTCGATGGTGCGTTTGACCACATCCATGCCGACGCCGCGGCCCGACAGGTTGGTGACCGCCGCCGCCGTCGAGAAGCCGGGATGGAAGATCATCTGCAGCAGGTCATGGTCGCTGATCGCCGCGCCGGGCTCGATCAGCCCCTGGCTCTCGGCCTTGGCGCGGACGCGGTCGCGGTCGATGCCCCGGCCGTCGTCGCGGATGGTGATGACCACTTCGCCGCCCGACTGATGGGCCGACAGACGGATGCGGCCCGTCGCGGGCTTGCCGGCGGCGGCCCGGTCCTCGGCCGTCTCAAGACCGTGGTCGGCGGCGTTGCGGATCAGGTGGACCAGGGGGTCGGCCAGACGTTCGATGACGGTCTTGTCGATCTCGGTCGTCTCGCCGTCGGTCGACAGTTCGATGGCCTTGCCCGTCTCGCGCGCCAGGTCGTGGACCAGGCGGCGGAAACGGCCGAACAGGGTCGAGACGGGCACCATCCGCAGCACCATCATGGTGTCGCGCAGTTCGCCGGACAGGCGCTCGATTTCTTCCGACACCGCGCGCAGGGCCACGTCGGTTCCGCCGTTGGAGATCTGGCTGAGGCGCGACTGGGCGATGACCAGTTCGCCGACCCGGTCCATCAGCTCGTCCAGGCGGTCGGCCGGGACGCGCACGCTCTCGGCGGCCTTGGCGGCCTTGGCGCCGCCTGCTTCAGCCGGTTCGGCGGCGGGCGCAGCAGGGGCGACGGCGGCGGGCTTGGCCGCCGAAACCGGAGCCTGAGCCGGCTCGGCGGCGGCCTGGACCTGGGCGTCTTGGGGGGCGGCTTGGGGGGCGGCTTGGGGGGCGGCTTGGGGAGCCTCTTGCGGGGCGGCGGCTTCGGCGTCCACCGCTTCGATGCTCAGGGTCATCTCGTCCATGACGAAGATGAAGACGTCCTCGATCGCCGAGCGGCCGTGCTCGGTCGTCAGGGTGACGGTCCAGCCCAGATGGAGGTCGGTCGGCTCCATCCGGCTGAGCGGCGGCACCCGCGAGGTATCGACCACCACATGGGCCTCGCCCAGGTCGCGCAGCTCGTTCAGCAGGGCCAGGGGGTTGGCGCCGTTGCGGAAGGCGTCGGCGGGCAGTTCGAACTTCACGCGCCAGGTCGTCGCGCCGGCCTTCGGTGTTTCCGGCGCGGCGGCGCCGTCAGCCTCGCGCACTGCGCGCTCCAGATCGGCCAGCAGGGCGTCGCCTGCGGCGCCGTGATCGCCCGACGGATCCTCCAGCAGCTGTCGCATGTGGTCGCGGGCGGCCAGAACCGCAGAGACCAGATCCGTGGTCGCCGCCACCTCGCCCTTGCGGACCCGGTCGAAGGCGGTTTCGCAATGGTGGGTGAAGCCGGCCAGGGCGTCGAAGCCGAACATGGCCCCCGACCCCTTCAGCGTGTGCAGGCCGCGGAACACGGCGTCGACCAGATCCCGGTCTTCGGGACGATCCAGCAGGTCCAGCAGGCCCTGTTCGATCAGTTCCAGGTTCTCGCGCGCCTCAACCTGGAAGATGGCGATGGCTTCGTTCATCGGCCCAGCACCTTCTTAGCGATCCGCACCAGCTGATCGGGATCGAACGGCTTGGTCAGCCAGCCCGTGGCGCCTGCGGCCTTGGCCCGCGCCTTCATGCCCTCGTCGGACTCGGTGGTCAGGAAGACGATCGGCACGCCCATCTGTTCGGGCATGCGGCGCATCTCTTCGATCATGGTCAGGCCGTCCATGACCGGCATGTTCAGATCGGTGATGATCAGGTCGAAGGCGCTGGCCTTGGCCTTGGCGATGCCCTCGGCGCCGTCGCCGGCCTCGGCGACCGAATAGCCGGCGCCGGTCAGGGCGATCTTCAAGGCCATGCGGATGCTGGGCGAGTCGTCAACGGTCAGGATGGAAGCCGTCATTGAACCGATCCTTCATGAAACCAGAACCGCAGGTCGTCCTCGGACGCCTCGGTCAGAAAACCCGCCGCTTCCAGCACCGGGCGAAACGCCTCGCCCGGATGCGCCAGGCTCAAGGTCTTGCCGACGGCTTGGGCCTGCCGACGCGCCGCCTCGATCAGCTGGACGCCGCACAGATCGACGGCCTGATCCTCGACCAGGTCCAGGGTGACGGCGTCGTCCTCTTCGAAGGCGTCCAGAATGGACTGGCGCAGACCCGCGACATTGCGAACCACCAGGGCCGCATCCACCAACACTCGTCTCATCCATCCCCCGCACGGCTATGGCGCTACAACTGGAAGCATCATTGACGTGGATGGTTAAATGCCGCTCAAGCTTGCCATACGCAGATGTACCTAGACTTGCGCGGGCAATATTTCACCGGCCCGATTTACTCCGACTTCATCTCCGTGCGGCATACTGAGGAGCTGAATCGTGTTGAGTGTTTAGGAGTTCAATGTTGAACAGGTTCGCTCCTCAAGCCGAGACGGCTTACGAAGGCGATGCTTTTCACGCCCAACTCGCAGAAGCTTGTCCAGCGAATGTATGGCTGCTTAACCCCTCCGGTCGAATAGTCTACGTCAACAGCGCGGCGCGGCGACTTCGAACTTCCGCTCCGAACGACCCCGCCCAGGATTGGCGCGACATATGGCCGTCCGCCTGCCGCGCCTCGGTGGATCTTGCGGTCAGGGAGGCGCGGGCCGGTCGCGCCTTCTCCTTCCGCGCCCGGCTTTCCAGGTCCGAAGGCGCTGAGGACGGCGCGGGCCTCTATCTGAACACCCTGGTCAGCGCGGTCCGCGACGATCAAGGCCGGATCGTGCGGCTGTTGGCCAAGTCGGAGGACGTGACGGCCGAGACGGAATCGAGCGCCTTTCTGAATACGGTCATCGATGTCCTGCCCCTGGCCCTGACGGTCAAGGACGCCCGGACCGGACGCTTCATCCTGGCCAACAGGGCCGCAGAGACCCTGTTCGACCGGGTGGGGGGCCTGGCGGGGCTGAAGCCCGCCGAGGTCCTGCCTTCGAGCCTGGCCGAATGGACGGCCGCCGCCATGACCAGAGGCCGAGAGACCGCCGTGCATGAGGATCACGGCCGCGGCGGCGTCCGCTATCTGGAGGCGACCAAGGTCGCCACCTATGACGACGACGGTCTGCGCCATCTGATCGGCCTGGCGGAAGACGTGACCCAGAGACAGCGAGACGCAGACGCCCTGCGATCCGCCCTGGAGCAGGCCGAACGCGCCAATCACGCCCGCAGCGCCTTCATATCGAACATCACCCACGAGATCCGCACCCCGCTGAACGGGGTGATCGCCGGCGCCGACCTTCTGGACAGTCGCGCCGACACCGTCGACATCCGCGAGATCGCCGCCATGATTCGGGCCTCGGCGACGTCGCTTCAGCACCGTTTCGAGGATCTGATGGCCGTGTCGCGCATGGGCGCTGCGCCCAGCGCGCCCAAGGCCGAGCCGTTCGAGCCGACCGCCTTCGCCGAACAGCTTGTCGCGCCCCACCGCGCGGCGGCGGAGGCCAAGGGTCTGGCCCTGCATCTCGAGATTTCGCCCGACCTCCCGGCCCGGCTGTTGGGCGACGCGGAGGCCCTGGGGCGCATCCTGACGCCCCTGTTGCAGAATGGACTGAAGTTCACCGACCGGGGCGAGATCCGCCTGAGGATCGAAGGCCGCGAGAACGGCGTGATCCGTTTCGCCTGTCTGGATACGGGCGTCGGCTTCGCGCCTGAAAAGAAGGACGCCCTGTTCACCCCCTTCCATCAGAGCGACGACGCCCTGACGCGGCGCTTCGGCGGCATGGGGCTGGGTCTGGCTCTGGCGCGCGAGCAGGCAAGGGCTATGGGCGGCGAGGTGGACGGCGAACCGCGCGAGGGCGGGGGCTCGGTCTTCTGGCTGGACATCCCCCTCGCCGCCGTCTGCGACGACCCGGGGGCTGCGGCGGCGCAAGGGCGAATGAACGTCCTGGTCGTCGACGATCACCCCACCAACCGGCGGATCGTCGAGATGATGCTGGACGGCGTCGCCGACGTGGTCATGGCGGAGGACGGGGTGGAGGCGGTGGAGGCCGTGGAGCGCGAACGGTTCGACCTGATCCTGATGGACATCCAGATGCCTCGGATGGACGGAATCACGGCGGTCGCTCGCATTCGCGACCGGGAACAGGCTGCGGGTCGGCCGCCGGCGCCCATCATCATGCTGACGGCCAACACCCAGGCGGAGCATGTGGCCGCCTGTCGGGAGGCCGGGGCGAACCGTCACCTGGGCAAGCCCTTCACCTCCGCCGGGCTGTTCGGCGAAATCCAGGCCGTCATGGGTCACTGACGGAAACGCGCGTCATCGCGGGCGGAACCTTGGCCTTTCGCCGCGCGCTTGAGGCGGATGGTCTCTACGATCGAGAAGCTGAACCTGGAGGCGATCGAACAGTCGCCGGTCCTGCGGATCGCCGGGGCCAGCCTGACCGTCGGCGGTCTGGTCGGCGCAGGCGTGATCCTGATCGGCGCCTTCTGCGTCAACTGGCTGATCACCCGCGCCCTGCGGCGCGTGCGCGAACGGGCCGAACGCAGCCGTCAGGCCCTGTATCTGCTGGAGCGGCTGTCCGGCTATGCGGTCATCATACTGGGCGTCATGGCGGCCCTGTCGACGGCGGGGCTGAACCTGTCGTCCCTGGCGGTCTTCGCCGGCGCCCTGGGCATAGGCGTGGGTCTGGGCCTGCAAGGGGTGGTCAAGGAGTTCGTCTCGGGCCTGTTCCTGATCTTCGACCGGATGGTCTCTGTCGGCGACTATATCGAGATCGAGGACATCGGCATTCGCGGCGCCATCATGGAGATCGGGCCGCGCGCGACGCGGGTCAGGACCAATGACAACGTCAATGTCCTGGTGCCCAATTCGCGGCTGATCGAACAGCCGGTCACCAACTGGACGCTGAAGGGCGACACCCGGCGGATCCATGTCCCCTTCGCCGTCGCCTATGGATCGGATCGGGGCAGGGTGCGCGAGGCGGTGCTGGCCTGCGCCCGGTCCAGCCCCTTCACCCTGCCCGAGACCGAGGCGCGCAAGAGCCAGGTCTGGCTGGTGGGGTTCGGCGACAAGGGGCTGGAGTTCGAGCTGCTGGTCTGGCCGACGCGCGAGGCGGTCAAGCGACCGGCGGCCATGCACGCCGCCTATACTTGGCTGATCGCCGACGCCCTGGACGGCGCCGGCATCGAAGTCCCCTTTCCCCAGACCGACCTGCGGATTCGCAGCGCCTTCGGCCTGGAGGGCGACGAGGCCCTGGGCCGGTTCGGCTACGGCGATCGTGCGTGGTCGGCGACGAACCGCCCCGCCCCGCCGCCCGGTCCGGCCCAGGGTCAGACCTCCGGCGCCAACAATGACGCCGCCGAGGACCTGATGCTGGCCGAAGACGAGGACGGGCCGCTGGAGCGCGCGCCCGACCTCCCACCGGGGCGAACGGGGGGCTGAAGGCTTTTCCGTCCCGACACCCGGCGCTCACCCCGAGGGCGACGGACGCTGATTGGCGTCAGTGTGCGGCCTTCGCCTTAAGTCGATAGGCGTGAAGCAGGGGCTCGGTATAGCCGTTCGGCTGCTCCACCCCTTGGAACACCAGGGCGCGGGCCGCCTGATAGGCCAGGTTTGTATCGGGGCTGGCGTCCGGATCGGGCGCCATGGGACGATACAGCGGGTCGCCGGCGTTCTGGGCGTCCACCTTGGCGGCCATTCTCAGAAGGGCCGCGTCCACCTGTTCGGCCGTGCAGACGCCGTGCAACAGCCAGTTGGCGATATGCTGGGAGCTGATCCGCAGGGTGGCGCGGTCCTCCATCAGGCCGATGTCGTGGATGTCGGGCACCTTGGAGCAGCCGACCCCCTGGTCGATCCAGCGGACGACATAGCCGAGAATGCCCTGGGCGTTATTGTCCAGCTCGGCCTTCACCTCGTCCTCGGACCAGTTGACGCCGTTCGCCAGGGGCGGGGTCAGCAGATCGTCCAGCCCCGGCGTCGGCCGCGTCGCCACCTCGGCCTGGACGGCGAAGACGTCGACCGCGTGATAGTGGAGCGCATGCAGGGTGGCGGCGGTCGGCGACGGGGTCCAGGCGGTGTTGGCGCCGGTCCGCGGATGGGCGATCTTCTGCTCCAGCATGTCGGCCATCCGGTCGGGCGCGGCCCACATGCCCTTGCCGATCTGGGCCTTGCCCGACAGGCCGCATTTCAGGCCAATGGCGACGTTGCGCGCCTCATAGGCGGCGATCCAGGCGCTGGACTTGACGTCGCCCTTTCGCACCACCGGGCCGGCCCGCATGGCGGTGTGGATCTCGTCTCCGGTGCGGTCGAGGAAGCCGGTGTTGATGAAGACGATCCGGTCCCTCACCGCATGGATGCAGGCGGCCAGATTGGCCGAGGTGCGACGCTCCTCGTCCATGACCCCGACCTTGATCGTGTGGCGCGGCAGGGCCAGCAGATCCTCGACCGCGTCGAACAGACGGTTGGTGAAGCCGCACTCGTCCGGCCCGTGCATCTTGGGCTTGACGATATAGACCGAGCCGGTCGCGCTGTTGGACAGCCCGCCCAGCCCCTTGATGTCGTAGAGCGCGATCAGGGTGGTTACGACGGCGTCCAAAATCCCTTCCGGCGCCTCGGACCCGTCCGGCAGCCGGACGGCGGGGGTGGTCATCAGATGGCCGACGTTGCGCACGAACAGCAGCGAACGCCCCTTCAGCGTCAGGGTCGAACCGTCCGGCGCGATGAAGGCCCGGTCCGGGTTCAGGCGGCGGGTCAGGGTCTTGCCGCCCTTGTCGAAGGTCTCGACCAGGTCGCCCTTCATCAGACCCAGCCAGTTGCGATAGGCGCAGACCTTGTCCGCCGCATCGACGGCGGCCACCGAATCCTCCAGGTCGCAGATGGTGGTCAGGGCCGATTCCAGCACCACATCGGCGATTCCGGCCGGATCGGTGCGCCCGACCGGATGGGCGCGGTCGAAGATCACCTCGATATGCAGCCCGTTGTGGCGGAACAGGCGCGAGCCTTCCGTCCGTCCCACGAACTGGGCTGCATCCTTCAGCACGACGGCGTCCGCCTCGGTCAGATCGGACCATGAGCCTTGGGCCAGAGGGACGGCCTCGTCCAGGAACGTCTTGGCGCGGGCCACGACCCGGGCGCCGCGTTCAGGGTCGTAGCCGCCGCCTTTCGGCAGGTCGCCCAGGGCGTCCGTCCCGTAAAGGGCGTCATACAGACTGCCCCAGCGGGCGTTGGCCGCGTTCAGCAGGAAACGGGCGTTTAGAATCGGGACCACCAGCTGCGGCCCCGCCATCCGGGCGATCTCGGCGTCCACCCCGGTCGTGCCGATGGTGAAGGGCTCAGGCTCTTCAACCAGATAGCCGATCTCGCGCAGGAAGGTCTGGGAGGCGGCGACGTCATAGGGCCGGCCTCGACGCCCGTCGTGCCAGTCGTCGATCCGGGCCTGAAGGGCGTCGCGATGGGCCAGAAGGGCGCGGTTTTCCGGGGCGAACCGGGCGAAGACGGCCGCCGTTCCCGACCAGAAGCCCGCCGGGTCCAGACCCAGGCCCGGCAAGACCTCCTGTTCGATCAGGCCCGCGAGTTCGGCCGCGACCTGCAATCCAGCGCGATCTTCATAAACGGTCATGGGGAACCCTTTCCGGCGGCGGCCAGGCTGTAACAATGCGTGATCACGTAAGCCGACCACGCCGGGCTTCGCAAGGGTCACGTCGCGTCAGCCCCTTCGCTTTTCGTCTAGGGGCGCGCGGGGGCTCGGTGGCCCCTTGCCGAGGGCGCGTCGGGCGTCATGATCGGCGGTCATGAGCCTGTTTCGCCCCCTTCGCCTCTACGGCGTCCTCCTCGCCAGCCTGGGGGTGGTGATCGCCGTCGCCCTCTTCACCCCTGTGGCCGACGACGCCTTGACCCGGACGGCCTATGGCTGGATCGCCGGGGTCGCGGTCTTCATCGCCGCCACCCTGGCGCGGATGGCACGGGCCCAGGACGCCGATGCGATCCGCCGGCGCGCCGCCGCCCTGGATCAGACCGGCGCGGCCGTCCTGCCGCTCAGCCTTCTGGCGGCGGCGGCCAGCGTCGTCGTGGTGGTCGGCGAGGCCCGGAGCCACGGCTCTCCCCTGACGGGCGGCCTGCTGGCCCTCGGGACGGTCGCCCTGTCCTGGACCTTCATCCATCTGATGTTCGCCCTGCACTACGCCCACGCCTTCTATCAGCGGGACCACGAGGGCGGGGACCGCGGCGGCCTGATGTTTCCCGGCGAGACCCAGCCCGACTATTGGGATTTTCTGCATTTCGCCCTGATCATCGGCGTAGCCTGCCAGACGGCTGATGTGCAGATCAGCGACCGGGGGGTCCGTCGGCTGTCCAGCGTCCACAGCCTGACCGCCTTCGTCTTCAACACCGTGATCGTGGCCCTGGCGGTCAATCTGGCGGTGGGCGCCCTGGGTGCGGGGTGATGGGGCGGGGTGACGGGCGCGGACTGAGCCCGCCGGTCACAAAGGCTTAACCGCGTCCGTGAACGGGACTGCAAGCCAAGGCGGCTAGAAGGGGGATCACGGACGACATCGCGTCCGGATCGCCGAAGGCGTCGCGCCCATGCTGTTTCTTCTGAACGACGTCGTGTTCGACCTGGACGAGGCCTGCCCGGTCACGCCCGCCGACGCGCGCCGGTTCGAGAAGCTGGGCTTCGACTATGTGCTGGAGCTGGGTTGCGAACTGTTCGCCGAGGATCCGCTGCTGCACCGCAACGATCCCGCACGGGCGCGCCGTCTGGCCTGGCTGATCGCCGAGCGCAGCCCGGACGTCAACGCCGCCCTGTTCGCCGCGCCCGAGGCCGGGTGCAATCCCGATCTGGTCGAGCCGCGCTTCTGCACCCTGCCCGACGCCGTCATGGGACAGCTGCGCGACAAGGGCCGTCGCCTCGACGCGATCGCCGCCGATCGCGCCGTCTGGAACCGTCTCGCCGCCTGAAGCGGCGGCCTTCAAACCCGCGTCAGAGCGCCGTGAACAGGATGTGCACGACGGCGGCCACGGCGAAGATGAAGCCGAAGCCCATCGCCAGCCCTATGGCCGGGTGCATCTTGTGCGGGCGCTCGTAGGACGAGCGATCGAGGCCGGAAACGCGGTCTTCTGGATGGATCACAGCCATCGTCTTTTCCTTTCCCTATGAACCCGGATCGCTCCGGGAGAGGAACGCCCGGCTCTGACGGCCTGATCGCTTCCTCAAAGCCGAGCATGACTCCAATAGCCCCTGATGGCGAGGGGTTATTTGATGTGGCGCAAAGGCGCAGCGCTCCGGCGAGTGACTTTCTGCGCCGGGCGCGCTAGTCGCGCGCCATGTCCTCACTGACCCTGCCTGAAGAAGCCGCGCGCCGGCGCACCTTCGCCATCATCGCCCACCCGGACGCCGGCAAGACGACCTTGACCGAGCATATCCTGCTGGCCGGGGGCGCCATTCGCGCGGCCGGCGCCGTGCGGGCGCGGGGCGAGAACCGGCGGACCCGGTCCGACTGGATGAAGATCGAGAAGGAGCGCGGCATTTCCGTCAGCGCCTCGGTCATGACGTTCGAGCACGACGGCAAGATGTTCAACCTGCTCGATACGCCCGGGCACGAGGACTTCTCGGAAGACACCTATCGCACCCTGACCGCCGCCGACTGCGCCATCATGGTGCTGGACGCCGCCAAGGGGATCGAGCCGCAGACGCTGAAACTGTTCGAGGTCTGTCGTCTTCGGGACATTCCGATCATCACCTTCATCAACAAGCTGGACCGCGAGGCCCAGGATCCGATGGCCCTGCTGGACGACATCGCCTCGCGGCTGCAACTGGACCCGGCGCCCATCTGGTGGCCGGCCGAGAGCGGCAATCGTCTGCGCGGCATGGTCGAGGTCGGGACCGGCCGGTTCCAGCCCTATGCCCGCAAGGCCGCCGGCGCCGCCGAGGACCCCGACCATCCCCCCGCCCTGCCCCTGGACCAGGCGGCCCAGTATTTCGAGGCGGGCGAGCAGGCGGCCCTGAGCGAGGCGGTGGAGCTGGTCGAAGGCGGCTATCCGGCCTTTGACCGCCAGGCCTTCCTGGAGGGCCATCTGACGCCGGTCCTGTGGGGCTCGGCCCTGCGCCATTTCGGCATAGACGAACTGCTGAAGGCCATCGGCGACTGGGCGCCGGCGCCCAAGGTGATGAAGGCCCGGAAGGAAGCCCCGCCTGAGACCCGCAACGCCCCGGCGCCCGTAGAGACGACGGTGGAGCCCGGCGCCGAAGAAGTCACCGGCTTCGTCTTCAAGGTCCAGGCCAATATGGACCCCAACCATCGCGACCGGATCGCCATGTTCCGCATGGCCTCGGGCGCCTTCAAGCGCGGCATGAAGCTGAAGGTCCAGAACACCGGCAAGTCCCTGTCGGTCAATGCGCCCATCATGTTCTTCGCCTCGGACCGCGAACTGGCCGAGGACGCCTTCGCCGGCGACGTGATCGGCATTCCCAACCACGGCGTGCTGCGGGTCGGCGACAGCCTGTCGGAAAGCGGGGTGGTGCGCTTCGCCGGCCTGCCGAACTTCGCGCCTGAAATCCTGCAACGGGTCCGGGTCAAGGATCCGCTGAAGGCCAAACACCTGAAGAAGGCGCTGGAGGGTCTGGCCGAGGAAGGCGTGACCCAGCTGTTCCGCCCGGAGATCGGGGCGGACTTCATCGTCGGCGCCGTGGGCCAGCTGCAGTTCGAGGTCATGGCCGACCGGCTGGGCGAGGAATACGGCCTGGACGTCGTCTTCGAACCCAGCCCCTATGCCGAGGCCCGCTGGATCGCCCCGACCTCCGACGCGTCCGACGCCGATCTGGAGGACTTCATGGGCAAATACCGCCCCCAGATGGCCCGCGACATCGACCAGGCCCCCGTCTTCCTGGCCAAGTCCAGCTGGGAGACCGGCTATGTCGGCGAACGCTTCCCCAAGGTGGCCTTCACCAAGACGAAGGAGCGGGGTTAGTTGAACGAAACATCGTCAGAGGCGGCTTCAGCAGCCCTCTCCGAAATGGAGCCTGCCCTTCGGACTTTGGCTCGCGAATGGGCCTTTTCGCCTCGACGACCCCGCCCCTCTGCCGAAGCGCTCAAGCGTTGGGATCTTGTGATCGAAGCTTGGGCTGAATCAGATTTGCCCCTGCTATGCCGCACGCCCAATTGGGGGCGCGGCGCTGAGGATGTCCATGATTCAGGTCGGCTCCTTACATGCGCCGATAACACTCCGGCGCACTGGGCCTTCGCCATGGCGCTGAAAGGCCAAACCCCCACGCTTGAGGAAATCTCAACGCTGTTCGACCGCGGGGAAATGCCTTTGGCTTTCGCGATCAAGGCCGCAGAGAAGCCTCGCCTGAAGTACGCGCGTGGAGGGCTTTCTTCCAAACTGAGGCTCAACAAGGACGGCTGGAAGGTCTGCCACGTTTCGCAAGCAGGTCTTCGCCTTCCCGGCCATCCGACCACTCACCCGTTGCCGATTATTAAGGCCCACTTCAAACGGTTCATGTCGCCCAGAAACATGTTTCTGGTGCCGCTCGCCCTTGGCGGTCTAGGAGAGACGCCGCAGATGATCGACGCGATCAGGGACGCCGACCAAACGCCGATCTACCTGTGAGGGCTCAGCCCCGCGCCATGGCGTCTTCGATGATCTTGGTCGCCTTGTCCGGGCCGAGGCCATAGGCGACGGCGGTGCGGAACTTGCCGTCCGGTCCCATCAGATAGACGGTCAGGGAGTGGTTCATCGTATAGCCCTCCCCCTCGCCGACCTTTTCGTAATAGGCGCGGTAGGCCTTGGCCGCCTGGGCCACCTGGTCCGGCGTTCCGGTCAGGCCGATGGTCCCCTTGGGGAAGCCGTCTGAGGACAGATAGTCCTTCAGCTGCTGAGGCGTGTCGCGTTCGGGGTCGATGCTGACGAAGACGATCTGGAGATCGTCGGCCTTGTCGCCCAGCCGCTGCTGCACCGCGGCCAGCTCGGCCAGGGTGGTGGGGCAGAACTCGGGGCAGTAGGTGAAGCCGAAGAAGACCAGGCTCCATTTGCCGTTCAGCAGGGTCTGATCCACCGGACGCCCGTCCTGGTTCACCAGTTGGAAGTCGCCGCCGACCAGGGGCTGGCCGGTCGCGCCGATCTCGCCCCGGGTCGCGCTGGGCCGATTGCCGACCACCACCACGGTGACGATGGCCAGGGCGGCGGCGATGGCGAGACAGGCGCCGGCGAACAGCAGGATGGAACGACGCGGCATGACGACCTCTGACGAAAACCTCGGCCCCGGTCTATAGAAGGCCGGTGACCTCGACAGAAGACCACATCGCGCCGCACGGGCGGCCGTCCCTTTCAGAGGGGGCGGCCGTGGACAGCGCCCTGTCGCAGCCCGGCCCCGCCGACGGCGCCCGTAGGGGACGCGGCTTTTCCCTGCGGACTTTGATCGTCCTGCGCT
The DNA here is from genome assembly GCF_058801445.1 of Brevundimonas sp. GW822-FHT03E11. Lineage (NCBI taxonomy): Bacteria > Pseudomonadati > Pseudomonadota > Alphaproteobacteria > Caulobacterales > Caulobacteraceae > Brevundimonas > Brevundimonas sp. GW822-FHT03E11. The sequence goes on along the minus strand of NZ_JBXANG010000007.1, from coordinate 96,114 downwards.
GGCTGACCATACTGGGGCAGAGCGCGGCGATCCTGACGGCGTCTCAGGGGCTGCATTTCCCCCTGCCGCTGTGGCCCTGTCTGATCGTCATCGCCGTCAGCGCTGCGGTGAACGTGGGCGCCATGGCGCGGGTGCGGCGGCTGGAGGCCAGCCTGCCGGACGGACGCACCACGGCCCTGCACCTGGGGTTCGACATTTTTCAGCTCAGCCTTCTGCTGGGCCTGACCGGCGGGCTGGAGAACCCCTTCTGTCTGCTGCTGGTGGCGCCGGTGACGATCGCCGCCGCCGCCCTGCCCGCGCGCCAGGCCGTGGCGCTGGGCCTTCTGGCCCTGATCGCCGTGGGGGTGCTGTTCTTCTGGTCTGAGCCCCTGCCCTGGCGTCCGGGAGAGAATTTTCACCTGCCCCTGCTCTATCGGCTGGGCATGGCCATGGCCCTGGTGACCGGTGTGGTCTTCACCGCCGGCTACGCCTGGCGGGTGGCGGCCGACGCCGAGAAGCTGGAGCTGGCCCTGGCCACGACCCAGGACGTGCTGCAGCGCGAACAGAGACTGGCGGCCCTGGGCGGTCTGGCGGCGGCCGCGGCCCATGAGTTGGGCACGCCGCTGGCCACCATCCAGGTCGTAGCCAAGGAACTTCAGCGCGCCTCGGCGCCCGACAGCGACGCCGCCGAGGACGCGGCCCTGATCCTGCAACAGGCCGAACGGTGCCGGGGCATATTGGCCCAGCTGTCGCGCCGGCCGGAGGGGGACGACGCCCTGTACGCCGACGTGGCTCTGAAGGCCCTGCTGGAGGAGGTGGTCGAGCCGCACCGGGGCTTCGACCTGGCCTTTGAGGTCCTGGTCAAGACCCCGCCCGGCCAGCCGGCCCCGCGCGTGCGCCGCCTGCCCGAGGTGGTGCACGGCCTGTCGACCCTGGTCGAGAACGCCGCCGACTTCGCCGCCTCCACCGTGCGGGTCCAGGCCCAGGTCGACGCCGGCTGGATCGAGATCGCCATTCTGGACGACGGGCCGGGCTTTCCCAGCGACATCCTGCCCCGGCTGGGCGAGCCCTATGTGACCAGCCGGCCCCACGGCAAGGCGCGTCAGGCCCTGGCGGCCCAGATCGCCGCTGCGGCCTCCGGCGCCGGGCGCGGCGGGCCGGAGACCACGGTCGCCCCCAGCCAGGGCGGCATGGGCCTGGGCTTCTTCATCGCCCGCACCCTGCTGGAGCGGACCGGCGGGGTGGTCAGCGTGGGCCAGGGCCTGCCGCGGCCGGACGCCGCCCCCGACGGCCGCGCCCCCCTGCGCGGCGCCCGTGTGGCGGTGAGATGGGCCCGTCCGGCGCTGGAGGTGGCGGCCTGAGCGCGTCCAAACCCCGTCCCCGCCCGTATTGGGTCGAAGCGTCGCAGGCGGCCGCTCGCCCTTGACCGAACGACTTCCGGCCCCGACTTGATTCAGCAGGAGAACAGAATGCCCGAGCTTGAGACCCGCATCGCCGCCCTGCCCGACAAGTCCCTGCTGCTGCTGGACGACGACCAGGCCCTGCGCACCCGGATGGGGCGGGCGCTGGAGGCGCGCGGCTTCGAGGTGACCACCGCCGCCTCGGTCGCCGAGGCCCAGCAGCTGCTGCGTGAAAAGGCCCCGGCCTTCGCCGTCCTGGACATGCGGCTGGAGGACGGCAACGGGTTGAAGATCGTCGAGGCGGTGCGCGAACGGCGCGAGGACGCCCGGATCGTAATGCTGACCGGCTACGGCGCCATCGCCACCGCCGTGGCGGCGGTCAAGGCCGGGGCGGTCGACTATCTGTCAAAACCGGCCGACGCCGACGACGTGGTCAAGGCCCTGCTGGCCACGGCCGACGAGGCGCCCGAGCCGCCGGACAATCCGATGAGCGCCGACCGGGTGCGCTGGGAGCATATCCAGCGGGTCTATGAGCTGTGCGACCACAATGTCTCGGAAACCGCCCGCCGCCTGGGCATGCACCGCCGCACCCTGCAACGAATCCTGGCCAAGCGCGCGCCGCGGTAAGGGGCGAGGCGAGGCCGTGGGCTGAGAGCGGTCGTGCTCGCTTCCTTGTCGATCGTTGGCGAACCTCCGGGCCGCCATCTGTGGCTGATGTCGCGCACGCCCCAACCTTCGCCTCAGGTCCGCGACGCCCTGATGAACCGCGCCCGCGACCTGGGCTACGACCTGACCCTGCTGCGACCGACACAACAGCCACAGCCCTGAACGGCGCATGCGCTGGGCTCGACAAGTCTTCGATTGTCTTGAGGAGAAATGGTGGACGCGACAGGGATTGAACCTGTGACCCCTACGATGTCAACGTAGTGCTCTCCCGCTGAGCTACGCGTCCGCCGTGGCGGCTCTCGATCGGTTCGAGAGCGGGAAGGGCGGTCGTATAGCGGCACGACCGGCCCGCATCAAGCGGCTTTGACCGCCGCAACGAGATTTCTGGAAAACCGTAGCGATTTCAACGCTCAGGCCGCCACCATCCGTTCGACCTCATTGACCAGGTCGCGCAGATGGACGGGTTTGGACAGGACCTTGGCCTGGGGCGAGGCCTGGGCGGCGGTCAGGGCGACGGCGGCGAAGCCGGTGATGAACATGATGCGCAGGCCGGGCTGGCGGGCGGCGGCGACGCGGGCCACCTCGATCCCGTCGGCGCCGGGCATGACGATGTCGGTCAGCAGCAGGTCGTAGGGGCCGTGCTCCAGGGCGTCGATGGCGTCGTCGCCGTTTTCGCAGTCGATGACCTGATGGCCCGCCCGCTCCAGGGCGCGGGTCAGGAACCCGCGCAGCGAACTGTCGTCTTCGGCCAGGAGGATGCGCGCCATTCGAAAAGGCCCCTTGAATTCAGAGGAGCGACGCTAGGCTCACAACGGTAAACCGGCGATGAAATTCGCCGGTCGCACGACTTCCTTCCACAGCGAAACGCGCTATGCGGTGGACATGACCCCGGCCGGCGCCAATTTCGCGATCACGACGCCGCCTGCGGACGCGCCCCAGACGGCCCTGGTCTTCGCCTCACCCCATTCCGGCGACCTCTATCCGGCGGACATGGCGCCCGCCCCCGGCCTGGCGGACGCCAGTCTGAAGAGCGCGGAGGACGCCCGGGTCAACGCCCTGGTGCAGGCCGGGCCGGCGTGCGGCGCGCCCCTGATCGAGGGCCGGATCGGTCGCGCCTATGTGGATCTGAACCGCGACCCCGCCGAACTGGACCCCGAACTGATCGAAGGGGCTGACGGTGCGGTCGGGGCCAAGACCCGAGCCGGATACGGCGTCATCCCCCGCCGCAGCGGCGACGGCCTGCCGCTTTATGACCGGCGCCTGTCGAGGGCCGAGGCGGAGGCCCGGATCGCGGCGGTCCACCGGCCCTATCATCAGGCGCTGGAGGGCCTGATGCGTCAGACCCAGGCCCGCCAGGGGCACGCCCTGCTGATCGACTGGCATTCGATGCCGGCGCGGGCCGCAGGCGTGGAGGTGGTGCTGGGCGACCGACACGGCGCCGCCTGCGATCCGCGGCTGACGCGGCGGCTGCGCGACCTGTTCCAGGGGCTGGGCTGGCGGGTGGGCCTGAACCACCCCTACGCCGGGGGCTGGTCCACCCAGGTCTGGGGCCGGCCGCAGGAGGGGTTTCACGCCGTCCAGATCGAACTGAACCGCCGTCTGTATCTGGACGAGGGCCGCCAGGCGCCCAACGCCGCCTATGAGAAGACGCGCAAGGCCCTGACCCGCGTGATCGCCGACCTGTGCTCTGAGCCCTGGGGCGTTTAGGCCGGCGCGACTTATCGGCGACCAGCCAAAAAAAAGCCGCGCCCGGAGGCGCGGCATGAAAGTCTATAGGGAGGAAACGCCCAGGAAGGGCAAGACGCCCGGAGGCGTCAGAGGAGAACTTAGGTTGCAACGCACAAACGGTCAAGGGCTCTGCGCGTCCTGACGGTCACAGGATGTTACGCAATTACGGCGGTTACGGTCCTAATTCGCCTCATAGGCGCCACACCGCGCGGGAAGCCCGTTGTGCGCCTGCACAATGATCAGCCTTCTCCCAGCAGACGGCGGGCGTTGCGAATGGCGCGCGCGGCCGGCGACGCCTCCTGGCGATAGATCAGAAGGCCGAAGGCCGAAGCCACGCCCAGGGCCAGCCACATCGGGCCGAACAGCCAGGCCGCCGCCGCCAGGGCGAAATAATAGCCCCTAACCCCCTGGCTGAAGGCGCTGAGCGCGGGGTTCAGCAACTCCCCCGCCGCCTGGCCATAGGCCTTGCGGTCCGTTTCGGACTGGATCTCGGGCGCCGCCCCGATCAGGGCCAGGGCGTAGTTCATCTGACGCAGGGCCCAGATGAAGTCCAAAAAGCCGCGCGCCAGGCACATCAGCACCAGGGCCAGCTTGGCCTCCAGAATGCGGATCGGCACGTTTTCGGCCCCCACGGCGGCGAAGCCTTCCAGCTTGCTCTCCCCGCCGAACAGAATCCCCCCCACCGCCGCGATCAGCAGCAGATTGGTCGAGGCGAAAAACGAGGCCGAATTGATCGAATGGCCCATCAGCTGGCTGTCCACCAGCCGGATCTCGCGGTGGGTCATGGCCGCCATCCACCGATTGCGGACATGGACCATGTCCTCGTTCAGGGCGCCGCCGTGCCGGGCGATGAATCTCAGGATCGGCCCATAGCCCAGCCAGCAGACGAAAAAGAGGGTCAGGGCGGTCCAGTCGATCCAGGTCATGGCGCCTAGTGAACCCGCTCCGACGCCGGGCGCAAGGGTCTGAACGCACGTCGCCCTTGCCCAGGCGGCCCGCCCGTCCTATCACCCCTCGCTTTCAAGATTTTCGCAGTCGCAGCAAAGACCCGCCATGAACCTCGACGCCATTCCGGTCGGCCCGAACGCTCCCTGGGACATCAATGTCATCATCGAGATCCCGCAAGGCGGTCTGCCGGTGAAGTATGAGATGGACAAGGAGTCCGGCGCCCTGTTCGTCGACCGCTTCCTGCACACGGCCATGTACTATCCCGGCAACTACGGCTTCGTTCCCCATACCCTGTCGGACGACGGCGACCCCTGCGACGTGATCGTGCTGAACCCGACGCCGGTGGTGCCGGGCTGCGTCATCCGCTCGCGCCCGATCGGCGTGCTGAAGATGGTGGACGAGGCCGGCGGCGACGAGAAGATCCTGGCCGTGCCGGTCGACAAGCTGAACCCCTATTACACCGAGATCGCCAGCTATCGTCAGCTGCCGGCCATCCTGATCGAACAGATCGAACACTTCTTCACCCGCTACAAGGACCTGGAGAAGGGCAAGTCGGTCACGGTCAAGGGCTGGGGCGACGCCGGCGAGGCCGCCGAACTGATCTCGGCCGGCATGAAGGCCCACCAGGACAAGCTGGCCGCCAAGAAGGCCGGCAAGGCCGCCTGAACCGGCGACGACGTCTGGCGCATTGAGACGTCCTCCGGTCCGGGGGACGTCTTTTTGCTATCCGCCGACCCGGCGGCCGTCGGCGTCGATCACCACCTCGCCGTCCGCCTTGGTGAAGGGTTTCAGCCCCTCCGTCGGCAGCAGGTCCAGCACCGCCTCGGACGGCCGGCACAGTTTCACGCCGCGGGGCGAGACCACGATCGGCCGGTTCATCAGGATCGGATGGGCCTCGATCGCCTCCAGCAGCTGATCGTCCGACAGGCCGGGGTCGCCCAGGCCCAGTTCGGCATAGGGGGTGCCCTTCTCGCGCAGGATGTCGCGCACCGATCCGCCTGTGCGTTCGACCATCTGCGCCACCAGGGCCCGGCTGGGCGGGGTCTTCAGGTATTCGACCACATGGGGCTCGATCCCGACGTGGCGGATCAGGGCCAGGGTGTTGCGGGACGTCCCGCAGGCGGGATTGTGATAGATGACGATGTCCATAGGGGCCTCAGTCGCAGCAGGGGGCCAGTTCGGCCAGCAGGGGTTGGCAAAGTTCGGCGCGTCCCTGGCAGCAGTCCTTCAGCAGGAACAGCACCAGGTCGCCCAGCCGATCCAGATCGGCGCGATAGACGATCGAGCGGCTGCGTCTCTGGGCGCGGATCAGCCCCGCCCGCGACAGCACGCCCAGATGGGCCGACATCGTATTGGCCGGCACCGCCAGCCGATCCGCCACCGCGCCGGCCGCCAGGCCCTCCGGCTCGCTGCGAACCAGCAGGCGAAAGGCCTCCAGCCGCGTGGGCTGGGCCAGGGCCGCGAGGGCGAGAATGGCGGGTTCGAATTCCATTATTCCAAGATACTAGAAATATGACGCGGCGCAAGCTACAGGTTCGCTGCGGACGCCGGTCCGCGCTAGGATCCGCCCCATGATCGTCGCCCTTCTGATCTTCGCCGTCACCATCGTCCTGGTGCTGTGGCAGCCGAAGGGCCTGCAGATCGGCTGGAGCGCCCTGGGCGGGGCGGCGGCGGCCCTGCTGCTGGGGGTGGTGGCCCTGAACGACATCCCCGTGGTCTGGGGCATTGTCTGGAATGCGACGGCGGCCTTCGTCGCCATCATCGTCATCAGCCTGCTGCTGGACGAGGCCGGCTTCTTCGAATGGGCCGCCCTTCATATCGGTCGCTGGGGCGCAGGGCGCGGGCGGCGGTTGTTCGTGTTCGTGGTCCTGCTGGGCGCGGCCGTCTCGGCCCTGTTCGCCAATGACGGGGCGGCCCTGATCCTGACGCCCATCGTCATCGCCATGCTGCTGGCGCTCGGCTACGGCCCGAAGGCGACCCTGGCCTTCGTCATGGCGGCGGGCTTCATCGCCGACACGGCCAGCCTGCCGCTGGTCGTCTCCAACCTGGTCAATATCGTCTCGGCCGACTTCTTCGACATCGGCTTTGATCGCTATGCGGCGGTCATGGTTCCGGTGAACCTGGCCTCGGTCGCCGCCACCCTGGCCGTCCTGTTCGCCGTCTTCGGACGCGACATCCCCAGGGCCTATGAGGTGGACCGCCTGCCCCGGCCGGAGACCGCGATCAAGGACCGGGCGACCTTCATCGCCGGCTGGCTGGTGCTGGGTCTGCTGCTGCTGGGCTTCTTCGTTCTGGAGCCCCGAGGCCTTCCCGTCTCGGCCATCGCCGCGGTCGGCGCCGTCGTGCTGCTGATCGTCGCCGGGCGCGGCTCGAAGATCAGCACGACCAAGGTCCTGCGCGAGGCGCCGTGGCAGGTCGTGATCTTCTCGCTGGGCATGTATCTGGTGGTCTATGGACTGGGCAACGCCGGGCTGACGCGCCATCTGGCCCAATTGATGGACGGCTTCGCCGAAGGCGGCGTCTGGGGCGCGACCTTCGGAACCGGCGTCCTGACCGCCGCCCTGTCGGCCGTCGCCAACAACCTGCCCACGGTCCTGATCGCCGCCCTGTCCATCGACGCCTCGGCCGCGACCGGTCCGGTGCGCGAGGCCATGATCTACGCCAATGTCATCGGCAGCGACCTGGGCCCCAAGATGACCCCCATCGGCTCCCTGGCCACCCTGCTGTGGCTGCACGTCCTGGCCCGAAAGGGCGTCCGCATCGGCTGGGTCTATTACATCAAGATCGGCCTGATCCTGACCCTCCCCGTCCTCGCCGTCACCCTGGCCGCCCTGGCGTTGAGGCTGACGGTGTAGCGAAACAGCGCCGCGACGCCCTGCCCTCTCCCGCAACGGTTCTCGGCCTCCTATGTGAGCGCCATGACTGACCTTTCTCCCCGCGAAATCGTCTCCGAACTGGATCGCTACATCGTCGGCCAGGACGACGCCAAGCGCGCCGTGGCCGTGGCCCTGCGTAATCGCTGGCGTCGCAAGCGCGTGCCCGAGGATCTGCGCGACGAGGTGACGCCCAAGAATATTCTGATGATCGGCCCGACCGGCGTGGGCAAGACCGAGATCGCCCGGCGGCTGGCGCGGCTGGCGGGGTCGCCCTTTCTGAAGGTCGAGGCGACCAAGTTCACCGAGGTCGGCTATGTCGGCCGCGACGTCGATCAGATCATGCGCGACCTGGTCGAGAGCGCCCTGGTCATGGTGCGCGACCGTCGCCGCGGCGAGGTGCGGGCGCGGGCGGAAGGGGCGGCCGAGGACCGGATTCTGGACGCCCTGGTCGGCCCCGGCGCGGGGCCGACGACGCGCGACAGCTTCAGGAAGAAGCTGCGGGCCGGCGAGCTGGACGACAAGGAGATCGAGATCGCCCTGGCCGACACGGGGTCGCCGATCCAGGGGCTGGACATCCCCGGCGGCGGGGCCGTGGGCCTGCTGAACCTGTCGGAGATGCTGGGCAAGATGGGCGGCGGCCGGACCAAGACGGTCAAGCTGACGGTCCGCGACGCCGTCGCCCCCCTGATCGCCGAGGAGGGCGACAAGCTCTTGGATCAGGACAGCCTGACCAAGGAGGCCCTGATCCTGGCCGAGAACGAGGGCATCGTCTTCCTGGACGAGATCGACAAGGTGGCGGCGCGTCAGGGGGCCTCCGGCGCCGACGTGTCGCGCGAGGGGGTGCAGCGCGACCTCCTGCCCCTGATCGAGGGGACCACCGTCTCGACCAAATACGGGCCGGTGAAGACCGACCATGTGCTGTTCATCGCCTCGGGCGCCTTCCATGTGGCCAAGCCGTCGGACCTGCTGCCCGAACTTCAGGGGCGGCTGCCGATCCGGGTCGAGCTGAAGGCTCTGACGCGCGACGACTTCAAGCGGATCCTGACCGAGCCCGAGGCCAATCTGATCCGTCAGAACCAGGCCCTGCTGGCGACCGAGGACGTGACCCTGACCTTCACCGAGGACGCGATCGAGGCCCTGGCCGATGCGGCGGTGGCGGCCAATTCGGCGGTGGAGAACATCGGCGCCCGGCGGCTTCAGACCGTGCTGGAGCGAGTGCTGGAGGAGACCAGTTTCAAGGCCTCTGACCTGGCGGGCCAGACGGTGACTTTCGACGGGGCGGCGGTGCGCGACAAGCTGAGTCTGCTGACCAAGGACGTCGATCTGAGCCGCTTCATTCTGTAGCGGTCGCGTCCCGTTCGCGGCGGCTGCGGCGGCGCGTCAGCCGGTCGGCCATGGCCTCGGCGTGGCGCTGGGTGAAGGCCAGGGCGGCCGGATTGCCCCGGCGCGCCCCCACCGTATCGGCGACCTTGGCGCCCCGGTCCCCGATCGGCTGAGGCTTTCCGGTCGTGGTGTCCATGGCCGTCTGGTGCTCGATCTCGGCGTTCAGCTCCGCCCCCATCAGGATCACCTGCACCGACAGCCAGGTCCACAGCAGAAAGCCCATAATGGCCGCCAGGGGGCCGTAGGAGTCGGTGCGGACGAAGTTGGTCAGATACCAGCTGAAGAGGAAGGAGACGGTCAGGCTGAGCAAGGCGGCGAAGAGGGCGCCCGGCGTCAACCAGCGCCAGCGCGCCTTCTGCCGACACGGGCCGAACCGATAGATCAGAGTCAGGGCCGTGACATAGCCGACCAGCAGCAGGGGCCAGCGCAACAGGGCCAAGAGCCCCCATTCCTCCTGAAGGCCGAACAGCCGGATCACCACCGGCGCCCCGACCACCAGGGCCGAGGTCAGGAGCAGGGCCACGACGCCCCCGACGGTGAAGCCCATACAGAGGAGGTTGTAGCGGACGATGTTGCGCCGCTCGACCTCGTGATAGGCGACGTTCAGCCCGTAGAACAGCACCTTGACCGCCCCGTTGGCGGTCCACAGCGACAGGGCCAGGGTCCAGATCAGGGTGAAGGTCAGCTGGCCGTTGGAGTTGGCGGCCAGCCGCTCCATCTCTCCGCCCAGGAACTGGGCGATGCTGTCGGGCATGACGGCGTAGAGGAACCGCAACCGGCTCCAGGCGTCGGCCGGATCGGCGAACAGGCCGTAAAGGGTGACGAAACTCCCCAGCAGCGGAAACAGGGACAAGAGGGTGAAGAAGGTCACGCCCCCCGCGACGAAGCCGACCCGGTCGCCGAAATAGGAGCCGCCGGTCCGCCACAGTATGTCGATCCAGCCCTTGTGCGGAATCTGTTCCGGCCGTCTGGCCAGCCGGCCACGGCCCGGCTCCCTGGCCTCATAGTCTTCGGGCGTCGGCGGCTTGGGCGGCAGGGGCTCGGGGCGTTTCGGGCGCAGCTCCACCCCCACCTTATGCCCCTGGGTATAGAGCAGATGGGCCGCGCCCGCCCCGGCGGTCAGGCCGCCCAGGGCGGCGGCGACGAACCTCCACCAGGGACGGCGACGGGGTTGCGGCGAAGATTTGAACCTGAACATCAGCAGGCGAACGGGAAAGCCGCCCCCGCGTTCCCAGGCCACGGCGCCCGGTCGCGCTTGAAATCCCCTGTGCGAAGGGCCAATCAGCCGTCATGACCCTCGAGCCCCTCTCCCCCAAGCCCGCCGACGGCGCCGCGACCCTGTTGACCGTGTGGAAGGCCGCCCAGGCCCGACTGAAGGACGGCCGCATCGACAGCCCGGCCATCGACGCCCGCCTGCTGCTGGAGGCCGCCGCCGGCGCCAGCCGCACCGACATACTGACCGACCCCTATCGGATCGTCACCCCCGAACAGCAGGCCGCCTATACGGCCATGATCGACCGCCGCCTGCGCCGCGAGCCGGTCTCGCGCATCGTCGGCAAGAAGGGCTTCTGGAAGATCATGCTGAACGTCACCCCCGACGTCCTCAGCCCCCGGCCCGACACCGAGACCCTGTTGGACGTCGCCCTCCTGGCCTTCGCCCGGCACGAGGCCTTCACCGCCGTCGACCTGGGCACGGGCTCGGGCGCCATTCTGCTGGCCCTGCTGGCCGAGCGGACGGCGGCCAAGGGGGTGGGCACCGACATCTCAACCGAGGCCCTGGCGGTCGCCAAGGAGAACGCCGCCAATCTGGATCTGAACGAGCGCGCCACCTTCCTGCGCACGGAATGGGCGGCCGGTTTCGGCGACGCGAGCTTTGACCTGGTGCTGTCCAACCCGCCCTATATTCCGACCGACCATATCCCCGGCCTGGACCCGGAGGTGCGCGATCACGACCCTCACCTGGCCCTGGACGGCGGCCCCGATGGCTTGCAGGCCTATCGCGACCTAGCCCCCGAGATCCGGCGCATCCTGAAGCCCGGCGGCGTCTTCGCGGTCGAGATCGGCTGGGACCAGGGCCCGCAGGTCAAGGCCCTGTTCGAGGCGGAGGGCTTCGAGGACGTCAAGATCGTCAAGGATCTGGGCGACCGCGACCGCGTCGTCACCAACGGTCCGGACCCCCGCACCAACCCCATTCCCCAGGAATAGGGTCGGGCCTCAACAGGTTCAGAAGGGCAGAAGATTGCGCTGGCGGCTGTAGCTCATGGTGCCGACATTGGCGCCCAGGCGCAGGCCCACGCCGGTGCGGATCGGGGCCAGGGTGATGCCGTCGGCCCGCTGATAGTTTACGCCCAGGCCCGCGATCAGATAGGCCGAGCCTTCGACGCCCGGATAGCGGCGATAGATCATGTCCGGGTGGTACAGGCCATAGACCAGGGTAAAGACGCGGCTGGCGTTGCCGCCCCAGTCCCAACCCACAGACGCCCCCTGCCAGAACACTTCCTGAGACGCCGACAGATCCTTCATGTGCAGGGCGCCGCGGCCGTAGCGGGCGCCGACGACCACGGCGCCGGAGCCTTCCTCACCCGCGATATAGGCGGTGGGGCGATCGCCCTGATCCGCAAAGACCCGCTCGATCGCCCCGCCCACCACCTCGGCGGCGATGCCCAGCTCCTTGGACCCGGCCGCGACCAGTTCGTCGAAGGTGTAGGCGGGCGCCGTATTGTCGGAGCTGATCGGATAGTTGGGATTGGCCGGCGCCGAGGCGCAGGCGCCCAGAGACGAGGCCCCTGCGGCGGTGGCGAGGCCGGACAGGATCATTTGGCGGCGATGCATGGGGGGCTCCGAGAACGGCGAAAAGACGGTCGGCGGGTCCGCCGAGGTTCGCGGCACCGTCCCCGACCTTTACGGCAGACTTGCGGCTTCAAGGTTAACGCGGGCTTACGTCTGGCCCCCGTCCGCCTCCGGCAGATCCTTCAGAAAGGCCAGCAGCAGGGCGTTCACCGCCTCGGCCTTTTCCTGCTGAATCCAGTGACCGGCACCGGGCACGACCACCGACCGGCTCAGGTTCGGAACCCAGTCCTTCAGCCCCGCCTCGGCCGATCCGGCGTAGTGGCGCACCGGGTCGTTCTCGCCGACGATGAACAGGGCCGGCTGGAGGATTCGCTGTTCCTGCGCAAAGGCCGTCAGCGACCAATTCAGGTCGATGGCGCGGTACCAGTTCAGCGGGGCGTCAAAGCCGCCGGCCGAAAAGGCCTCCACATATTCGGCGAAATGGGCCGGGCTCATCCACGGCGGCAGGTCGGCGCCGTCATCGATACTGTCCAGCAGGCCGACGCCCCGCGCCATGAAGCCGGTAGCCCGTTTCGACGCCGGAGTGGCCCCGTCATAGGCCCAGAACAGCTTCCTCAGCGTCGTCGCCGGATCGGCCTCCAGCGCCAGATGGGCGTCGGCCGCCTGGAACCGGTTGATATAGACGTCGCCCATACCGGCCCGTTCGGACAGAACCGCCATGACGGTCGTCGGCGGTCCCTGGGGCCGGCGCGGCTGGAAGGGCACGGACAGGCCGGCCACAGCCGTGAACAGATCGGGCCGCAGCAGGGCGCAGCACCAGGCGACCGGCGCGCCCCAATCGTGGCCCACCACAATGGCGCTCTGTTCGCCCAGGGCCCGCACCAGGTCGACCATGTCCCCGACCAGATGCAGGATCGAAAAGGCGGCGGCGCCCTGGGGCTTGTCCGTGCCGCCGTAACCGCGCATGTCCGGCGCCACGACATGATATCCCGCCAGGGACAGGGCCTCGACCTGGGCGCGCCAGCTGACGCCCAGTTCGGGGAAGCCGTGGATCAGCAGGACCAGGGGCGCGTTAGGCTGTTCATACCCCGCCTCCAGCACCTGTTGGACAAGGCCGTCGGTCTTGATAAGCCGGGTACGCATCTCAACCTCTCCATACCCAAGCCAAGGCGGCCTTTCGCCGCGAATGGAACAGGACCGACATGACCCGCCTCGTCACCTTTGCAGACGGTACGACCGTTCCCGCCCTGGGCCAAGGGACGTGGGAGATCGGCGACCATCCCGCCCGGCGCGACGCCGAACAGCAGGCCCTGGCGCGGGGGATCGACCTGGGCCTGACCCTGATCGACACGGCCGAACTGTACGGCGACGGCCGCTCGGAACGTCTGGTGGGCGAGGTGATCGCCGGCCGCCGCGACGAGGTCTTTCTGGTCTCCAAGGTCCGGCCCGAGAACGCCTCCGAACTGAAGATGATGCTGGCCTGCGAAAAGTCGCTGGAGCGGCTGGGGACGGACCGTCTGGACCTCTATCTGCTGCACTGGGAGGGCCGCGTCCCCCTGGAGGAGACGGTCGCCGCCTTCCAGGAACTGGTCGATGAAGGGATGATCGTCCGCTGGGGCGTGTCCAACCTGGACCTGCGCGCCATGAAGCGGCTGATGGAGATCGAGGGAGGCGAGGACTGCGCGGCCAATCAGCTGCTCTATCATCTGGGGTCGCGCGGGGTGGAGTTCGGTCTGTTGCCCTGGATGCAGGCGCGCGACATGCCGATGATAGCCTATTCGCCCCTGGGGCGCGGCGGCCTGCTGGACCACCCGCTGATCCGCGACATCGCCGACCGCCACGACGCCGATCCGGCTCAGGTGGCGCTGGCCGCCGTCCTGCGCCAGGACGGGGTGATCGCCATTCCCAAGGCGAGCTCGGTCGAGCACGTGGAGGCCAACGCCGACGCCCTGGAGATCCAGTTCGACGCCGAGGACCTGCACCGCCTGGACGAGGCCTTTCCCCCGCCGACGCGGGAGACGCCGCTGGACATCATCTGAGGGCGCGCGGCGGCTCACCCGCCCGCGATCAAATCCAACAGCCGCGCCCGCGCCTCCCCCGCATACGGGACCGCCGGTCCTCGTCCCCAGACGGGATCGGGCCACAGGCCGTCGTCGCGGCGGCGCCCCACCACATGGACGTGCAACTGGGCCGTCACATTGCCGATGGCCCCGACGTTCAGCTTATCGACCGGCCCCAGTCTCCGCACCAGCGCCCCCGCCCGCACCGTCTCCTCCATCAGCACGGCCCGCCGTTCGACGCTGAGGTCCTCCAGCTCCACCGCGCCTTCGACGCGCGGGATCAGGATCAGCCAGGGGAAGCGGGCGTCGTCCTGAAGCCGCACATGACACAGCGGCCATTCGGCGGCGGCGATGGAGCCGGCGGCGAAGGCGGGGTCTGGACGAAAGTCGGTCATTGGGGCTCCTGATCGAACGTCGGCCAGCCTTGCAGCGCCGCCCTTGCGGGTCTAGACCGCCCGCACGATTAATCCCCTTTCGCACACGCAATAACCGGAGACATCCATGGCTCGCGCGAAGATCGCCCTTATCGGCGCCGGCATGATCGGCGGCACCCTGGCCCACGTGGCCGCCCGCGAAGCGCTGGGCGACGTGATCCTGTTCGACATCGCCGAAGGCACCCCCCAGGGCAAGGCGCTGGACATCGCCGAAGCCACCGCCGTCTTCGGCTCGGACGTGGCCCTGAAGGGCGCCAACGACTATGCCGACATCGCGGGCGCCGACGTCTGCATCGTCACCGCCGGCGTGCCGCGCAAGCCGGGCATGAGCCGCGACGACCTGATCGGCATCAATCTGAAGGTCATGAAGGCCGTCGGCGAGGGCATCAAGGCCCACGCCCCCAACGCCTTCGTCATCTGCATCACCAACCCGCTGGACGCCATGGTCTGGGCCCTGCAAAAGTTCTCGGGCCTGCCCAAGGAGAAGGTCGTCGGCATGGCCGGCGTGCTCGACTCGGCCCGTTTCGCCTACTTCCTGGCTGAAAAGACCGGCGTGTCGGTTCAGGACATCCACGCCTGGACCCTGGGCGGCCACGGCGACGACATGGTGCCGATGGTGCGCCACTCGACCGTCGGCGGCCTGCCCCTGCCCGACGCCGTCGCGGCCGGCTTCCTGTCGCAGGACGAGCTGGACGCCATCGTCGAGCGCACCCGCAAGGGCGGCGGCGAGATCGTGGCCCTCTTGAAGACCGGTTCGGCCTTCTACGCCCCGGCTGAATCGGCCATCGCCATGGCCAAGTCCTATCTGAAGGACGAAAAGCGCGTCCTGCCCTGCGCCGTCTGGCTGTCGGGCGAATACGGCCTGTCCGACCTCTACGTCGGCGTCCCGGCCCTGATCGGCGCCGCAGGCGTCGAGAAGGTGGTCGAGTTCACCACCAATGACGACGAAAAGGCGATGCTGGCCAAGTCGGTCGCCTCGGTCCAGGGCCTGATCCAGGCGTGCAAGGACATCGATTCCTCGCTGGCGTAAGCCACATCTTGATTTCGATGACGAAGGGCCGCAGAGCGATCTGCGGCCCTTTTCTTTGGGATGCTCAGACCTTCCCCCGCTTGCGGGGGAAGTGTCAGGTCGTGGCGCGCAGCGACACGCCTGACGATGGGGGAAGGCGTCTTTCAGCCAAGCAAGACTCCCCTCTCCGAGCCTGGTCCGCTGCGCGGACGCCGGCCCACCTCTCCCGCAAGCGGGAGAGGGTCTTCTGTCACTCCCGCACGTGGGCCAGCCAGTCCCTGCTCTGCATCTCGTTGAACCGCGACACGGTGCGTTCGAACTCGAACGCCCCCACGCCTTCGGTATAGAGGGCCTCGGGCCGGGCGGCGGCCAGCACGATCAGCTTGGTCTTGGCCTCATAGAGGGCGTCCACCAGGGTCACCAGACGGCGCGCCTCATGGTGGTTGGCGGGCCCCAGGATCGGCACATCCTCCAGGAACAGGGTGTGGAACCGCTCGGCGATCGCCAGATAGTCCTGCGGCCCCAGCGGCCGGCCGCACAGGTCCGCAAAGCTGGCCCGGGCCATGGCCCCCACGGTCCGCTCCACCACGACATCCCGCCCCAGGACGGTCAGGTGCGCCGGTTCTTCCGGCTCGCCCCCCTTCAGTTCGCGCCACAGGGCTTCGAACCCGGCGCGGTCGTCCGGCGTGTGCCAGACCTGGGCCGAACTGAGCCGGTCCAGCCGCCAGTCGCGCGCCCCCGCCGTCTGCACCACTTCGCAGCGGTCGCGGATGATGTCGATGAAGGGGGTGAAGAGCTGGCGGTTGATCCCGTTCTTGTAGAGGTCCTCGGGCGCCCGGTTCGAGGTGACGGCCAGCACCACCTTGTCCTCGAACAGGGCCTCGAACAGCCGGCCCAGGATCATGGCGTCTGCGATGTCGGTCACCTGAAGCTCGTCGAAACACAGCAGCCGGGCTTCCGAGGCGATCAGCCGGGCGACGGGCGGGATGGGGTCGTCGCCCCCCTTGCGGGAGTGCTGGGTTCCAAACACGGCCTTTCGGGCCTTGGCGTCCCCCTCGCGCCACTGGCGCACCAGGTCGTGGATCCGGGCCATGAAGGCGTGGAAATGGGCGCGCTTTTTCCGCGGCTCGGGCGTGGCCGAATAGAAGAGGTCCATCAGCATGGACTTGCCCCGTCCCGGCGGGCCGTAGAGGTAGATCCCCTTCACCTCGGGCGGGCGGCCGAACAGGCCGCGCCGGGCCAGATCCCGCTCCAGCCGCTCCAGGGCGAGCAGGACTTCGGCCTGAGCCGGATCGGGCGACAGAACGCCCTCGTCCACGCGGATGTCGTAGGCGTTTCGGATGCGGGAGGTCATGGCGGCGTTCTTAAAGCCCCATCCGCCGAAAAGCGATTGCTTCGCGGCTGCGAACGCCTAAATGCAGGACGCTTCTCCCCTCTATTTCGCGCTGAAGCAGCAGGGCCCCGCAGGCCGAGCGTCAGCGCGTCCGAAGGACCAAACATCATGGGTTATCGCGTCGCGATCGTCGGGGCCACGGGCAATGTGGGCCGCGAAATGCTGAACATCCTCGAGGAGCTGAACTTCCCCGTCGATGAAATCCACGCCATCGCCTCGCGCAAGTCCAAGGGGGTCGAGGTCTCGTTCGGCGACCGGACCGTCAAATGCCAGGACATCGAACAGTTCGACTTCGCATCCGTCGACATCGTCCTGATGTCGGCCGGCGGCGCTGTGTCGCGGGAGTGGTCCGAAAGGATCGGCAAGGCCGGCCCCATCGTGATCGACAACTCCTCGGCCTTCCGCAAGGACCCGGACGTGCCGCTGATCGTGCCCGAGGTGAACCCCGACGCGGTCAAGGACGCCAAGAAGAAGAACATCATCGCCAACCCCAACTGCTCGACCGCCCAGCTGGTCGTGGCCCTGAAGCCCCTGCACGACGCGGCCAAAATCAAGCGGGTGGTGGTCTCGACCTATCAGTCGGTGTCCGGCGCCGGCAAGGAAGGCATGGACGAGCTGTGGAACCAGACCAAGGCCATCTACGGCCTGGGCGACGCCACGCCCAAGAAGTTCCCCAAACAGATCGCCTTCAACGTCATCCCCTTCATCGGCGCCTTCAACGAGGACGGCTATACCGACGAAGAGCAGAAGATGTGGGACGAGACCCACAAGATGCTGGATCCGAACATCAAGCTGACGGTCACCTGCGTGCGGGTGCCGGTCTTCGTCGGCCATTCGGAAGCGGTGACGGTCGAGTTCGATCGCCCCATCGCGCCGGACGAGGCCCGCGCCATCCTACGCGAGGCGCCGGGCGTACTGGTCGTCGATAAGCAGGAGCATGACGGCTACATCACCCCGGTCGACGCCGCCGGCGAGTTCGCCGTCTACGTCAGCCGCATCCGCAAGGACCCGACGGTCGAGAACGGCCTGAGCTTCTGGGTGGTGTCCGACAATCTGCGCAAGGGCGCGGCCCTGAACGCCGTCCAGATCGCCCAGCTGCTGGACGAGACGGGCACGATCAAGCCGTCGTCGGGGTATCGTTCGATCACCGTCTAAACCGCTCCGCTTAGCTTTCGTCATCCTCCGGCAAGCCGCGTCTTCGCGGCGCAGACCGGGGGACCCAGCGGCGCCGAAGGCGAAATCCATCCGCCGCTGGGTACGAAAGACCTCTTCTGCGACAGGTTCGCGCTCGCGCGCGCCGCTGGGTCCCCCGGTTCCGCTTCGCGGCCCGGAGGATGACGAAAGTAAAATCACGTGCGCTCCCCCATGACCGCCTCCCCCTCCCCCAACGATCCCCGCGCGGTCGGCACGGCCATCGCCTGCTACACCCTGTGGGGTCTTCTGCCCCTGCTGTTCATGGCCCTGGCGGCCCACGGCTTCAGCGCGCCCGAGATCCTGGCTCACCGGGCGGTCTGGTCGGTCTTCGTGGCGGGTCTGGTCCTGCTGCTGGCGGGACAGTGGAACGAGGCGAAACAGGCGCTGGCGACGCCGCGCGTCTTCGGCTGGCTGGCCCTGTCGGCGGCGATGATCGCGGTCAACTGGAGCCTCTATGTCTTCGCCACCACCCATCATGCGACGCTGGAGGCCAGCCTCGGCTATTACATCAACCCGCTCTTGAACATGGCCGCAGGGGCCCTGCTGTTCCGCGAGAAGATCGACCGCTGGAGCGGCGTCGCCATCGCCCTGGCCGCCGTGGGGGTGGCCGTCCAGACCGTCGCCCTGGGCCATGTGCCGATCATCGGACTGACGCTCGCCGTCACCTTCTGCGCCTATGCGGTGATCAGAAAGCGCGTGCCCGCCTCGGCCCAGACCGGCCTGTTCGTCGAATGTCTGGTGCTGATGCCGTTCGGCGCCCTGTTCCTGGCCTGGCTGGCGGCCCATGGGCAGGCGACCGGCTTTTCCTCGCCCGCCGGACTGGCCTGGGCCCTGGTCAACGGACCGGCGACGGTCATTCCTCTGGTGCTGTTCGCCTGGTCGGCGCGGCGTCTGCCCCTGTCCACCGTCGGCTTCATCCAGTTTCTGGCGCCGACGCTGCAGTTCGCCTGCGGCGTCTGGGCGGGCGAGCCCCTGACCCCGCTGCGGATCGTCTCCTTCGGCTTCATCTGGGCCGGAGCGGGCGTCTTCGCCCTGGGCGCGGCGCAGCGGTCGCGCGCCGCCCGACGCGCGGTCGTCCTGTCGGAAACCGTCTAGACCGCGGCGTAGAGGGCGTCCAGCAGGCGCCGGGGGCGCGGGTCGCCGATCAGGTGCGGCGACTGGCGCGTCATCACATAGGCGGCCGACAGGCGACGCGACGGATCGGCCATGGCCATGGACCCGCCCCAGCCGTAGTGACCGAAGGACTCGCCCGGTCCGAAGACGTTCAGCCCGTCGTTGCGCATCAGGCCCGCCGCCCAGCTGATCACATAGGGCAGCACCTTGTCCTGGCCGTGGATCCGCTCGCGCGTCAGGTCGCGCAGCACGCCCTTCGAAAGCAGCCGCCGCCCGTCCAGCATCCCGTCATTGGCCACGACGCCCAGCATCCGCGCCAGACCCGCCGCCGTGGCGTGCATATTGGCCGAGGGGATCTCCATCTTGCGCCATTCGGCCGAGCCGCGCCCGCCCGGCGCCGAGCCCCGGTCCAGGAAGGCCGCCTGTTTGATCGGATCTATGGTCCCCAGGCTGGGCGCGGCCGAGGGTTTGCGCATCTGGGCCACCCGCCCGTGCTGGTCCTCCGGCAGGCCGATCCACAGGTCCAGGTCGGCGAAGTCGGCACGCAGGGCCTGGCCCATGGTCCGGCCCGTCGTCAGGCGGAACACCTCATTGGCCAGATAGCCGACCGTGACCGGATGATAGCCCGAGGCCGTCCCCGGTTCCCACATGGGCGCCTGGGCCGCCAGCCGGGCGTTGACCGCCGCCGGATCGAACCACAGCGACGGCTCCACCGGCTCCGAGAAGCCGGGCAGGCCCGACTGGTGGCTCATCAGCTGGGCGACGGTGACCTTGTCCTTGCCGGCCTGGCCGAAGGCGGGCCAGATATGGGAGACCTTCTCGTCATAGGCCACCTTGCCCGCCTCGACCGCCGTGGCCATCAGCAGGGCCATCACCGCCTTGCCGGTCGAGAAGACCGGGGTCAGGGTGTCCTCGGCGAAGGGCGTCGTCTTGGCCGTATCGGCGTGCCCCGCCCACAGATCGACGACCGGCGCCCCCTCGATCATCACGCAGAACCGCGCCCCCGCCTCGTTCAGCCCCTCGGGCGCGTCAGTGAAGTTGGCGGCGAAAACGTCCTTCACCGCCGCGAAACGCGGATCGCAGACGCCGTGGATATCGAGAGCTTCGGTCATGGAGGCGTTCTAGCCCTTCCCCCGCTTGCGGGGGAAGTGTCAGCTCGTCGAGCGGAGCGAGACGGCTGACGATGGGGGAAGTCTTCTTCCGGAGTGAAACCTCCCCCTCCGTCGCTGGATCGCTTCGCGATCGACGCGACACCTCCCCCGCAAGCGGGAGAGGGCAAAGAAAAAGGCCCCCCGCCGAAACGGGAGGCCTCACTCTTTACGAGCCTGAGAAAGGATCAGGCCGCGACGACCTCAGTCGCCTGTTCGGCCAGGATGGTCAGGCCTTCGCCGTTGACGTCGGCGAAGCCGCCCTTGACGTCGTACTGGGTCCTGGTCCCGCCGACATAGACGGTCACCAGGCCCTCGCGCAGGGCGGTCATGAAGGGGGCGTGGGCCGGCAGGACGCCGAAGTCGCCCTCGACGCCCGGCGCGTCCACCTGGTCCACGAGGCCGGAGAAGACCTCGCGTTCCGGCGAGACGAGGGAGAAGTTGAGTTTGCCAGCCATCAGTCCGATGTTCCGATTTGATAGGAGGCGATGGAAACCGGGTAAGCCGCACCCGTACCCCAAATCGCCAGATAGATCACGGCCCCGCCAGCGTTCCTCTCAAACAGGACGCCCTTTCCGTTGCCGTCGTTTGACTCGCTGTTGAACGCCCAGTCTGCCTGAGCGCGCGTCTTGGCGATGAATTCGTCCCCCGCTTCCGGCCCATTCAGGTCCAAAATAGAGCAGGTCTCCCTACCCGTTTCGGCCGGACGCCCGACCATGATCCGAACGGGATCGATCGGCGTGCCGGAACGGGTGTAGGTGCGGGAGACTTCATCGGCCTTGACGGTAGAAGCCGCGCCTTTGAAACCTCTCTGTTCAAAGAACGCGCCTTCATCGATCAAGGCCGGGAATCGACCATCAGCCAGAAAGGCAGCACAAGCTCCCGCCATAGCTTCAAAATCTCCATCAGCCTGTGCCCGCGCCGAAACGGGCGAGGCCAGACAAAAGAGAATGAGGCTGGCGAGAGCCTTGCGCATGTTCAGGCTTCCGCCGCCATCTTCTCGGCCTTGGCGACGGCCTCTTCGATCGGGCCGACCATGTAGAAGGCCGCTTCCGGCAGGTGGTCGTACTCGCCGGCCACGATGCCCTTGAACGAGCGGATCGTGTCCTTCAGGTCGACGAAGGCGCCGGGGGTGTTGGTGAACTGTTCAGCCACGTGGAAGGGCTGGGACAGGAAGCGCTGGATCTTGCGGGCGCGGGCCACGATCAGCTTGTCCTCTTCCGACAGCTCGTCCATGCCCAGGATGGCGATGATGTCCTTCAGGCCCTTGTACTGCTGCAGGACTTCCTGAACCGAACGGGCGACCTGATAGTGCTCCTCGCCGATCACCAGCGGGTCCATGATCCGCGAGGTGGAGTCCAGCGGGTCCACGGCCGGGAAGATGGCCTGGGCGGCGATGTCACGGCTCAGAACGGTCGTCGCGTCCAGGTGGGCGAAGGAGGCGGCGGGCGCCGGGTCGGTCAGGTCGTCGGCGGGGACGTAGATGGCCTGGACCGAGGTGATCGAACCCTTCTTGGTCGAGGTGATCCGCTCTTGCAGGTTGCCCATCTCGGTCGCCAGCGTCGGCTGATAGCCCACGGCCGAGGGGATGCGGCCCAGCAGAGCCGACACTTCGGAGCCGGCCTGGGTGAAGCGGAAGATGTTGTCGACGAACAGCAGGACGTCCTTGCCTTCCTCGTCACGGAAGTATTCCGCGATCGACAGGCCGGTCAGGGCGACGCGGGCGCGGGCGCCGGGGGGCTCGTTCATCTGGCCGTAGACCAGGGCGCATTTGGAGCCCTCGGTCGAACCGCCGTTCTTGGCCGGGTCCACGTTCACGTTGGACTCGATCATCTCGTGATACAGGTCGTTGCCTTCGCGGGTGCGCTCACCCACGCCGGCCAGAACCGAATAACCGCCGTAAGCCTTGGCGATATTGTTGATCAGTTCCTGCATGGTCACGGTCTTGCCCACGCCGGCGCCGCCGAACAGGCCGATCTTGCCGCCCTTGGTGTAGGGGCACATCAGGTCGATGACCTTGATGCCGGTGACCAGGATCTCGGCCGAGGTCGACTGCTCGTCGAAGCTCGGGGCTTCCTTGTGGATCGGACGGTAAAGCTCGGTCTTGATCGGGCCGGCTTCGTCGATCGGCTGGCCGACGACGTTCATGATGCGGCCCAGGGTGCCGGGGCCGACCGGCGCCTGGATCGAGGAGCCTGTGTCGGTGACGGGCTGGCCGCGGGTCAGGCCCTCGGTCGTGTCCATGGCGATGGCGCGGACCATGTTCTCACCCAGGTGCTGGGCGACTTCCAGAACCAGGGTGAAGGGCTCGCCCGTCTTCTGATCGACGTTCTGGGTGTGCAGGGCGCTGAGGATGGCCGGCAGATGGCCGTCAAACTCGACGTCGACGACGGCGCCGATGACCTGGGCGATGCGGCCCGTGGCGGCGGCGGAGACGGGGGCCGCTGCGGGAGCGACCTTCTTGGCGGCCGGCTTGCGGGCGGCGGGCTTTTTGGGGGCGACGGTGTCGGTCATGGCTGGGGTCCGTATCGGAATGTCTGTTCGGTCGGGATCAGAGGGCTTCGGCGCCGGCGATGATCTCGATCAGCTCGGTGGTGATCTGGGCTTGGCGCTTGCGGTTGTACTGCAGCGTCAGGGCGTTGATGAGGTCGCCGGCGTTGCGCGTCGCATTGTCCATCGCCGCCATCTGCGATCCGAAGAAGCCCGCCTGGTTCTCATAGAGGGCGGCCAGGATCTGGGTCGTCAGGTTGCGCGGCAGCAGGGTCTCGAGGATTTCCTCTTCCGAGGGCTCGTACTCATAGACCGCGCCGTTCAGGTCGACCGGGGCCGCGTCGCCCTCGACCACAGCCGGGATCAGCTGTTTGGCGGTCGGAACCTGGGAGATGACAGACCTGAACTGGCTGTAGAACAGGGTGACCACATCGGCCTGACCGTCCTCGAAGGCCGTGGCGATCATTTCGGCGATGGGCTGGGCCGAGGGCAGGCCCACCGTCTTGTGCTCGCTCAGTTCGAAGGTGCGGACCAGCTTGTCGCCGTACAGGCGCGACAGCTGATCGCGCGACTTGCGGCCGACCGCGATGATCCGGACGTCCTTGCCGTTCGCGATCAGGCTGTTGATCCGTTCGCGCGCGGCGCGGATGACATTGGTCGAGAAACCGCCCGCCAGGCCCTTGTCCGCCGTCGCCACCACGATCAGGTGACGCTGGTCCTGACCCGTGCCGGCCAGCAAGCGCGGCGCATCGGCGCCCGAGACGCCGGCGGCCAGGTTGGCGATGACCGAGGCCATCTTCTTCGCATAGGGCCGGGCGCTTTCGGCCTGGTCCTGGGCGCGTTTCAGCTTGGCCGCGGCGACCATCTGCATGGCTTTCGTGATCTTCTGCGTGGCTTTCACGCTTCCGATCCGATTGCGCATTTCCTTGAGGCTGGCCATCCGGCGCTACTCTCTCAGCTTATCCGGTTGAACTCAGGCGAAGGTCTTGACGAAGGCGGCCAGGATGTCCTTCAGCTCGGCCTCGAGGTCGGCGGTCAGGTCCTTCTTGGTGCGAATGCCGTCCAGCAGCGAGGCGTGGTTGGCGTGGATGCGCGCCAGCAGCTCCTTCTCGAACCGGCCGACGTCGCCGACCGCGATGCCGTCGATATAGCCGCGCGTGCCGGCGTAGACCGAGACGACCTGTTCTTCCATCGACAGGGGCGAATACTGGGGCTGCTTCAGCAGCTCGGTCAGTCGGGCGCCGCGGGCCAACAGCTTCTGGGTCGAGGCGTCCAGGTCCGAGCCGAACTTGGCGAAGGCGGCCATCTCGCGATACTGGGCCAGTTCGCCCTTGATGGTGCCGGCGACCTTCTTCATCGCCTTGGTCTGGGCCGAGGAGCCCACGCGCGACACCGAGATGCCGACGTTCACGGCCGGACGGATGCCCTGATAGAAGAGGTCCGATTCCAGGAAGATTTGGCCGTCGGTGATCGAGATGACGTTGGTCGGAATATAGGCCGAAACGTCGTTGGCCTGGGTTTCGATGATCGGCAGGGCGGTCATGGAGCCCGAACCATAGTCCTCGTTCAGCTTGGCCGAACGCTCCAAGAGGCGGCTGTGCAGGTAGAAGACGTCGCCCGGATAGGCTTCGCGGCCCGGCGGGCGGCGCAGCAGCAGCGACATCTGGCGATAAGCCACAGCCTGTTTCGACAGGTCGTCATAGACGATCAGGGCGTGCATGCCGTTGTCGCGGAAGAACTCGCCCATGGCGGTGCCGGCGAAGGGCGCCAGGAACTGCAGCGGGGCGGGCTCGGACGCCGTGGCGGCGACGACGATGGTGTATTCCAGAGCGCCCGACTCTTCGAGGGTCTTGACGATCTGGGCGACGGTCGAACGCTTCTGACCGATGGCGACGTAGATGCAGTAGAGCTTGGCGCTCTCGTCGTCGGTCTTGTTGACGTTCTTCTGGTTCAGGATGGTGTCGACGGCGACGGCGGTCTTGCCGACCTGACGGTCGCCGATGATCAGCTCGCGCTGGCCGCGGCCGACGGGGATCAGGGTGTCGATGGCCTTCAGGCCGGTCTGCATCGGCTCGTGGACCGACTTGCGGGGGATGATGCCCGGCGCCTTGACGTCGACGCGGCGGCGCTCGGTGAACTGGATCGGACCCTTGCCGTCGATCGGCTCGCCCAGCGGGTTGACGACGCGGCCCAGGAGGCCCTTGCCGACCGGCACGTCCACGATCTCGCCCAGGCGGCGCACGTCGTCGCCCTCGGCGATGGCGGCGT
The DNA here is from genome assembly GCF_058801445.1 of Brevundimonas sp. GW822-FHT03E11. NCBI lineage: Bacteria > Pseudomonadati > Pseudomonadota > Alphaproteobacteria > Caulobacterales > Caulobacteraceae > Brevundimonas > Brevundimonas sp. GW822-FHT03E11. The sequence continues at coordinate 71,235 of NZ_JBXANG010000007.1, read as the reverse complement.
CGGCGCCGAAGATCACGGCGCCCACATTGTCGCGCTCCAGGTTCAGGGCCATGCCCTTCACGCCGGCCTTGGTGAACTCGACCATTTCGCCGGCCTGGACATTGTCCAGACCGTGGATGCGGGCGATGCCGTCGCCGACCGACAGCACGCTGCCGACGTCGGAAACGTCGGCTTCGACGCCGAAGTTGGCGATCTGCGACTTGAGGATGGCCGAGATTTCAGCGGCGCGGATGTCCATGACGGGCTCTCTGTTCTTCAGTCTTTTTGCGGTTGCGCCGTTCAGGCGCCGACAATCGGGTGGACGGGGGCGGCGCTTACGCGCGCTTTAGGGCGAACTTCATCTGGTCGAGCTTGGTCTTCAGCGAGGCGTCGAACAGTTTCGAGCCGACCTTGACCTTCAGGCCGCCCAGGATGGCCGGATCGACCCGCGTGGTCAGTTCCGGCGCCTTGCCCAGGCTCTTGTTCAGGGCGGTCTTGATCGCGGTCAGCTGCTTGTCGTCCAGCGGCTGGGCCGAGATCACCTCGGCGGCGACGACGCCGGCGTGTTTGGCGTACAGGCGCTCGAAACCGGCGATCACGGCGGCCAGATCACGGGCGCGGCCGTTCTGGGCCAGCAGCCCCAGGAAGTTGACGGTGTTCGGCTCGAACCTGGCCTTGGCGGCGACGGCGGTCAGGCCCTTGACCTGATCATCGGCCGAAATGACCGGCGAGGTCGCCAGGCGGCGCAGATCGGCGCTCTCGATCCAGGCGGTCTTCAGCGAGACGACGTCGGCGCGAACGGCGTCGAGGCGGCCGGTTTCCAGCGCCAGATCAAACAGCGCCTGTGCGTAGCGATCGCCGACTTCCGTCGTTCTGAAATCATCAGCCACTGATTAGGGTCCGAGGTCGTTGTGTCAGGGTCGCGACCGACTGCGAGGGTCGCAACGGTCAAAAGCTTGAAATGCTTGCGGAAAGCACGATAGAGGCCGTATTCGTGAATACGCCCCCTTCAAGCCGGGCGCCTGATAGCACGGGGTTTTGCCGCTCGCAACATTGCGTGAAGGGTGAAGAAGCCGCACCCAGCGTCGCACCTCGGTCATAGCCCCGTGCGACATTCGTCTTTCTCCGGCTGCAGCAAAGATCCGCCATGAAGTTCCGCGCCCTGATGATCGCCGTCGTCGCCGCCCTGACGGGATCGCACGCCGCCCGCGCCGAGCCCTTCGCGGCCCCCGAACCGCAGCCGATCCGGCTGATGAGCTACAACATCCGTTATGACGCCCCTGACGATCGGCCGAACTGGCCCGAACGGCGCCCGCACATGGCGCGTCAGATCGCCTTCTTCGCCCCGGACGTGCTGGGCGTTCAGGAGGCCCTGATTCCCATGGTCGCCTATCTGGCCGAACAAGCGCCGGACTACGACCACTACGGCCTGGGTCGCGACGACGGGGCCGAGGGGGGCGAGACCACCACCCTGTTCTGGCGACGCGACCGATTCGAGGTCGTCCGCAAACAGACTCTCTGGTGTTCGCCGACCCCGGATCGCCCTTCGAAGGGCTGGGACGCGGCCCTGCCCCGCACCCTGACGCGGGTGGTGCTGCGCGACCGTTCCGACGGCCGGATGCTGGACGTCCGCAACGCCCATTTCGACCATGTCGGCGTGGTCGCCCGTGAACAGTGCGCCGCCCTGGCGGCCGACCTGCCGCCTGCGACCGCCCGGGGCGAAACGGCGGCCGTGGTCTTGCTGGGCGACTTCAACACCGGACCCGACAGCGCCCCCTATCGCCGGATCGTGTCGGCCGGCCTGCGTGACGCCCGCACCGTCAGCCCCGTCGTCTTCGGCCCTTCGACCACCTATAACGGCTTCGACCTCGCCAAGGCCGCGGACGGGGCGCCCATCGACCATGTCTTCGTCGATCCCCGCCTGGCGGTGGAAAGGTTCGGCGTCCTGACGGACTCCTTTTCGGGCCAGGTGATCTCGGACCACTTCCCCCTGGTGGTCGATGTGACCTTCGCCGCGCGGTGAGCCAGGGTGCGACCATTGCACCGCACCCCCGCGCTTGATCGGAACCTGAGCCGGGCCTAGCTGTTCCCGCCGACGCCTTTCCCCTCCTGGACATTCCATGCTCGACAGCATCCTGCCCCTTCTCTCCGACCCGGCCGCCTGGGCGGCCCTGGTGACCCTGGTGGTGATGGAGGTCGTGCTCGGCATCGACAATCTGATCTTCATCTCGATCCTGTCGAACAAACTGCCCGAGCATCAGCGCCAGAAGGTGCGGCGCATCGGCATCGGCCTGGCCCTGGTCATGCGCCTGGCCCTGCTGTCGATCATCGCCTGGCTGGTGGGCCTGGTTCAGCCGGTCTTCACCGTCGCGGGCAACGAATTCTCGTGGAAGGATCTGATCCTGATCGCGGGCGGCCTGTTCCTGGTCTGGAAAGCCACCAAGGAGATCCACCACACGGTCGATCCCACGCCCACCCATGACGTCATGGACAAGAAGGACGTGATGATCACCAACGCCGGGGCGGCCATCTTCCAGATCATCCTGCTGGACCTGGTCTTCTCGATCGACTCCATCCTGACCGCCGTGGGCATGACCGAGCACCTGCCCATCATGGTCGTCGCCGTCCTGGTCGCCGTGACGGTGATGCTGCTGGCCGCCGACCCGCTGGCGAACTTCATCAACGACAACCCCAGCGTCGTCATGCTGGCCCTGGGCTTCCTGCTGATGATCGGCATGGTGCTGATCGCCGACGGCTTCGGCTATCATGTGCCCAAGGGCTATATCTACGCCGCCATGGCCTTCTCGGCCGGGGTCGAGGCCCTGAACATGCTGGGCCGTCGCTCCGCCTCCAAGAAGGAAAAGGCCGAGGCCGCCCGCGCCGAGGCCGAACGCGCCGAGGCCCGCGCCCGCAAGGCCGAGGCGGAAGCCGCCGCCGAAGGCGCCTGACCATGCCGCGCCCGCCCCTGCGCTTCGCCGGCCTGATCGTCGGCCTGCTGCTGGCGGTGGGCGCGACCCTGCCCGTTCGGGCCGAGGTTCCGACCCAGGCCTATCAGGTGGTGCACGCCTATCCGCATGACCGGACGGCCTTCACCGAGGGCCTCTTCTTCCACGACGGCGCCCTTTACGAGAGCACGGGCCTCTATCCGTCGTCGGTGCGCCAGGTGCGGTTGGAGGACGGCGAAATCCTGCGTCGGCGCGACCTGCCCACCGTCTATTTCGGCGAGGGTTTGGCCGCCCTGAACGGCAAGCTCTACAATCTGACCTGGCGCAACCACATCGGCTTCATCTTCAAGCTGGAGGACTTCTCGCCCCTGGGCGGCTTCTCCTATCCGGGCGAGGGTTGGGGGCTGACCACCGACGGACGCCGACTGATCATGAGCGACGGCACCGATCAGATCCGCTTCCTCGATCCCGACACCCTGGCCGAGACCGGCCGGATCTCCGTCACCGCCGACGGCCGGCCGCTGGACCAGATCAATGAGCTGGAATGGATCCATGGCGAAGTCTTCGCCAATCTGTGGCAGGACAACCGCATCGCCCGCATCGACCCGGAGACTGGGGTGGTGAAGGCCTTCATCGACCTGACGGACCTGGTCCCCAAGGACGCGGGCCTGGACCCGAACGACGACGTCCTGAACGGCATCGCCTGGGACGCCGCGGGCAAGCGGCTGTTCGTCACCGGCAAGCGCTGGCCCCAGCTGTACGAGATCAGGCTGCGCTGACCGGGGCGAGGTGTTCCGCGCCGAAAAGGCTGAGATAGGCGTCCAGCTCGGCGCTTTTCAGACCCAGCGAGTCCAGCACCGCCCCCATGAAGCTGACCGGCGCCGTGCCCGCCGCCGTGACGACCCGATCGGCCAGAACGGCGCGAGGCTGGTCGCGGTAATGGGCCGCCCCGCCGTAGCCGGTGATGGAGAGGCTGTCGGGCCCGTTGGCGGTATGGGGCCTCTGGTCCAGAAGCCCAGCGCGCGCCAGGGCCAGGGTTCCGTCGCAGATGCCGCCCACCGTCTTGCCCGCCCCATGCGCCCAACGCAGCAGGTCCGAGACGTCCGGCGCGCCGGGCTGGCGCCAGATGGAGCCGCCGTTCACCAGGACGGCGTCGATCTCGTCCACCTCGATGTCTTCGATCGAAAGATGGGGAACGACCAACAGGCCGCCGGCCGACACCACCTCCTCCCCATCGGGTGAGGCGAACAGGGTCTCAAACCCATAATGGCTGCGCGCCCCCGCCATGATCAGGGCGGTCTCCCAATCCGCATAGTCCGGCGTCAGAAGCGTTACGAGGGTGGTCATGGCGTCCTCCTTTTATCGCCCAGTCTAGAGGCGCCGCGTGACAGTTCATCGAACAGGGAAAAGGGCGGACGTCTTGCGACGCCCGCCCCCTTCGCCTCTGCTTCTGCGCCCGATCAGGCTTGCAGGTCGAACCGGTCCAGCTCCATGACCTTGGTCCAGGCCGCCACGAAATCCTCGACGAACTTCTTCTGGGCGTCTGCGGCGGCGTAGACCTCGGCTAAGGCGCGCAGCACGGCGTTCGAGCCGAACACCAGATCCACGCGCGTCCCGGTCCAGCGCAGGGCGCCGGTCTGGCGGTCGCGGCCTTCGAAGACGTCGCGCGCCGGGCTGGTCGGGGTCCACTTCACCCCCATGTCCAGCAGATTGACGAAGACGTCGTTGGTCAGGACGCCGGGCCGTTCGGTCAGCACCCCGTGGGTCGAGCCGCGCACATTGATGTTGATGGCGCGCAAGCCCCCGATCAGCACCGTCATCTCCGGCGCCGTCAGGGTCAGCCGCTGGGCCTGGTCGATCAGCAGGGCCTCGGCCGGGACGCTGTAGCGGGCCTTCTGATAGTTGCGGAAGCCGTCGGCGACCGGCTCCAGATAGGCGAAGGATTCGACGTCCGTCTGGTCCTGGCCGGCGTCGGTCCGACCGGGATTGAAGGGCACGGTCGTCTCATGGCCGGCCGCCCTGGCCGCCGCCTCGATCCCGGCGTTTCCGGCCAGGACGATCAGATCGGCCAACGAGACCTTCTTTCCGCCGATCTGGGCCTGGTTGAAGGCGGACTGGACGCCCTCCAGGGTCTTCAGGACGCGGTCGAGCTGTTCAGGCTGGTTGACGTCCCAGTCCTTCTGCGGGGCCAGGCGGATGCGGGCGCCGTTGGCGCCGCCGCGCTTGTCCCCGCCGCGGAAGGTCGAGGCCGAGGCCCAGGCGACGCCGACCAGTTCGGACACGCTCAGACCCGTGGCGAGGATCTGGGCCTTCAGGACGGCCGCGTCGGCGGCGTCGATCAGCGGATGGTCGACGGCCGGCACGGGATCCTGCCAGACCAGCTCCTCCTTGGGGACTTCCGGCCCGATGTAGCGCGAGCGCGGGCCCAGATCGCGGTGGGTCAGCTTGAACCAGGCCCGGGCGAAGGCGTCGGCGAAGGCCTGGGGGTTGTTCAGGAAGCGGCGCGAGATCTTCTCGTATTCCGGGTCGAACCGCAGCGACAGGTCGGTGGTCAGCATGGTCGGCCGCCGCTTCTTGGACGGATCATGGGCGTCGGGAATGATCTCGCCGGCGTCCTTGGCCACCCACTGGTGGGCGCCGGCCGGTGACTTCTCCAGCTCCCATTCGAAGCCGAACAGGTTCTCGAAGAAGAAGTTGCTCCACTGGGCCGGGGTCTGGGTCCAGGTGACCTCCAGGCCGCTGGTGATGGCGTCGCCGGCCTTGCCGCTGCCGAAGCTGGAGGTCCAGCCTAACCCTTGCGCCTCCAGTTCGTCGGCCTCGGGTTCGGGGCCGACATGGTCGGCCGGGCCGGCGCCGTGGGTCTTGCCGAAGGTGTGGCCCCCGGCGATCAGGGCCACCGTCTCCTCGTCGTTCATCGCCATTCGGGCGAAGGTGTCGCGGATGTCGCGCGCGGCGGCGACCGGATCGGGATTGCCGTCCGGTCCTTCTGGATTGACGTAGATCAGCCCCATCTGGACCGCCGCCAGCGGGTTCTCCAGGTCGCGCGTATGCTGGACCCCGTCGGCCGTGTCGTCGGCGACCAGAACCGCTTCGTCGGCCGGCTTGTCCACCCCGTGCGAGCCGCGCGCATAGCGTTCGTCGCCGCCCAGCCAGGTGGTCTCGCGCCCCCAGTAGACGTCCTGATCCGGCTCCCAGGTGTCCTCGCGCCCGCCCGAGAAGCCGAAGGTGCGAAAGCCCATGGTCTCCAAAGCGACATTGCCGGTCAGGATGAACAGGTCGGCCCAGGAAATCGCCTGGCCGTACTTCTGCTTGATCGGCCACAGCAGACGGCGCGACTTGTCGATATTGACGTTGTCCGGCCAGGAGTTCAGCGGGGCGAACCTCTGCTGGCCGCGTCCGCCGCCGCCCCGGCCGTCGCCGACGCGATAGGTGCCGGCGCTGTGCCAGGCCATGCGGATGAACTGCGGCCCGTAATGGCCGAAGTCGGCCGGCCACCAGTTCTGAGAGTCCGTCATCAGGGCGCGCAGATCGGCCTTCAGCGCCTCATAGTCCAGCTTGGCGAAGGCCTCGCGATAGTTGAACGTCTCGCCCAGGGGATTGGAGCGCGACGAATGCTGGTTCAGCAGATCGACGCGCAGCTGGCCCGGCCACCAGTCGTGATTCTGGGTCCCGCCCCCGGCGACAGACTCGGTGGTCGCGCCTGAGAATGGGCATTTGGCTTCGGTGGTCATGGCGATCTTCCCTGTGATGGCGCGATGCGGCGGGCGTTTTGCGGATAGCCCTTCGGCTGACGTGGCTATTCAACACGGCCCAACTTCATAAGGCCAATCGATTATCTTTGCATTTTGTATAGGCGCGCCCTATTTCGTCGCCATGCTCCCCACCCTGCGTCAACTCCAGTACCTGAAGCTCCTCGCCGAACACGGCAGCTTCTCCCGCGCCGCCGAGGCCGCCCACGTCAGCCAGCCCGCCCTCAGCGCCGGGGTTCAGGAGCTGGAGCGGATCCTGGGCGCACCCGTGGTCGAGCGGGCGCGCGGCGCCGTCATCATGACCGCCGTCGGCGCCGAGGCCGTGCGCCGGGCCGAGGACGTCCTGGCCCGGACCGAGGATCTGGTCGAGGCGGCCCAGAACGCCGGCCGTCCGCTGTCGGGACGGTTCCGGCTGGGCGTCATTCCGACCGTCGCCCCCTTCCTGCTGCCCGCCAAATTACCGTCGCTGAAGACGGCCTATCCGAACCTGAAGCTCTTCATCCGCGAGGATCTGACGCCGCGTCTGATCGCCGCGCTCAAGGCGGGTCAGATCGACGCCGCCGTCATCGCCCTGCCCTATGAGGCGCCGGGGATCGAACACGCCCGGATCGGCGACGACGAGATCCTGGCCGCCGCCCCGGCCGACCACGCCCTGGCGGCCCCCGGCCCGATCCGTCCCGGTTCGCTGAAATCCCAGGACCTGATCCTGCTGGAGGACGGCCATTGCCTGCGCGACCACGCCCTGGCGGCCCTGGACATAGAGGCGCCGCGCGGCGACGACGTCTTCGCCGCCACCAGCCTGCACACCCTGATCCAGATGGTCGGCTCAGGGCTCGGCGTCTCCTTCCTGCCCAGGATGGCGGTCCAAGCCGGCCTGGCCGACACCCCGTCCGTCGTCATCCGCCCCTTCGAGAACCAGGCCGACGGCGTCCCGCCCCACCGCGAAATCGTCGTCGCCTGGCGCTCCGGCTCCAGCCGCGCGGCCGAGGCCCGGCTGCTGGCGGAGGCGCTGAAGCTGGATCGAGACCGGTAGCGCGCCATTCGCGCTTGAGCTACAACATCTTCATGGTGAGGTTGCACACGGAGACAGCGATGGCGGCCTATCGGGTTGCGCTGATGTTTGGGCTAGCTATCGGCGCCGCAGGCTGCGCCGCCACGCCGAAAGCGATTTCCGGCGGCGCTGAATTCGCTCTTTCTTCCGACCTCGCCGCCCAGGCGCGCGTACGCAACATGAACATAACCTCGGCCAGCCTTTACAACATGCCCCTGCCCCATTTCAGCGAGGATTTGCGAGCGGCGTTGAACCATTGCGCCACCGGGGATCGCGAACTCGACCTCAGAGCGCATATCGAACAGCCGGATCGCGCCCATCTCGTCACCACGTTCGAGTTGACCGATCCAGCAGACAATGATCGCGTGGTGGGCCGCTATCGCATTGGGATCGACGAGATTGCGCCGCTGGTGCTTGACACAGGAGCTCCGAACCAAAGCGACGCAGGCGCCCGTACCGGGCATGGCCTGTGTGCTCAAATCTTCGGATCGACCGTCCGGTAAGGCGAGGTCCGTTCGCGTGACCTCAAGGCAGAACCGGCGCGGCATGGCGCCCAACGAAAAGGGCCGGCGGATCGCTCCGCCGGCCCTCTTTGTATCTCGGCGAACCGCTGCCTATTCGGCCGCGATCGGCGCCTCGGTTTCCGGGCCGCGCGCGAGGTTGCGCAGGACGTAGGGCATGACGCCGCCGGCCAGCAGATAGTCCATCTCGGTCTGGTTATCGATGCGGCAGCGGACCGGGAAGCGGGCCATCTTGCCGTCCGACGGGCGGAACAGCTCGACCCACAGGTCCTGGCGCGGGCGCAGCTTGCCGACATTGGCGTCGGACAGGCCGCGGATGGTGACGATCTCCTCGCCGGTCAGGCCCAGCTTCTGCCAGCCGTCCTGTTTGAACTGCAGCGGCACCACGCCCATGCCGACCAGGTTCGAACGGTGGATGCGTTCGAAGCTTTCGGCGATGACGGCGCGAACGCCCAAGAGGCGCGTGCCCTTGGCCGCCCAGTCGCGCGACGAGCCGGTGCCGTACTCCTTGCCGGCGAAGACGACCAAGGGCCGGCCTTCCGACTGATACCGCATGGCGGCGTCATAGATCGACATGGTGTCGCCCGACGGGAAGTGCTTCGTCACGCCGCCCTCGATCTCGGGCGTGATCCGGTTCTTGATGCGGATATTGGCGAAGGTGCCGCGCATCATGACTTCGTGGTTGCCGCGGCGGGCGCCGTAGCTGTTGAACTCGGCCGCCTCGACGCCGTGGTTCGTCAGATAGACGCCGGCGGGCGAGGTCTTCTTGATCGAACCGGCCGGGGAGATGTGGTCGGTGGTGATCGAGTCGCCGAAGATGGCCAGGACGCGGGCTTCGACCACGTCCTGCACCGGGGTCAGCTCCATCGACAGGCCGTCGAAATAGGGCGGGTTGGCCACATAGGTGGAGGCGTCGTCCCACTCATAGGTCTGGCCGCCCGCGACCTTGATCGCCTGCCAGTGCTTGTCGCCCTTGAACACGTCCTTGTAGCGTTTGGCGAACATGGCCGGGGTGACCGACTTGCGCTGAATGTCGGCGATTTCCTGGGTGGTGGGCCAGATGTCCTTCAGGAAGACGTCATTGCCGTTCTTGTCCTGACCGATCGGATCCTTGGTGATGTCGATCCGCATCGAGCCGGCGATGGCGTAGGCGACGACCAGAGGCGGCGAGGCCAGATAGTTGGCCTGGACGTCGGGGTTCACCCGACCTTCGAAGTTGCGGTTGCCCGACAGGACCGAGGTGGCGACCAGGGCGTTGTCGTTGATCGCCTTGGAGATCGCCGGGTCCAGCGGGCCCGAGTTGCCGATGCAGGTGGTGCAGCCGTAGCCGACCAGGTTGAAGCCCAGGGCGTCCAGATCCTTTTGCAGGCCGGCGTCGGTCAGATAGTCGGTGACGACCTGCGAGCCGGGGGCCAGCGAGGTCTTGACCCAGGGCTTGGCCTTCAGGCCCAGGGCGTTGGCCTTGCGCGCCACCAGGCCGGCGGCGATCAGGACCGAGGGGTTGGAGGTGTTGGTGCAGGAGGTGATGGCGGCGATCACCACATCGCCGTCGCCGACGGTGAAGCCTTCACCCTCGACGGCCGCGCGCGGAGCGTCGGCGGGACGGTTGAAGACCTCGGTCAGGGCGGTCTCGAAGGCCGGGGCGGCCGCGGTCAGTTCGACGCGGTCCTGGGGACGCTTGGGGCCGGCCAGCGACGGCACGACCGTGGCCAGGTCCAGCTCCAGCACGTCGGTGAAGACCGGGTCTTCCGAGGTCTCGTCGATCCACAGGCCTTGCGCCTTGGCATAGGCTTCGACCAGGGCGACGCGCGCCTTGTCGCGGCCCGTGGCGGTCAGATAGCCGATGGTGGCGGCCGAGACGGGGAAGAAGCCGCAGGTGGCGCCGTATTCCGGGGCCATGTTGGCGATGGTCGCCTGGTCTTCGATCGTCATGTTCGGCAGGGCGTCGCCGAAGAATTCGACGAACTTGCCGACCACGCCCTTCTTGCGCAGCATCTGGGTGACGGTCAGCACCAGGTCGGTGGCGGTCGTGCCTTCCGGCAGACGGCCGGTCAGTTTGAAGCCGATGACTTCCGGGATCAGCATCGGGATCGGCTGGCCCAGCATGGCCGCCTCGGCCTCGATGCCGCCGACGCCCCAGCCCAGAACGGCCAGGCCGTTGATCATGGTGGTGTGGCTGTCGGTGCCGACGACGGTGTCGGGATAGGCGACGGTCTTCTTGCCCTCGTCCAGGGTCCAGACGGTCTGGGCCAGGTTCTCCAGGTTTACCTGGTGGCAGATGCCGGTGCCGGGGGGCACGACGCGGAAGTTGTTGAAGGCCGACGAACCCCAGCGCAGGAAGTTGTAGCGCTCGATGTTGCGCTCATATTCGCGCTCGACGTTCTGGCCGAAGGCCTTGGGCGTGCCGAAGTGGTCGACCATGACCGAGTGGTCGATGACCAGATCGACGGGCACCAGCGGGTTGATCTTGGCGGCGTCGGCGCCCAGGGCGCTCATGGCGTCGCGCATGGCGGCCAGATCGACCACGGCGGGCACGCCGGTGAAGTCCTGCATCAGGACGCGGGCGGGGCGGAAGGCGATCTCGTGTTCGACCGAGCCCTTGTTCTCGACCCAGGCGGCGACGGCCTTGAGGTCTTCCTGGGTGACGGAGACGCCGTCCTCGTTGCGAAGCAGGTTCTCCAGCAGCACCTTCATCGAGCGCGGCAGGCGGGAAATCCCGGCCAGACCCGCTTCCTCAGCGGCCGGAAGGCTGTAATAGGCGTATTTCTTGCGCCCGACGGAAAGGTCCTGGCGGGTGTTGAAGCTGTCGATCGACGGCATGGAGAGTTTTCCTCTGGTCAGCGCCGCCCGACAATCCGGTTGCGCCTTCGCGCGGCAGACGCAGCGGCTCACAGGGCCCCTGCGCGCGCGGCGAAAGCCTGCTGCGGCAAGCGTGCCTATAGACCCGCCGGATCGCACCGTCCATGTGTCCACACCCCCGACGTGGACATTGAGAAAGGTTCTCAAAACAGCGACCTGGCTCTCCTGCCCCCTGCGGGGGAGGTAGAACGTCGCCACCATGATCCACGCCCTCTCCCTCTCCCACCTGACCGTCTCGCGCGGCGAACGGCGGCTGTTCACCGGCCTGGACCTGCGCCTGCAGGCCGGAGAGGCCGTGGCGCTGACCGGCGCCAATGGCGCGGGCAAGACCAGTCTGCTGCGGACCGTCGCCGGCCTGCTGCGTCCCGACGCCGGAGACATCGCCTTCCATGACGGCGACGGCAATCGGCTGGACGAGCGGCTGGCGCGCGGCCGCGAAACCCATTTCCTCGGCCACCAGGACGGATTGAAGACCAGCCGGACGGCGCGCCAGGAGCTGGGCTTCCAATGCGACTGGCTGGGCCACGTCCAGTGCGGCGTGGACGATGCCGTCAACGCCTTCGGCCTCGCCCCCCTGCTGGAGCTCGAAGTCCGCCGCCTGTCGGCCGGCCAGCGCCGTCGTCTGGCCATGGGCCGGCTGATCGGATCGCCCCGCGCCCTGTGGCTGCTGGACGAGCCCATGGCCCCGCTGGACGCCCGCTGGCGCGCCGTCTTCGCCGAGCGGATGCGCCGTCATCTCGACGCCGACGGCCTGATCCTCGCCGCCGTCCACGACCCCCTGCCGATCCCGACCCGCACCCTGGACCTGGGAGGTCTGGCGTGAGCCGGCCGGTGGACGCCGAACCCCGCCCGCCGGGCCTGCGGGGCGCGACGCGCGTCTTGCTGGAACGGGAGCTGGACCTGGCCTGGAGCGGCGGGGGCGGCCCGCTTCTGGCCTGCGGCTTCTTCGCCTGCCTGACCGCCGTCCTGCCCCTGGCGGCGGGGGGCGATCCTCGCACGCTTTCGCCGGTGGCGGGCGGGATCGCCTGGCTGGCCCTGGCGCTAGCCTCGCTGCTGTCGCTGGAGCGGCTGTTCGAACGGGACCTGGAGGACGGGGCGCTGGACCTGTTGGCGATCGGCCATCTGCCGCTGGAATCGGTGGTTCTGATCAAGGCCCTGGCCCAGTGGATCGCCGTCGGCCTGCCCCTGGCCCTGACCGCGCCGGTCGCCGCCCTGGCCCTGGGCCTGCCGGTTTCGCTGGCGCCCCTGGCCGCCCTGTCGGCCCTGATCGGCGGGGCGGGCTTCGCCTTGACCGGCGCCCTGGGCGCCGCCCTGGCCCTGGGCGCCAAGCGGGGCGGCCTGCTGATCGCCGTCGTGGTGCTGCCCCTGTTCATCCCGCCCGTGGTGTTCGGCGCCGGCGCGCTGGAGCGGGCGGCGTCCGGCCAGTCGCCCGCCCCGGCCCTGGCCTTCCTCACCGCCTACGTCCTGTTCGCCGGGGTCGTCGCCGCCTTCGCCGGGGCGGCGGCGGTCAGGAACGCCCAAGGCTAGGGGACGCCGTGACACGCCGCTTGCCCGCCGCCGTCCCGCCGCGTAATCGCTGACACCATGTTCGGCCTGTCCAATCCGCAGCGGTTCATGCGCTTCACCGGCCCGCTGACGCCGGTGCTGTGGACGGCCGCCGCCGTCCTGCTGGCGGTTGGAACCTGGCTCAGCTTCACCGTGCCCGCCGACTATCAGCAGGGCGACACGGTGCGGATCATGTTCGTCCATGTGCCCGCCGCCAGCCTGGGCCTGGGGGCCTATGCGGCGCTCGGGGTCTCCAGCTTCTTCGCCCTGGTCTTCCGCCACGCCTTGGCCGACGCCGCCGCCCGGGCCGCCGCCCTGCCCGGCGCCGCCTTCACGGCCCTGGCCCTGTTCACCGGCTCGCTGTGGGGCCAGCCCATGTGGGGAACCTGGTGGGTCTGGGACGCGCGCCTGACCAGCGTCCTGGTGCTGTTTCTCTTCTACCTCGGCTATATGGCGCTTCGGGCCTCGATCGACGACGAGCAGAAGGGCGCCCGCGCCGCCGCCGTCCTGGGCCTGGTCGGGCTGATCAACTTGCCGATCGTCAAATTCTCGGTCGACTGGTGGAACACCCTGCATCAGCCGGCCAGCTTCCTGACGCCGGGCGCCTCGGGCCTAGACCCCGTCTATCTGCCCGCCTTCCTGACCATGCTGGCGGCCTATGGGGTGTCGTTCGCGGCCCTGTGGCTGACGGCGGTCCGCACCGAAATCCGCCGCCGCCGCGTCCTGTCCCTGCGCGCGCGAAAGGCGCTGGAGGCCTAAGATGCTCGACCTCGACATGAGCCCCTACGCCGCCTTCGTCTGGCCCGCCTGGGGCGTCAGCGCCCTGGTGCTGGCCGCCCTGACGGCCCGCGCCGTCGTCGCCTCGCGCAAATGGAAGCGCGAACTCGAGCGTCTGGAAAAAGACCAGAGCGCGACATCAGACGCGGCAGTCTCCCCGCGCCCTCAAGCAGCGCAAAGCGCGATAGGGCCCTTAAAATGAACCGCTGGCTGGCCCTGCTGCCGCTCGTCGTGGCGGTCGCCCTGTTCGCCCTGTTCGCCGGCTGGTCGCTGAAGCGCGACCCGGCCTTCAAGCCCGACGCCATGGTCGGCCAGCCCATCCCCGAGACCGTCCTGCCCATGCTGGAGGGCGACACGGCCGGGCCGGGCAATCTGGACCTGAAGACCGCCGGGGTGGGACGGCCCATGCTGGTCAATGTCTTCGCCTCCTGGTGCGCCCCCTGCCGGATCGAACACCCCAAGCTTCTGGCCCTGAAGGCGCGCGGGATCGCCGTCGTCGGCGTGGCCTATAAGGACGAGCCGGTCGCCACCCGCGCCTTCCTGGACGAGCTGGGCGATCCCTATGCGATGGTCCTGGTCGACGGCGAGGGGCGGGCCGGGCTGGACCTGGGCATATCCGGCGTGCCCGAGACCTTCGCCGTGGACGCCATGGGCCGGATCACCGCCAAACAGTCCGGCCCCCTGCTGAACGACGCCGACATCGAGCGGCTGGTCGCCTCGATGCAGGCACCAGGCCGGTCCCCGCCTTCGAAAAACAGCCGTTAGGCCGGGATTAACCTTCTTTCCTGAGATCTTGTTAACGATTGTCGCCCCGCGATGCGTTAACGGTTGGCTATGAGCGCGATTCGCCCAGGTTTGCCCCAGACCCTTCCGCCGTCCGGCGGCGAGACCTCGTCGGCGCGCAACGCCCAGGCCGCCTTCTTCCGTGCGGCCCTGAACCAGGTCCAGGCCAGCCCGATCCAGGCCGCTCCGGTCCAGCCCCAGACGCCCGCCGCAAGCCCGACGCGGCCGACCCCGCCCTCGCCGTCGACCGACGGAGAGCCGCCCCGGATCATGCGTCCGGGGACCTATCTCGACATCAAGGTCTGATCAGCTCCAGCCCTTGCCGGCGATATATTGCTGCAGCAGGTCGATCCGGGTCGCGTCCGACGGGTGGGTCGAGGCGAACTGCGGGATGCTGGCCTGACGCTGGGCCGCCATCAGCCGCCACAGGGCCACGGCCTGGGACGGGCGGAAACCGGCGGCCTGCATATAGTCCACGCCCAGCCGGTCGGCCTCCAGCTCGTCGCGCCGTGAATAGGGCAGCAGCAGACCGTACTGGGCCGCCAGACCGCCATAGGCGTTGACCGCGTCGCCGTAACGCCCCGCCGCCCCGCCGACGGCCGCCAGGCCGATGGAGGTCGCCGCCTGGCTCGACGCCCGCTCGGCGGCGTGGTTGGCGACGACATGGCCGATCTCATGGCCGATCACGGTCGCCAACTGGTCGTCGTTCTGGACCAGGGCCAGCAGGCTGTCGGTCACGCCGATCTGGCCGGACGGCAGGACGAAGGCGTTCGGGCTCTTCTCGCTGAAGACCGCATAGTCCCAGGTCCGGTCGCCGAGGCCCGCCGCCTGGACCAGACGGTTGCCGACGCGACGGATGCGATCGACCTGGGCGCCCGAGGTCTGGACGCCCGGCTTGCTGATCGCCTCGCGCCAGGCGGCGTTCGATTGCTGAGCCAGAGCGGCGTTGTCGACCAGAAGCAGCTGGTTGCGACCGAGCGCCTCATTATAGGCGCAGGCCGACAGGGCCGAGGCCGCGACGGCGGCGGCCAGCAGACGGACAGGAAGACGGGAGGCGGGGCGGCGAAGGGCGATCATGGAGGCGACCTCTCTGGCTCGAACGGGGAAACAGCCAAGCAAATCCCGCAGCTCCCGTCGAGGTTCCCGCCAAGCTGCCCCTCAGTCCCTGGGCGTCGCGCCCAGCAGGGTGCGACACGCCTCGGCTTCCGCCGCCAGGGCCGCCCGCCTCGCCTCCCCAAAACCGTCCAGGGTCCGATAGGGCATGGCCAGGCGCGGATTGTCCCTGAGCCGGCCCCGATTCCGCTCCAGAAAGCCCCAGTACAGCCGGTTGAACGGGCAGGCGGCGTCGCCGCTCTTGCTCTTCACATCATAGCGACAGCCGCCGCAGTAGTCGCTCATCCGGTCGATATAGGCGCCGGACGCCGCATAGGGCTTCGACCCCACGATCCCGCCGTCGGCGAACAGAGCCATGCCCCGTGTATTGGGCATCTCCACCCACTCATAGGCGTCGGCGTAGACGGCCATATACCAGTCATCGACCACATCCGGATGCACGCCCAGCAGCAGGGCCAGATTGCCCGTCACCATCAGCCGCTGGATATGATGGGCGTAGGCGTTCTCCCGCGTCGTCCTCACCACATCGGCCACGCAGGCCATGTCGGTTTCGCCCGACCAGTAGAACCAGGGCAGATGCCGGTCCGCGTCCAGGAAGTTCCTTGCCCGATATTCGGGCGCCTTCAGCCAGTAGATTCCGCGCACGAACTCCCGCCAGCCCAGGATCTGGCGGATGAAGCCCTCGACCGCGTTCAACGGCGCCCGTCCGGCGCGATAGACCGCCTCGGCCCGGCGGCAGACGTCCACCGGATCAAGCAGGCCCAGGTTCAACGACGTCGAGATCAGCCCGTGCCACATCCACGGCTGATCCTCCGCCATGGCGTCCTGCCAGTCGCCGAAGCCGGGCAGGATGTTCGCCAGGAAATCCTCCAGAACCGTCTCGGCCTCCTCGGCCGTCGTCGGCCAGCCGAAATCGTGCAGGGCGCCGAAATGATCGGGAAACAGGCAGGCGACGTCCGCCATGGCCCCCTGGGCTATGGCGTTGGGCGTGATGCGCAGCCGTTGGGGCGGCTTCACCCCGCGCGGCGCCTTCTTGCGGTTCTCGGCGTCATAGTTCCAGCGCCCGCCCTCCGGCTGATCGCCGTCCATCAGCAGACCGGTCGCGCGCCGCATCTCGCGATAGAAGAACTCCATCCGCAGCTGCGACTTGCCCGAGGCCCAGCGTCGGAACCGGTCGTGGGAACAGATGAACCGCCGGTCCTCGCGGATCTCAACCGGCAGGCCCGCCCCTTCGGCGAAGGCCGCCAGATGTTCGGCCAGGCGCCATTCCCCGCATTCGGTCAGGACGACCCGGCCATAGGGACCCGCATCCAGGGCCCGCGCCAGTTCGCCGGTGATGGAGCCGCTGTTGTCCGGGTCGTCGATCGCCACATAGCGCACCCGCACGCCCCGGGCCCTCAGCCGTTCGGCGTGGTTGCGCATGGCGGCGAAGACCAGGGCGATCTTCTGCTTGTGATGGCGGACGTAGGTCGCCTCGTCGCGCACCTCGGCCATCAGCACCGTGTCCGCGGCGGGATCCAGCCCCTCCAGGGCGGTCAGCCTGTCCGACAGTTGATCGCCCAGCACCAGTCTCAGCACCGCCATGGCTCACCCCGCCCTTCGCGCCAGGGCCTGAAGTCGGGGCCGCACCATCAGAAACAGGCGATAGGCCGCCTCCAGCCCCGCCAGCACCGCCGGCGACCGCGCCGCCAGCCCCAGGGGCCGCAACAGGGGAATGGCCCGCCACATGGCCGCAAAGGCCGCCGCCCCCGACAGGATCCGCCCCTCCTCGCGCGCATGAAACCGGGCCAGCAAGGCTTCGCGATCCAACGGGCAGGCGACACCCCCGTCGCCCGCCACATCGACGAATTCGATGGCGCCGCGGCGATCCAGCCGTCGCATCAGGGCGATCTCGCGGCGGCACAGGGGACAGGCCCCGTCGTGCCAGACGACCAGCCGGCTCATCGGCTTGGTTCAGAACAGGGCGCGGGGCGGGCTGAACGTCGGATCATCGGGGAGGAGGGCTTCCGGAGGGCGCGGCGCGCGGTGATCGTGATATACGAGCCGGCGCCGGGGATCGGATTTGCCTCCCTGCGTAGACGCCGGATCGAGATGGACACGAACGCCCCCGCCCGCCTTCCCTCCCTCGCCCGCCTGCTGGGCTTCTCGGGCCTGCTGCCCCAGGCGGCGGCGGTCGCCCTGCTGGTCGGCGGCGGGGCCGAACTGCGCCCCCTGGCCCTTGGTCTGGCCTTTGGTTATGCCGCCCTGATCTTCAGCTTCCTGGGCGGGGTCTGGTGGGGACTGGCGGCGGCCGCGCGCGGCAAGGCTCCCGCCTGGGTCTGGGGCGTGGCGGTGCTTCCGTCGCTGCTGGCCCTGGCTGCGGCCTGGCCCCTCGCGTCGGGCGAGAGCGATATGGGCCTCTCGCTCGGCCCGCTGGGGGGCTTCATCGCCCTCAGCGTCCTGGTCGATGTCCGGCTGAAGGCCCTGGGCCTGACGCCCGAGGGTTGGCTGGGGCTGCGGCTACCCTTGTCTCTGGGCCTCGGCGCCCTGACGCTGGCGGCCGCCCTGCTCTGAGACATCGTTGGGTTTCAGGCAAAAAATCGGGGCCTGCCGAGAACGACAGGCCCCTGATTTTGCATCCCGACATGGAGCGGGCGAGGCGATTCGAACGCCCGACCCCAACCTTGGCAAGGTTGTGCTCTACCCCTGAGCTACGCCCGCACTCCGTAGGGAGCGATGTGTGCTCCCCGTCGAGGAGGGGGCGTATAGCGGAGGGTTGCGGCGGACCGCAACCCCTTTTTTTCGGCCTATCGCACTTCGTGCTGCTTGAGGCTGAGAGACCGCCTTTTGATCACGGCCGGAGCCCCTTCGCGCTCAAGCAGCGAGCCTCGTCATTCCCGCGAAGGCGGGAACGCATCGCGAGCGTAGCGCCCTTCCGCGCTCAAGCAGCGAGCCGCCGCGCGGCGAGCGATAGCGCGCTAAAGATGTCAGCGCGGCGCCAAACGTATGGCCCCGTCCAGGCGGATGCACTCCCCGTTGATATAGACGTTGCGCGCCAGCTCCAGCACCAGGGAGGCGTAGTCGGCGGGCGTGCCCAGACGGCTGGGGAAGGGGATGGCGGCGGCCAGGGCGTCCTGAATCTTCTGGTCCATGCCGGCCATCATCGGCGTCCACATGATGCCGGGCAGGATGGTGTTGCAGCGCACCCCTTCCTGGGCCAGGTCGCGCGCGATCGGCAGGGTCATGGCGTAGACCCCGCCCTTGGAGGCCGAATAGGCCGCCT
The DNA here is from genome assembly GCF_058801445.1 of Brevundimonas sp. GW822-FHT03E11. NCBI lineage: Bacteria > Pseudomonadati > Pseudomonadota > Alphaproteobacteria > Caulobacterales > Caulobacteraceae > Brevundimonas > Brevundimonas sp. GW822-FHT03E11. The sequence continues at coordinate 52,651 of NZ_JBXANG010000007.1, read as the reverse complement.
GGCCGATCTGGCCGTCCTGGGCCGCCACCGAGGCGGTGTTGACGATCAGGCCGCGCTCGCCGTCCGCCATGGGCTCCAGGGTCACCATGCCCGCCGCCGACTGCGACAGGACGCGGAAGGTGCCGAACAGATTGACCCGCACGGTGCGCTCGAACTGGGCCATGTCGTGGGCCTTGATCTCGCCGGTGTCCTTCTTGCGCGAGACGGTCTTCATGCCGGTGGCGATGCCCGCGCAGTTGACGGTCAGCCGCTCCTGGCCGTGGGCGGCGCGCGCCTTTTCGAAGGCGGCGGCCACCGAGGCGTCGTCGGTCACGTCCACCTGGCAGAAGACGCCGCCGATCTCGGCGGCAATGGCCTCGCCCCTTTCGGCGTTCAGATCGAACAGGGCCACCTTGGCGCCCGTGGCGGCGATGGCGCGGGCCGTGCCTTCGCCGAGGCCGGACGCCCCGCCCGTGACCACGGCGGCGATGCTGCTGTCGAGTTTCATCTCGGTCTTTCCTATGTTGTAATGAACCTGAGTTTCGTTTGAGGATTTAGCGGCCATGACCGCCAAAGCCAAACCCGTCTCGCCCGAAGACGCCCTGGACCCGAAAAAGGCCCTGGTCCCCACCGTGGTGAAGGTCAATGAGGCGCGGGTGACGCGCGGCTTCTGGCCCAAGATCCAGCGCACGGCGGCCCGCATCCCCTTCGCGGATCAGGCCCTGGCCGCCTGGTACGCCGCCCGCGATCCCCAGACTCCGCTTCCGGCCAAGGGGATGATCTTCGCCGCCCTGGCCTATTTCGTCATGCCGGTGGACGCCATTCCCGACCTGTTCGCCGGCATAGGCTACACCGACGACGCGGCGGTCATCGCCGCCCTGATCGCCACCCTGGGCGCCAACATCAAACGCCGCCACCGCGACCAGGCCGAAGAGGCGGTTGAGCGGCTGAGGGGCGGATGACCGACCTTCCCCCGCTCGCGGGGGAAGTGTCAGGCCGTGGCGCGCAGCGACACGCCTGACGATGGGGGAAGTCTTCCTTTCGGCGAAACTCTCCTCTCCGTCGCTGGTCCGCTACGCGGACGCCGCGACACCTCTCCCGCAAGCGGGAGAGGGTCTGATCTAATCCCCCACCGTCACCACGATCTTGCCCAGGGCCTGACGGTCGCCCAGGGCCTTGATCGCCGCCCCCGCCTTCTCCAGCGGGAAGGTCTTGGACACGCGCGGCTTGATCTTGCCCTCGGCGTACATCCGCATCAGCTCGGCCATGTTGGCGGCGTGGCCCTTGGGATCGCGCGCCACGGCCGCGCCCCAGAAGACCCCGATCACCGACACCGACTTCAACAGGGTCAGGTTCAGCGGCAGGGACGGGATCCCCGCCGGGAAGCCGACGACCAGATAGCGCCCGTTCCAGTCCATGGCCCTGAGCGCCGGATCGGCGTAGTCGCCGCCGACCGCGTCATAAACGACGTCCGCGCCGTCGCGGCCGGTCGCCAGCTTGAACTCGCCCGACAGTTCCTTCTGCGCCGCCTTGTCCATCGGTCCCGACGGATAGATCAGGCCGTTGTCGGCCCCCAGCTCCAGGGCGAACTCGACCTTGTCATTGGTCGAGGCGGCGGCGACCACGCGAGCGCCCATGGCCTTGCCCAGCTCCACGGCGGCGGCGCCGACGCCGCCTGCGGCGCCCAGCACCAGCAGGGTCTCGCCCGGCTTCAGCTGCGCCCGGTCCTTCAGGGCGTAATAGCTGGTGCCGTAGGTCATGATCAGGGCCGCCGCCTCCTCGAAGCTCATGGCCTCGGGCATGGGAATGACCGTCTCGGCCCTGACCGCCAGCCGTTCGACCAGCCCGCCCCAGCCGGGCACGGCGATGACCCGGTCGCCCTTGGCCACGCCCTTGACGCCCTCGCCCACCGCCTCGACCACGCCCGCCACCTCTGCGCCGGGCGAGAAGGGCCGTTCGGGGCGGAACTGGTATCGGTCCTCAATGATCAATGTGTCGGGATAGTTGATCCCCACGGCCTTGACCTCGATCACCACCTCGCCCGCCTTGGGCGTCGGATCGAGCACCTCTTCCACCACCAGGGTTTCGGGACCGCCGGGGGTCTTGGACAGGACAGCGCGCATCATTCCTCCTTTGGGCCTACCGCGCTTCGCGCTGCTTGAGGCCCGTTTGTTGAGCCTACCGCGCTTCGCGCTGCTTGAGGCCGTTTGTCTTCGACCGACATGGCGCGGCCTTCATCGCGACGCTAAAGAGCGCCACGCCCGATTGAAAGAGGCGACGAAAAGCAGGTTCGGAAAGACAGACCATGACCGCCCTCATCCTCCACGGCGGCGCCGGCGCCCGGCGCGAACGCAACTATGACGCCGAGGTCGCCCACATGCGCCAGGTGGTCGAGGCCATGAAACCGCGTCTGGACGCGGGCGAGAGCGCCCTGGACGTCGCCGTCGCCGCCGTCGTCATGCTGGAGGACTCCGGCCTCTATGTCGCCGGCAAGGGCGCCTCGCCCAATCTGGCCGGCGCCTATGAGCTGGACGCCAGCCTCATGGACGGATCGACGAAACGGGCCGGGTCCGTCGCCGCCCTCCAGGGCTTTCGCAACCCTGTCGTCGCGGCCCGCGCGGTGATGGAGCGCACCCCCCACGTCATGCTGGTGGGCGAGGGCGCGGCCCTGTTCGCCCAGGATCAGGGGCTGGAGCCGATCGCCGACGAGGCCGCCTGGTATACGGGCGCCGGTCAGGGCGAGGACAATCATCCGCCCGGAACCCTGAGCCACGGCACGGTCGGCGCTTGCGTGCTGGACAGCCAGGGCCGTCTCGCCGCCGCCACCTCGACCGCCGGGGTCTTCGGCAAGATGCCGGGCCGCGCCGGCGACACCCCCATCCCCGCCGCCGGAACCTGGGCCGACGGCCACGCCGCGACCTCCTGCACCGGCCAGGGCGAATATTTCATCCGCGTCGCCGCCGCCGCCCAGGTCGCCTGGCGTGTCGCCGCCGGTCAGTCGCTGGCCGATGCGACCCAGGCCGTCATCGACGAGATCGGCCAGATGGGCGGCGACGGCGGCCTGATCGCCCTTGACGCCGCGGGAAACATCGCCGCCCCTTTCAACAGCCAGGGAATGAAACACGCCTGGCTGACGCCGGACGGCGAGATCGGCGTCGAGGTGTTTGAACGACGATAATTACAGCTCGGTAAGGTGCATGTCAGCCGAGGGCTGATACGGTCTCATCGCCCGGCGCTCCGGGCCTGGAGACCCGCATGAAATTTCGCCTCACCGCCACCGTCGCCGCCTCGGCCCTGCTGCTGGGCCTCGCCGCGCCCGCCTTCGCAGCGCCGGCCGCCGCACTCGCGCCTGCGCCTGTCACGGCCCAGGCCCAGCAGGGCGTGGTCGTCCCGCCCCTGGGCTTCACCAAGCGCGTCCTGCCGAACGGGCTGGAAGTCTACACCGCCCGCGACGCCGACACCTCGAACGTGACGGTTCAGGTCTGGTACAAGGTCGGGTCCAAGGACGACCCGGCCGGCCGCTCGGGCTTCGCCCATCTGTTCGAACATCTGATGTTCAAGGCGACCAAGAACCTGCCGCCCGAGACCTTCGACCGGCTGACCGAAGATGTGGGCGGCTCCAACAACGCCTTCACCGCCGACGACACCACCGCCTATTTCGAGACTGTCCCCGCCAACCACCTCCAGCGCATGCTGTTCGCCGAGGCCGAGCGGATGGGCTCCCTGGTCGTGGACGAACCGACCTTCGTCGCCGAGCGCGACGTGGTGAAGGAAGAATATCGCCAGCGCATCCTAGCCAACCCCTATGGCCGTCTGTTCGGCCTGTTCGTGCCCGAGACCCTGTATCAGGAAAGCCCCTATCGCCGTCCCGGCATCGGCTCGATCGAGGAGCTGAACGCCTCGTCCCTGGACGACGTCCTGCGTTTCCACGCCACCTACTATCGGCCCGACAACGCCTATCTGATCGTGGCCGGCAATTTCGACCAGGCCCAGCTGGACCGCTGGATCGATCAGTATTTCGTCCCGCTGAAGAACCCGGCCACGCCGCTGCCGACCAACAATGTGGCCGAGCCCGAGCCGACCGGGCCGCGCGACGTCACCTATTATGCGCCCAACGTCCCCCTGCCCGCCGTGGTGATCGGCTGGCCCACGGTCAAATACGCCGACGCCGACCGCGCCGCCCTGACCGTGCTGGACGGCATACTGTCCACCGGTGAATCGAGCCGCCTGTACCGTTCGCTGGTCTATGATCAGCAGATCGCCGCCCAGATCGGCTCGACCCCCGACTTCGCCCAGCAGGCCGGCAATCTGACCGCCCTGGCCATCATGGCCCAGGGTCATACGGCGGAAGAGGGAATCGCCGCCCTGAACGCCGAGATCGCCAAGCTGCGCGACGCCCCCGTCACCGCCGCCGAACTGACCGAGGCCAAGAACGAGATCGTCGCCGACGCCCTGCGCAATCGCGAGACAGTGGACGATCGCGCCTCGGCGCTGGGCTTCGCCCTGATCAACACCGGCGACGCCGCCGCCGCCGACCGCGAGATCGCCGAGATTCAGGCCGTCACGGTCGCCGACGTCCAGCGGGTGGCCCGCAAATATCTGACGCCCCAGCGGCAGTCGACGATCCGCTATCTGCCGGCCGACGAGCAGAACCCGCCTTCGGTTCAGAAGATGAACGTGGACGCGCCCGTGAAGGTCGCCGACCTGGCGCCGGCCGGAACCCCCGCCGTCCTGCTGCCGGAGGCCGAACGCACGCCCCTGCCCCAGCCCGGCGCGGAAGTGGCCCCGGCCACCCCCGCCGTCGCCGACTTCCGCCTGGACAACGGCCTGCGCGTCCTGGTCGCCCCGACCGACGGCCTGCCTCTCGTCTCGGCCCGTCTCAGCTTCGACGCCGGCTCGTCTGACGATCCGGCGGGCAAGGCCGGGGTCGCCACCCTGACCGCCGCCCTTCTGACCCAAGGGACCAAGACCAAGACCGCGCCGGAAATCGCGACCGAGATCGAACAGCTGGGCGCCTCCATCGGCGCCGGCGCGGGCGTGGACTTCACCAATGTCTACGCCAACGCCCCGGCCAACGCCTTTCCCCAGACGGTCACCCTGATGGCCGATCTGGTGAAGAACCCGACCTTCGCCGCCGAGGAGCTTGAGCGTCAGCAGGCTCAGACCCTGGACAATCTTCGAGTCGCCCTCAGCCAGCCGGGCTCCATCGCCGGCCAGGCCGTGGGCCGGGTCGTCTATGGCGACGCCCCCTATGGGGCGCCGGGCTCGGGCACGGTCCAGTCGGTGCCCGCCATCACCCCGGCGGACGTCGCGGCCTTCCACGCCGCCCGCTATCGCCCCTCGGACGCCACCCTGGTCTTCTCCGGCGACATCACGCCCGCCGCCGCCCGCGCCCTGGCGCAACAGGCGTTCGGCGACTGGCGCCCGGCGGGTCAGGCGGCCGCGCCCGTCGCCGCCCCGGCCGGTCAGGCCCTGGCCCCGCGCATCGTCGTGGTGAACCAGCCGGGCGCGGGTCAGGCTGCGGTCGTCGCCGCCATTCGCGGCGTGTCGCGCACCGACGCCGACTATTTCCCGCTCACCCTGGGCAACACCCTGCTGGGCGGCGGCTTCTCGTCGCGGCTGAACCAGGAGATCCGCATCAAGCGCGGCCTGTCCTACGGCGCCGGCTCGTCCCTGGGCGCCCGCGCCGATGCGGGCCTGTTCACCGCCTCGACCCAGACCAAGAACGAGACCGCCGACGAGGTGGCCGATCTGATCCTGGCCGAGATCGCCAAACTGGGCGCGGAAACCCCGACCCAGGCCGACCTGGCGCCGCGCCGGGCCACCCTGATCGGCGGCTTCGGCCGCTCGCTGGAGACGGTCGACGGCCTGGGCGCCCTGGTCGCCAACCTGGCCCTCTACGACCTGCCGATGAGCGATCTGGCCGACTACGCCGGCCGCGTCCGCGCCGTCACCCCCGAACAGGTCCAGGCCGCCTTCGCCGAACACCTGCCGGTCAATCGCGCCAGCCTGGTGATCGTCGGCGACGGGTCGCTGTTCCTCGACGCCCTGCGGGCCAAACACCCGAACCTGGAGGTCATCGAGGCGAGCGAACTGAACCTGAACAGCGGTTCGCTGAAGTAGGGGTGAAGTGAAAAGTGCTGGGGCTAGTGAGCAGAATGGAAGGCAGCCTCGGCTTCGTTCTCCCCTTGCTCACTAGCACCACTCACTAGCACGGATCGCCTCTCTCAAACCGACAGACACACCACCTGCGCCACCCGCAGATCCCGCCGCAGCGTGTCCGCGACGCGGCCGTAGTTGTCGATGGTCACCGGCTCGCCCAGCGCCGCCTCGTCCGCCCGCTGTTCGCCGCGAATGGCGGGGGCGAAGGATTCAGGGGCCGTGGTGTAGATCCGGCCCCGGCGCGGCGCCTCGGCGATGGTGACGCCCAGCACCCGCCCGCGCCCGTCCATCACCGGCGCGCCCGACAGTCCCGACAGGGTCCCCTCCAGCCCGTCGGTGCGCCCGACCTCGGCCCAGGCCAGAACCGGTTCGTCATGGGCGCCGCGTCCGAACACCTTCAGGGTCTCGCGCCCCAGCAGGCGCGAGGTCACCTCGCCCGCCCGCCCCTGGGGAAAGCCGGGGTGAAAGGCGCGCTGGCCCTTGCGCAGCGGGGCCTGGACCGCGACCGGCAGGGCGGGCGGCCCGCCTTCGGTGAGCAGCAGGGCCACGTCGGCCCGGGGGGCCAGGCGCACGTCGGCCGCCACCGCCCGACCGCCGCCCACCACCAGGGCCGGCCGACGACAGCCCTCCACCACATGGCGGGCCGTGACCCAGCGACCGCGTCCGGCGATCGAAAAGGCGGTGCCGGATTTCGGCGTAAAGGGCGTGTCCGGCGCGTCCAGGGTGACGGCCGTGTCGAAGGGGGTGATGGGGCCCAGCAGGGCGCCCTCGATCTCGTCGGGCGGCGGCGGGGCGGGCGGGGCGTCGGCGTTTTCGCGCCGGCCCAGCGACACCGCCAGCAGCACGCCCGCCACCGCTCCGTAGATGGCCCAGTCCGGCAGGCGGGGGAATTGCATGACGCGATCCGTTCGCCGCTCAGCCGGTCAGGGCGGCCGACAGGATCAGGGCGGTCGCCAGCTTGGCCCCGACCAGGACCACCGAGGCCGCAACCTCGCCGTCCTTGATCCGCTGCGGCAGGCCGTGCAGCATCAGGTCCACAACCCGGAAGGCCAGCAGCTGCAGCACCAGGGTCGCCACGCCCCAGATGGCCACGTCCCGCACCGAGGTCGAAACCGACAGGGACACCGCCAAGGGAATGGCCAGACCCACCAGAATGCCCGCGAACGCCACGGCGGCGGCCGGATTGCCCTCGCGGATCAGGGCGATCTCCTTCCACGGCGTCAGCAGGGCGTAGACCGTCGCCCCCGCCGCCAGCAGCAGCAGGGTGACGATCAGGTGCGTGACCATGACCGGAAAGCCCGAGGCGAAAGCCTGCACCTCGGCGCTCGACAGGACGTTCGTCAGTGAGGGGTCCATGTCTCTACGCCTTGCCCGATTGCCGCCCCAATCCGCAAGCGCGGCGAAGCAACACCTTGTGACGAAAGATTACAGGCCTGCGTCATCCGGCTTGTTCGCGCGCGCCTTGGCCAGGGCCGCGCTCTCGCGTTTCAACGGCTTGGCGACCGGGCAGACCTCCTGGACATAGCCGTTCAGGGTGTTGGTCAACTGGTCCGGCGCCAAGCTGTAATGGACGTACTGGCCCTTCTTCTCGCTGGTCACCAGACCCGCGACCTCGAGCACCGACAGGTGTTGGGACACCGCCGGCTTGGAGATCTCGAACTTGGCCGCAATCTCCCCGGCGGTCAGGTCCGCGTGGGCCAGATAGGCCAAGATCTTGCGGCGGACGGGACTGGAAAGGGCTTCGAACACGCGTTGCATGGGCGGTATTTAAGCGATTTGCTAAGCGCTTGCCAGCGGGTCATTTCAATGTTTAAGTGATTGCCTAATTACCTACGAAGGGAGGCCGACATGGACCACGCTGATCCCTGCGCCGTGAACAGTCTCGTCGAGACGCCCGGCTGCAGCCCGATCGAAGGCCGTGTCGTCTGGGACCCGCGTCACTCGCTGTGGAACGGCGCCATGTTGGCCGCCGCCCTGATCTTCGGCGCCAAGACCTTCAGCCTCGCCGCTGTCGCAGTCTTCGTCGTCGTGACAGGGACGACGCTTCTGCTGGGCCATTCGGTCGGATTTCACCGTCGGCTGATCCACGGCAGCTTCGATTGCCCGCTGTGGCTGGAGCGCGTCTTGGCCTGGTTCGGGACCCTGGTCGGCATGAGCGGCCCCTTCTGGATGATCCGCACCCACGACATCCGCGACTGGGCCCAGCGCCAGACCGACTGTCACGACTATCTGGCGCACCGGCGGCCGATGGCGGTCGACGCCTGGTGGCAGATGCACTGCCGGCTGGTGCTGGAACGGCCGCCCCAGTTCGAGCTGGGCCGGATCGGCCGCGATCCCTTCTATCGGTTCCTGGAACGGACCTGGATGCTGCAACAGCTTCCTGTCGCGGCGGCGCTGTGGCTGATGGGCGGCTGGGGTTTCGTGGTCTGGGGCGTCTGCGCCCGGGTCTCGGCCAGCGTCATCGGCCACTGGTTCGTCGGCCATCTGGCCCACCGTCGCGGTCCGCAAACCTGGCTGGTGCGCGAGGCGGGCGTCCAGGCCCATGACGTCCCCTGGGCCGCCATCCCCACCATGGGCGAGGCCTGGCACAACAACCACCACGCCTATCCCGGCTCGGCGAAGATCGGCCTCTACCCGGGCCAGAGCGACTGGGGGTTCCGGTTCATTCAATTGCTGGAACGGCTGGGTCTGGCCTGGGATGTGCGGACGCCGGAAAGCATGGGTCCGAGACCTCTAAACAGAGTTGTGGCTAAGATATGATCAAGTCGATGTCGGATCGGCTTGGTACGCTCATCATTGCAAACGTCCTTGCCGCAAGCACCACAGCTGGAATGTCGGCCATAGGAATGTGGATCAGCATAATCGTTTCGCCCGGCGAAACTGGCTTGGGCAACGCCCTGGGCGGGGGACTTCTGTTCGGGCTGCTCGCAGCCCTCTACGGCTTCATAATCTCTTTCCCGGTCTATCTTGTTGGCCTGATCGTCGTCGGAATTCCAACTTGGTGGATTCTGCATAATTCAGGCCGAACCAGCGTAGGCGCCTTCTCGATTACGGCCGCAATCGAAAGCGTTATCGCGGGCGCAATCGTCTTTCGGCTTCTTGCCCCGGGCACGGAATTAGCCGCCCCACTGTTGGCGATCCCAGGCGGGCTGGCCGGATGGATCATTTGGAGGCGTAGTTACAGGCCGCTCACGCCGCCGCCTGCTCCGCCTTCCTGATTGCGCTCGCCCGCAGCTTCTCGCTTTCGGACTTCAGCTGGCCGCAGGCGGCCAGGATGTCGCGGCCGCGGGGGGTGCGGATGGGGCTGGCGTAGCCGGCGCGGTTCAGGATGGCGGCGAAGGCCTCGATCGTCTTCCAGTCCGAGCACTGATAGTCCGTGCCGGGCCAGGGGTTGAACGGGATCAGGTTCACCTTGGCGGGAATGCCCTGGATCAGCTTGACCAGGGCGCGCGCCTCATCCGGGCTGTCGTTGACGCCCTTCAGCATGACATATTCGAACGTCACCCGCTTGGCGTTGCCCAGGCCCGGATAGGCGCGGATGGCGGCCATCAGCTGGTCCAGCGGATATTTCTTGTTCAGCGGCACCAGGACGTCGCGCAGCGAGTCGTTGGTGGCGTGCAGGCTGATGGCCAGCATGGTCCCGGTCCGCTCGCCCAGTTCAGGGATCATCGGCACGACGCCCGAGGTCGAGACGGTGATCCGCCGCCGCGAAATGGCGATCCCCTCATTGTCCGAGATGATGTCGATCGCGTCCGAGACGTTGTCCAGATTATAGAGCGGCTCACCCATGCCCATGAAGACGATGTTGGACAGGCGGCGGTCTTCCTTGGGCGACGGCCATTCCTCCAGATCGTCGCGGGCCACCTGGACCTGGGCCACGATCTCGGCGGCGGTCAGGTTGCGGACCAGCTTCTGGGTGCCGGTATGGCAGAAGGTGCAGTTCAGGGTGCAGCCGACCTGGGACGAGACGCAAAGGGCCCCGGCCCGGCCGACGTCGGGGATGTAGACGGTCTCGATCTCTATGCCCGGGGCGGTGCGGATCAGCCATTTGCGGGTGCCGTCCTTCGACACCTGGCGTTCCACGATCTCGGGCCGGGCCAGGGTGAAATGCTCGGCCAGCCTGGCCTGCATGTCCTTGGCGACGTTCGACATGGCCGCGAAGTCGGTGACGCCGTAGTGGTGGATCCAGCTCCACACCTGGCTGGCGCGCATCTTGGCCTTTTCAGGCGGGCAGACGCCCGCATCGATCAGGGCCTGGCGCAGGCCGGCGCGCGTCAGACCGGACAGGTTGACGGGGGCCTTCACAGCGGGCGCGTTCGAGACACGGGAAAGATCGAGCGTAATGCTCAAGGCGGCGATCCTGGATGCGGTTTAGCCCGCCTCTATAGCACAAACCCCGGCAATTGCATGACCGGGCCGGTCGGAGCGCCCTAAAGCCCCACGTCCCAGACCCCGGCGTCGCGCATCCGGCTCTGTTTCGCCTCCTCCGCCCGGCCGCCCATCTCCTGGGCCATGCCCCGGATGGCGGTGGAGACGGTGGTCTTGTGCACGCCGGGGATCAGGGCGTGGGCGAAGGCGGCGCCCGCCAGCCGCAGCAGGCGAAAGCCGAAGGCGGTCGAGGCGGCCATGTGCTGGAAATAGGTCTCGCCCACCTCGCGCGGATGGTCGCGGAACAGGCGGTCGAACGCCGTCGAGCCCCGGCGGGCGCGGTCGATCGTCGTCTGGCTCATGCGGCGGCTCCCGGTGTTCGCCCGACGATGGTCACGCGGGAACGGTCGCCGCGCAAGCCCTGTTTCGCGGATCCGACGCGACGGCCTTTGATCGGGACGGCGCCCATCGTCAGTTTGATCAAGTCGGGCTAAGGTCGGGGCTCGATCAAGGGACATTCCATGACGCTTCGCTTTTCGGCCGCCGCCTCCCTGACTGTCGCGACCGCCCTTTTGGCCGCCGCCGGCCCCGTCCTGGCCCAGTCGGCGCCCACCGTCCTGCCCTATGACGCGCGTCGCGGCGTCTTCAGCTTCGCCGCAGGTCTGGAAAGCTCGCTGCCGGCCGTGGTCAAGGTGACGACCCTGGGCCAGTCGCGCGGCCCCAGTTCCGATGCGGACGATCCCAAACCCTACGCCTCCGGCTCCGGCGTCGTCATCGACGCGGCCCAGGGCCTGGTGATCACCAACAACCATGTGGTCGAGAACGGGCGGAAATTCACCGTCGATCTGATCGACGGCCGGCTGTTCGACGCCGTCCTGGTCGGGGCGGACAAGGCCACCGACATCGCCGTGCTGCGGATCACGCCCGACGGGCGGCCGCTGAACCTGAAACAGGTGCAGACGGTGGATTCCGACACCCTTCGGACGGGCGACCTGGCCTTCGCCGTCGGCTATCCCCTGGGGCTGGACCAGACCCTGACCATGGGGGTGATCTCGGGTCTGAACCGATCGGGCCTGGGCGATGCGGTGGAGGACTATATCCAGACCGATGCGGCCGTGAACTCGGGCAATTCGGGCGGGCCGCTGCTGGACAGCCGGGGCCGGCTGATCGGGATCAACACCGCCATCCTGTCGGGCGGCATGGGCGGGGGCAATGACGGCATCGCCTTCGCCGTCCCCACCCGCATCATGCTCTATGTCGCCGACCAGCTGCGCACCCAGGGCGAGGTCAAGCGCGGCGAGACCGGCGCCATCTTCGCCTCCCTGACGCCTGAGCAGGCGCGCCGGATGCGGCTGGGCATCGTGCGCGGCGCCGTGGTGGCCGATGTGGCCCCCGGCTCGCCCGCCGAACGCGCGGGCCTGCGCGAGGATGACGTCATACTGCGCCTCCAGGGGCGACCGGTCGCCAACGCCGGCTCCGTCAACGCCACCGTCGGCGTCGCCGCGCCGGGCTCCCGCCTGAACGTCGTCTATCTGCGCGGAGGGCGCGAGGCCACGACCGCCCTCGCCGTCGAGCCGCCGGTCGAGGCCCCGGTCCAGGTCGGCGTGGACCGCGTCCTTGCCTATGGCGCCACCCTGCGGGACATGGAGGGCGAGGTTCAGGTTTCGGCCGTCGAGGCCGGCACGCCCGCCGCCCAGGGCGGAATGCTGGCCGGCGACCTTGTTCTCGCCGTCGACGGCGTTGCGACGGCGGACATCCGGGCGGCGGCTCGGGCGCTGGAGGCCGCAGCCGGCTCCGTCGCCCTGGAGGTGCGGCGCGGCGGCGACACCCAAACGATCACATTGGAGAAGACGCCCCGGGAGAAGACGGCTGAGGAGAAGACGCCCGCCTGAGCGGCTCCAGCCGGGCTCCAGACAGCGAAACGCCCGCCTTGCCTGGGAGGGGGAGGGGATCGGCAGGGCGGGCGCTCGCTTGGAGGAAGCATCGGCCGCCGGAGCCCTTGTTGGAAACATCCAGGGGGCTGGGGGGGCTGTTCAGGATCCGGACGCTTCCGAACTCCGACGAGCCGATGATCGTTATTTCGCCGCCCAAACGGGCGGGCGAAGGACCGAAACGGGGCCATTTGGTGTCTGAAGCGCTTTTCCCCCCCTCTGGCGTCCCGCGCCGATGCGCCTAAGTTCAGATCATGAGCCTGACCCCGCACGAGCCGCCGCCCCCCTCTCCACCGGCCGGCCCGGTCTTCTTCGAACGGCGCGAGTTGGACCTGATCCTGCGGGTCTACGGCCGGATGGTGGCCCTGGGCGACTGGCGCGACTACGCTATGGTGGGCCACAAGGACTTCGCCGAATTCGCCGTCTTCCGCCGCTCGGGCGACGCGCCCCTGTACCGCATCGAAAAACGCCCGGCCCTCCAGACCCGCCAGGGGCAGTGGGCCGTCATCGGCGAGGGCGGCCAGATCCTGAAACGCGGCCGCGACCTGGCCCAGGCCCTCAAGGTGTTCGACGGCCGGAAGTTCCAGGTGGTGGACTGAATCCGGTCACCTCTGGCGCACGACAGGGGAAAGCCAATCGTCGTCGCTCAAGCGAATGTTCAGCTGAGCCCTTGATTGTCCGCCGGATACTCTGACCGATTTCAGCACAATATCAAAGCCTTCGCCAAAATCGTCGGCCGCGTAGGCTGGAGGCGAAATCTGGGCCATCACGAGGTAGCCGCCGTCCGGTACGCCTTCGAACCGAAACGCGCCTCCTGCGCCGCAGGTCGCTTCTCGGATTAAACCCGTCGGCTCGGGCCACCGCCACTCAGTCGGGGATCCGTTCCGCCAGACGCCTTCCTCCTGGAGGGGCAACCACATCCTGTTCGCGATGAGCCATCGATTTCGGGGCGTGTCCGGAATAAGCCGAATCGCCTTGCCTTCACACGTCAGCGTCTCCTTCGGCCCAAAGCCCATGCCGGTCGGCAGAGGGCGGGTGAGACGGGCGGTCATCTGCAGCATGCCAGACAAGGGAAAGCCCTGCGCTTGGAACCACGTGAGTTCAGCGGCTCCAGGCTGGCGAAATCGATCTGCCGCCTGCTCCTCGTGCAGCCTTTGATAGGCGGCCAATGTCAGGCACCCCCCGAGCGACGACGTAATGAGCAAGCTCGCGACAAGCCCTGCCAAGCTCCGTCCGCGTTTCAACATCGCTCATCCCCCCTTTGGTCGAGCCAAGGCTAAACATCATGCCGCAAAAAGAAAGGGCCCCGCGAGGGGCCCTTTCCGCATCCGTCTTGCGACCGACCTCAGTTCCGGTTGCCGCCCATGAAGGCCAGCAAGAACTGGAACAGGTTCACGAAGTTGATGAACAGGCTCAGCGCGCCGAAGCCCGTGGCCACGCCCATGGCGTTCTGGTCGCCGCCCAGGGCGTAGTAGGTCATCTTCAGACGCTGGGTGTCATAGGCGATCAGGCCCGCGAAGATCAGCACGCCCAGACCCGAGATGATCAGATAGAAGGTCCCGGATTGCAGGAACATGTTGACGATCATGGCGATGATCAGGCCGATCACGCCCATGATCAGGAAGGTGCCCATGCCGGACAGGTCCTTCTTGGTGGTGTAGCCCACCAAGCTCAGACCGCCGAAGGCCGCCGCCGTGACCAGGAAGGTCGAGGCCAGCGAGGCGCCCGTATAGCGCAGGAACAGGATGCCCAGGCCCGCGCCGATCGAGGCCACCACGGCCCAGTACAGCAGGTTCACCCCCTTGGCCGTCGGGTTCTTCATGAAGAACATCGAACCGAACAGCAGAACCAGGGGCGAGAACTGGACCGCCATGCCCAGCACCGTCAGGCCGACGCGGCCGTCGGGCGTCACGCCGAACAGCAGCTGCTGCACCGCCGGCACATTGCCGGTGACATAGGCCAGGGCCGCCGCGACAACGAGGCCCAGGGCCAGCTTGTTGTAGACGCCCAGCATGAAGCTGCGCAGGCCGGCGTCGACCGACATGTCGGCCGTCTGCGGAAGCGGGCGGGCGTAGCCGTTGTTGAAATCGCTCATGGCGACGAACCTTCTCCGAGTCGGCCGGGGAGACTTCCCCGGTCACAGGCCTTGAATATCGGAAGCCGAGGCTCCCAGTGCAAGGAAAACCGGACTTGGAAGCGGCGGTTCCGACCGCTACCAACAGTCGCATGTTGCGTCTGTTCACCGCCCTGACCCTGCCGCCGGACGTCGGCGAGACCCTGCAACGGCGTCAGTCCGGCCTGCCCGGCGCCCGCTGGCGGCCGCTGGAGGCCCTGCACGTCACCCTGGCCTTCTACGGCGAGACCGACGAGCGGCGGGCCGACGACCTGGCGTCCGAACTGGCCCGCGTGGCCGGCGCCCCCTTCGAGATCGTGCTGAAGGGGGTCGGCGCCTTCGGCGACAACCATCGCAGCCACACGATTTGGGCCGGCGTCGAGACGCCCAACGAACCCCTCTCGGTCCTGGCCGGTCGCTGCAGGAAGGCGGGCGAGCGGGCGAACATCGTCCTGGAGAAGCGCGACTATCGCCCCCACGTCACCCTGGCCTATCTTAAGCCCCAGACCAATCCGGACCGGATCGGCGCCTGGATGGCGGGCCACAATCTGCTGCATTCGCCGCCGATCCGCATCGACCGTTTCGGCCTCTATTCCAGCGTCCTGACCGACGACGGCAGTCACTATGAGCTGGAGCGGGAGTATCTGCTGTGACCGAGATCCGCATCGAGACCGAACGGTTGACCCTGCGTCCCCCGAGGATGGAGGACTTTCCGCGTTGGGCCGAGTTCCAGGCCGATCCCGATGCGACGCGCTTCATCGGCGGCCCCAAGACGCCGGCCGAAACCTGGCGGATCATGGCGACCGTCGCCGGCGCCTGGAGCCTGACCGGCGAAAGCTTCTTCTCGGTGCTTGAGAAAACCACCGGCCGGTGGCTCGGACGGATCGGGCCGTGGCGACCCCACGGCTGGCCGGGGCCGGAGGTCGGTTGGTCCCTGCACCCTGACGCCACGGGACGGGGCTATGCGCTCGAAGCCGCCGCCGCAGCCATCGACTACGCCTTCGACGTCCTGGGCTGGGACGAGGTGGTGCACACGATCGACCTGGACAATACGGCCTCGATCCGGCTGGCCGAATGGCTGGGCTCCACGGCGCGCGGCCCCACCCGCCTGCCAGAACCCTTCGCCGACCTGCCTGTCCATCTGTGGGGCCAGACGCGCGCCGACTGGGCCAGGAACCGCCTCGCCCTGGCGGGCTAGGGCCAATCTTCCCGCGTCAGCGGAAGGGAAAACGTCTGGCGGCGGAACGCTGATTGAGGGCGGGTTCATCACAACGGGGCACGACGAGGTCACGGCGAACACGGCGCGTTCAGACGGCGTCGTGACCGTTGTGAATCCGCCGTGATCGCTGTGATGAACCCGGTCGCCGCATCAAGGCCCTCTGACGCGGAAAGAGCGGCCTGACCGCAGTCAGCAGAATGTCGATTGAACCTAGAGCCGATCAGGCTCTGGGGGCGCCGTCAGAACTCTTCCCAGTCCTTGAGCGCAGCATTGCCCTGGGTCGCCCCGACGGCGAGCGCGAGCCGTCTTTGGGCCTTGCCGACCGGATTGTCGGCCGGGGCGTGGCGGCCGGCCTGGGCCGGCTGAGGCCGGTTCGCGGCCTCTCCGGTCTGGAACCGCGCCACCAGCCGCTCCAGCTCGCCCGCCTCGTTGCGCAGATTGGCGGCGGCGGCGGTGGTCTCCTCCACCATGGCCGCGTTCTGCTGGGTGACCTGGTCCATCTGATTGACGGCGGTGTTGACCTCGTTCAGCCCCGTGGACTGTTCCTGCGACGACTGGGCGATTTCGGACACCAGCCCGTCGATGTCGGCGATCCGCTTGACGATCCCCCCCAGGGCCTTGCCTGTCTCTCCGACCAGTTTGACGCCGCGCTCGACCTGGGCCGTGCTGTTGGCGATTAGGGCCTTGATCTCGCGCGCCGCCTCGGCCGAGCGCTGGGCCAGGGCCCGGACCTCCTGGGCCACCACGGCGAAGCCGCGCCCGGCGTCCCCGGCGCGCGCCGCCTCCACGCCTGCGTTCAGGGCCAGAAGATTGGTCTGGAAGGCGATTTCGTCGATCACCCCGATGATGTTGGTGATCTGTTTGGAGCTTTCCTCGATCTCGCCCATGGCGGCGACCGCCTCGCGCATCTCCTCGCCTGAGCGGGCGGCGCCGACGGTGGCGTCGGAGGCGGCGGCGGAGGCCTGTTTTGCGCCCTCGGCGCTGCGTTTCACGGTGGCGGTGATCTGGTCCAGGGCGGCGGCGGTCTGTTCCAGACTGGCCGCCTGCTGTTCGGTGCGGCGCGACAGGTCGTCAGAGGCCGAGGCGATCTCGTCCGAGCCGGCCCGCAGCCCGCTGGTGGAGGTCGAAATCGCGCTCATGGCCTCGCGCAGACTGTCGATCGCCGCGTTGAAATCGTCCTTGATCTGCTGATAGCGCCCGTTGAAGGGCGCGGTGATCACCGCCGTCAGATCGCCGCGCGCCAGCCGGTTCAGACTCTCGGCCAGGGCGGCGACCACCGCATCCTGCTCCTCGGCGACGCGCCGCCGTTCCGCCTCGACCAGGGCGCGCTCCTCGTCAGCCTTGGCGTTCAGGATCTGAAAGTAGTTGAACATCACGACGCTGGCGTCGGAAAAGACCGACCGCATCAGGCTGAGCATCAGGGCATGGTCGGCCTTCTCGTTCCAGGGCTTTTCCTTCATCAGCCCCGACGCCAGGCCGGCGGCGTAGGCGGCGTAGGTCTTGCTCAGATAGGTCGCGTAATCGAGGCTGCTCGAGATGTTCTCGGTGATCACCGCCTGCTGTTCGAAATATTCGGGCGGAAAGTCCCCGCGCGAAATGAAGGCGAACTTCCGCTTCTCGTTCTCCCACACGTCACGCGGCAGGGCGTCCAGCGTCGGGTCGATCACGCGATAGGCGTCCAGCAGGGCCTGTTCGAGATGTTTGCCTGCACGCTTATAGACCACTTCACCCACTTCGCGCTGCTGCGCGTTCCAGGTGACGATCTTATTGCTGATATCAGACATTTGGACTCGCTCTTCTAAATACTTTTGGTCCTAAGCATATGCGATGTTCGCATCTCTATTTCGATTTACTAAGGCGATCGACGCTCTTAACGAAGCGTGAACCTCGTCCCGCTCCACGGACCACGGTTCGAGACTGCGGGGCGGACCTGTCTCAGATCTGCGACAGGTGTCAGGATTTTTTCCTCTCAGACCGACGCCTGGCCCCGGCGACGGCGTCGCCGCGCGCGCGTGTGTGGGGGGGCAACCGCGCCTCGCCGTCGGACGTATCAAGACGAGATTCAACGAGGATCACCCCGGATGTTCCGCGCCGCCCTGATCGCCGTCTCGCTCATCGTTGCGCCGTCCGCAGCCCCGGCCCAGTCGCGCGCCGTCGATCTGGATCGGTTTGACGGTCGGTGGTTCGAGATCGAGCGCAGCCACAACGACGTCCAGAAGGATTGCAGCCGGACGCAGATCGACTTCACCCCCCAGGGCCGGCCCGACCGGTACGGCCTCGTCGTCACCTGCACCCGCCTCGCCGACGACCGCAACGAGACCCTGCGCGCCGACGCCCGGATCACCGACACGACCACCAACGCCAAGTTCCGCTTCACCCTGCCCGGCCTGCTCAGCTTCGGCGGACTGGCGGGGCAGAACTATTGGGTCTGGGATCACGATCCGGACTATCAGTGGGCCATACTGGCCCTGCCGAACAAGTCCGACTGGTGGATCTGGCATCGTGACCAGAACGCCTCGGCGGCGGATCGCGCCCGCCTTCTGGCCCGCGCCCGCGCTCTGGGACTGGACATGAGCCGGGTCGTCAGCACCGGTCGTTAGGGCAGGCCGGCTTCGCTCGGACGCGCTGCGATCGTTAACGTCAGGTTGTCTGCCGGCTCCGGAAGGGTACGAGCTAGGCGCTCTGAACGAACGTCGTTACCCGTGATCGCCTGATCAATCCGGAGCGATCGCCATGCCCGACTGCTGCACCCACACCCCGTCCCTGTCCCGCCGCGGCGCCTTCGGCCTCTTGGCCATGGCCGGCGGCGTCAGCCTTCTGTCCACCCTGGCGCCGGGCGTAGCCCGGGCGCGGGGCCATACGGAAATCCTGCTGCTGACCTGCATGGACTACCGCCTGACCGACGACACCGTCGCCTATATGGAAGGCCACGGTCTGCACGACAAATACGACCACGTCGTTCTGGCCGGCGCCTCCCTGGGCGCCCTGACCGACAAATTTCCCAGCTGGGGCCAGACCTTCTGGAGCCATCTGGACGTCGCAATCGACCTGCATCACATCCACAAGGTCGTGATCATCGACCACCGCGACTGCGGCGCCTACAAGGTCATCCTGGGCGCCGAGACGGTGGACACTCCCGACAAGGAGCTGGCGATCCACACTCAGCAGCTCCACGCCCTGCGCGACGCGATCAAACAGCGCCACCCCCATCTGGAGGTCGAACTGGCCCTGATGGACCTGGACGGCCATGTCGAAGAGATCGCGTAAGGCGGAGATCGCCTAAGACGGGGCGCAATCTCGCACCCCGTCCTTCTCGGTCCGATTCAGTGTCGCCGCCGGATTGAAGTGTGGGCGTCATTGACGTATATCTCGGTCGATGCAGACGCGCCCGATCACCGTCGCCGAGACGCAGGCCTTCGTGCGCTCGGCCGGAACGATATGGAGCGATGAGGAACGGGCTGCGCTCATTGATTACGTGGCGCGCAATCCGGAAACAGGCGACCTGATCCCCGGCACGGGCGGCGTGCGCAAGCTGCGCTGGGGACGATCGGGCAGCGGCAAGCGCGGCGGCGCCAGGGTGATCTATTTCTATTATCGCCCCGACTGCCCGCTGTACCTGTTGCTGGCCTACGCCAAGGCGCAGGCGACCGATCTGACGTCGGATGAGAAAAGGACGGTGTCCGCATTGGCCGGCGCCATCAAGGCCGCTGCGGACAGAGAAGGAGACAGGCAATGAGCACCTTTGGACAGGATCTGATCGCAGCGATGCAGGAGGCCGCCGACCATGCGCGCGGCGCCGGCGAGCCGGCCGGCCTCCACACGATCGACGTTCCCAACGTGCGCGCGATCCGCGAGGGGCTGGGCCTGTCGCAACAGGCGTTCGCGACCGCCTATCGCATTCCCTTGGCGACGTTGAAGGGCTGGGAACAGGGCCGCCGTCAGCCGGATGCGACCGCCAGCGCCTATCTGTCGGTCATCGCCCAACTGCCGACCCAGGCCCGCGACGCCTTGCGCGCCGCCTAACAGGCTGATCGCCGACCGCAGGTCTGCCGCTGGAGGCGCTCCGAAGCCTTGCCGACCTGCCCCTTCCCCATGGCGCATGGATATTCCCGCGAAGCGAAAACCGTATAGATTCGCTATATGGCTGTCGCTCCGACTGTAGTCTTCGATCTTGATGGAACGCTGATCGACGGCGATTCCACCACCCATTGGATGCTCGGCAGGATTAAAGCAAGTTGGTGGAGGATCGCACTCGCGTTCTGCTTGATCCCCATTGGCGTGTCGCTGACACTGCTCTCTAGGCGTCTCGGTTCGTCAATGCCTCTATGGGTCGCCAGCGTCGGTATGGGTGAAAGAGCCCTTCGTGGCTCTTTCTCGGCAGCCGTTGGTCCCGCTTGGCGTTCGGAAGGACTTAAGGTGCTCCAAAAGCACATTTTGCAAGGCGACCGTGTCGTGATTGCTACCGCCGCGCCTCGCTGGCTCGCCGAGGCAATGTTTGAAAAGCTTGGTGTCGAACTGCCCATTATTGGATCGGAGCTCGCACCGTTCTGGGCTGGCTGGATAGGCGCGCGGCACTGTCGCAATGACGCAAAATGCCATGGGCTGGCTGATTCCGGATACCATCAAGGCTGGGCCGTCGCGTATTCCGACAGTGCCGATGACTGGCCGCTTCTCAAGCGCGCGGAGAAATCTTTCCTTGTCAACGCTTCACCAAAAACCGTCGCGCGACTGGCACGAAAGGGTATAGCCGCGCATCGCGTGGAATGGCGGTGATCACGACCCGAGACATGGATCTAGGCCCGCTTGGTTGAGGTCCCCATGCCATACCAGCCACCATAGGCCGCTTGCGTTCAGAACATAGCCGGAACATAAAGTCGGCATGGCCGCCGCCGCCCTTCATCTCGAACTGGTCTTCAGCCGGCCGGAAACCACGCTTTCGGTCACGCGCGGGGCGGCGCGGCTGATGTTTGACCTGGGCTATGCGCCCTTGCTGGAGGTCGGCCTGCCCAATGGGCGACGCGCCGACGTCATGGCCCTGGGGCCGCGCGGCGACGTCGTCATCTGCGAGGTGAAGTCCGGCGTCGACGACTATCGCGTCGATCGCAAATGGCAGGAGTACGGCCCCTTCTGCGACGCCTTCTATTTCGCCGTGGCGCCCGAGTTTCCCCAGGACATTCTGCCCGAGGCGCCGGGGCTGATCGTCGCCGACGGCTTCGGCGGGGCGGTGGTGCGCGAGGCGCCGGCCACCCCCCTGGCGCCGGCCCGACGCAAGGCCCTGACCCTGGCCTTCGCCCGTCTGGGCGCCCTGCGGACCTTCCGCGACGAACGCCCCTAGTTTCGCAAGGAGTCCCTCGTCGATTCAATCGGTTGCGAAACAGGCCGGCGGTTCGACGCGACCGGGGCGCGGCCGGGGCTAGGCTGGCGATCCGGTCTTTGACATGGCGAACCGACTGAGAGGACGCCGACCGTCCTCCCCTCGCTAGATTCAATGCCGAATTTCAAAAATGAAACCGCCCGCCGCAGCCTGAACCGGACACATCGGACACATCGGACACATCGGACACATCGGACAGTCTTTTTAGGGGCGTCACAACCCCGAGGGTCCCGCCCGGTCTCAGAGGCGGCGGAAGATCGCCGTCGCAAAGCCTTCGGCGGTCAGCCGGGCCTCGACCTCGGCGAGGGGTTCGATCAAGACCCCCTTGCCGCCCGTGGCGTGGATGATCCGTTCGGCGTCGATCATCAGGGCCGAATGGCCGGTCCAGTCGTGGTCGCCGCCGGGCGCCAGCCAGATCACCAGGTCGCCGCGCGCCGGGGCCTCGGCCGAAACGGCCCGGCCCAGTTCGGCCTGGGCGTCGGACCGGCGCGGCCCCGGCAGGCCGCAGGCCAGCAGGGCCTGCTGCACCAGACCCGAACAGTCGGTCGAGACCGAGGACCGGGCGCCCAGTTCATGCGGCCGGCCCAGCAGGCGTTCGGCCACGGAGACAGGATCCCGCTCAAAGGTTCCGATCGGCGCCAGGTCGGCGTCCGCAACGCCCTCCGCCGTCTCGACCACCAGGGCGTTCAGCGGCAGGGCCGCATCGACCGCAGCCACCCTTCGCGTCGGCAAGGCCGCGCCGGCCGACAGACTGTCCAGAACCACCCAGCCGACCACGCCGTCGCGGCGCGCCCGACCCCAGGCCCGGCCCTCCGAACGATCCAGAACGTCGAAGATCTCGCCATGCAGAAGCTGATCGATCCGCTCGCCCCCGTCCGACCAGACGTCGGCGACGGCCACGCGGCAGGACATGGCTTCGGTCGCCCGATAGGCGGTCGCCCGCACCAGACCCTCCAGCGC
Organism: Brevundimonas sp. GW822-FHT03E11; assembly: GCF_058801445.1. Classification (NCBI taxonomy): domain Bacteria; kingdom Pseudomonadati; phylum Pseudomonadota; class Alphaproteobacteria; order Caulobacterales; family Caulobacteraceae; genus Brevundimonas; species Brevundimonas sp. GW822-FHT03E11. The sequence continues at coordinate 30,545 of NZ_JBXANG010000007.1, read as the reverse complement.
CTGTTCGGCCAGGTCCGGGCGGGCGAGACGATCGCCGGGCGGAAGAAGATCGAGGCGGTCAGTCAAACCTGGGCTCGCATTGGCTGAAGCGGCAGTCTTATCCCCGGAAGCCGAATCGGCCGTTAATGGGCACGGTCTTTCTGTGGAATTCTCATCCGCAGGCCGACCTTGCGTCTGGTCGATGGACGCCCATCTCGATGCGGAACGGCCAAGCCGCCGTGCGCCGTCCTGGGGATTTTCGATGCTCGCGCCCTTGTGTCTGCTGATCGTCCTGGGATTGACGCGGTTCGACCAGGGCCCCGTCGGAACCGTCCTGCGGCTCTGGCTGGTCGAGCGGCCTGCATCGCTCCTGTCGCGCCTGACGCGCGGTCAGATCCTGGGCGTGATCCTCGTCATCGCTCTCGGTGCGGCGGTGGTCGCCCTGTTCGAAGCGGAAGGCGTGCGGCTGTTCGCCATGGCCGCGCCGGACCTGATCGCCTGGGTCCTGATGTTCGACGTGACGGTGCTGTTCGATCTCGCCATCCTGGCCCTGAGCCTTCGCGCCGTCGCCGGCTGGCGTGGCCTGGTCAGGGCGGGCGAGGCCGTCCGGGCCCAGACCCGCCTTGCGGTGCAGCGACTGCGATCCCGCACCCGCGCCCGCCGCGTCCGCCGCCTCCGGCCGCCGCGGCCCCGCTCGCCCGACGATGAGCCTCAGGGGGCGTGGACCTTCGGGCTGAGCCCGGCCTGACCTCAACCGCCGTAGCGCGCCTTCAGCACGGCGTAGCAGGCCCTTATGGCCTGGGCCTCTCCCCCTTCGGGGAAGCCGGGCCGGGCGCGGGGATTCCAGGCGAAAATGTCCATATGGGCCCAGGCGCCGCTGGCGGGGGCGAACCTTTGCAGGAACAGGGCGGCCGTGACCGACCCGGCTTGCGCCCAGGCCGAGGCGTCGTTCTTGATGTCGGCGATCTCGGTGTCCAGGGCGGCGCGATAGCCGGGCCACAGGGGCATGCGCCACAGGGGGTCGCCCACCGCCCGCCCTGCGGCCAGCAGATCGGCGGCCAGGGCCTCGTCATCCGTATAAAGGGGCGGCAGCTCCGGCCCCAGGGCGATCCGCGCCGCCCCCGTCAGGGTGGCGAAGTCCAGGGTCAGATCGGGCGAATGCTCCCCCGCCCGCGTCAGGGCGTCGGCCAGGATCAGCCGCCCCTCCGCATCCGTATTGCCGATCTCGATCGTCAGACCTTTTCGGCTGTTCAGTATGTCCCCCGGCCGGAAGGCGTCGCCCGAAACCGCATTCTCCACCGCCGCCACGATGACCGCCAGCCGCACCGGCAGATCGGCCTGCATGACCAGCCGCCCCAGGGCCAGGGCGTGGGCGGCCCCGCCCATGTCCTTCTTCATATTGCGCATTCCGGCGGCCGGTTTCAGGTCCAGCCCCCCGGTGTCGAACACCACCCCCTTGCCGACCAGGGCCACCAGAGGCAGGTCGGTCCGGTCCAGCTTCCAGCCGATCTCGATCAGCCGCGGAGCGCGGTGCGGAGCGGCCGCACGACCGACCGCGTGGACCGCCGGATAGTTCGCCTCCAGCAGGGCCTCGCCGGTGGTCACGGTCACGGCAGCCCCCGCGCTCTCGGCGATCTCGCGGGCGATGGTCTCGATCTGCAGCGGCCCCATGTCGGCGGCGGGGGTGTCGACCATCTCGCGGGCCAGGGCGCAGGCGGCGACGATCCGCGTCGTCTCATCCAGGTCCAGCCCCTCGGGCGCGACCAGCCGAACCGGCGCCCGCTCCGGCCGGGCCTTGTAGCGGTCAAAGACATAGGCCCCCAGGAGGAAGGCCAGGGCCGCCGCCCGCGCCGTCTCAGGCTCGGCCTCCAGCCGGTACAAGCCGCCGGGCAGCCGCGCCGACAGGCCGCGCGCCAGGGCCGGATCGAAGGCCGCGCCGCTGCCCAGGAGCACCTGACCGATCCCTTCGCCCTCCGGCACGATCAGCAGTTCCCCGGCCTTGCCGGTGAAGCCGTGCCGTTCGCCCCAGGACTTCGCCGCCCCGTCCAGAACCGCGCCCGGCGCCGACAGGCGGATCGGAACGGCCCGCTCTCCGGCGTTCGCGGCGACCAGCAGGGGATGGGAGGCGAGCATGGCGAACCTTCTTAACCAAGAGTTGACGCGAACCGGCGATTCTGAGGCGGACCGAGGAACCGTCAGGACTCCCCCCATGTCGCCCATGCCCGCCCTTCTCGCAACCGTCGCCCTTCTCAGCCTGTCGGCGGCCCCCGCCGTCGCGGCCGCCCCGGTCCAGAGCCAGGGCGCGCCCCAGAACGCCGTCCAGAGCGGCGGTCAGAGCGCGACCCGCGCGCCCGCCTCGGCCGAGGTCCGCGCCGCCTATGATCGGATGGACGCCCTGGCGCGTTCGGTCTTCTGGTCGGGCGAGCACGACCTGAACCCGGCCGATCCCGTGGCGGCGATCAAACTGGCCCAGGCCCTGCGCGAACTGGGCCGCTATGATCAGGCCGCCCAGACGGCCGAGGCCCTGCTGGCCCTCCAGCCCGCCAATCTGGACGCCCTGCTGGAGCTGGGCCGCGCCCACATCGGCCGGGGCCAGGCCTTCTACGGCATCGCCCCGCTGGAAAAGGCCCGCGACCTGGCGCCCCGCGACTGGCGGCCCTATTCGCTGCTGGGCGTGGCCTATGAGCAGGTGCGCCGGTTCGACGACGCGCGCGCGGCCTGGAACCAGGCCCTGGTCCTGTCGCCCGACAATCCCGACGTCCTGACCAACGCCGCAACGGCGGCCCTGACCCACGGCGACGCCCCCGGCGCCGAGGCCCTGCTGCGACGGGCTGCGGCCCAGCCGACGGCCTCCAGCAAGGTGCGCCAGACCCTGGCCATGACCCTGGGCCTGCAAGGCAAGATGGGCGAGGCCGAACAGATCCTGCGCCGCGAACTGCCCCCCGAGCTGGCCGATCAGAACCTGGCCTGGCTGGCGGCGCGCAATACGCCGGCCGCGCCCCAGCCGGAGGTCGCCTCCGCCCCATCGCCCAGCGACACCGCCCGCACCTGGTCCTCCTTGAAAGGCGGCTGATCGGCAGGAACGTCGGCTTGCCGCCCGGCCGGCGCCGTGCTGGATAGGGGCATGACCGTCTCCCCCGGGTCCGCCCCCCGCGCCTATCGCGCCTTCCTGTTCGACATGGACGGCACCCTGATCACCTCCACCGCTGCGGCCGAGCGTGTCTGGACCCGCTGGGCCGAACGGCACGGGATCGACCCGGTCGCCTTCATCCCCACGATCCACGGGGTGCGCACCGCCGACACCATCCGCCGCCAGAACCTGCCGGGCGTCGATCTGGCGGCCGAGGTCGCCTGGGTCGAACGGGGCGAGATCGAGGATGTCGAGGGCGTCGCCCCCATTCCCGGCGCGATCGACTTCGTCAAACGCCTGCCGCCCGACCGCTGGGCCGTCGTCACCTCGGCTACGGCGCCCCTGGCCCAGGCCCGGCTGAAGGCCGCAGGGGTCGAACCGCCCGCCGTGCTGATCACGGCCGAGGACGTGGAACGCGGCAAGCCCGATCCCGCCGGCTATCGGCTGGCGGCGCAGAGGCTGGGCGTGGACGTCGCCGACTGTCTGGTGTTCGAGGACGCCCCGGCCGGCATCGCGGCCGGCGAGGCGGCCGGGGCGGACCTTCTGGTGGTGACCGCCGCCTGGACCCACCCTCTGGCGACGGACCACCCGCAGCTGTCCGACTATGGAACCGCGACCCTGGTGGTCGAGGCGGACGGCGGTCTGACGCTGAGCGTCTAGCGGACGTTTCACGCCTTCCACTCGCCCCTTCAGCCCCCTATCTTCCGGCCATGATCGACGACCTCTACAGCGCGCGCATCCTGACCCTGGCGGCCAACCTGCCCCATGCCGGTCGGCTGGCGTCGCCGGAAGGGACCGGCGAGCGGGTCGCCAAATTGTGCGGCTCGCGGGCGATCGTCGATGTGAGCCTGGACCACCAGGGGCGGGTCATGGACTTCGCCCAGGACGTGAAAGCCTGCGCCCTGGGCCAGGCGGCCGCCGGCGTCCTGGGCCAGTCCGTCCTCGGCGCCTCGGCGGATGAGATCAGGGAGGCCCGCGACGCCATGACCGCCATGCTGAAGTCCGGCGGCGAAGGCCCCGACGGTCGTTTCGAAGGACTTCGTGTGCTGAAACAGGTCGCCGACTATCCCGCCCGTCACGCCTCGACCCTGGTGGCGATCGAGGCGACGCTTGAGGCGGTCGATCAGGCCCTGGCGGGGCGAACTCGTCTCGCCGGCGCGGCCTGACGGGCTCTGACCGGTTGATCCCCCTGCTGTGACAGGGGATAAGCGCGGCGAACCCATCCAGCCCCCGGCGAAGGGACAAATGTCTCTCTATGAACGCGGCGTCCGCGCGGCCCATCGAGGCTACAAGTTGACGCTGTCTCCCCTGATCGGCCAGCAGTGCCGGTTCCTGCCGACCTGTTCGGACTATGGGCGCGACGCCCTGATCCGGCACGGGCCGCTCAAGGGGGGATGGCTCACCGTGCGTCGCCTCTGTAAATGCCATCCCTTCGGCGGTTCGGGTTATGACCCGGTCCCGCCCCTGAAGACCGACGAAAAAGAACAGTCATGATCGATCTGAAATTCCCCGACGGCGCGGTGCGTCAGTATCCGGCCGGTTCGACGGCGCGGGACGTGGCGACTTCGATCTCGCCGTCCCTGGCCAAGAAGGCCGTGCTGGCCGAGCTGAACGGCGAGCAGCGCGACATGGGCCGGGTGCTGGAGACGGGCGGCGACTTCCGCCTGATCATGCGCGACGATCCCGAGGCCCTCTACACCATCCGCCACGACACGGCCCACGTCCTGGCCGAGGCGGTCCAGACCCTGTTCCCCGGCACCCAGGTCACCATCGGCCCGGCCATCGAGGACGGCTTCTATTATGACTTCTACCGCGAAGAGCCCTTCTCGACCGACGACTTCGCCGCCATCGAGAAGGAGATGGCCCGGATCGTCGATCGCGACGCCAAGTTCGAGCGCGAGGTCTGGGACCGCGACGAGGCCATCGTCTTCTTCGAGGCGCGGGGCGAGAAGTTCAAGGCCGAGCTGATCAAGGACCTGCCCGAGAACGAGACCATCACCCTGTACAAGCAGGGCGACTGGATCGACCTGTGCCGCGGGCCGCACTTCCCCTCGACCCGCCACGTCGGCAAGGCCTTCAAATTGACCAAGCTGGCCGGCGCCTATTGGCGCGGCGACTCCAAGCGCGAACAGCTGCAGCGCATCTACGGCACCGCCTGGGCGACCAAGGAGGACCTGGACGCCTATCTGCAACGGCTCGAAGAGGCCGAAAAGCGCGACCACCGCAAGGTCGGTAAGGCCATGGAGCTCTTCCACATGCAGGAAGAGGGCCGGGGCATGGTCTTCTGGCACCCGAAGGGCTGGGTGCTGTGGCGGGTGCTAGAGGCCTATATGCGCCGCCGCCTGGACGCCGCCGGCTATGTCGAGGTCAAGACGCCCCAGGTTCTGGACCGCAAATTCTGGGAGGCCTCGGGCCACTGGGACAAGTACCGGCCCAATATGTTCGTCTGCGAAACGGTCGAGGGCGAGACCCTGAGCCTGAAGCCGATGAACTGCCCCGGCCACGTCCAGATCTTCGACCAGGGCCAGCGCTCCTATCGCGAACTGCCGCTGCGCATGGCCGAGTTCGGCGCCTGCCACCGCTATGAGCCATCGGGCTCGCTGCACGGTCTGATGCGGGTGCGCGGCTTTACCCAGGACGACGCCCACATCTTCTGCCGCGAGGACCAGATCGTCGAGGAGACGGCCGAGTTCATCAAACTGTGCCGCAGCGTCCATGCGGATCTGGGCATGGAGACGGCCTACATAAGCCTGGGCACACGGCCCGAGCAGCGCGCCGGCACCGACGAGTTCTGGGACAAGGCCGAGGCCCAGATGCTGGAGGCCGCCCGCGCCGCCGGCTCCGAGCCGATCATAACCCCGGGCGACGGCGCCTTCTACGCGCCCAAGCTGGACTTCATCGTCAAGGACGCCATCGGCCGCGAATGGACCTGCGGCACGATCCAGCTGGACTATGTCCTGCCGGAACGTCTGGATGCGACCTATATCGCCGAGGACGGTCAGAAGCACCGGCCGGTCATGCTGCACCGGGCGATCCTGGGATCGTTCGAGCGGTTCATCGGCATCATGATCGAGAACTACGCCGGCGCCTTCCCCCTGTGGCTGGCCCCGGTCCAGGCGGTGGTCGCCACCATCACCTCGGACGCGGACGACTACGCCCGCGAGGTCATGGACCGATTCAAGGCGGCGGGCCTGCGCACCGAGATCGACCTGCGCAACGAAAAGGTCGGCTACAAGGTCCGCGAACACTCGGTCGGCAAGGTCCCGGTCATCGCCGTCGTCGGCCGCAAGGAGGCCGAAGAGGGCAAGGTCGCCATCCGCCGCCTGGGCTCCCAGGAGCAGACGGTGGTGACGGTCGAGGAGGCCATTCGCCTTCTGACCGACGAGGCCACGCCCCCGGATCTGAAGCGGGCGACGGCCGCCTAAGCCCGGATTCCGACACAGGAACATAAGCCGGCCTGATCGCTTGTGATGGGGTGCGCCCCCGCGCCCCATCATCATTGCGAAAGACGACCCATGGCCGAGAAGACCCTCGACACCCTGTTCCACGACACGCTCAAGGACATCTATTACGCCGAGCGCAAGATCCTGAAGTCCCTGCCCAAGATGGCCCGCGCCGCCCAGTCGCCCGAGCTGAAGGCGGCCTTTGAAAAGCACAAGGACCAGACCGAAGGCCAGATCGAACGCCTGCAGCAGGTGTTCGAAATCATCGGCAAGGCCCCGCGCGGCAAGACCTGCGACGCCATCGAAGGCATTCTGGCCGAGGGCGACGAGATCATGGAAGAATACAAGGACAACCCGGCCCTCGACGCCGGCCTCCTGGCCGCCGCCCAGGCGGTGGAGCACTATGAGATCACCCGCTACGGCACGCTGAAGCGCTGGGCCAATGTCCTGGGTCTGAAGGACGCCGTCGCCCTGCTGGACGAGACCCTGCAGGAAGAATCCCAAACCGACGAAGACCTGACCGGCATCGCCGACGCCGCCGTCAACAAGGACGCGATGAAGAGCGCCGCCTGAGACCCTTGAAGCGAGGCGGGAGGCGGGGCTGCGCCCCCTCCCGCCCTTCGTCCTAAAGGTCCGCCCGCTCCAGCTCGGCCACGGCCGTGGCGATGTGATAGAGCGAACTGGCCGGGACCGGGGTGTCCAAAAAGCCGCCCGCCCCCGGATCCCATTGTTCGAACCAGAGACCGGGCGTCGGGGTGTTCAGGAACCGGCTCAGCGCCCCCCAGGCGTCAGGCCAGCTTGGCGCCAAGGCCGGGACGCGCAGAGCCGCCTTCAGCCATTCACCGTGCGGCCAAAGCCGGACGCCCGCGACGGCGACCGCGCCGTCCTCGAACACCTCGCCCCGCAACAGGCCCGACGCCGGGTCCAGGCCGTGCGCAAGGGCGAACCGCCCCAGCCGCTCGGCCTCGCCGTCGGCGCCTGCGCTCGTGTCCATGCCCAGCCGCTGCGCCTCCCGCAACAGCCAGGCCCATTCCATCTGATGACCCGGCTCGACCACGGCCCGCCCTTTCGGCCGCAGCGGGGCCGTCAGATCGTCCTGAAAATACTCAAACAGAAGCCCCCGCGCCCCGTCCATGAACCGTCGCCGACACAGGCCGACCAGTTCCGCCGCCAGGGCGGAGAAGGCAGGGTCCGGCATATGTTCGACACAGGCCAGGGCCGCCTCCAGCAGATGCATATGCGGATTCTGCCGACGCGGGGCGCGCGGCGGCAGGGCCTCGACATAGCCGCCTGCTGGATGGCGCATGGACGTTTGGATGAAGTCTAAGAGCGCCAGGGCCTCCGCCTTCAACCGACCGTCCCTCGTCAGCCTATAGGCATGGGCCAGGGCGAAGAGGACAAAGGCCAGGTCGTACAGATCGCGCGTCTGATCCAGGCCCTCCCCGTCCAAGTCCAGTCGACTGATGAAGCCGCCGTCCGGATGGCGGGCGCGGTTCAGCAAAAAATCCAGACCATGCTCAACCGCCGCGCCGGCGTCCGAGACGCCGCGCTGCGCCCCCTGGGAAAAGACATAGATCTGGCGGCTCAACACCCGCAGCCGCTTATAGTCGTGGACCGGGCTGAGGTCGTGGTGAGACAGGGCCTCATAGAAGCCGCCACGCCGACGATCGACGCCGTGTTCCAGCCACAGCGGCAGGGCCGTCTCGTAAAGCCAAGCTGTCGCCTGGCGCGCGGCGGCCTTCAGCTCGGTGCTGGGATCGGGGCTCATATCTAGGCCGAGGGCGTACGGCTGCGGTCCACCAGGCCGGTGGTGGAATGGCCGGCCCTCAGCTCGACCCGGACGATGATCCCGCCCTTGGCCCTGACCAGATCGGCGCCGACGATCTGATGCTCCTGATAGTCCGCGCCCTTGACCAGGACGTCGGGCTCCAGGGCGGCGATGAGTTCATAGGGGGTGTCCTCTTCGAACAGGACCACCGCGTCCACATGTCGGATGGCGGCCATCACCTCGGCGCGCGCCCCCTCGCTTTGGATCGGCCGAGTCTCGCCCTTCAACCGCCGCACCGAGGCGTCGCTGTTCAGCCCGACGATCAGCCGGTCGCAATGGCTCGCGGCCTCACGCAGCAGGGCCACATGGCCAGGATGCAGCAGGTCGAAACAGCCGTTGGTGAAGCCGACCGAAAGCCCCTGATCCCGCCAGGCGCCGCGGACGGCCCGGGCGTCTGCGCGCGACAGGATCAGTCCGTCGCGATGGTCGTCGCGCTGATCCTGGAGATTCAGCACGGTGCGCAGCTCCGCGGCGGACACCACCGCCGTCCCGGCCTTGGAGACCACGATGCTGGCCGCCGTATTGGCCAGGCGCATCGCCCGCACGACCGGCAGGCCCGAGGCCACGCCCAGGGCGAAGGCGGCCATGACGGTGTCGCCGGCGCCCGAGACGTCGAACACCTCCGCCGCCTCCGTCTCCAGCAGGATCGCCTCCCCGTCCACGCCATAGAAGGCCATGCCCTGTTCGGAGCGGGTCACCAACAGATTGGCGCCGGTCTGGTCCACCACCTGCCGGGCCGCCTCGCCCACGGCCGCGTCGTCGTCGCAGCGCCGACCGGTCGCGCCCGCCAGCTCCGACCGGTTCGGCTTGATATAGGCCGCGCCGCGATAGGCGGAAAAATCGGGACGTTTGGGATCGACGAAGACGGGAACCCCGACCTCGCGCGCCCGATCGAACACGGCCGCCAGAACCGCATCGGTCAGACATCCCTTGGCGTAATCCGACACGATCACCGCATCCGCCTGATCCAGCGCCTGTTCGAACAGGGCGATCAGGGCGGCCTCATCCTCGGCCGACAGGGCGTTTGAGCCTTCGCGGTCGATCCGGACCACCTGGTGGGCGCCCGCCAGGACCCGGGTCTTGGTCGTGGTCTCTCCGCCCTTCAGTCCCAGCAGCCGGCAGGAGACGCCCGCCTGTTCGGCGATCGCGCGCAGCTGATCGGCGGCCTGGTCATCGCCCACCACCCCGATCAAACGCGCCGAAGCGCCGAGCGCCACGGCGTTCAAGGCCACATTCGCCGCGCCGCCGGCCGTGAACCGGTCCCGCGCATGTTTCACCACCGGCACCGGCGCCTCGGGCGAGATGCGGCTGACGTGGCCCTGGAGATAGGCGTCGAGCATCACGTCGCCGATCACCACAACCGTCACGCCCTCGAAACTGGTGAAACGGTCCAGCGGCGAAGTCCGATCGGTCATTGCAGGTCTCAACGGAAGGCGGGGTCAGAACGGCGGGCGCGACGCAGTGTGCGCCCTCGGACGCCGCGGCGTCAAAGCCAGGGCGGGCGGCGGACGATCAGTCGCGCAGCAGCTCATTGACGCCGGTCTTGGCGCGGGTCTGGGCGTCCACCCGTTTGACGATGACGGCGCAATAGAGCGAAGGCCCGCCGTCGGCGTCCGGCAGGGCGCCGGGCACCACCACCGAATAGGCGGGCACCTCGCCCCGGAAGACCTGACCGGTCGCCCGATCGACGATCTTGGTCGAGGCGGACAGATAGACCCCCATGGCCAGCACCGCGCCTTCGCGCACGATCACGCCCTCGGCCACCTCGGCTCGGGCGCCGATGAAGCAGCCGTCCTCGATGATTGTCGGATTGGCCTGGAGCGGCTCCAGCACCCCGCCGATGCCGGCGCCGCCCGACAGGTGCACGTTCTTGCCGATCTGGGCGCAGGAGCCGACCGTGGCCCAGGCGTCGACCATCGACCCCTCGTCAACGAAGGCGCCGATGTTCACGAAGGACGGCATCAGGACGACGTTCCTGGCGATGTGCGCGCCCCGCCGGACGACGGCGCCGGGAACCGAGCGGAAGCCGGCCGCCTGATAGTCGCCCGCGCTCCAGTCGCCGAACTTGTTCGCAACCTTGTCCCAGAACGGGCCGAGGGCGGCCGGATGATCGGCCGACAGAGGGATGGTGGAGGCGTGGCCGGCCCGCATGATCTGGTTGTCGTTCAGGCGGAAGGACAGCAGCACCGCCTTCTTCAGCCACTGGTGCGTGGTCCAGGCGCCGTCCGCCCCCCGCGACGCCACACGGGCCTGGCCGGAATCGAGCAGGTTGAGCGCGGTCTCGACCGCGTCCCGGACCTCGCCTCCTGTGGCGGGCGACACCTCGGCCCGGTTGTCCCAGGCGGCCTCGACGACGGATTCGAGATGCGACAGGTCGGTCATGCGGCGTCCTTGAAGGTCAGGGCGTTGAGAAAGTCGAGAAGATCGGGGGCGATATGGTCGATATGATCGCCCAGGGGCTTTCCATGGCCGTCGCCGATCAGGACGGTCGCCATCCCCAGGGCCTTGGCCGGCTCCAAATTCCTAGGCGTGTCCTCGAAGAAGGCGGCGCAGCGCGGCTCGAAGTCGAACCGCTCGATCATGCGACGAAAGGCCGACGGGGCCGGCTTGGGCGTCAGATCGCCGTCCTCGATGGCGAAGACCCCGTCGAAACAGTCGGCGATCCCGATCCGGTCCAGAACGCGGTGGGCGTAGTCCCTGGCCCCATTGGTGAAGACGAACCGGCGCCCGGGCAGAATCTTCAGCCGCTCGGCCAGACGGGGATTTCGCTCCACCCCGTCCAGGGGCACCTCATGCACCACCCTCAGAAAGTCCTCGGGATCGATGGTGTAGTTGGCCATCAGCCCGGCCAGGGTGGTGCCGTGCTCGTCCAGGAACTGGCGCTGCAACAGCCGCGCCTCCTGGGGCGCCAAGCCGACGGCCTCGACCACATAGGCGTTGATCCGCGCCTGAACCAGGGACATCAGCCCCTGTTCGCGTGGATACAGGGTGTCGTCCATGTCGAACACCCAGGCGTTGACGTGCGACAGGTCGATCAAGACGCCTTCACCAGGGTGCCCGCGCCGAATTCGGTGAACAGCTCCACCAGCATCGCATGGGGCCGGCGGCCGTCCAGAATCACCACGGCCTCGACCCCGGCCCGCACGGCCGCCATGGCCGTCTCCAGCTTGGGGATCATGCCGCCCGAGGCAACGCCCGTGTCGATCAGGCCTTGCGCCTCCTCCAGGGTCATCTGGCGAATGATCTCGCCGTCCGCCCCCTTGACCCCCGGCACGTCGGTCAGCAGCAGCATCCGCTTGGCGTTCAGCGAACCGGCCACGGCGCCCGCCACCGTATCGGCGTTGACGTTGTAGGTCTGGCCGTCTTCGGCCACGCCGATGGGGGCGATGACCGGCACCCAGTCTTCGGTCTCCGAGGCGATCAGCCCCTTGATCAGCTTGGGGTCCACCTTGGTCGGTTCGCCGACGAAGCCCAGATCGACCTCATGCTCGATCATACTGTCGGGATCGCGCTTGGTCCGGCGGGTCTTCTCGACCGTCAGCAGGCCGGCGTCCTTGCCCGACAGGCCGACGCCGCGCACGTCCGCCTCCTTGCCCGCCATGGTGATCCAGTGGGCGATCTCCTTATTGACCGCCCCGGACAGGACCATTTCGGCCACCTCCATCGTCGCCGGATCGGTGACCCGAAGACCATCGACAAAGGCCGACTTGACCCCCGCCTTGTCCAGCATGGCGCTGATCTGCGGCCCGCCGCCGTGCACGACGACCGGGTTCACCCCCATCAGCTTCAGCAGCACCACATCGGCCGCGAACTGTTTCGCCACGGCGCTCTCGCCCATGGCGTGACCGCCGTATTTGATGACCACGGTCTCGCGGTCATACACCTGAATATACGGCAGGGCCTCGGCGAGCGTCTTCGCCGTTTCCCAGCTGCGTTCCTCGGATTGGCGCTCGGTTTCGTTCATCACCGGCGCGAGATAGCGGGGGATGGCGGCGGTGTCACGCGGTCCATCCCGATTCTTGCCGCTGCGCCTCAGTGCAGTCGGCCAGACGCGGAAAACCACTCGCTCCATTCCATTAGCCCACGAAAAATTCTAGGCACTATCCATGAGCACAGTTTGCATTGACGGTTATAATCTGGCGCTTCCGAACGGGACCGGCATCGCCACCTACGGACGCAATCTCTTGTCGTCGATGAAAAGTCTCGGCTTGGGTCGGCAGGTGCTGTTTGGGCCGCCGAATGCGATCAGCGGGGACAATGTCCTGAACGAGGTCGCCCTCGCGGATTCGCTAAACACATCTGCGAAGATCCGGAAAGGCCAGAGGTTCGTCAAAACGCTATCGACGCGGTTTGGGCGCAGCGCCACCGGCGTTCAGCCGAGTGGCGAAGTGATATGGCCAAGCCGCAGCGGCGGACGGCCGGACGCGGACTCCTTCTGGGCCGCGCAAAATCTATTTCACTACGCGCTGCGGGGTTTTCAGGTCTATGGAACGCCTACGCCTGTGACCTTCGACGCATCGCACGCCGCCAAGCCGGATGTGATGCACTGGACCGCGACTTTGCCGCTCCACGCCACAAACGCCGCAAACATCTACACGATCCATGATCTGATCCCGCTTCGCTTGCCGCACAGCACCACCGAAAACAAGGCTTCCTACCGCAAGCTCTGTAATCACATCGCGAAGAAGGCCGACCATATCGTCGTCGTATCGGAAACAACCCGACAAGACGTGATTCGCCTGCTCGGGGTCGATGAAAACAGGGTTACGAACACTTACCAGGCTGTAGAGGTGCCGGAGGAACTTCGTACTCGACCGCAGTCCGAGATCGAATTGGAGCTGGACGGCATCTTCAATCTCGAATGGAAAGGCTATTTTCTTTATTTCGGCGCAATTGAGCCGAAGAAGAACGTAGGACGCATGATCGAGGCCTATCTGTCGTCAGGCGTCGAAAAACCACTGATTATCGTTGGAGGTCGGTCCTGGTTAGCAGAGGGCGAGACCGCGTTGCTGGACCAGGTCAAGCGAGACGGCGGTCGCAGCGCGGACCGCGTCAGGCGTTATGAGTATATGTCTCAATCGATGCTGATCAGCCTGATCAGAGGCGCTCGCGCCACGCTGTTCCCCTCCCTCTATGAGGGGTTCGGATTGCCCGTGCTGGAGTCGATGCTCCTTCAAACAGCGGTGCTGACGTCCACCGCGGGCTCCTTGCCCGAAATCGCTGGAGAAGCCGCCTTGATGGTGGACCCGTATGACGTGCGCGCGATAACTAGGGGGATCAAGGCGTTGGCTTCAGATAATGATTTAGTAGCGTCCCTGACTGAAAGAGGTATCGCTCAGGCAGGTCGCTTCTCTGCCGAACGGTACAAGGACAGATTGATGTCCGTGTACAAACAATAAATTGAGACTGTCGACTGAGCCATAGCCGCATTCCAAGTCCTATGGTACCTCGAACGTACACTGTTAACTTATACCCAAGGAGATCAAGGTGCTCACCGACCGCAGCGAAGAACTATTTCATAAGTATCAGGTGCCGCCGGAGGACGTGGATGTCGACCCCAATTGCTTTGCAAATTGCTTTGGCGTGCAAACACGCGCGGACCTCTTCTACACTGCTTCCGGCTATTCAGGTCAGATGATACCTGGCTTTCCCATCCCCGACGACCGCGTCTACGGCGGTCAGGCAGAGTACACAGGACTCCTGACTGCATTCGAGCACCGCGCGTCGCCGTCTAGCTTCGTCGCTGTTGAGCTTGGAGCGGCCTGGGGGCCCTGGGTTGCGCTAGCCGGAGTGGTTGCAAAGCGTAACGGGGTGAAAAACATCTCCTTAGTAGCCGTTGAGGCGAGCGAGCAAAAGATCGGTGCCTTGCACGATCACCTCTCCAGAAACGGCTTAATTGGCGCTGAAGGCATCGACACACGTATAATACACGGGGCCGCTTGGAGCGAAGACACTACTCTCCACTTCCCCAAGGAAATGCCGATTACCGACTATGGAGGAGCCGCGTCGAGTGTAGAAGCGGAGAATGACTATCGAGGCTTCACATATGAAACAGTACCGGTGAAAGCTTTTTCCTTGGCGACTCTCTCTGAGGGGCTTTCTAGAATTGACTATATGCACTGGGATATTCAGGGTGCCGAGCGCGACCTCGCGCTATCGTCAGGTGATTTTCTTGATGCGCGTGTGAAGTATCTTTACATCGGCACCCATAGCCGATCCATCGAGGGCGTGTTGATGGATAAATTCTTCCAAATGGGTTGGGATCTTCTTTGGCAGCAACCGTGCTCATTCACGTATGACAAGTCGAAGCCGTCTCTCGAGGGTATGACTACGACCGATGGTGAAATGCTGTGGGTCAACCCTAAAATTTGAGGACGCCTATGCGCCTATATCCATGTGGGAATTTTTTTCTCTCCCTCCCCGATGACCATAAGCTGCCGGAGATTCAGAAGACTCACGCGCTCTATGACAGATCTTATGCGAGCATTTTGAGGCCCTTGTCAGGCTGGAGGCCCTCGGGAGCTATCGTGGATATAGGCGCAAATGTCGGCGATACGGCTGCCTTCATAAGAACGCATATTGGAAACCCAATCGTATGCGTCGAGGGCGGTAATAACTTTGTGACGCACTTGCGGCATAACGCTCGTATCATTGATGACCACAATATTCACATATTAGACAGATTTGTCGCTCCGGACAGCAAGGCACACCTTCCTGCAGCCTACGTGGAAAAAGACGGCACCGGCTATCTCCATTTAGAGGGAGAGGGACGGGTAAATTTTATCACAACAGGGGATTTATTGAGTTTTGCGAGGGATTTAGGGCAGGGGGAAATCGCCTTGCTTAAAAGCGATACAGACGGAATGGATGGCCTGATTATAAGGGACGTGATCAATCAAGATCCCGATTTCGCCATTCATTTCGAGTGTGATTATATGGTAACCCAGTCGCTGGGCCGCCCCGATCTGTGGAACTCTATATTTGAAGATCTTGAACGTCTTGGTTGGTCATCCATTATTTTTGACAATTGCGGATTGCCATTCATGTTTATGGATAAAACATCTTCGTCTATAATAGATAATATCCAGGGATGGATTCATCTTCAGCGTCAGCTTGGGGTTGTTCGCACACATTACATAGACGTTTTTTCATTTCCGCCTACAGCTAGGGCGGTTTACGATGCAGCGAAGTCTTGCATCGGCGATAGCTTTCTTCAGCCGTACAGATATTGAGGCATGACCTTGACGCCTCCATTAGCTCGCTCTGGTGACGGACGTGTTTTTGTTTGTGACCCCATGTGCGTCCTCCCCTTCGGACATAACGTTCCGGCGATGGGCTATTTCCGGGATTGGTTCAAACGAACCACCAGGGACGTTGTGGCGGTCTGCTGCCGCGAACTGCCGGGGCCTATTGCGCAAGCAAACGGCTTCACGCCCTTCTTTCGTTTTTACTATGAAGATTATTTCCCGCGAATTCGGAACAGTTCGCCCGGCGGCGACGCTTCTGGGTGGTTTATCGACAACGCAGAGCGAATGGCGACACAAGACGCCCTGGCCCTGCTGAAAGAATTTGATGTAGGCCCCTCCGACACGCTCTTTCATCCCCATCTGGACTTCTATGGCGGCCTTGGGTTGCTCAACGCCTTGAAGAATTGGCCGAAGGATCGACGCCCTCGGCTGCTGCTGCGCTTCATCGGAGTGATGGAAAATGCGTCCCACGCCTACCGCGACCCGCTCGCCGAACTGCTGGGTCGGCTGAAGCAGGCGATGGCTGACGGGGTGGAGATTTCGTTCAGCGCCGAGACGCCCCGCTATGCCGACATGCTTGCGGAGGAGCTCGGCACGATCGTCACCGTGACGGCCTACCCGGAGATGTCTCAACCCCTCCCTATGCGTGAGCACGGGCCCTTTGTCTTCTATTGTGCGGGCTCGGCTAGGCACGACAAAGGCTTCATGCGCCTTCCGGAGATCTTTTCGGCGGTCCGGCGACGTGACCCGGAAATGACGATAAGGTTCGTCACTCAGATGCTGCCTGCAGCTGAACTGAAGCAGCACCTGGCCGTCGCCCGCGCGCTGTACGCCATTCCTGGTGTTGAAGTTCAGGGCTCCGCGATCTCGGCCGAAGAGATGATCGCGACCTATGAGCGGAGCCACGCCGTTCTTCTCCCTTACGACGCCGCCACGTACAGATATCGGGGTTCCGCCGTGCTTATGGAGGCGGCATTCCATGGCCGCCCTGCGATCACCTTCGATGGTTCTGCGTTTGCCGATCTCGCCCGACATTATAACCTCGGCGTTGTTGTGAGCGACGTGCCGGCGATGGTTGAAGCTATTTTCCGAATGGCTGACACGCGACGCTCGACACTTTCCCATAGAGCCGCACAGGCGCGTCATCGTTTTGACCTGGATAACACGGCCGCCTTTGAGAGCTGGTTGAAGCTGCCATGAAGACTCTGCTGTTCGTCGATCATGCTTTTCATACATCCACAGCTTCCAGCAGGTTTTTCACCGACCTTTTGAAGAGACGGTTTGATGTAAAGATCGCCTATGTCGATCCACCCTCAAATATCGCTGCTGAAACGCTCTCAATTGCTGCATCGGCCGACGTCGTCGTCATCTGGCAGATGGACTACCTTGCTCCCATTTTCCTGTCGCTGGGCGTGCCGACAGTCGTGGTGCCAATGTACGATGGTTCTGCGACGATGCCGGATCTCCATTGGGCGTGCTCTGCGCAAGCGCAATACATCAATTTCAGCTTTACGCTGCACCATCGCATCGTCGGCTTGGGAAACAGGTCGTTCCTCGCCCGGTACTTCCCGTCGCCAGCCCCAGAGGATGATCGAGCGACCTTTGATGAAGGACTCAAGGCGTTCCTTTGGCAAAGACGCCCCGAGCACGGGATCAATGCGCCGGCCGTCTTACGCCTGCTTGAAGGGCAGGTCAGCTCACTTCACGTGCACAATGCGCCAGACGTGGCAGATTTGGATATGCGTCCCTATAAGGTGACGTCAACCTCGGCTTGCGAGGTAACGCAAACCAAATGGTTCCCTAAGGCGGAGGACTACCGTGCGGCGCTTGGTCGCGCTAACGTGTTCATTGCTCCGCGACGCGCTGAAGGCATCGGCATGGCGACGCTTGAAGCTATGGCGCGCGGCATGTTGATCATCGCTGGTGATGAACCTACTCAAAATGAGTACATCGCTAACTGGCTGAATGGAATTCTGTATGACCCAGATGCGGCCCAGTCCATTCGGATCGACAAGGATACTGCGGAAGGGATGGGTCTGCTGGCGTACGAGACCGTCCGCAGCGGCCGGCAACAGTGGGAACTCCAAGCGCTGGAGATATTGGCTCTCGTAGAGAGCGGTCGCCCGACCGAGCCGGTCGATATCCCCGACCTGGTGAGCTTTTCAGACGCGCTCTCCCGGGCCTACTATTCGGGTGTACGATCCTACACGGCGTTCATGCTGAACAACGCAGATTTGATGTCCAGAGTTGCGGGTAGGGAACTGCGGGGATGTTTTGACGAAGCAGGCCAGCGCTTGCTTCCAGACCACGACGCTCGGGAAACAGCCACAGACAAGCCTTGGCTAGAAGAGGGCCGGGTGTCCCTCTCGCCTAAACAGTCAGATCGCTACCTCACCGCAGGCGCTTTAGAACACGCTGGCAGGACCGCATGGCTTTGCGGCCACTGTGCAGAGTTCCAGTTCAGAGCGGATCCCCTTACTGCGGCTTTCAGCACCCTCACGATCCGCTTAGAACTACCGGCGGGGCTGGAGCGACAGCAACTCGTCGCTACCCTCAACAATTGGACGCTTGGTATTGTAGAACTGAACCCCGCCGACGAGACGGTAGATTTCGATCTGCCTCTGCATGTTGTCGAAGGCTCAAACACGCTACGCATCCAAACTGCAGCTCTTGGCGAGGGAGCAGGAGTACACGGCTTCGTATCGCTGGGTCTAAACGAAATCCGATTCTTATGAAGCGACAGGTAGCGAGATTTTACCGTCGGCTAAGGAGGGCTTTGAGACCCGAAGCCTTGCCGGCGCGGGAACATGCTCGGAATGGAGATGTCGCACGTGATTCAGGTGATTGGGAGTTGGCCAAGGCCCACTACCTTAAAGCGCTGGCCGGCGACTCGTCTCTTGAGCCGATCTGGGTTCAACTTGGACACGCTCACAAGATTGCTTCCGACTTCCAGGCGTCGGAAGAAGCCTACCGTCGCGCGTTGCAGCTCGATGCACAAAATGGAGATACCTGGCTTCAGCTCGGCCACGTACTCCGACTGCAGGGGCGATTAGTAGAGGCTCGAACTTGCTACGAAAAGTCGGCGTTGCTGTCGCCTGACAACACCGACGCTCTTCGAGAAGCGGCAAGCTTGGGGGCAGACTCGACCCTTTTAAGCCAGGCTCCAATCTCCGCCAACAGAAGGGCCTCGTTGGTTTCGTACAGCTCCAGGCTGATAGGCCGAGGGCGGCTACTTATTGACGTCACGGCGGCGGCCGACCTTGGGGACTCTCCCGTCGCCGAGGTTTGTGACGCTCTGTCCCGTCACAGGGACCACCCAGTCGATCTTGTTATATGGCGGGAGGGGGGGTGGCGTACATTAGCCGGAGGGCCGTACGACGTGGCGACAGCGTGCGTCGCCATAGTCGTTATAGGTCCCTGGTCGATCTATCGGCCAGATCACGCTCAAGCGCTCAGGCACTACTCCTTGCATCGCGGTGTTCCCGTGATTGGAGGGCTCATGGATTTGACGTCGCTTCTTGAGCCGGAGCTGTTTCCCGACGCTGCGGCGGACGCCGCGATGCACTATCTGCAGTTCCTTGGCGCGATTTCGTCCGGCGTCTTGACGCTCCTAAGCGTCGACAAGGAAGAAGCACGCGCCATCGTTCGGCGTTTCACGCCGAACGTCGGCGACGTCAGTGGATCATTCGGCTCGGAGGCGCCCTCTCAGGAGGCCGCTGAACACATCGAAATCGTCGGCATTGAAGGCTCTGCTGAATTCCAAGTGGCAAGACGCGCCTTGGGACTGCTGACTGCGAGTGATGCGGCTCGCTTTAGATTTACAAGCCCAACGGACGGCACAGCGACCATCCGCAGCATCGGAGGCGTTCTACTCAGCTCAGATGTTCATACAAGGATGTACGGACGGCGAATGATCGGACGCGGACGTCCGATCGCCTTAGGGGCACGCAGAGGGCTTTCAGCCTTTGCTCATCAAGCTGCGCTGAGAATGCCCGTTTTGGATGTTCGGCTCGCCGCCTCTCACCTGAAGGCCTTCGCCGCCATCTGCGCCGAACCCTTTACGCCTGAAGTACCGGCCTTCCCTCGCGGCACCAACGGCCTAGATGAGATCGCCGGTTGGCGGATCCGTGAACCAGCGTCCCAGGAGGGCGTGGAATTGACCTTCATCGCAGATGCAGCCGCAACACGAGCGCCTCTTCTAAGCGGGAGGGTCTCGCTGCCCCCGCAGAGTTTGCAGCGAGTCGAGCCTGCAGGTCTGCGTCTACAGCGGGATCCCGTGGAGGTCGGCGTGTTCGGTGGGTCTCAAGACACCGTGGCTATGCTTCTGGTCACATCCGAGCAAGCGTTCACCACTATCTCTATCGCGACCGCAATGGAGGGCGAGGCAGTTCAAACGCACATCCCTGTCGCAGCGGTGAAATGGATACCGGTCGTTTTACCTAAAAAGAACGTCGCGCACACCCTCTCGATCTCAATTGACGCTCTGCATGACGAACGTGCCCATCTTTTAGCTATTTGCTTACATCCTGCTAATAATCGAAACGCTTGGCTTAGATTCAGCGACCAGATCGAACGAGGCACCTACCCCCGGCTCAAAGCAGAGACTAGAAAAATCGCCGAAAGCTTCCTAGCCTAGGCTGGCTGATCCACGAACGAGGCGGGCTGAAGTCGGGCTTCACGGTTGCAAATCGCCGGCGGCTCCGCTCGCCAACTCAACCCCCAAAATCGTGAGTTCGCCAGCAAGGCTGCTATTGGCTAAGACGAGCCTCAACTCGGTCTGCGCGGCCTGATCGACGACGGTAGTTATTGAAATCTTGTACTTGCCCGCTTGTTGCGTGCGGAAAACGTGCTGGGAGAAGGCGCTAACCCCTCCCCACTCTATTCTGAAAATACGTGGATTTGCGTCTTGGTCTACTGAGAACACAATCGTTGCAGTCCACACGCCACGAGGCAGCCAATGATAAGCCCCATATAGGAGGTAACGTGCGCGTCCCGTCAGACCTATTCGCTCGCGCGGCAGTCCTTTGTCTGCATGTCTGCGATCTAGACAAAACATTGCCAGAGGCAAAGAAACCGACACATGCGGCTCTGCGGGACGCGCAAGGAGCGACAGCAGCGGATGCGCGGGCAAGGGCCGCGCTTGCTCAAGTTCGTTGAGGAAGCCTAATACTGCGGCCGGCAGGAGGGCGGGCGAGACAACTTTCCCTCTCGGCCATCCGTCGAAGGCCAGCGCAAGCAGGCGCGACGCCGCGTCGATGTCCTTGGTGTGAAGCATAGGAGGCTGGGGGTTGATGCTCGCCCAGAAGGCAGGCGAGCACGCCCTGACTTCCCCCACTGAGGCGGCGACGACGACGTCTAGCTCATCCGAGCACGAATAACTGCCGGCGAACCCTATCCGCACACCATTTCTACGCGCCAGATCGGTAACCTCGTACCGCACGGCATCTCCCTCTGAGTAGAGATCAGGGATGACGGCACAAAGCACTGCTGGAGAACGCTGAAGGGTCAAGTGATTGCCACCTACTCGGCGCGGAGCCATTTATAGACATCCACGCCCTCCTCCACGTCGTCGAATAACTTAGCCGTACCGCTTTCGATGACCAAGGCTCGCTCACAAAGCGCGCTTATCAGGTTCATGTCGTGGGACGCCATTAGGAAGGCTCTCTGGCTCCGCTTCAAAAAGAGTTCCTCCTGGCACTTCTTCTGAAACCGTGCATCTCCCACAGCCACCAGCTCGTCGATTAAATAACAGTCGAACTCGATGGCGAGGGACAATCCGAACGCAAGCCGCGCCCTCATACCGGAGGAATAGTGCTTGACTGGCTGTCGAAGCGCGTGCCCCAGCTCAGCGAAATCGTCGACACGTGCGAGCACGTTGGCGAAGTTCTTTCTGTAAATGCGAGACAAGAAGCGGATATTGTCCAACCCTGACAAGCTGCCTTGAAAGCCGCCACCGAAACCGATGGGCCAGGAGCTTGACATTGACCAAGTCACGGAGCCCGTCGTGGGGGGAAGCACGCCGCCTAGGATCTTGATCAGCGTGGACTTGCCCTGCCCATTTCGTCCGAGGATCGCGATCCGCTCGCTGCGGGCAAGCGTGAAGCTAAGATCGGAGAACACCCTCTTTGATCCGCTCGGGTACACCTTCGAAAGACTCTCGACATTGAGGCCGACCTCGCGCCCCGCTTCGGGCATCATTGCTGACGGTGCTCCTTGACCCCGGCCCAGATCAACCAGCCGACTCCATAAAGCAAGAGCAACGTCCCGAAGACTGCCAGGACTGCGGAGAAGCGCTTCGGCTCCGCGGCCTTGTCGGCAACGCCCGGACTAACCACACGCTCGAGGTACAACTGCTGTCGCCTAGCATCCTGGCGAGCCGCGTTAAGCGTCGCCGTAGCAGAAGCCAAGTTTCTGGCTGCAAGCTCTCGCCGTCCGATCAGCATTTCGTAGTCGGCTACCCTCGGCGCCAAGGAGTCGCTCGAGCCAGAGATCCGTTGGCGCTGCGCCTCGATCTGCGTGGCAATGGCCCGCAAGCGTGCATCCAATGAAGCCAGTTGAGGGCTCTGGGGAGCCTGGGAGGCAAGTTGCTCCCTTTCGGCCTGAAGCTCAGCCTGCGAGAGCAGCAATCCGCCAAGAAGTTCCGAACTTTCTGCGGCGATGTTAGCCGGGTCGATGAAACGTTGAGCTGTTCGAAACCGGGTCAGCTCCACCTGAACCCGCTGAACATCATCCTCAGCCGCCCGCACGGCCTCTTCCGCCTCGGCGACTGCGGTTTCCACGGCGCGACGGTTGAGGCGATTGACCAAATCCTCACCGCCGGCGAGCAGACCGTTTGCTATCGCCGCAGCGTCCTGAGGCCGAAACGCCTCCACGCGCAATGTGCTCATTCCGTTGGTCGAGTCATATCCCACGACCACGAACCGCTGGAACCCCTCATAAAGAGCTTCGGCGCTAGGTCCATCCCAAGGCCTTTGCAGCCGGGACAGCGGATCAGCGCTGGCCGCATTGAGCATTTTTCGAACGTCATAACGGCGCTGCAAATCGTACAGGGCGTCGCGCGACCGCACGTATTCATGCACGGCGAAAGCGTCGCTCTGAGTCGTTGAGAGTCCCACCCCTTGTAACGCAATTCCAAGAGCAGACGGCGCTTGCTGCGACTGCGCCCGCACGATGAACCGTGCTTCCGAAACGTACCTCGGTGTGGCTATAACGAAGTAGTATATCGCGACTACGACAGTCGGCGCGACAACAAGGCTCATGAACGGCCATGGCACACGCGTATACCAACGCCTTCGCGCCTTCTGATTCAGGTCGTTCGTTTCGGGACCTAGATATGTCAACTGTGATTCAGACATTCATCACCACATTCACTCCTTACTCAACATCAACATATTTGAGAGCGGAGGACAGCACGATTAGAGCGAAAAAGAGGAGCACTGTACCGAACAGGGCGGGGTAAGTCGGATGATAATAGGCCTCAAAAAACTCACCAAAAAAGCCCGCCCTGACCATCTCGACTGCGTTAGGCATCGGCACAAGAAGGAACTCTTCTCGGTACGCAGCAGGCACAATAGAAACAGTAAAAAATGCGCCCGAAAGCGGTATCAGCATATAAGTGAAGAGCTGCGTAATGCGTTCGACCACTTCAAATCGAACCGCCAAAGCGCTCAGAAGAAGTGCAAGCCCAAAAGAAAGCCAAGCCAAGGATATCCACCCCCAATACAACAGTAACGGATCTTTCGGGAAAGACACCTGGCCTATTAAAAGCAATATCACGAACACAGCCAAGAACGCCGTGGTGGTTCCCATAAATTCCACCAATGCCCTGGCGACGTAGACGTGTATTATCCTCACTTGACGGTGATGCAGCAACCCAATATTGGCTTGAATAGCGCCCAAACTATGTTGAATGAAGTGCCTGAGCAGCAGCAGACACATATATCCTGTCATGACAAAGGCGCCGACGCGGACGCCATGCTCGTAGGCTGGCTTCAGCACGCTCCACATTACGATGACGCCGAGGCAGAACAAAAGCGGTTCGCCGACCACCCAAAGGAACCCGAGTCCCTCACGTCCGTAACGAGTCACCATTTCGCGCATCATCAGGGCGCGCGTTATGCGAGCCTGGCTCGCCAAACCGCCGGCCAAAGCGCCGAAAGAGCCTATCCCGCGTGCCAAAAGCTTGCCTGACGCCATTCTCATGAGACGCCTGAATACACCATAAGTTCTGTCGCGAAACCCCTTCACCGGGACGATCTTCCAGCGTTCAAAAAACGGGTTGAAAACGCGCTCGCATCCGCGCTGAAGGACGTCTATCTACGCATTGCCGTGTGCATCAGCACGATAACTTCTTGGGTATATGATGGCTGTACAATCGAACGGGAAGGTCGCGCTGATCACGGGCGTGACGGGGCAGGACGGCGCCTATCTGTCGGAGCTTCTCCTGGAGAAGGGCTACACCGTCCATGGCGTGAAGCGCAGGTCTTCGTCGTTCAATACGGGACGGATCGACCACATTTATCAGGATCCGCACGAGCAGCATCCGCGTTTCGTCCTGCACTACGGCGACATGACGGATTCGACGAACCTGATCCGCATCGTCCAGCAGACCCAGCCCGACGAAATCTACAATCTGGCGGCCCAAAGCCACGTGCAGGTGTCGTTTGAGACGCCCGAGTACACCGGAAACGCGGACGCTGTGGGCACGCTGCGCCTGCTAGAGGCGATCCGCATCCTGGGGTTGGAGAAGAAGACCCGCTTCTACCAGGCCTCAACCTCGGAGTTGTACGGCAAGGTGCAGGAAGTGCCGCAGTCGGAAGCGACACCCTTCTATCCGCGCAGCCCCTACGCCGCCGCCAAACTCTACGGCTATTGGATCGTCGTGAACTACCGCGAGGCCTATGGCATTCACGCCTCGAACGGCATTCTGTTCAACCACGAGAGCCCGCTGCGGGGCGAGACCTTCGTGACGCGCAAGATCACGCGCGCCGCTGCGGCCATCAAGTTGGGTTATCAGGACAAGCTCTATCTGGGCAATATCGACGCCAAGCGCGACTGGGGTCACGCCCGCGAATATGTGCGCGGCATGTGGCTGATGCTGCAGCAGGACGAACCGGACGACTATGTGCTGGCCACCGGCGAGACCACCATCATCCGCGACTTCGTCACCGAGGCCTTCAAACAGATCGGCGTGACCCTCCGCTGGGAAGGTGAGGGGCTCGATGAAAAGGGCTTCTGCGCCGACACCGGCCGGGTCTATGTCGAGATCGATCCGCGCTACTTTCGTCCGACCGAGGTCGACCTGCTGATCGGCGATCCCACCAAGGCCAAGAACAAGCTGGGGTGGGTTCACGAGACCAAGTGGCAGGCCCTGTGCGCGGAAATGGTCGCCGCCGATCTGATCGCCGTGGCCAAGGAGCAGCGGCGCAATGCCGAGTGAGGTCATCTTCCCGCTGGCGGGCAAGCGGGTCTGGGTCGCCGGCCATCGCGGGATGGTCGGCTCGGCCATCGTACGCCGCTTGGCCAGCGAGAGCTGCGAGGTCGTGACCGCCACGCGCGCCGAGGTCGATCTGAAGAACCCGGCCGAAGTCCAGGCCTTCGTTGCGGATAGGTCGCCCGACGCCATCTTCATGGCGGCGGCCAAGGTCGGCGGCATCCTGGCCAACGACACCTATCCGGCGGACTTCCTATACGACAATCTGATGATCGCGGCGAACGTCACCGAGGCGGCGTATCGCAACGGGGTAGGCAAGATGCTGTTCTTGGGCTCCAGTTGCATCTACCCCAAGCTGGCGCCCCAGCCTATCCCGGAAGACGCTCTGCTGACCGGCCCGCTTGAGCCGACCAACGAATGGTATGCTATCGCCAAGATCGCCGGCATCAAACTGGCCCAGGCCTATCGCAGACAGCACGGCTGCGACTTCATCAGCGCCATGCCGACCAATCTTTACGGCCCCGGCGACAACTTCGACCTGAACACCAGCCACGTCTTACCCGCCTTGATCCGCAAGGCGCACGAAGCCAAGGTCGCCGGCGCTGATCACATCACCATCTGGGGGACGGGCGCGCCCCGGCGCGAGTTCCTGCACGCCGACGACTGCGCCGACGCCTGCGTCTTCCTGCTCAAACACTATTCGGACTTCGAGCACGTGAACGTCGGCTCGGGCGAAGATATCGCCATCCTCGATCTGGCGCGCCTGGTGTGCGAGGTCGTTGGCTTCACCGGCCAGATCCGCACAGACACGACCAAACCAGACGGCACAATGCGCAAGCTGATGAGCGGCAACAAGTTGAAGGCCCTAGGATGGCAGGCGAAGATCGGGCTACGGGAAGGCGTGGAGGGGGTGTACAGTAGTTCACCTAGATGAGCTGATCTAGTTCACCCTCTGCACCCACCAGATAGGGTTTGGATGTGGCCTCGGACCAACGAGATATATTCCTAAAGGCCAACACGGCCCTTACCAATGCCTATGCTCGCAAGACGACAGGTGGAGCAATCTACGTCGATATGATGCATAATAGCATCGGATATGTTATGCGAGCATTGTACATAGCGAGATCCCTATCAATTTTAACCGGGTCTCCGATTGTCGCTCTAGCTGGCAATCCGGGCGTGGTGACCCGGTCTGCTTTCCTATCGCCTGATAGGCTGGATGTTGCGCTTGCCCGATCCTTCGGTGTCGGCGATATCATTTTCGTCCCAGAGACGCTCGACAGCGACGACGAAAGTCAGCAGTCGGCCCGACCTATTTTTGCATTGTTGGAGGCCGCGCTGGAGGAGCAGCGAGTCCCACCCTCTACGCTAAAATCGTTGCGGCGCATTTGTAACCACGACGGCGTTCAAATAGGTCGTGCAATCCAAGATACATACATGCGATCTAATCTATTGCCCACCCTATATGGTGGGCATAAGCTGCGCGCGGTTATAGAAGATGTATCTCGGCTAGACGCTTGGGCAAAAGGCCTTTTTTCTCGGCGGCCGCCGTTTGCGTTCGTTTCGGGGCATATCGATTATTCACCATGGGGCCTGATCATGCAGCGCTGCATGCGGGCAGGGGGATTGGGCGTTTACTACCGATGCGACGTCCGAATTCCGCTATATGTGTTGAGGCGATGTAGAAGCGGTGAGACTCTGAACGGCCTGTTGCGAAGAGCCGACGCGGCCGCATTCAGCGGCTACCGCCGGATGTGCCCTTTGCCGGCGAACAGCGCCAACATCCGCTACACGCTGGACCAAGGGGTTGCGAAGAACTGGCGATGGACAGATCACCCTGGCCGCACGGACGGGGGCCAATGGCCATTTGACGGCAACCGGCCTTGCATCTGTCTTTTCACGCACACATTCACCGATCAGCCGAGTGCAGACAAATCTGTTTTCTCGGATCATCTCGATTGGTTGGAGCAAACACTTGAACACGCTGCGAAGAGTGGGAGCTATGATATTCTAGTCAAGGTTCATCCGCTGGACGGCCACTTTGACTTGGCAGGCAGCATATCCCGGTTGGCGGCAAAGCACGCTGATGCGGCCAACATCTTCTTCCAGGTCGAGCCCATTGCAAAGGAAACCCTTGCGGAGCGTTGCATCCTCGGTCTAACCGTCCGTGGGACGCCGGGCGTGGAAATGTCGGCTCTGGGGCTACCCATGTTGCTAGCGGGGCGGGCATATTACGATCACCTTCCGTCTGTGTCTTATGCTGAAGACGCGCATGACTACTTCAGCCAGATAGAACGAGCGGTTAGAACCGGGCCGGCGCCAAAGGACGTGACGATTGCGAGGGACTACGCCGCCTTTGACCGGTTTTGGGCAGCTCCCTATGCTCCCATGGTTGGACCATTCAATCCACACCTGGACGATAGCATTCAGTGGACCCTTGCAGCTGCAGCTTGCTCGTCCACGGCCTTTGAACTGGACGAAGTGACTGCAGCTCTTCAGGCCGCGATGACCTTTGATATCCAAAGTGACGCCGTTCGAGCGTTCAACGCGCCAGCAACATCTGCGTGAATCTTAGACCAAGAGCTCAGCATGGAAGCTTCAATAGACTGCTACATTCCAGCACGAATAGGCAGCCAGAGGGTTCCGATTAAAAACCTACGTATGCTGGGCGACCGTCCTTTGATCGCGCACGCGATAGATATCGTGACGAAAGTTCCGCAAATCAGTTCCTTCTGTGTCAATACAGACCACGACCTAATAGCCTCCGTTGCATATCGTTACAAATGCAATGTTTACCTGAGAGACCCTTCGCTCGCGGTGTCCACAACATCTACAGACGAAATACTATACGACTACGCCACAAACTCTACATCCGATCATATACTAATACTTAATCCTACAGCGCCATTCGTCAGGTCAGACACCTTGGAGGCAGCCGCGCTGTTTTATCTGTCTGGAAAAGGAACTCTGTTCTCGACCACAACTATCAAGAAGCATGCAATCCGAAGTGGAAAGCCTGTTAATTTCGATTTCAACAAAAGAAGTCCCCGAACTCAAGAACTTCAGCCAATTTCTTTCATAAATTTTATATTTATATTCGTAAACCGCAAGGAAATGATATCAGCATACGAGCGTAGTGGTTTCTGCCTTTACACCGGCACCCCGCGATACTGGCCGATCGAAGGCATCGAGACGTGGGATATTGATGACGAGTTCGACTTCCGGTTGGCTGAGCTGGCGCTGAAGAACTCAAAAACTTCGCCTGCTGAGTACGCGCCTGAGGTTGCCGAACTGGTTCGATCGGGGGTTCGATTCGAACGTTAGGGCTAGCTGTTCAGTCCCGAGGTCCAGTGGACAGGATCTAACCTGAAGCGGTCCGGCTCGCCCGACCAAGGTTTGCAGATGGCTTCGTAGGGTGTGAGCCCGCGCAAGGTCTTGACCATCGCCTCCTCCTCGGCGCTCAGCACCGTCGAGCGAGTGGACTTAGGACCCATGGCTGCGGCATGGACAAAGGCCCGCTTGCGCCACTTGGCTACCGTCTTCCGGTTCAGCCCGTACCGCGCCGCTAGAGCGGTTTTCGTTCATGTAGCGTCGTATCCGCAGGTGGCGAAGTAGTTGGCGCACTCGGTCGGGGAGAAGGCGTCGAGGAAGCGGCCGATGGCGGTCCAGAACCGTTCGACGGTGCGCTCTGCGGCCTTGCGCAGGAGCGCCTTGAGCTTGGTGAAGACCTTCTCGATGGGGTTGAAGTCGGGGCTGTAGGGCGGGAGATAGAGCAGGCGCGCGCCGACGGCCTCGATCAGCTCCCTCGCCAGCCCCCACGGTGAATCAGATCACGACCCCCTTGGGAATCCCCCGCGATTCCAGACGCGCGAAAACCCCTCTAGATCTTTGAGCGAAGCTTTCGATCACTGTATCGCCGCTCGCACGGCGTGCGTGGTCGTGGCGCTGCCGTGGATTATCTGGCCCATAGCTCCTCCCGATGTGCGCACCCAGCTAAACTGAGGCCATCACACAGCGGGACTGAACACCTAGTCTAGATGTGGAGGCTCATGTTGGGGAATGGATTGGCGATCCGTGTGACGGTTGCGGTTGTTTGATCGATAGCAATCAGGTAAGCGGCGAGTTGGCCGAACGGGCGTGCTCGGGCTCAGGCGCCCTAGAACCGTGGTTGAGCCGGGAAGCGTTATGAAAAGATTGTGGAAGTCGTTCTCCTGGACGCGGCGCCAAAAAAGAGACGGAGAACGCAACACGACGGCCGGACGCCCTTATTTTTATTTGGGTGAAGGTCTAGCGCTCACGAGGCTGAAAAGTGGTCATTTCATCTATGTTGATCCGCTTGAGGAGAGCGTCTGTGCACATCTCATCGCGCACGGCACTTGGGAGCCATGGATTGAGAAGGTCGTACTGAGTTTGCTTCGACCTGGAGACCACGTCGTGGAAGTCGGCGGCCATGTCGGGTTCTACACGCTCGCAATGGCGCACCGGGTCGGACGGATGGGAAGCGTGCTGACGTTCGAAGCTAATCCTAGACTTGCAGCGCTATCCTCCCGATCAATCAGGCTCAACGGATATGCGCCCTGGGTGCAGATCGTGCAGAAGGCCGCAAGCGACACCTCTGGGTCGGTCCGCTTTTCAACATCGAGACAGTATGGCGGCGGTGGCCACGTCTACGTTGGAGAAAACTTGCTCGGCGGCGACACCCAGGTGCTTGAAGTAGATGCCGTACGTCTAGATGATCTCGACTTGCCGAGGGTCCGACTGCTGCGCATTGATGCGGAAGGATCAGAACCTCTGATTCTGGCTGGGGCGGAAAATCTCTTGCGACAGCCCGACATCATTCTTTGCATCGAGTGGGACGTCGTGCAGATGCGTTCGAGGGCAGATCCTCAGCAGTTGGCGAAAAAACTGCAGCAAATGGATTTCAAGTTTTGGCGTATCGCGGTTTCGTCTGAACTCGTGCCCGTGGACTGTGAGGCTCTGGGCCAGTTGGACGCTTGCGATCTCGTGGTCGCCCGCTCGGAGCCAATGACGTGACCCCCGTTTCTCATCCAGCCATAACGAGAGTCCTGGATTGATCTGAGCTGGGGTTGTCGGGGGTTGGCAAGAGGCCGGTCAGCGCAGCGCCCAACCAGCGCAGCAGACCAGCCGATCTGTCCGGTGAGGGCTTCTGCATAGGCCTGCGGCGTCAGCCACCCGAGCTTCGAGTGCGGACGCCGCTGCGATGTAGTGCCAGCCGACGCCGGTGTCGTCGGCCCAGGCCAGCACCGCGTTCGAGGTGTATTCCGTCTCGTTGTCGCTGACGATGGTGTCGGGCCGGTCCCGCTGCCGGATGACGACATCCAACTCCCGCACGACCCGCGCGCGCGACAGCGAGGTGTCGGCCACCAGCGCCAGGCATTCGCGGGTGAAGTTATCGATCACCGTCAGGATGCGGAAGCGCCGCCCGTCCGTCATCTGGTCGGCGACGAAGTCCAGCGACCAGCGC
>NZ_JBXANG010000006.1:0-156383 GCF_058801445.1 Brevundimonas sp. GW822-FHT03E11 | reverse complement strand
GGCCGGTTCCAGTACACCGGCCAGGCCTGGCTGCCCGAACTGGCCATGTACCACTACAAGGCCCGCATCTACTCCCCGACCCTGGGGCGATTCCTGCAGACCGATCCGATTGGGTATGAGGATCAGATCAATCTCTATGCCTACGTCGCAAACGATCCGGTGAACAAGATCGACCCACGCGGAACGGACATCGTAGTACTCAACGACACGTTTGTGGGGGTGAACGGTGTCGGACTTGATCACCAAGCAATCCTAGTCGGTAGCGGTGACGTCTGGACCTATATTTCCAAGGATGGTGCCGTGGGCGGAGGCGCTCAAGGCCCCGCGACCTTCACCATGAGGACGTTTAAAATGCCGCTAGATCGAGTTCTCCGAACCTCCGATCTGACCAGGTATGAAAAGGCATGGCGACGGGAGGCAACGGCTGAGCAAGACAGCCGCATGCGAGAGGCAGGAGCTGAGGTCGCAACTGAGCCGTATGATGTCCTACGCTGCAACTGCGGAGATGTGGTGTCGAGCGCGGTAGCTGCTGGCGGTGTTGATGATAGATTTCCCCAAACAACAAATCCTGCCTCAACACGATCCCACATGAGGAGGGATCCAAACTGGCGAGAAGTACCCCTTCCTCAAGAGCAGGAAAGGCAAGAGAGGGCCAGGCGTCAGGCAGAACGCGAACGGGCACCCACATTAATGTAAGGAACAACGAAATGCGCCTTCGCGCATCCAAAAAATCGCTGAACACGTGGGCCGTATCAATAATTGTAATATCTCTTGTTGTGGAGTTGATATTTGGATATCGCGTGAATGAAGCTTCCGGATGGTTTGCTGAGATGTTGTCTATGGCGTCATTCTTGGTAGCTTCATTGCTAATATTCTCCCCGAGGGGGCATCAAAAGCCTTTAGTTGCATCCTTGTGTGCCTTTATATTTATGATCGTCTATGGGTTCTTGCATCCATACATGACCACATCGTTGGACGTAAGTTATGGTGGTCCTTACGCTTGGAGCGCCACTCGTACGATGGTCTTGGGGGTTATAGTGGGGCCGTCTGTCGCACTTCTGACTGCGGTGGCTGTGTTCATTGCGGCTAAGTTTAAATTGATCGAAATGTTGTAGGGCGACGAGGGCAGGATAGGCTTCGCGCCGGCATTGTCTGACGGCGTGGCCGTGGGGCAGGAACGGCCGGCGATTGGCCTCGTTGATCGAGCCGAGCGGAGGTGGATTCGATGCTGGACGTGGTGATGTTCGCGCTGGGTGGCCTGACGGGGCTGGTGCCGTGGTGGCTGGTGCTGGGTCCGCTGTTCCACGGCTTCATGCACGCGCTGATGGGGTTGCCGGTCAGGCCGGCCAGGTAACCAGCCGATCGGTGTCGAACGCCGCCTATCGCTTCAACAACCACGTCAACGTCACGCGCGACTATGCGGTCAATGGGCTGAACCAATATACCTCGGCCGGTCCGGCCAACTTCACCTATGACCCGAACGGCAATCTGACCTCCGACGGTCAGGGCGGGACCTATGTCTATGACGTGGAGAACCGGCTGATCGCCGGGCCGAACGGCGCCTCCCTGGTGTGGGATCCGCTGGGGCGTCTGTTCCAGAGCTCCAGCAACAGCCACGGCGTCACCCGCTACCTCTACGACGGCGACAAGCTGACGGCGGAATATGACGCCTCGAGCACTCTGCTGCGGCGCTACGTCCACGCCGACGGCTCGGACACGCCCCTGGTCTGGTTCGAGGGATCGGGCGTGACCGCGCCCCAGTACCTCTACGCCGATCACCAGGGCTCCATCACGGCTCGGACCAACGCCTCGGGCGCGGTCGTCGCCGTCAACACCTATGACGAATACGGCATCCCCGGCGCGGGCAACAGCGGCCGGTTCCAGTACACCGGCCAGGCCTGGCTGCCCGAACTGGCCATGTACCACTACAAGGCCCGCATCTACTCCCCCACCCTCGGACGGTTCCTACAGACCGATCCGATCGGGTATGAGGATCAGGTCAACCTGTATGCGTATGTGGGGAATGATCCGGTCAATCTGACGGATCCGACGGGGATGCTTCAGGATTCGACGTGTGCGATCGTCTGCGCGGTCCTGGGCGGGCCGGTACCTCTGACGAGTCCAACCGGCATTCAAACAGGGACCTACAATCATGAAGCTGCTGCGATCTCACTCCAGGTCACTGCTGATTTCGCAGAGGCTTATGCAATAACAACAGGCGTCGTGGACCTCGCAGTGGCGGGTTCTTCAGTGGTTCGCGTGTTCGCTCGTGAGGCCCCCGAAGCCGCTAGAGCGACAGTGCCTGAGTTGACGGCGCGTGCTGGGGAACTTGACGTGCCCCCCGTTTCTTATCCAGCCATAACGAGTGTCCTTTGGTGATCTGAACTGGGGTTGGCGGGGTTGGCAAGTGGCCGGTCAGCGCAGCCTCCGACTAGGACGAATCGACATTCACCGCATCCAGAGGATGGAGGCGGCGATGTGGACGAAGGCGAGGTAGTGTCGCGCCAGCCTATCGAAGCGGGTGGCGAAGCGGCGGAAGTGCTTGAGCTTGTTGAAGCAACGCTCGACGCGGTTGCGCAGCTTGTAGATCAGGGGATCGTGCGGGATCTGTGCCTTGCGAGATCGGGTCGAGGGTATGACAGCCTCGGCTCCGATCCTGGCCAGATGGGCGCGTAGGCTGTTGGCGTCATAGGCGCGGTCGGCGAGCACGGCGGCGGGGCGGTGGCCTTCCAGAAGGGCCGGCGCCGCCAGGATATCGTGGCTCTGACCGGCTGCGATAAGGAAGCGAACGGGCCGTCCGAGCGTGTCGCAGGCCATGTGGACCTTGGTCGTCAGTCCACCTCTGGAACGCCCCACAGCCGGGTCGGGGCCCCCTTTTTTTGGCCGCTGCCCCGGCCGGTCGTCGCTTGTTGGCGGGCCCGCACAAGGGTCGAATCCAGCATCAGATACTGGTTGTCGCGATCCTTGATCAGGTCGTCGAACACCTTCTCCCAAACCCCCGCCGCCGCCCAGCGGCTGAAGCGCTTGTGCGCCGTCTTCCACTTGCCGTAGCGCTCCGGGAGATCCTGCCAATGCGCACCGGAGCGCAGCACCCAGAGCACCCCGTTCACGAACAGTCGGTTGTCGGACCCCGTCCGCCCGGGGTCCGACGCCTTACCCGGCAGCAACGGCGCGATCGGCAACCACTGCGCCTCGTCCAGCTCATAACGCTTCACGCCCATCACAAACCTCCGCCAAAGCGGAGACCTATGAATCACGCATCAAGCCGCGCGTGAATCCCTGAATGTCGATTGGACCTAGTGCCCGATCGAGCTCATGAACGGCGCCGGGCCACTGGCCCGCCCGGCGCCTAAACACCGAGACGTTCCGGCAAGGCCCGGTCCAACATCGGGGTCAAGGTCACTAACCCAAGGACTCTGGTCGCCGCTGGATGAAAACTCAGGGGCAGGTCACCGTCCACTTTCGCGGGGGAAGATCATATTGGAGATGACAGGGACGAGCGACGTCTTCGATGCGCCCTGGGACCGTTCGTTGAACGAGCGCGCCCGTCAGTACGCCGCCCGATTCAATCGATACATCATTCGAAATGCCGCCTCGCCGAACAATCCTTGATTGATGCAGGCGCAAAGTGGCAGAGTGCAAGATAGAAGAGTGTCGTAACCTCTGCTTCCCAATCGATCGTTGCGTCCTCAACGATGATCCGGTCAACGCGATCCATCCGACCCGGATGTGTCCTTGGTGCGGTGACGTTGGCCGGTTCTACGAGATGTTTTCTATCCCACTAAGAGGCTCAGCAATGTCCAGACAGATTCTTGCGATCGCTTTGGCTATCGCTTCCGTCGCAAAGCCGGCCCTGGCCGAACCAAGTCTCAGTGGTTGGTCATCCATCACTTCTTTGTCTGGGGGATGGGTGGATGCAAACCTCAGGGTGGTTCTGTCCGGCCCATTCCATAATCCGTCTTCCTGCGAGAACACTGACGGCTATATCGTAGGCGCCTCCCTACCGGGCGCTCAGCTTTTGCAGGCCATGTTAATGACGGCATACGCCAGTGGCGATCAGGTGCAGCTTACGGTCGATGGCTGTATTCTGGGACGCCCGAACGTCATAGGAGTCGATATCCGCAAATCGGCCTAACCTCGATGGGTAGAAGGTGTGGCGGTCCAGCGTGCAATGCGAGCTGACCAGATGGTCGAAGGAGCAAGGGCGAATGAAGCCTCGAGATGGGAAGTACCTAAACCGGCTTTCGAGTTTTGCGACCGCCACCGCAGCATTGCTAATGGTTTCGCCATCGACGTCCTTCGCCCAGACTGCCGAACGTTTTGATTACGACGCCTTGGGCAGGCTGATCCGAGTGGAAACACCGACCTCCACAACCGTGTACAACTATGATGCGGCCGGAAACCGCACCGTCGTCAGCGTCACTAGGTCAAGCACGTCCTCCAACCCAAAGCGTCCGGTCGTGGTCGTGCCGTCGGGATCAGGCTTTATAGTCATTCCGCTCAACGCGAACACGCAAACCTGATGAGGCTCTGAGATGCCACGCCTTCTGTTCGTCCTAGTTGCTTCTCTTGCGCTGACGCCTCTGCCCGGGCAGGCGAGCGAGTCGGCCCTCGGCAAGCCCTACGGCCTGCTGATTCACGACCAAGGCGGCGCCTTCTTCTATCATGACGGCCCCAGAACCAACCGACCGTCATGCGCGACCCAGGACCGTTGGGTCATCAACGTCACGACGCCGGCCGGCCAAGCGATGTACGCCGCAGTGCTCACGGCGGTCGCAAGCGGGAGAAAGATTGCGGTGCACGGCAGCGGCGCCTGCTCGTTCTGGGGCGATACCGAAAGCGTGACTTCTCTCCAGGTGTTCGACTGAACCGGTCTGAACTGTGTTCGGGCGCGGGTGCTTTAGCGTGCTTGGAGCGCTTACGGGCGTAGCTGCAGATGGGGCGGATGGCGGTGTGCCCGTCAGCGGCCGAGCCCTATCGTGCTGAACCGAAGAGTCGCTGCCCAGAAATCCTGCCGCCGTGTAGACTCCGTGCCCTGATCAGCCTTTGTGTCTCATGATCAGGCGGGAACATCGATCACGCCGATCTTACGACCGTGGCCAGTACGTGCTCCCGCACCCAAACAATCAAGCCGCTGGATCAACGATCTAGCGGCTTTTTGCTGCCTGAACCTACAGGCCCGCGCCGCCCCAGCCCGGACGCCCACGATCGGCGTCGGCGCTCAAGGGGTGAACTGGATCGTATGTTCGAACGGGCGGTCGATCGGGCGGCCGCCGTCGCGCGAGGGGGGCGTCGCGGTTCCGTTCATCAGGGCCACAGCCGCCTCGCCGAATCCATAGCCCGGCCGGCTCTCCGACAGCACCACGCAATCCGAAACCCGGCCGTCGGCACGCCCGATGCATCGCAGTCGAACCCTGACGTCGTCCAAGACGGGCGCTGAGGATTGGGCCGCCGTCTTGATCCCGCCAGACGTCTTGGGCTGCGCCTTCGCCAGATCGGGGGCGGGCGTCGGCGTCGAACTCAGGGCGGCAAGAGCGAACAGCAGGGCGAGGGGCATGGGCGAGTTCCTTCTCACCTATAAGGCCCTGAACGCGGCCGTGTTCCCTTCGTCGATACAAAGGTCGCCGAACAGGTCTTCGCGGCCCGCGCCGCAGCCCTGGATCAAGACTCGCCGCGCCACAGACGCCACCAGGGCCGCCAGGGGGTCAGATGGTGTTCGTGGTGGCGGCCGAAGTGGAAGCAGGTGAGCAGGGAAAGAACGGGGCCGTAGCCGCTGCTGCGGGCGTGGTGGGCGTCGGCGAACGGCTGGTCGGTGTGGCGGTGCGGCAGCCAGGTGCCGAAGGTGAAGAGCTGAAGCGCTGAAAGCAGGGCCGGCGCGGCCCAGAAGGTCAGGAGATTGGCCGGCCGCGCCCCCAGGCCGAAGAGGGCGATCAGGACCAGGGCGGTCAGGACCGCCATCTCGCGCCAGCCGAAATAGGTGCGAAAGAAGTTCAGGAACCAGGGAAGGAAGGCGCGGGGCGCCGGGGCGTAAAAGTCCGGGTCGTCGGCCGTGCCGGGCGCGGCGTGGTGGGCGTGGTGCGCCGTCTTCAGCCGATCGAAGCGGAAGCCCGCATAGAGCCCCAGGGTCAGCCGGCCGACTGCGGCGTTCAGCCGCGGCCGTCCCGGCGCCAGGGAGCCGTGCATGGCGTCATGGGCGACGATGAAAAGGCCGACCGACAACCAGGTCTGGACCGCTACGATCGCCGGGACGATCACCAGACTGGAGGTGCCCCAGCGGTGAAAATAGACGCCGTAGACGTGCAGGCTCCCCCATCCCGCCACGATCATTCCCGCCAGGGTCAGACCGATCCAGGTCTGGCGCGGGACGATGCGGGGCTCGGCGACGGCGGCGGTCATGGACTTCAATCTAGCCTATGCCGGCGTCGGAGGCATCCAGGCGGCTTGCCCGTCACGTCCGCCCGTGCCACCTGTCGCGGATGCAGGCCGCCGCCCCCGACAGTTCCGCGCCGGACCTTTTGCTGCTGGGGGGCGGTCTGGCCAACGGCCTTCTGGCCCTGCGCCTGTCCCAGGTCCGGCCCGAACTGGACGTGCGGATCGTGGAGGCGGCCGACCGGCTGGGCGGGGTTCACACCTGGTCCTTCTTCGAACCCGATCTGACGCCGAGGCAGCGGGCGTGGATCGCGCCGCTGATCGCCCATAGCTGGCCCGGCTATTCCGTGCGGTTTCCGGCGTTCGAACGGCGTCTGGCGACCGGATATTCCAGCGTGACGGCGGCGCGGTTCGCCCAAGCCTTGGACCGCGCCCTGCCGGGACGGATCCTGACGGGCGTCTCGGTGGCATCGGCCGGGCCGACCGAGGCGGTTCTGGCCGACGGTCGGCGGCTGACGGCCCGGGCGGTGATCGACGGGCGCGGCCCGACCGCCGCGCCGGACCTTGCCCTGGGGTTTCAGAAATTCGTCGGCCTGGAGGTGCGGCTGACCGCGCCCCACGGGCTGAAGGAACCGATCGTCATGGACGCCTGCGTCGATCAGGCGGGGGGCTATCGTTTCCTCTATGTCCTGCCGTTCGACGACCGGACCCTGCTGATCGAGGACACCCGCTACACCGACGGCGACGACCTGGATCGCGACCTGTTCCGAACGGGCGTCAGGGACTACGCCGCGCAGCGGGGCTGGGTCATAGAGACGGTTCTGCGCGAGGAGGAGGGGGTGCTGCCGGTCGCCCTGGACGGCGACATCGCCGCCCATCTGAAGCGGCTGGGGCCGACGGCGCTGAGCGGCCTGCGCGCCGGTCTGTTTCATCCGACCACCGGCTATTCCCTGCCGGACGCGGTGCGGCTGGCGGATCATCTGGCGAAGCGTATCGAAGCGGCGCCGGACGGCCCGGCCCTGGCCCAGGTCATCCGTCGCCATGCGCGCGACGTATGGGCGCAAAGAGGCTTTTATCGGCTGCTGAACCGCATGCTGTTTCGGGCCGCGCGGCCGGATCAGAGGTACAGGGTGCTGGAGCGGTTTTACCGCCTGCCCCAGCCGCTGATCGAACGCTTCTATGCGGGGGAGACGACCTTGGGCGACAAGGCGCGGATCCTCAGCGGCAAACCCCCGGTGCCGATCGGCGCCGCCCTGACCTGTCTGGTCGAAAGAGGACGTGCGTAATGCGAGCAGCAGTGATCGGGTCGGGGTTCGGGGGGCTGTCGCTGGCCATCCGCCTGCAGACGGCGGGGATTCAGACCACGGTCTTCGAGGCGCGCGACCTGCCGGGCGGCCGGGCCTATGTCTATAAGGACAAGGGCTATACCTTCGACGCCGGCCCCACCGTCATCACCGATCCGTCCGCGCTGGAGGAGCTGTTCGAGGGCGCGGGGCGCAAGCTGTCCGACTATGTCGAACTGCTGCCGGTCGCCCCCTTCTATCGGCTGTGCTGGGAAGACGGGGACGTCTTCGACTACGTCAACGACCAGGACGAGCTGGACCGCCAGATCGTCGCCCGCAACCCGGCGGACAAGGAGGGGTATCGCAAATTCCTGGCCTATTCCCAGGACCTGCTGAAGGAAGGCTATCTGAAGCTGGGGGCCGTGCCCTTCCTGGACTTCGCCAGCATGGTCAAGGCGGCGCCCGAGCTGATGCGGCTCCAGGCCTGGCGGTCGGTCTATGACAAGGTCGCCGGCTATATTCAGGACGAGCATCTGCGCCAGGCCTTCAGCTTCCACTCCCTGCTGGTGGGCGGAAACCCGTTCGCGACCTCCTCGATCTACGCCCTGATCCACGCGCTGGAGCGGCGCTGGGGCGTCTGGTTCCCGCGCGGCGGCACCGGCGCCCTGATCCAGGCCATGGTGCGGCTGTTTCGGGACCTGGGCGGCGAAATCCGGCTGAACAGTCCGGTCGAGCGGATCACCCTGGCGAACGGGCGCGCCGACGGGGTGGTGGTCGGCGGCCAGGCCCTGGCCTTCGACATGGTCGCCTCCAACGCGGACGTGGTCCACACCTATCAGCGCCTGCTGGGCCAGGAGCCGCGCGGCCGCAAGGAGGGGGCGCGTCTGGCCGCCAAGCGGCATTCCATGTCGCTGTTCGTCATCTATTTCGGTCTGAAGCGGGTCCACCCGGAGGTGCGCCACCACACGGTGCTTTTCGGCCCCCGCTACCGCGAGCTGATCGGCGAAATCTTCAAGGGGCCGGACCTGCCGGAGGACTTTTCCCTCTATCTGCACGCCCCGACCCGCACCGATCCGTCCTTGGCGCCCGAGGGATGCGACGCCTTCTATGTGCTGGCGCCGGTGCCGCACCTGGCCTCGGCCGACATTGACTGGGCGGTCGAGGGGCCGCGCTATCGCGACCGGGTCCTGGCCTATCTGGAGCAGCACTACATTCCCGGCCTGACCGCCGATCTGGACACCTGCCGCATCTTCACGCCCGTGGATTTCCGCGACCAGCTGAACGCCCACCAGGGCTCGGCCTTCTCGCTGGAGCCGATCCTGACCCAGAGCGCTTATTTCCGCGTCCATAATCGCGACGACCAGATCCCGAACCTCTATTTCGTCGGCGCCGGCACCCATCCGGGCGCGGGCGTGCCGGGGGTGGTGGGCTCGGCCAAGGCCACCGCCGGCCTGATGATCGAAGACGCGGGGCGGACCGCATGACCGACGCCGTCCTGGACCACAGCCGCCAGTCGATGGAGCAGGGCTCCAAGAGCTTTGCGGCCGCCGCCCGGCTGTTTCCGGCGGCCATCCGGGACGACGCCTGGATGTTCTACGCCTGGTGCCGCCATTGCGACGATGAGATCGACGGCCAGGTCCTGGGCCATGGGGCGGTCGGCATCGACCCGGTCCTGGCGGGGCGCAAACTGGTCGAACTGCGCGAACGCACCGCCGCCGCCCTGGCCGGAGAGCCGCAGACGGACCCGGTCTTCACCGCCTTTCAGCGCGTCGCCGCCCGCCACGCCATTCCCGCCGAGGAGGCGATGGACCTGTTGCAGGGGTTCGAGATGGACGTGGAGGGCCGCCGCTACGACACCCTGGAGGACACGCTGGACTATGCCTATCACGTCGCCGGCGTGGTCGGGGTGATGATGGCCCGGATCATGGGGGTTCAGGACGCGCCGACTCTGCGCCGCGCCCAGGACCTGGGCCTGGCCTTTCAGCTGACCAATATCGCCCGAGACGTGGTGGAGGACGCCAAGGGCGGGCGGGTCTATCTGCCCGGCCAGTGGCTGGACGAGGCGGGCGTGCCGCGCGATCAGGTCGATCAGCCCCGGCATCGTCAGGCCGTCGCCCATACGGCCCAGCGGCTGGTGGCGGCGGCGGAGCCCTATTACGCCTCGGCGCGCTGGGGCTTGCGCGATCTCAATCCGCGCTCGGCCTGGGCCGTCGCCACGGCGCGGGGCGTCTATCGCGCCATCGGCCGCCACGTCTCGCGGTCGGGGGCCAAGGCCTGGGACGGCCGGACCTCGGTCGACAAGGCGGGCAAGCTGGCCCTGGTGGGGCGCGGGGCCCTGATCACCCTGTGGTGCAAGACCCTGGACGCCTGGCGCGAACCGCCGCCGCGCCCGGCCCTCTGGACCCATATCTGACGACGCTCAGCGCGCGGCGCGTCTCTGCTCCATCATCACGGCCAGGGCGAGCCCGGCCAGACCCACGCCGCCCAGGGCCGCCCAGCCGGCCAGGACCCCGGCGTTGAAGTCGCCGCGCCAGATCAGGGCCTGATAGGTTTCGACGGCCCAGGCATGGGGCGTGATCCAGCCCAGGGCGCGGAAGGCTTCGGGCATCAGGAAGCGCGGCGCCATCGACCCGCCCAGGGCCGCCAGCAGCAGGGCGACGAAGGTGGTCAGGGGCTGGGCCTGTTCGCGCGACCGACAGGCCGCCGTCAGGGCCAGGGCCACCCCCGCCGCGCACAGGGCGACCAGGGCGGCGGTCAGGAGCGCCGCCGCCGCCTGCCAAAACGCAAGATCCGGCAGCCGAGGCCAGGCCGCCAGGAAAACGGCCGCCGACTGCATCAGGCCGACCGTCGTCAGCCAGATTGCCCGCCCCGCCAGTATGGGCGCCGTCCCGCCCCGCGCCAGGACCAGCCGCGCCTGCAGGCCCGAGCGCCGCTCGTCCAGCCCGCCCATGGCGCCGTGCATGGCGGCGAAGAAGACGAACATCACGCTGACCGCCCCGGCGTAATAGGCGGCCTGGACGTCGCCCTGCGGCCCGACCTGGCGGATCGAGACCGCGCGCGACGGGGGCGCGGGCCGACCGGCCAGGGCCGCCGCCGCCGGGACCAGCCGCGCTTGGAGCGCCGCCGCCGCCACGTCTCGGCCCGCCGCCGACACCACCGTCACCTGGGGCGCGCCTGCCTCGTCGCGGGCGATCAGAACGCCGGCGTCGGCGCGGCCGTCGATCACGGCCCGCTCCACCGCCTGGGAGTCGTCGAGACGGCGAAGGCGCGGCCCCAGGTCCCGCGACAGGGCCTCGCCGACGGCGGCCGTGGCCGGGGTGCGCGCCGCATCGTGCAGGACCACGCTGGCGTCGATGTCGCCACGCGCCCCCGCACCGAAGACGGCGGCGAACAGCAGATAGACCAGGGGCGGCAAAACCAGGGTCAGGGCCATGCCCGAACGGTCCCGCCAGAAGCCGCGCGCCCAGGCGCCCGCAACCGCCA
The DNA here is from genome assembly GCF_058801445.1 of Brevundimonas sp. GW822-FHT03E11. Lineage (NCBI taxonomy): Bacteria > Pseudomonadati > Pseudomonadota > Alphaproteobacteria > Caulobacterales > Caulobacteraceae > Brevundimonas > Brevundimonas sp. GW822-FHT03E11. Next base: position 145,248 of record NZ_JBXANG010000006.1, on the reverse strand, counting down.
TCATGACGAGGCGTCCGACAGATGGGCGACCAGGTCGTCCAGGCCGGGACGACGCACGGCGACCTCGCCCCCCTCGGCGTCCGCCTCGGGCGAAACCCGCTGGGCCGCGCCCAGGGCGTCCTCGCACAGCAGCCGCCATTCCAGCCCGTCCTTGGAGGGCGCCAGACCCGACTGGGCGAACCGGCTCGCGGCCGGGCGCGAGGCGGGCCGCGGCAGTTTGACGACCAGCAGCCGCGCCAGGCCGAAGGCCTGACGCAGCAGGGCCTTGGGCGGTCCTTCCGCCAGCAGCCGGCCCTGGGCCAGGACGCCGATCCGATCGGCCGTTTCGGAGACGAAGGCCTCGTCGTGGCTGATCAGCAGACAGCCGGCGCCCGCCTGGACCGCCTCGCGCAGGGCGGACGACAGGACGACGCGGGCGGCGGCGTCCACCCCTTCGGTCGGTTCGTCGGCGATCAGCAGGCGCGGGCGCCCGACCAGGGCGGCGCTGAGGTTGGCGCGCCGACGCCATCCGCCCGACAGTGAATGAACCGGCTCGTCCGCCCTGGGGGCGCATCCGGTCAGGGCCAGGGCCCGCTCCACCGCCGCAGGGCGGTTGGAACGGGGAAGGCCGCACAGGGCCGCGACCGCCGCGACGTTCTCGCGCGGCGTCAGGGCGGGAAAGAGGGCGCAGTCCTGGGGCGCAAGGCCGATGCGTCCGCGACGGGGCGCGCCTTCGCCGGCCGTCGCCCGCCCGCGCCGGACGGGGATCAGGCCGCAGGCCACCCGAGCCGCCGTGGACTTGCCCGCCCCGTTCGGACCCAGCAGGGCGTAAACCTCTCCGGCCGCGACGGTCAGGTTGAAATCGCGCAGCACCGGCCCTTCGCCGTAGCCCGCCTCGACGTCCTTCAGAACCAGCGCCGGCGCGACGCTAGCGTCCAAGTTCGGCCTGCCGGAAGAGATGAAGGACATAGGTCGTCAGGGGGCTGTCGTGCCCGACCGCCTCGGCCGCCCGGGCCAGGGACTGGCGCACCCCGGCGCGGACCCGGCCTTCGCCCCACAGGTCCACGAAGGTGGTCACGCCCTGATCCTGACCCACGTCCTTGCCCAGGGCCTCGCTCGTCGAACAGGCGTCCATCAGGTCGTCGCAAAGCTGGAAGGCGAAGCCGACCGCCTCGCCGAAGGCGGCGAGACGCGCCAGGTCGTCCGCATCGCCGCCGCCCATCCGGCCGCCGCCCCGCGCGGCCGCGACGAACAGGGCGCCGGTCTTCAGATCGTTGATCCGACGCAGGGCGACCACGTCGCGCTGAACGGGATCGTCGCGCAGATCGCGCATCTGGCCCTCGGCCAGGCCGTCGAAGCCGATCGCCTGCGTCAAATCGTCCAGGGCGCCCAGCCGCGCCTCCGCCGGCGCCCGGCTTTGCAGAATCAGCCGGGTCGATTGGTTCAAAAGGGCCACGGCCGCCAGCACGGCCGCATCCTCGCCGTGGCGGCGGTGCAGGGTCGGCTGACCGCGCCGCAAGGCCGCATCATCCATACAGGGCAGGTCGTCCAGAACCAGGGAGGCGGCGTGGGCCATTTCGACCGCGCAACCGAAATCCAGGGCGTCCTCGGCCCGCCCGCCGACGTGCGCGGCGGCCAACATGGCCACGACCGGCCTGACCCGCTTGCCCGGTCCCAGCAGGGCCTCGCGCGCGGCGAGGGCTAAAAGACCGTCCGATGAGGGCGCCGTCTCGGCCAGCCGGTCCTGCACCAGGCCACGCAGATTCTCGGGCGACTGAGGTTCGGGGTCCGACACGGGCTGGGGCCTTAAGCCGACGATCGCCATACGGGTCTCCTGATGTCCTTCGACAGTCGCGTTGCGACCCTGGGCTGACGCATTATGATCACATACGGCATCACGACTGCGTCGGATGCAACCCGCCAGAGCATGATCGTTTCGGAGGGAACCGCTAGGAGCGTTTGCGATGCCCACCCCCGACGACGCCCTGATCCGACGCAAGGACGAACACATCGACCACGTGCGGGCCGGACGGGGTCTCAGCGGCGCGTCCTCGGGACTGGAGGCGGTGCGTTTCGTCCATGACGCCTTGCCGGACCTGGCCCTGGACCAGATCGACCTGTCCGCCCGTTTCCTGGGGCGGCGGCTGAACCTGCCCTTCCTGATCAGTTCGATGACCGGCGGCCCGTCGCGGGCCGAGGCGATCAATGCGCGGCTGGCCGAGGCGGCCCAGGCCCTGGGCGTGGCCCTGGCGGTCGGCTCCCAGCGCGTCGCCCTGGAGACGGCCGGCGGGTCCGGCGGCTCGGGCTTGGGGCCGGATCTGCGCCGCCGGGCGCCCGACGCCCTGATCCTGGCCAATCTGGGGGCGGTGCAGTTCGCCCTGGGCTATGGGGTGGACGAGGCGCGCCGGGCCATGGAGATGATCGGCGCCGACGCCCTGATCCTGCATCTGAATCCGCTTCAGGAAGGCGTCCAGCCCGAGGGCGACCGCGACTGGCGCGGCGTGGCCCAGGGGATCGAGCGGATCGCCGCCGCCTTTCCGGGCCAGGTGGTGGTCAAGGAGACCGGCGCCGGCCTGTCGGCCGCCGTCGCCCGGCGCCTGGCCGACATGGGCGTCGCGGCCCTGGACGTGGCGGGGGCGGGCGGCACCAACTGGGGCCTGATCGAAGGGGCGCGGGCCACCGGCGGGCGGGCCGAGGCCTTGGCCGCCCCCTTCGCCGACTGGGGGGTGCCGACGGCCCGCAGCCTCCGCGACTGCGCCCAGGCCGCCCCGGACCTGGGGCTGATCGGCTCGGGCGGGATCAAGGACGGTCTGGATGCGGCCCGCGCCGTCCGCCTGGGGGCCGATCTGGTCGGCCAGGCCGCCGGGGTGCTGGAGGCGGCCCTGACCTCGACCCAGGCGGTGGTCGATCATTTCGAGCTGATGGCGGCCCAGCTGCGGCTCGCCTGTTTCTGCACGGGCTCCGCCGATCTGGCGGCCCTCGCTCAGGCGCCGCTGCTGGAAGAGCCCCGCTTCTGAGCCAGTTCGGCCTTCAGCGCCCGCGCCGACCGCACCCACAGAAAGCCGAAGGAGACGCAGCCTTCGCGCGTGCGCACGGCGTGATGCAGACGGTGCGCCTGGATGCGCCGCGTCCAGAAGCCGGACCGCCCGGAAAAGCCCGTCGGGAACCGCCGGTGCACCAGGCCGTCGTGGAAGAAGAAATAGACCATCCCATAGGCCGTGATCCCCAGCCCGACCGGCAGGGCCCAGGGCCACAGGTGCAGACCCACGGCCACCATGACGATGGCCGGGGCGGCGAAGACCACGGCGAACAGGTCGTTCTTCTCCAGGGGGTGATCGTGCGGCTCATGATGGCTGCGGTGCCAGGACCACAGGAAACCGTGCATCACATAGCGGTGCATGATCCAGGCGAACGCCTCCATGCCCAAAAAGGCGGTCAGGAACAGCGCGATCCACGTCAGCCAGGCCATGGCCCCAGCATAGGCGGTTTGATCCGCCTTAGCCACGACTTGACCGCCGCAGGGATTTGACCGTCTGTGCCCCCATGTTGAGGGATCTGCTCATCACCACCCTGGCGCTGAGCCTGATCATCGGCCTGCGCTATCTGCTGGTCGGCGCGGCGGCCCATGGGCTGCTGTGGGCCGGGGCTGGCCGGGGACGGGCGCTGAACCTGCGGCCGCCGGCGATGAAGCGCATCCGCGCCGAGATCGTCGTCTCCCTGATCGCCTGCCCCATCTACGCCCTGCCGGCGGCCCTGGTGCTGGAGCTGTGGAAGCGGGGCGGGACGGCGATCTACAGCGATCCCGACGCCTGGCCCCTGTGGTGGCTGCCGGTCAGTCTGATCGTCTATCTGCTGGCGCACGACGCCTTCTACTACTGGGTGCACCGGGCCCTGCATCACCCGCGCGTCTTCGGCTGGGCCCATGCCGAACACCACCGGTCGCGCGACCCCAGCGCCTTCGCCTCCTTCGCCTTCGACCCGGCCGAGGCTGCGGCCACCGCCTGGTTCCTGCCCGCCCTGGCCCTGATCGTGCCGATCCACTGGGGCGTGGCCCTGACCCTGCTGACGCTGATGTCGCTGACGGCCGCCCTGAACCATGCGGGGCGCGAGGTCTGGCCCGCCGCCTGGCTGGAGCGGGCGCCGCTGCGCTGGCTGATCACCGCCACCCACCACGACGCCCACCACAAGCGGTTCAACGGAAACTACGGCCTCTATTTCCAGTTCTGGGACCGCTGGGCCGGGACTGAGGTTTCGGCCGCCCCCTCGCGACCATCCCCGGTCATCCCTCCAGAGCGGCCCTCAGCGCCTCTTCGGTGATCGGCTTGGTCAGGGCGGCGTGGGCGCCCAGGCCGGTCGCCATCTGCAGTATGGACGACGAGGCCAGACGTCCCCCGCCGCTCATGGCGATGACCCGCAGGGAGTCCCTCAAATGCCGGGTGTCCATGATGAAGTTCAGCCCGTCGCGGTCCGGCATCAGAATGTCCACCAGCACGGCGTCGGGCGACCAGTCCTCGACGATCCGCAACCCTTCGTTGACCGTTGCTGCGGTCAGGACTTGGCAACCCAGCCGTTTCAGCATCTCCTCCAGATGAAGCAGAACCAGCGAATCGTCCTCGATCACGCAGACTTTCACGCCCAACCTCCAGATGCGATCAGGGGGAACTAACGGATGAATCCCATGTTGCGTCAACTCGGAAGACGGCGTTTCCGACTGGCCATCGCCTTGGCGGGCGCGGTCGTGACCCTGCTTCTGGCGGCCACTGGGGTGACGCTGCAACGAGAATTCTCCAGCGCGGACGCTCTGCGCGATGCGGTCGAGCAATCCTATGACACCCGGCTGCAGATTCAGTCCGTCTTCTCATTGATTCAGGACGCTGAGACCGGCCAACGCGGCTATATCATCACCGGGGACGAGACCTTCCTTGAGCCTTATGATCGCGCCCTCGACCGGTTGGACGCTCAGATGAACAAGCTTGCGGGTCTTTCGGCTAAGGACCCGCCACAGGCCGAGAACCAGCGTCTTCTGTCGGAACGGGTCCGGCAGAAGCGGCTGGAGATGCAGCGGACCATCGCGCTGCGCGAATCCGGCCAGGCGTCCGCCGCCATCAGCCTCGTGATCAGCGGGCGAGGCAAGCTGACAATGGATGATATCCGCCAGATCGTGGATCGGATGACGCAGCGTGAGGCCGACCTGCTGTCGGCGCTGTCGGCCGACGCGCGCGAACGGACCCGGCATACCGAATTCCTGGTGGCCCTGATGTTCAAGGTTCTGGTCTTGACCGCCTTGGGGACCGCCTTCCTGGTCTGGCGCTATCTGGCGACCCGCAGCGCCCTGCTGGAGCGGCTGGAGGCCGCCGCCGCCCGCCACAGCGCCACCCTGGACAGCGCCTTCGACGCCATCGTGACCCTGAACCCCAGCGGCAGCATCGAGACGCTGAATCCGGCGGCGGAACGGCTGTTCGGCTGGTCGGCGCCGGAGGTCGAGCGCCGCGACGTCGGCCTTCTGGTCGATGATCTGGCCGAAAACGGAGAGGGCGCCTTTCTGGACCGGCTGGACGCCAGCCACGGCGATCTGGAGCAGGGGCTTCTGCTCGAACTGACCGGCAAGCGCCGGGACGGGGCGCGCTTCCCGGTCGACGTCGCTCTTGCGGCCATGGACCTGCCGACGGGCCGCCATGTGGTGGCGGTGATCCGCGACGCCACCGAACGCCGCCGCATCGCCGAGATGAAGGACGCCTTCGTCTCGACCGTCAGCCACGAACTGCGCACCCCCCTGACCTCCATCGCCGGCTCCCTGGGCCTGGTCGCGGCCGGGGCGGGCGGACGCTTGCCGGAAAAGGCGGCCCGACTGATCGACATCGCCCACGCCAACAGCCGCCGTCTGGTGCGGCTGATCAACGACATCCTGGATGTGGAGAAGCTGGAGGCCGGGCAGCTGAAGATGACCCTGGCCCCGCTGGACCTGCGCGACGTCGCCGCCCGAGCGGTCGAGGGGATCCAGGGCTACGCCGATCAGCTGGGCGTGGGCGTCAGCCTGAACGACGGCCCGCCGGCGCCGGTGCGGGGCGACGGCGATCGGCTGATCCAGGTGGCGACCAATCTTCTGTCAAACGCGGTCAAGTTCTCGCCGTCCGGCGGCGAGGTCCGGGTGACGGTCAATCCCGAGACCCGGATCGCCCGGCTCAGCGTATCCGACCGCGGCCCCGGCATAGCCGACGAGTTCCGCTCGCGCATCTTCGGCAAGTTCGCCCAGGCGGATTCGACCGATGCGCGTGAAAAGGGCGGCACGGGCCTGGGCCTGGCCATCGCCAAGGAGATCGCCGAACGCCACGGCGGGCGGCTGTGGTTCGAATCCGCCGAGGGCGAGGGGGCGACCTTCCATCTGGACCTGCCGCTGGACCAGGCCGATGCGGCGCATGACGAGGAGGCGGTGCGGCTGCTGATCTGTGAAGACGATCCCGACGCCGCGCGCATCCTGGTCGAGATGCTGTCCTATGAAGGGTTCAAGGCCGATGTGGCCGACACGGCGCGCGAGGCGCTGACCCTGGCCCGCCGCGCGCCCTACGCCGCCGCCCTCATCGACCTTCAACTGCCCGACGCCGACGGGGTCAGCCTGATCCGGCAGCTGAAGGCCGATGAGGCGACGCGCGCCATGCCGGTGGTGGTCGTCTCCGGCGACGTGGCCCGGGGCCGGGTGCGCGGCCGCTCGCTGGAGGTGGCCGACTGGGTCGAAAAGCCGGTCGATCAGGACCGGCTGCGCCAGGCCGTCCGCGCCCTGTTCAGCGCCGACGACAAGCCGGTGGTTCTGCACGTCGACGACGACCGCGACATTCTGGAGGTGACGCGCCAGGCCCTGGATACGGTCGAGGTCGTGCCGGTCGAGAGCCTGGCCGCGGCGCGCGAGGCCCTGGCGCGGCGGCGACCGGACCTGGTGATTCTGGACCTGGGCCTGCCCGACGGCAACGGCCTGGACCTCTTGCCGCTGTTGACCGAGGAGGACGGCCGCACCATTCCCGTCATCATCTATTCGGCTCAGGACATGGACAGAGAGGCCGCCCCGGCCGTTCAGGCGGTCCTGATCAAGTCCCGCATGTCCCTGACCCAGCTGGCGCGGACCGTGCGCCGCCTGGCCCCCCGCGCCCGAGGTGTTGCATGACCGCTCTCCACATCCTGCACGTCGAGGATGACAAGGACATTCGCGACGTGACCGCCTTCGCCCTGACGCTGGACCCCCAGGTTACGGTGACCTCGGTGGCCTCGGGCGAGGCGGCCCTGGCCGCGCTGGACGGCGGGCTTCGTCCCGACGTCGTCCTGATGGATGTGATGATGCCCGTTCTGGACGGTCCCGCAGCCCTGGCGCGCATCCGCGAACGGGCGGGACATGAGACGACGCCGGTCATCTTCATGACCGCCCGGGCTCAGTCGAGCGAGATCAGCCGTTATCGCGCCCTGGGCGCCCTGGACGTCATCGTCAAACCCTTCGACCCGATGACCCTGGTGGAGGAGATTCGGACGATCCTGGCCCAGGCCGGGTGAGGGGGCCGTGACGGCGGACATGGCCGATCTGCGGACCCGGTTCCTGGACCGGTGCGTCGGCGATCTGGCGCGGATCGACCGTCACGTCGCGCGGGGCGCCTGGGACGCCGATGAATTGCGCCGCCTGGTCCACAGCCTCGCCGGCGCCGGCGCCGTCTTCGGCTTCCCAGCGATCAGCGAAGCGGCCGGCGACTGCGACGACGCCTTCGCCCAGGACCGCACGCCCGACCCCGCCCTGATCGAAACCTTGGCCCAGGCCATCCGCGACGCCCTGGCGCGGCGGCAGGGCTGAGCCGCCGCCGCGGCTGGGGTTCACCCCGCTCCGTTCAGGGCCTCGAACACGGCCTGATAGCCGTCAGCCTCGGCGAAGCGCAGCGGCTTGACCCGTTCGACCAGGATTTCGCCGCGCGGCGTTTCGCCCCGCTCGATCAGGTCCATCACCTCGGCCGTATAGTCGGCCAGGGGCATGGAGGCGGGGTTCTGGGCATGGCCGGGCATCAGGTCGGTGGCCACGCCGGGCGGCGCCAGCTCCAGCACTTCCACCGCCGTGTCGCGCAGCTGATGGCGCAGGGACTGGGTCCAGGAGTGGAGGGCCGCCTTAGTGGCGTTATAGGTCGGGGTGGCCGTCAGGGGGATGAAGGCCAGGCCGGAGGTGACGGTCATGACCGTGGCCTGGGGCTGGGCCGTCAGATGGGGCAGGAGGGCCGCCGTCAGCCGGATCGGTCCCAGGAGGTTGGTGGCGATGGTCGCCTCCACCGTCGCCAGGTCGAACGGTTCGCCCTTCAAATCCTCGGTCTTCATGATCCCGGCGTTCAATATGACCGCGTTCAGGGCGGGGTGGTCCTTGACCACCTGTTCGCCGAAGGCGGCGACGGCTGTGGGATCGGCGACGTCCAGCGTCGCCCAGGCCATGCCGGGATTGGCGGCGGCGGCGTCTTTCAGCACGTCCGCGCGGCGACCCGTGATGACGATCTGATTGCCGCGCGCATGCAGGGCCTCGGCCAGGGCGCGGCCGATGCCCGTGCCGCCGCCGGTGATCAGTATGGTGTTTCCGCTGATGTTCATGGGGCTCTCCTTCAGGGGATGCGTCAGTGCGGAAACTCAGTTATGACGGTCGCTCTCCACTGGAAAGTAGGCACCGAAACCCGCCATACTTACCCGCAGGAAAGAAATGGACATGACGGCCTATCCGCCCGCAAGAATTTCGCATCCTGAAACCGGCGAGGTCGCCGATCCGCGCGTCGAGGCCCTGGTCAATGAGGTGATCGGGCGTGTGGCGGACAAATGGACCATGCTGATCCTGGAGGTCCTGGCCGAACACGGCGAGACCCGGTTCACTCGCGTGGGCGAACTGGTGGGCGGCATCAGCCAGAAGATGCTGACCCAGACCCTGCGCCAGATGGAGCGCGACGGCCTGGTGGTGCGCACGGTCCATCCGGTCATCCCGCCCAAGGTCGAATACCGCCTGACCGACCTGGGCTTCACCCTGGCCGAGGCCTTCTGCGGCGTCTGGACCTGGGCCGAGGCCAATATCGACCGCATCGAAGCCGCGCGGGCGGCGTTCGACGCGAGGAAGTGAAGAGGGGCCGATCCGCCCGATGACGTCGCCGTATGGGCCGGATCAGGCGGCGGCGTAATCGCGGAAGTCGGGCTGCACCGCTTTGACCCTGAGTTCGGCCAGCTCCTCCAGCCGCTTTTCATCGGCGGGCTCGACCTTCTGTCCGGCGACCTCCGCATAGGTCACCTTTGCGGACAGGATGCGATATTCCCGCTCGAGCGTTTCGTCGTCTTGCACTTTCGCCTCCTAGAGAGGGGCATGGGATCAGGTCTGACAATGGCCGATCCCAGCCCAATTTTCAATCGGCCGCTGCGGGTTTGCCGCGGGCGCGGCCGGGCGGCGCAGGGGCGTTCAGCCCGGCGAGCAGGGCCGCGATCCGAGCGATGTCGCGGACGACATCCACGTTCTGGAGCCCTGGACCGCTGCGATCAAACACGCCCGGCCGATTGCTGGTGGCCGTCACCACGCCCCAGACCTCGTTGTTGTGCCGGATCAGGATCGCCTACCAGCGCTGCGCTGACGAAGGCCAGAATGACACCGGCGATCAGGGCGACCAGACCGGGCGTGCCGGTCGGATCCAGTCGCGACAGGGCCACGATCAAGGCGCCCAGGGCGCCGAGGCCGATCAGCCAAGGCCGATACCGCTCAAGATGCAGCACCCGGTCAGAATATTTGGTCAGGACGTCGCGGGCGTCGCCGCGAAGCTGCGTTTCAAACTTGTCGAAATCGTCCATCCGCATCCTCCCCGGCCGCGCCTGCGCGCCATGGATCACCCTAGCCGGAAACAGGATGGGAGACGACTTTAAAGGGGGCTGGGAACAGGTCTCGGTTGTGCTTCCGCCCCCTACCCTTGCACCTTCTCCGTCAGGAAATGCCGGCCCTGGCGGTCTTCGATTTCGACGATCCACAGGTCGGGGTCGTATTGGCGCTGGCGGGCGATATAGGCGTCCAGTTCGGCCTCGCTGTCCGAGGTCACGGGCTGGATCCACAGCCGCTCGCCGTCGGGGCCGAAGGCTTCGGCATAGAGGCGGGCCGTACGGGTCGAGGTGTCATAGGCCTTGACGATCACGGCGCCGGCGCGAGCGTCGCCCTTGTTCACCACGACGGCGTGGGCGCCTTCGATCTCGGCGCGGCGGATCAGGGCGCCGACCCACAGGTCGCTGGACAGAAGCAATTCGCTAACCCTGTAAGGAAACCAGACTCAAAGGCCCGGCCGCTAGGCTCGGCCCATGATCTTACGGCCTTATCCCCGGCGAACCCAAGTCCCTATCGGCGCGGCCCTGATCGGCGCGGCCGTGGTCGGGGCGGCGGTGATCGCGGGCGATCCGGTCGCGGCCCAGGCCGCGTCTGGGGCGGCTTCGGGGGCGGCCGACCGCTTCTATGAACGCAGCTTCGTCCTGGCCGCCAATGAGCGGTGCGGCCTGTTCCAGCCTCAGCTGACGGCGGCCCTGAACGCCTCGACCTGGCAGGCGCGGGGCGCGGCCCTGCGGGCCGGCGCCGATCCGCGTCAGCTGTCCGAGACCGCCGCCCGCGCCCGCGCCCGGGCGGCCGCCGCCGCCTGCGATTCCGCCGACATGAAGACGGTCAGCGGTCGGGTGAAGACCGCCTTCGCCGGCTGGTCGCGCACGGCGCGAATGAACTTTCCCGGCGACCGGGCGGGCTGGAGCGCCGACCGCGCCGCCTACAGCCGGCCGACCTGGCGGCTGATGCAGGGAACCGCCGTCGGCGCCTCGCCGGTGCGGTTCGGCCTGGTCGGGGCGATGGATCGGGCGGATCAATTGACGGCGGTGGTCTCCTGGCAGGGGCGGTCGCGACCGACCGGGGTGCGGCTGGTCATGCGCGACACGACGGTGGCGCCCCGGCCCTGGCTGGCGCGCGAACTGCCGCCTGCGGCCCAGCGCCGGGTCTTCTGGGCCTCGGGCGTGACGACGGCCGATCCCGGCCTGCTGGTCCAGGGACGCACGGCGGGTCAGGCCTGGCGCTTCCCCCTGGCGGCGGCCGACGCCCTGTCCGGCCTGGATCCGCGCGAGGTCTTTACGGTGGAGTTCGTCTTCCGCGACGGCAGCGTGGCGCGCACGGTCTTCGAGGCGGGCGACTTCGCCGCCGGCCGCGCCTTCCTGGCGATGGGCCAGACTTAGGGCCTGGATCGTCTCACGCCTCGACGGCGGCGCCCGGCGTTTCGTCGGCTTCGATGGCGGGCGACAGGGTTGCGACCGGCAGGCGCACCATGGCCGCCACGCCCTCGCCCAGGGTGCTGTCGATCGTCAGGCGCCCGCCGTGCAGTTCCGCCAGGGATCGGACCAGCGACAGGCCCAGCCCCGTCCCTTGCGCCTTCTGATCGGCGCCGCCGGCCTGTTCGAACGGGCGGCCCAGCCTTTGCAGATCCTCGGGCGCGATCCCCACGCCGGTGTCGGACACCACCAGCTCCAGATAGGGGCCGATCCCGTCCAGCGTCAGGGTCACCGACCCGCCCGCCGGGGTGAATTTCACCGCATTGGACAACAGGTTCAGCGCCATCTGCTTCAGGGCGCGGGCGTCGGCCTCGACCTCCAGCGGATGGGGCGGCAGGACGGGGGCCAGATGCACGCCTTTTTCGTCGGCCTGGGGCCGGATCAGGGCCACGGCGGCCGAAACGGGATCGCGGGCGTCGAACCGGTCCAGGGCCAGTTCGTACCGCTCGGCCTCGATCTTGGACAGGTCCAGAACGTCGTTGATCAGGTCCAGCAGATGGCCGCCCGCCTGATGGATGGACTCGGCGTAGTCGGCGTAGCGGTCGGGCAGGGGGCCGAACAGGCGCTGGCGCATAATGTCGGCGAAGCCGATCACGGCGTTCAGCGGGGTGCGCAGCTCATGGCTCATATTGGCCAGGAAGCGGGTCTTGCCCGCGCTCTGGGCCTCGGCCTCGACCCGGGCGCTTTCCAGCCCCAGCTCGCGGGCGAACTGGGCCGTGCCGTCGAAGGCCTGGGCGATCAGGCGCGGCGCCCCCGCCACCGCCCCCGTCTCGCCGTCGTACCGGCGCAGGATCAGCACCACCCGGCGGTCCAGGGCGATCCGGGGGCTGAACATCACCTCGGCCGGCTGGCCCTGGGCGGCGCGTTGCAGGGCGCCGGCGACGCCGGGGCGGTCGGGGGCGTGGACGGCGGCGATCAGCCCCTGGTCCATCAGGGCCGGGACCGAGACGGACGGCGGGGGCGTGCCCCAGGCGGCCAGGGCGCGGCCGGTCGGCTCCAGCAGCAGGGTCAGGCCCGGCTGGGCGTTCAGCACGGCCTGGACCAGGGCGCCGTCCTGTTCGGCGCGGGTCAGACGGGCCATGCGGCGGTGGCTCGACAGACGGGCCGCCCCGGCCAGGGCCAGAACCGCCAACAGGCCCGACGCCGCCGCCAGGACCGGCGGCTGGGCGGTCGATCCGATCAGCAGGGTCGAGATCAGGCCCGAGATCAGCGGCAGGGCCAGGCCCGCCGTGCCCAGCCGGATCAGCCGGTCTTCGCCGATCCTGGGATCGTCAAGCACCAGCCCGGCCGCCAGGGGCAGCAGCAGAAGCCCCGGCGTCGCCCCGGTGGCCCCGCCGGTCAGGCCCGCCGCCGCCACGGTCGCCAGAAGCCAGCCGCCCATCAGGCTGAACCTCAGACCCGCCGTGTCGCGCACCATCAGGGCCACGCCCGCCACGCCCGGCGCGGCCGTCAGCAGCAGGGCCGCCAGGACCGTGGGCTCCAGCCGGGCGAAGCTCTGGGCCGCCAGGGCCGTCAGGGCGACCGCCGCCGCCCAGCCCGCATGCCACAGGGCGGCCGGCGCCGCCGACGGCTGAGCCGCCGACGCCGCTGCGGTCGGGACCGCCAGCCCGGGTTGTGGAGGGTGATTATGCAAGCGCCGTCGCCATCATGGGTCGTCCCCAGACTAAACGCCGCGCCGAGTCGGCGCGAGGCCCCTCCCGTGTCAGGCGATCTGCAACCGCGCGTTCACCATGAATTTCGGGGGACAAACCGGCCGGTTGTCGTTAACGGCCGGGCGGCCTATCTGGCGGCCATGACCGATCGCACGCCGCCCGCCGACAGCCTGGACCAGACCCTGGCCGACCTCGCCGAGGATTTCGACCTCCTGGGCGACTGGGAGCAGCGGATCGAATACGTCATCGAACTGGGCAAGGGGCTGGCGCCCCTGGACGAGGCCGATCGGGTGGAGGCCAACAAGGTGCCGGGCTGCGCCGCCCAGGTCTGGCTGGCGGTCCATCCGGCCGAGGGGCGGCTGTGGTTCGACGCCGACAGCGACAGCGCCCTGTCCAAGGGCAATATCGCCCTTCTGCTGAAACTCTATTCGGGCCGGACCTCGGCCGAAATCCTGGCCTTCGACGCCAAGGCCGCCCTGGACCGCCTGGGCCTGCCCTCGGCCCTGACCCGCCAGCGCGCCAACGGCCTGAACAGCATGGTCGGCCGCATCCGCGAGGCGGCCCTGGGGACGGCCTGACGCTTGCTAAGGTCATAGTGCGCCACGCTTTTAGAGTAATGTCGCTTAGTTGACACAAGCGCGGCTTAACGGCGTCATGGCCCGGCTTGCAATCAAGTCCGGCCGGCTGGTCGGTCACCCTCTTCCCCATCGGCCGTCGCGCGTCGGGCCAGGATTTCAACTCCGAATGTTCGACATCTGGCGGTCCGGATATCTGAGGCGTCCCCTGACCGAGGTCATGGATCGGCCCCCTCGCCCCGACGAGATCGTCTGGCTGCCCGACCGCGGCCCCCACGCCTTTTACGCCGACCCCTTCGGCCTGGAACGCGACGGGGTTCTGACGGTCTTTGTCGAGGCTTTCGACTATCGGGTCCGGCGGGGCGACATCCACTACTGCCAATATGACGCCGACGACCGGCTGGTGGGGCAGGGGGTGGCCTTGGCCGAGCCCTGGCACCTGTCCTATCCGACCCTGATCGAGGACGGGGGCGAGCTCTATATGCTGCCCGAAGCCTATAAGAGCGGCGGCCTGATCCTTTATCGCTGCCGGCATTTTCCCGACGACTGGGAGGCGGTGGCGCGGCTGGGCGCGTCGCCGGCCATTGATGCGACGGTGGTGCGCCACGACGGCCGATGGTGGATGTTCCACGCCCTGCCGGGACCGGACGACCGGGCCATGCGCGAACTGCATCTGGCCTGGGCCGAGCGGCTGACCGGGCCCTGGACGCCTCACGCCGATCGCCCGGTGATGAGCGGCTTTCAGACCTCGCGGCCGGGCGGCTCGGCCTTTGTCCATGACGGCGCCCTGCATCTGCCGGTCCAGGACTGCGCCCCCGCCTATGGGGCGGCGGTCAATCTCTTGCGGATCGACGTCCTGACGCCCCGGGACTTCGCCGCTACGGTGGTGCGGCGGTTCGAACCGGGCGACTTGGCGGCGGGCTTTTCCGACGGGCTGCACACCCTGTCGGGCGCGGGCGGCGTCAGTTTCATCGACCTCAAGTCGGTGCGCCGAGACCGCGCCGAGCCCTGGCTGAAGACGCAATACAAGCTGCGCCGCGCCCTGGGGCTGAACGGCCCGCGCCGGACCGGGGCGGAGATCTATCCGGCCCTCTTTTCTCCTTCATCCGCGCTTCAGAGTTGACCATGCGTGTCGCCGTCGTCCTGCCGCGCGGTTGCGCCTTCCGCCCCGAGCGGGCCAATTCGATGGAGACGGTGGTGCGGACCCTGGCGGCCCACGCCCGGTCCCAGTCGGCCGTGACCCTGATCTGCGACGCGGACCAGGCGACCGCCCCCGATCCCCGGCTTCTGACGGTGCCTCCCGGCCTGGGCGGGCGGGCGCGAAACCGGCGGATCAAGGCCCTGTTGGAGACCCTCCAGCCGGATGTGGTCGAATATCACCAGCAGCTGAAGTCGGCCTCGGACCTGGCCGCCGAGGGGCCGCCGGCGACCTACGTCCTTTACCGCCACACCCGGATCAAGCCGCCCCGCCATCCGCTGGACGCCTGGCGCTACGGACGTCGGCTGGCGCGGTTCGACCGGCTGGTCTTCGTCAGCGAGGCGGCGGGGCAGGAGTTCGCGGCCGACTATCCGGCCCTGGCCGACCGGGTCAGCGTGGTGTGCAACCCCATTGCGGTCGAGGCCTGGCGCGCCGATCCCGCCGACAAGGAGAAGCTGATCCTGTTCTGCGGCCGGGCCATGGCGGACAAGGGGCTGGACCTGTTCTGCATCGCCCTGGCCCGCGCCCTGGACGCCCATCCCGACTGGCGCGGGGCCCTGGTCCTGGGCGACTGGGAGCGGCACCAGGCCTGGGCCGATCCCTATCTGGGCCTGCTGGACCGGTTCGGCGACCGGGTCGAAATCCTGAAGTCGGCCCCGCTGGAGGCGGTGCGGGCGGTCACGCGGCGGGCGGCGATCGCGGCGACCCCGTCGCGGGTGCGCGAGGCCCTGGGCCTGACCGCTCTGGAGGCCCACGCCGCCGGCTGCGCCCTGGTCTCGTCCGGTCGTGGGGGCTTGCGTGAAGCCAGCGGCGATCACGCCCTCTATGTTGCGGTGGACGGGCCCGACCCCCTCGCCGCCGCCCTGGAGCGGCTGATCACGGACCCGGAGACACGGCTGGCCCTGGCCCGGTCCGGCCAAACCTTCGTGGCCGAGGTCCACGCCCCCGAGGCGCGGGCGGCCCAGCTGGATCGGCTGCGCGAAGCCTGGACCGAACAGGCGCGCCGACGGCGGGCGGAGGCGCCGCCGCGCCCGCGCTTCAGCCTGCCGCGTCTGGGCCTGCCGCCGCTCGGCCGGGCTTGAGGGGAGGGGCCGCTCAGCCCTTTCGGATCAGACTGTCGTAGACGTGGGTGACCGCCTCGAAGGTCACGCGGGGCGGCCGATCGCCCAGGGGCGCCGGTTCGAACGCCTGGTCGATCAGGCCCGCCCCCAGCGGATCCTCGACCTTGTCGGTGTTCCATCCCAGCAGCAGCCGCCCGCCGGGCCGCAGCACCGCCGCCAGGGCCGCCAGGGCCTGACGCTGCTGTTCGGGATGATCCACGCCGTAGCCCAGCACCCCGTTGCACACCACCGTATCGAAGGTCAGGTCGGCGAACAGGGCGTCGGCCTGACAGACGTCTCCGGTCCGGTGACGGCCCGCCCGGCCCCAGCGGGCGGCGCCGGGGTCGATGTCGGTAGTCCAGACCTCGCCCCCGCCCGCCTCCAGGGCGGCGTAGTCGTCCAGCGTATATTCACGGCACCCGACCCACAGGATGCGCCCGCCCAGGGCCGACAGGGCGGGGACATAGCTTTCGGCCATCACCCGCCGGTCGGGCAGGGCCCGGATCCGCCGCGCCTTGGCTGAGCGCCTTGCGCCGCCCTGGACGTCGCCTTTGGCGCCCAGCCATGCTCTGATCCGCCGCCCAAGGCCCATCTCGGTCTCCCCTTCCCCGTCCGGTGTTATCGGACCGCCGCTCGCGCGCCAACCGTTCGATGCGGCAAGGCGCAGGTCAAAGGGCGATCCGCAGCGAGGCCCGCACGCTGCGCGGCGCGCCGGGGAAGATCCACAGGGCGCTGTAGGAGCTGGCGGCGTAGCGTTCGTCGAGCAGATTATCGACCTCGACCCGCGCCGTGACCTGGGGCGTCAGGCCATAGTCCACCGCCGCCTTGGCCTTCCAATAGGCCGGCAGTTCGGGCGCGCCGAGCGCAAGGCCGCCGGCCCGGTCGCCGACATAGGCGGCGCCCGCCGTCATCGACCAGTCCGTGCCGTGCGGGGTGGGGAAACGGCCGACCACGAACAGGGAGCCCGAATGTTCGGGCACGTTCAGCACCCGGTCGGTGGAGAAGGCGTCGTCGTCGGCCTTGGCGTCGGTCCAGCCGTAGTTGGCCACCACCTGCCACGCCTCGCCCAGCCGGACCGACCCGTCCAGCTCGATTCCCCGCGAGGTCAGCTTGCCGACCGGCGCCAGATAGTTGGGGTCGACGGGATCGGTGGTCAGTATGTTCGCCTTTTCGATATCGAACAGGGTGGCCGCCAGGTCGATCCCCTGCCAGGCGCCGGACAGGCCGATCTCATAGCCCTTGCCCTCTTCCGGGGCGAAGCCGGACCCGGTCCGCCCCGTGCCCGAGTTCAGCACGAAGGACCGGCCATAGCTGGCGTGGGCGGTCAGGCCGTCGGTCAGGCGATAACGGGCGGCGAACCGGTAATCGAGCGGGCTGTTCTTGGTCTCGCCCACGGCGCCGGTGCGGTTGTTGCGGATGGTCTGGCTGTAGTCGTCCCAGCGAAGGCCCGCGACCAGGCTGAGGCGGTCGTTCACCTCCCACAGGTCCTGGGCGTACAGGGTGACGACGTCCCGCGTCTCCAGATTGTCGGTGAAGGGCAGGGGCGTCGGCGGGACGACCGACCCATAGACGGGGTTGAAGACCGAGATCGGATAGGGATTGGCCGCCGTCGGATTGATGCGCAGCCACTTCTCGCCATAGGTCAGCCGATAGGCTTTCACGCCGAGGCCCAGGGTGTGGACGCCCAGGCCGGTCTGGACCTCCCCGTTCAGCTCCAGCCGCGCCGACAGGTCCTCGACCGAGAAGTCCCGGCCCCGGCGCTGGCGCCACAGCGCATCGCCGACCAGGCGGGACTGGTCGCTGGACAGGCCCTTCAGCGAGCCGCCCCGCCAGGCGACCCCTCCGTTCAGGCTCCAGCCGTCGTTGAGGCGGTATTCGCCGGTGATCTGGTGCCGCGCGTTGCGGAACCGGGTCCGGCCGTCGCCGGGCTCGCCGTAGTAGTTGGATTCCGGCAGGGCCAGGGCGTCGCCGTTGATCGCGGGCATGCCCCGGTCGAACAGGGTCGAAAAGACGGTGAGCTCGCCCACATAGGTCAGGCGCAGATCCTCATTGGGCCGCCAGGTCAGGGAGGGGGCGACCGCCGTCCGGTCCAGGCCGACATGGTCGCGCCAACCGTTGCTGGTCTCGCCGGCCAGGACCAGCCGCCCAGCCAGGGTCTCGGAGATCGGGCCGGTCACGTCCAACTCCCCCCGCCTCAGGCCGAAGGAGCCGACCGTGCCGGTGAAGACGGCGTCGGGTGTGAAACGCGGGGTCTTGGAGACGATGTTGATCCGGCCGGCCGGGTCGATGTCCCCGAACAGGGCGCCGGCCGGCCCCTTCAGCACCTCGATCCGCTCGGCCGTGGCCGGGTCGCGCGGCGGCGCCATGCCCCGGTTCGCCAGGAAGCCGTCCACATAATATTCCGCCCCGCCGTCGGGCGTGCCCAGGAAGCCGCGGATGGCGAAATTGTCCATCACCCCGCCGCGATTGTTCTGCTGGCTGATCCCGCTGACCAGCTCCAGGGCGTCGGACAGGCGGGTGGCGCCCACGGCGCGCAGCAGGTCGCTTTCGATGGAACGGCTGGACGGCGACATCCGCTCCGTGATCGCCCCGACGCCCAGCGTATGGTCGTGCGGCGAACCCCGGCGGCCCAGGACCACGATCTCGCCTAGGGCGTGGGGCTCGGCCTGAGCCGCATCAACGGGGACCAGGACTGGGGTCGGGGCGGTTGCGGCGGCAATAAGACACAGGCCGGCGCAGCTCGAAAGGAGGGGCAAGGACGAACTCCGTTGAAACGTTATATTGTATCGGCTATCCGTTCGCGCCTCATGCTGTCAACCGCCGCCCTTCCCGTTTCCGCCCTCGCCGTTCCGGCCGTCCGCCCGGCCGCGCGCATTCGTTCGATCGACGCCCTGCGCGGTCTGGTCATCCTGCTGATGCTGGTCGATCACACGCGCGAGTTCTTCTATTTCCACGCTCAGGTCCCGGACCCGATGAATGTCGAGGCGACCGATCCGGCCCTGTTCTTCACCCGTCTGTCGGCCCATCTGTGCGCCCCGATCTTCGTCGCTTTGACGGGCCTGGGCGCCTGGCTCTACGGAAACAAGACAGCCGAGGTCAGCGGAGGGTCCGCCGCCGGGGCGGCCTCGGCCTTTCTGCTGAAGCGGGGCCTGTTCCTGGTGGTGCTGGAGCTGACCCTGGTCAACTTCGCCTGGGGCTTCTCCCTGACGCCGCCGATCCTCTATCTCCAGGTGATCTGGGTCATCGGGCTGTCGATGATCGCCCTGGCGGGCCTGGCTCATCTACCGCGCGCCTGGCTGATCGCCGTCGGCCTGGTCCTGGCCCTGGGCCACAATCTCTTGGACCCGATCGCCTTCGCCGAAGGTCCGGCCCATGTGCTGTGGGCCGTGCTGCACGACCGCAGCCTGATGGACCTGCCCTGGGGCGGACAGGTTCGCACCTCCTATCCCCTGCTGCCGTGGATCGGGGTGGCGGCCCTGGGCTATGCGATCGGGCCGTGGTTCGTCGGGCCCCAGGGGGCGCGGCTCCGGCGTCTGGTCGTCACCGGCCTGGGCGCCCTGGCCCTGTTCGCCCTGCTCAGGTCTATCAATCTGTACGGCGACCCGACGCCCTGGAGCGTGCAGGACACGCCGCTGCGGACGGCGATGAGCGTGCTGAACGTCACCAAATATCCGCCCTCGGCCGACTTTCTGCTGCTGACCCTGGGCCTGGGGGCCCTGATCCTGGCGGGACTGGAGCGGGCCTCGGACCGTCTGATCGGTCTGTTGGCGGTCTTCGGCGGGGCGCCGCTGTTCTTCTATCTGATCCACCTCTACGGCCTGCATCTGCTGAATCTGGCGGCCCTGGCCCTGTTCGGTCCCAATCAAGGCCAAGGCTTCAGCGTGCCGGGTGTCGCCGCCCTGTGGGCCCTGGCCGCCGTGGTCGCCGTCCCCTGCTGGTTCGCCTGCCGCTGGTTCGCCCGGATCAAGCGCGCCAGCGACCGGCCCTGGATGAAATACCTCTGACCTCAGCCGATGCCGTAGTGATCGGCCAGGGCGGCCAGCGCCTGTTTCAGCACCGTCTTGCCCTGGCGGCGGCGCAGGCCCAGGCCCGTCTCGGCCAGTTTCAGACTGTCGCCGTGGATGCAGATCCGCGTCAGCATCGGCCTCAGGCGCGGGCCGACGGCGGACAGGGCCGCCTCCACCCGTCGTCCGGCCGACAGGGCGCGGTCGCCGGGTTCGACCCGCATCGTTCCGCCCGACCCGGCGCGGGGCAGGGCGTCCCAGCCCATGGTCAGGGCCGGGCCGGCGCCGGCCTGTTCGACCTCCCGCCTCAGCCGTTCGCCGGCGGCGACCTCGGCGGGGCTCAGCCAGGGTCGGCCCGCCGCATCCTTGCGCCGCGCCAGCCAGGCGATCGGGCTTTCGCCCAGATTGGCGGCGTGGCGGACCATTCGCCCGTCCGCCCCGATCAACTCCCGCTCGCCCGCGATGAAGCCGGGGCGGCCGGGCGGCGGGGTTTCGGCCTTGCCGGGGGCCGCCTCCCCCCCGGCGCGCACGGTCCATCCGCCCTGCGGCCGCCGCCTCAGTCCCGGCCGTTCGATCAGGGCGCGGAACTCCGGCTCGCTCAGGGTCAGGCTGATCCGTGCCCTGCGGTCCGGCCCCAGACGCAGCGCATAGACTCCCTGTTCGGCGCCCAGCCAGGCGCCGGGCCGGGCCAGAAGACAGCGCGCCCGCTCCACCGTCCGGCTCATTGCACGGCCTCCCAGCGGGGCGCGCTGTAGATCGTGGTCAGACAGGCCTCCAACTGCGACAGCAGTTCGTCCACAGCCCGGCGGTCGCGCTCGTCCTCCACCCAGCGGCAGGCCGCCCCCACCGTGCTGCGGTTGACCCCGAAGACGTGGCCGACCCGTTCCAGCGTCCAGCCGAAGGCGATGTGGGCCAGATACATGGCCAGCCAGCGCGACCGGGCGTTGAGCGGATCGATCCGCCGTCCCGCCGTCATCCGGTCCGGGCTGGCCCCGGTCCGCGCCGCCACCAGATGCAGGGCCAGCCCCGCCTTGCACCGGTCCGCCTCCCGAACCGGCGCCCTGTATGCCTCAACCATGCCTCACTCCCGTTCACGAACCTCGACGCCCCATCCTAGGCGGGCGCGGCGTCATGATAGGAATATCGTCCTACTCCGCGTCAGAATCGGACGTGGCGCCGGATTGGACTTGAGGTTGCGTCAGGGCGGATCCGCGTTCCGACCGGCTCTGCGCGGGGAGCCGCAGGCCGAGTCCGGTCCGCATCATGGTTAATTATTTTCGAATCATTGACTCGGGACTCTCGACGCCGATTCGCAAATCAGCTTAGGAACGACTCATAGCTCGCCGTTAACCCTTCTTAAGGTTTTCGGGTCTTAACCTGC
Organism: Brevundimonas sp. GW822-FHT03E11; assembly: GCF_058801445.1. Lineage (NCBI taxonomy): Bacteria > Pseudomonadati > Pseudomonadota > Alphaproteobacteria > Caulobacterales > Caulobacteraceae > Brevundimonas > Brevundimonas sp. GW822-FHT03E11. Next base: position 124,034 of record NZ_JBXANG010000006.1, on the reverse strand, counting down.
GAACAAGGTTACCCGGTCGTGCGCCAGGGTGATTACCGCAAAGCTTTTGCCTGGAGGGGCACGAATGCGCGTCCTGTTGATTGAAGACGATCACGCCACCGCCCAGAGCATCGAGCTGATGCTGAAGTCGGAAGGCTTCAATGTCTATACGACCGACCTGGGCGAAGAAGGCATCGATCTGGGCAAGATCTATGACTACGACCTCATTCTGCTTGACCTGAACCTGCCAGACATGAGCGGCCTTGAGGTGCTGCGTCAGCTGCGCGTCGGCAAGATCAACACCCCGGTCATGATCCTGTCGGGCACCCATGAGATCGAAACCAAGGTCAAGACCTTCGGCGGCGGCGCCGACGACTATCTGACCAAGCCCTTCCACAAGGACGAGCTGATCGCGCGCACCCACGCCGTGGTCCGTCGCTCCAAGGGCCACGCCCAGGCCATCATCCACACCGGCGAGATCGCCGTGAACCTGGACGCCAAGACGGTGGAGGTGAACGGTCACCGCGTCCACCTGACCGGCAAGGAATATCAGATGCTGGAGCTGCTCTCGCTCCGCAAGGGTACGACCCTGACCAAGGAAATGTTCCTGAACCACCTGTACGGCGGCATGGACGAGCCCGAGCTGAAGATCATCGACGTCTTCATCTGCAAGCTGCGCAAGAAGCTGGCCACCGCCGCCGACGGCAAACACTATATCGAAACCGTCTGGGGCCGCGGCTACGTCCTGCGCGACCCGGCCGAGGCCGGAAACAGCGTCGCCGCCTGAACGGCCGCTCCGTGCTGATCCTGAAAACGCCCGCCGGTCCCTCCGGCGGGCGTTTTCTATTTGCGCCTACTGCCGCTTCGCCGGCATGTCGCGGCCGCCCTGGTGCAGGACCAGGCCGTCGACCCGGCCTTCGGCGTCGCGGGTGAAGGTGATCTGGGCGTCCACCTCGGTCAGGAAGAAGGCGTCGTCCCCTTGCGCCTTCAGCTCGAAGGCGGGCTGGCCGGTGGCCTGGACCTTCAGCCCGCCCTCTGCGGCGGTGATCGTCAGGGCGAAGGTCGGCGACAGGGAATAGACCCCGACATAGGCGGCCAGGGCCTCGGCCGGCAGGGTCACGACGCGGCGTTCCGAGGCCAGGGTCACGGTCCCGCCGCGCGCCAGGGTCATCAGGTCCGGCCCCAGCTTGTCGGGCGCCGGGCCGTTCAGATTGGCCAGGACGATGACGGCGATCCGGTCGTCCGGCGCATAGGCCATATAGGTGTTGAACCCCTCGATCGCCCCATTGTGCCAGACCAGCTTCCGGTCCGGCGTCGCGGCCAGTCCCAGGGCGTAGCCGTTCCTGACCGGGGTGGTCAGGGCGGTCAGGGACTGGGGCTTCAGCACCCGGCCCCCGAACAGGGCCTGTTCCCATTTCAAGAGGTCGTGGGTGGTCGAATACAGGGCGCCCGCGCCCAGGGGGATGCTCATGTCCACATAGTCGGCGTTGACCACGCCGGACGCCTCCTTCGTATAGCCCGAGGCGCGTCGAGGCAGGATGCGGTCGTGCCGGTCATAGCCGCTGTCGGCCATGCCGAGCGGGGTGAACAGCGCCTGTTGAATGAAGTCGGCGTAGGTCTGACCGCTGGCCGCCTCGATCACCGCGCTCAGCAGGATATAGCCCGAGTTGGAATAGGCGAAGCCTTCGCCCGGCGCGAAGTCCAGGGGCCGCCCGCTGAACCGGGCGATCAGCTGGGCCGTCGTGGCCGGCCGGGTCTTCAGCGCCTCATAGTCGGCAAAGGTGGTGAAGTTGGGCAGGCCGGCGGTGTGGCTCAAAAGCCGGCGCGGGGTGACGGCGTCCCAGGCGGCCGGGGCGTCGGGCAGCCAGGTCTTGATCGGGGCGTCCAGATCGACCTTGCCCTGTTCGCTCAACAGCAGGACGGCGACGGCCGTGAACTGTTTGCTCAGCGAGCCCAGGCGGAATTTGACGTCGCCGTCATTGGGGACGCCCCATTCCCGGTTCGCCAGACCATAGCCCCGGTCCAGCAGGATCTCCCCGTCGCGCGCGACCAGGACGGCGCCGGAAAAGGCGTCGGCCTCGCTGGAGGCCCGGACGATCTGGTCCATTCGGGCCACGTCCGGCGCCCGATCCTGGGCTGCGAGGGGGCCCGCCGCCAGGACGGGGGCCAGAGCCAGGGCCAGGACGGAGGCCGCGAGACGGCCGCGACGAAGGCGAAGGAAAAGGGGCACGGGCGTCTCCTGAAAAGGGCTTTAAGCCTTTAGAGGCTGCGAACCGGGCGTTCGGATGCAGCTGGGCGATCTGGTGGTGAGCAGGACCGATGTCGCTTCTAGTTGTGTTCCTGGCGTGGAGGACATGGGCGCCCTTGACCGTGTTAGGCGGCTAAGTCGCCGACAAGCGATCCGGCCGGAATCCGCCAAGCCCGGCTGATCTTTCGGATTTGATCGAGGTTGATCTCCCGCTTGCCGTTCAGCAGCTCGGAGGCGCGCGCCTTCGATCCGAGGATCTCGGTCAGATCTGACTGCGTATAGTTGTTCGCCTGCATGACGAACTTCAGCACATCGACCGGCTCGGCCCGTGGAATTGGATAGTGCCGGCGCTCATAGTCCTCGATCAGCAGGACCAGGGCGTCGTAATGGGCGGCCGCCTCGGAGCCTTCAGCAGGTTCGTTCTCGAAATAGGGCCGCACCGCCTTCAGCGCCGCTTGGTATTCGGCCTCGTCAGCCAGGGTGCGGATCGTGCTCATGTCCATCGTCATCTTCGCTCTCTCCAATCCTATAGTTTCGCCACATCGATCTTGTCGTATTCGGCGTGAGTCCCGACGAAGAGGATGAAAATCCCTTTGGCCCGAAACCCCACCAGACCGACGATCCGGTATTTGTTGCCGCCCACGTCGAAGACGATCTTGCCGTCCACCACATAGTCGGCGCTGCTGAAGGTGGCCTTCAGCTCTGCGAAGTTGCTCCAGTCGGCGTCCGAGGCGGCGGTGTGCCACTCGATCATCGCCGCCTTCGCCGTGTCCTGGGGCTTGCCCTTCGGCTGGGCCTCCCAGAACTTCACCAGGGCTGATTTCGCGATCACGTTCATGGGGTCGTATCGCATGTTTCCAATCTGGAAACAAGGAAACGTTTCCAATATGGGAACTCAAGGGTGGGCCGACACCTGTCGATCAGCCCCGTTCTTCGTCCGGCGCGAAGGTCACCGTCGCCTCCATCCCCCCGTCCGCCGCATTGGCCAGGGTCAGGCGGCCGCCGGCGATCTCGGCCATGCGGCGGGCGATGGTCAGGCCCAGGCCCGAGCCGCCGCTGTCGCGCGACCGCGAGGGATCCAGCCGGTAGAAGGGCTCGAACAGGGCCTCCAGCCGGTCCTCGGGCACGCCCGGCCCGTGGTCGCGGACGATCAGACGCACCGTCTCGCCCTCGACCTCGGCCCGGACCGCCGCATCGCCGCCGTGGCGCACGGCGTTGTCGATCAGATTGGTCAGGCACCGCCTCAGAGCCAGGGGCCGGGTCGGCCGCACCGCCCCGCAGCCCTGAACGAAGACGACCGGCTGGCCCGCCTCGGCCGCATCCTCGCACAGGGCCGACAGCAGGGCGTCCAGATCGACCGGGACGATCGGCTCGATCCGGGTCTCCAGCCGCGCCAGGTCCAGCCCCTCGCGCACCAGATGCTGCATGGCCGCCAGATCCGCGATCAGCTGGGCGCGCAGGGTCTCGTCCGCCACCTTTTCGACCCGCAGCCTCAGCCGGGTCAGGGGCGTCTGAAGATCGTGGGCCACGGCGGCCAGGACGCGGGCCCGTTCGGCGATCAGGGCCTGAAGCCGGGTCTGCATGGCGTTCAGCGCCATGGCCGCCTGGCGCACCTCGCGCGTCCCCTCCACCGCCAGGGGCGGGCCGTCCAGGTCCCGGCCCAGGGCCTCGGCCCCGGCCGACAGCCGCGCCAGGGGCGCCGCCGCCCGGCGTGACGCCAGCCAGGCCGTCGCCGCCACCGTCGCCAGGCCGACGGCCAGCAACAGTGCGCTGTCGCGCCCCAGGCTCCAGGGCCGCGGGGCGGGCGGCAGGCTGACCGCCACAGGGGCCACGGCCGTTCCGTCCTGGGGATCGAGGGTCAGGATGCGACAGCGAAGGGCCGCGTCCGCCTGGGCGCCGCAGGCGGCCTTGGCCGCCTCATAGGCCCGCACCTTGACCCCGGTCACGCCGCGTCGGGCCAGGGCCTGGGCCACCGCCTGGGTCAGGGCGGGGTCGGGCGGCCCGCGCCGCTGTCCCCCGGCCGGGGTCAGGGCCACGGCCACGGCGGCGGCCGGATCGTCGTCGGCCTGGGCCAGGTCGCCGATCCGCTCGGCCGTGGTGAAGTCATGGGCCTGTTTCAGCCAGTGATGACGGCCCAGCTGAAGCGCCAGAAAGGTCACCGCCGCCGCCGCCAAGGCCCCGAGCAGCACCAGGGCGAACAGCCGGACCGTGGATCCGTCGACGGCGCCGCCCAGCCCCCGCCTCACGCCCCGGCCTAGGCGCGCCACGTCACCGGCCCCGACAACATATAGCCCAGGCTGCGCACCGTGCGTATCAGGACCGGGTTCTTGGCGTCGTCGCCCAGCTTCTGACGCAGGCGGCTGACCCTCAGATCGACCGCCCGGTCGTCGGCGTCGGCGACGGTGGACAGGGCGCGGATGCGTTCGCGCGACAGGGGCCGCCCGCCGTTTCGGACCAGGGCGTGCAGCAGGTCGAAATCGGCCCCGGACAAGGGCGCCACCCGCCCGTCCGGCGCCGTCAGGCTGCGGGCGGCGACGTCCAGGGACCAGCCGGCGAACTGGGCGCAGCGCCCCTGGACCGGCTCGGCCTCCGGGCGGGCGCGGCGCAGGACGGTGCGGATGCGGGCCACCAGCTCGCGCGGCTCGAACGGCTTGGCCATATAGTCGTCGGCCCCCATCTCCAGCCCCACGATCCGGTCGATCGGATCGCCCCGCGCCGTCAGCATGATGACCGGGGTCCGCGACGTCGCCCGGATGGCGCGGCACAGGCTTAGGCCGTCCTCGTCCGGCAGATTGAGGTCCAGCACCACCAGATCGACCGGCCCGGCCTCCAGCGCCGCCTTGGCCGCCCGGCCGTCGGCCGCCTTTAAGGTGCGAAAGCCGTGCTGCTCCAGATGATCGGCCAGAAGGGTGCGGATATCGCGGTCGTCGTCGACGACCAGAAGCACGGGCGGGGCGGCGGTCATGGGGCGGGTTCAGCGTGGCAGGTCGGTCGTCTCTGTCCGCCCGGCTGATGGCGAAAAGGCGGCCGACACAGTCGGACACAAATCTCCGCCCCGCCGACACGGGCCGACACCGAACCGCCCATCGCCCGCCGGAGCCGGCGTCGAGAAACGGGTCGTCCGAAACGAACGGACGTTCTCAACACAGAGAGACTTCAGATGAAATCCTTCCGCACCTCCGCCGTCCTGGGCGCCCTGGCCGTCGTCGCCCTGAGCAGCGGCGCCGCCTTCGCCGGAACCGTCCCCGCCTCGGCCCCCGCCTCTGCCTCTGGCCGCGCCCCGGCCGCGACCGCCTCGACCGCCCATTCGACGACCTCGGCCGCCCGTCCGCAGCGCCCGGCCCGCCACAGCCGTCATCAGCGCGCCGAGACCCCGGCTCAAACGGCCAAGAAGAAGTCCTGAGACCCTGATCCGACTTCGGGCGGTCTCCCGGCCGACCGCCCGAAGCCGGTCTTTTTCAGTCCGTGAACCCCTGGGCCAAGGCCGCCGCCATCGGCCCCGGTCGTCCCGCGCCGTCGAACGGCAGGGGCCGGTCGCGCCCGTCGTCCTTGTCGCCCTGACGATACCAGCTGTCGGTGTCGCGCAGACCCCAGACGGTGAAGGCGAACCTCTGGGCCGCCGGCAGAGCTGTAAAGGCCTCCGCCAACTCCCGCACCCGCGCCGTCTGCAAGGTCGTGCGCTGACCTGCGCCGCGCAGGTCCAGCCGGTTCTCGGTCCGCAGGGTGCAGTCCAGCTCCGACACATGAATCGGCAGGCCGAACTGGACCGCCTCGCGCATGAAGGCGCGGATCGCCCCCTCGGGGATGTCGATCCAAAGATGCGACTGCAGCCCCAGCCCCTGAAGCGGACACCCCGCCTTCAACAGCCGCTCGACCAGTTTCAGGAACTGGACGCCCTTGGCCGGCACGCTTTCCTGATTGTATTCGTTGAGGAACAGCACCGCGTCCGGATCGGCCGCCCGCGCCTGTTCGAAGGCGCGCAGAATATAGCCGTCGTGGCCGTATCGGGCGCTCCAGTGGCAGTCGCGCATCCCCGAACCGTCGTCCAGGATCGGCTCATTGACCACGTCCCAGCTGCGGACCTTGCCGCGATACCGGCCCGCCAAGGCGGCGACATAGCCGTCGAAGGCCCTGTCGAAGGCGGGGCCCGACAGGCCCGCAAACGCCTCGGCCCCTTGCGAATACCAGATCAGGGTGTGGCCGTGCAGGGCCATGCCGTTCTGGGCGGCGAAGGCGGCGATCCGGTCCGACCGGTCGAACCGGGGCCGGTCCAGCCCGTCGGCCAGGACATATTCCATCTTCATCTCCCACTCGGGCGTGAGTTGAGAGACCTGGGCGCGGGCCAGGGCGACCCAGTCGGGATCGTCGATCTGCATCGCCTTGATCGCCGCGCCGAAGGGGGCGGGGGCGACGGACTTCAGCGGCGGAAGGTTCGGCGGGATCGGTTCGGCCGCGGTGCGGTCGCAGGCGGCCAGGGCCAGCGACGAGGCGATCACGGCGCGGCGGGAGAGACCAAACCCTCTCCCGCTTGCGGGAGAGGCGGCCCGGCGTTCGCGAAGCAAACCAGGGTCGGAGAGGGACGTGCTGCTCAACAGAAGACTTCCCCCATCGTCAGCCGTCTCGCTGCGCTCGACGAGCTGACACTTCCCCCGCAAGCGGGGGAAGGTCTGAGGATCCTCAGACCGCACGTTTCCGCAGGCCCAACTCGTCGAAGGCGGCGGTTTCGCGCTTGGCGATGGCGATCAGCTTGTTCAGCCGGGTGGTTTCGGCGACGTGTTCGAACTTCTTCAGCTCTTCGAAGGCGCCCGTCAGGGCGTCGCGGGCCCCGGCCTCTTCGGCGTCGATGACGCTCAGATCGCTTTCGGCGGCGGCGCGGCGGGCCTTCCAGCCGTTCAGATAGGCGGCCAGCATCATATTGGCGTCGGCGTCCAGGCGTGCGCGCTCGCGCTCCACCTCGACCTCGGCGTCCAGAACCGCCAGCCGCATCTCGGCCGTGGCCCGGCGCGCGCTGACCTCGGCCAGGCGCTTTTGCAGGGTTTCGACCTCATAGTTGGAGATGCGGATCAGGGATTGGGCCCAAGCGGTCATTTCGTCACTCTCTGATCATGCCTTGGTTCAGAATAGTCTCCAGCCGGGTAAAGGAATCGGAAAGACGGGTGACGTCGTCCTTGTCCTGGCTCAGAAACTCCTCCAGCGCGGGGTTCAGGGCGATGGCCCGGTCCACGATCGGGTCGGCGCCGGTGCGGTAGGCGCCGATCTTGATCAGCTCCTCCATATTGCCATAGGCCGACAGACACTGGCGGGCGCGCTTGTTCAGCTCGCGCTCGGGGGGGGTCTGGCAGGCCGGCATGGTCCGGCTGACGGATTTCAACACGTCGATGGCGGGGAAGCGGCCGCGCTCGGCGATCTTGCGATCCATGACGATATGGCCGTCCAGAATACCGCGCACGGCGTCGGCTATGGGCTCGTCATGGTCGCCCCCGTCCACCAGGACGGTGAACAGGGCGGTGATGGGCGCGGCCGTGGTGCCGTCCGGCCGGATCGGCCCCGGCCCGGCCCGCTCCAGCAGTTTGGGCAGTTCGGTGAAGACGGTGGGGGTGTATCCCTTGGTCGTCGGCGGTTCGCCCGCCGCCAGGCCGATCTCGCGCTGGGCCATGGCGAAACGGGTCACCGAGTCCATCAGGCACAGGACCTCCAGATCCTGGTCGCGCAGGAACTCGGCGATGGCCATGGTCATATAGGCCGACTGGCGGCGTTTCAGGGCCGGTTCGTCCGAGGTGGCGACCACGACGACGGCGCGTCTCAGCCCCTCTTCGCCCAGGGTCTCTTCAACGAACTCGCGCACTTCGCGGCCCCGTTCGCCGATCAGGCCGACCACGACCGCGTCGCAGCTGGCCTGTTTGGCCAGCATGGACAAAAGCACCGACTTGCCCACGCCGGAACCCGCGAAGATGCCCAGCCGCTGGCCCCGGCAGGTGGTGGTGAAGACGTCCATGGCCCTGACCCCCAGGTCCAGCCGCTCGCCCACCCGGCCGCGCGAATGGGCCGGGGGCGGCGGCGTGCGCAGGGGATAGGGCGCCGGCCCCTGGGGCAGGGGGCCCAGGCCGTCGATGGGATTGCCGAAGGCGTCGATGATCCGGCCCAGCCAGGCGGTGGTCGGGCGCACGCTGGCGGCCTGGTCGACGATGCGGATCTCGGCGCCGGGCGCCACCCCCTCGACCGGGCCGAACGGCATCAACAGGGCCTTGGCGTCGCGGAACCCCACCACCTCGGCCGGCAGGGGCTCCAACCCGCGCCGCCAAATCTCGGCCCGCGCCCCGACCGCCAGCCGCGACAGACCCCCTCGCGACTCGATCAGCAGGCCCGAGACGCCCGCGACCTTGCCGGTGACGACCAGCGGGTCGATCGCTTCGACGGCGGCGACGAGATTATGCAAGACGAACCCCAGAAACAGGCGTTAACCGTTTGCGCCATCATGGTTAACGGGGGGTGAAGGGGGGGTTAAACCGGATCTCCGGCGACCGGCGTCTCCCGCGTCGTCGCGATGGCGCCGACCGAGGCGATGACGATGGCGGCGATGGCGATCCATTGCCGGCTGGTCAGATGTTCGTGCAGGACGACCAGCCCGGCCAGGGCGCCGATGGCGGGTTCGGCGCTGAGCACCACGCCGAAGGTGCGTTTGGGAATGCCGCGCAGGGCCACCATCTCCAGCGAATAGGGCAGGGCGCTGGAGAAGATCGCCACGGCCAGGCCGGCGACCACGATGGCCGGGTTGAACAGGGCCGCCCCGGCGTGGGCGAGGCCGAAGGGCACGACGACCATCGCCGCCACGCTCATGCCCAGGGCCACCGACTGGCCCGGATGCAGATGGCTCAGCCGCTTGCCGAAGATGATGTACAGCGCCCAGCAAAGGCCGGCGAAGGCGGCCAGGGCCACGCCGACCGGGTCCAGCGATCCCGCCCCGCCCTTCAGCGGCAGCAGCAGGCCCAGGCCCAGCACCGCAAAGCCGACGCAGACGAAATGGATCGGCCGGCGCGAATGGATCAGGGCCAGGCTGAGCGGCCCGATGAATTCGATGGCGATGGCCACGCCCAGCGGAATGGTGCGCAGCGCCATGTAGAAGCTCAGATTCATGGCCCCCAGGACGGCGCCGTACAGGACGACGGCCTTCAGATCGGCCCGGGTCAGGGCGAACCGCCAGGGCCGGAACACCAGAACCAGCAGCAGGGCCGAGATCCCGACGCGATAGGCGGTGGCCCCCTGCGCCCCGATCAGCGGAAACAGGCTCTTGGCGAAGGATGTGCCCCCCGCCAGGATCATCATCCCCGCGAACAGGGCGGCGTAGGGGATCAGCCGCGCGATCAGCGGGGACTGCAGGCTCGGGCTCAGGCTGGGCGCGGTCATGGGACGAGAGATAGCCCAAAGCCGCTTGCGTATCTCGCCGATTTCCGGCCTCCTTGCGCCGAAAAGCGGCGTTAAAGAGCATGATATGACGGATTTCGTCACCCTGGACGAGTTTGACCGGCGGCTGCTGGCGCGGGCGCGGCGCGACAATCAGGAGCCGGCGCGGGTCACGGCCCAGGCGGTGGGCCTGTCGGAATCGGCGGTGCTGCGGCGGATGCGGCGCCTCCGGGCCGAAGGGGTCATCGTCGCCGACGTCGCCCTGGTCGATCCGGCCCGGATCAAGCCGCGCATCGTCCTGCATGTGCTGGTCGAGATGAACACTCAGGACCGCAAGGTCATGACCGCCTTCCAGCAGGCCATGAGGGCCAGTCCCGAGGTCCAGGGCGCCTGGGACGTGACGGGCGAGACCGACTATCTGCTGACCGTGGCCGTCCCGACCATGGCCGATTACGAAGCCTTCGGCATCCGCGAACTGGTCCCGGAAAAGGGGGTCCGCAGCTATCGCAGCATGATCGTGATCCGCGAGGTGGTCGGCTTCGACCCCGCCCGCGCCGTGGTGGATTAATAGAGGGCGGTCGTGACCCGCAGCGCGACCACCACCACCGTGTCGGCGTCGCGCAGACCCCCGGCGTAGCGGATCAGCTGGACGTCCGGCTGGAGGGTGAAACGGCCGATCCGGTCGGCGTAGGTCAGCTCCAGCCCCTCTTCGTAATGGGCGGGGTCGTCGCCGGCGTCGGCGATGTTGGCGCGGCCCTTGTCGGACAGCCAGCCCTGATGGACGCCGAAGGAGACCTGGCTGTCGGGGCGGCCCGCCCAGACCTGGCTGACCAGGACGCCGGCCTGCCAGCCGCCTTCGAAATCGGTGGTGTCCCCGTCCGAGGCGCCGATCCGGCCGAACAGATCGACCTGGGGCCCGTCCGGGTTCGCCGTCCCATAGACCCGCCCCTCGGCCAGGGCGTAGGCGCCGCGCGCCAGGCCCTGGGCCGGTTCGCCCTCGGGCGTCAGGTCGCGGATGTCGTCCTGATGCTGGTCATAGCGCCAGACGCCGACGGCGTAGCGGCCCGCCCCGTTGACGCGGCCCCCGACCTCGACGATCCCCAGGACGCCGTGATCCAGGGTGGTGGCCACCCCGCCCCGGTCGCCGATGGTGCGGGCGTCCGCGTTGATCACGGCGGCTTGGGCGTAAAAGGTCTCGACGTTCCCGATCCGCAGCCGCGCGGCCAGGGAGGTGGAGGGGAAGATGGCCGGGCCGTTCGGACCGGTGGAGGCCAGTTCCGAGCCGATGCCGAACGGCGGCGCCAGCAGCAGGCCCGAGGCCTCGGTGGCGTAGAATTCGCTGTTCAGGTCATACAGGCCGCCCAGCAGGCTTCCCCAGCCCAGGTCCTGTTCGATCCAGGCTTCGTACAGTCGTGCGCCCTGGGCGGAGACCTCGATATTGTCGACCCCTTGCAGGGTTCCGGCCAGGGCGTTGGGTTCGCCCCCGCCGTTGTAAAGGCCCGACAGATGCAGCCGCGCGCCGCGCCAGCCCCAGGCCCGTTCCAGATCCCCGTCCAGGCTGACGCTCAGATTGTCCAGATAGCGGCCCGCCCGCGCGGCCCCGCCCGAGACGACGCCCGTGACGTCGGCCGTATATTCAGACGCGAAGGTCCAGGTCGGTTCGGTCTCTGTCTTCGCCTGGGCTGCGGCGAGGGACGGGGCGGCGACGAGGGCCAGTGCGGCCAGTGCGGCCAGGGCCGCCAGACGGCGGGGAAGGGAGCGGGGCTTAGCGTTCTGCATGGCCGGAAGTCCGTGATGTTGAGCCTCCAGCCTAGCTTCAGAAGGTGAACACGGGCCTTCGCGCCCCATGGGGTGGACGCCGTATGGAATCGGCAACGGCGCGTTAACCCAACCGCCGTAACACCGTTCGGAATTGTGGAGCGCGCGATGAACTGGACGATCGGCAAGAAGGTCACGGCGGCGGGGGGCGCGGTCCTCCTTCTCTCGGTCGGCACGGCCGGTCTGGGACTGAAGATGAACGCCGACCTGGGCGACGCCCTGGACCGGGCGACGGTCTCGGCCTCGATCCTGCGCAACCATATGCAGGCCGACATGATGCACGACGCCCTGCGCTCCGACGTCTTCGGCGCCCTGCTGTCGTCGGACCCGGCCAACGGCGTCGATCCCGCCGAGATGAAGGCCGGGATGAAGGAGCACCGCGAGACGTTCGAGGCCGCCGTCGCCGAAAACACGCGGTTGGCCACCGATCCCGAGCTGAAGGCCGCGCTTCTGGAGGTGGAGGCGCCGCTTCGCACCTATGTCCAGGCTGCGGGCCAGATGGTCGATCTGGCTGAAGCCGATCCCGCCGCAGCCCAGCGGCGCATGGCCGAGTTCCAGGATCAGTTCGGCGTGCTGGAAACCGCCATGGGCGCCGCCGCCGAGAAGATCGAGGCCGAGGCCCAGTCCGACGCCGCCGCCGCCAAGGCGACGGCCGCCGTCAGCCGCATCGTCATGATCGCGGCCGTCATCGCCGCCCTCCTGATCAGCGCGGGCCTGATCCTGGCGGGGGTGCGCGGCATGGTGGCGCCGATCCGCCGCCTGACCGACGATCTGCGCGCCCTGGCCCAGGGCCGGACCGAGGTCAAGCTGGGCGAGGCCGCCCGCAAGGACGAGATCGGCGACATCGCCCGCGCCGTGGTCGACATCCAGGCCCTGATCGCCGCCCGCGTCCGGGCCGAGGCCGATCAGGCCGAACAACTGCGGCTGAAGGACGAAGAGGGCCGCCGCGCGGACGAGGCGATGCGCGAGGCGACCGCCCGCGAACAGGCCGCCATCGTCGCCGGCCTGGGGCACGGGCTGGAGGCCCTGGCGCGCGCCGACCTGACCTATCGCATCGTCGATCCCTTCCCGGCCGCCTATGAACGGCTGCGCACCGACTTCAACGGGGCGGTGGACGGGCTGCAACAGGCCATCGCCACCATCGCCGCCAATACGGGCGCCATCAATGCGGGCGCCGCCGAAATCGCCAAGGCCGCCGACGACCTGTCGCGCCGCACCGAACAGCAGGCCGCCAGCCTGGAGGAGACCGCCGCCGCCCTGGATCAGGTCACGGCCACGGTGCGCGCCACCGCCTCAGGCGCGGTCCAGGCCGCCGGCGCCGTTCAGGCCGCCCGCGACGACGCCGACAAGAGCGGTTCGGTGGTGCGCGACGCCGTCGCCGCCATGGGCGAGATCGAACGCTCGTCCAGCCAGATCAGCCAGATCATCGGCGTCATCGACGAGATCGCCTTCCAGACCAATCTCCTGGCCCTGAACGCCGGGGTCGAGGCGGCGCGGGCCGGCGAAAGCGGCCGCGGCTTCGCCGTGGTGGCCTCCGAGGTGCGCGCCCTGGCCGAACGCTCGGCCGACGCCGCCAAGGAGATCAAGGGGCTGATCACCCAATCGACCGCCCAGGTCGGATCGGGCGTCAAACTGGTGACCGAGACCGGCGCAGCCCTGGACCGGATCGTGGCCCATGTCGCCCAGATCGAAAGCCTGGTGACCGACATCTCCGCCTCGGCCGCCGAACAGGCCACCGGCCTGGCCGAGGTCAATACGGCCGTCAATCAGATGGACCAGATGACCCAGCAGAACGCCGCCATGGTCGAACAGTCCACCGCCGCCAGCCACGCCCTGTCCCAGGAGGCCGACGGCCTGCACGCCGCCGTCGCCCGCTTCAAGGTCGGCGCCGCCGCCCCCGCCGCCGCCCGCAGTTCCACCTCGACGCCCGTCGCGGTCACGCCCCCGCCGTCCCCCTCGGCCGCCGTCACGGCCTTGAAGAGCGTCGGCCGCGGCGGCGCCGCCCCCGCCCCCTCCGCCGCCCCGGACGAGGACGGCTGGGAGGCGTTCTGAGGCGACTCGGTCCTTCCATCGACGCGGGTCGCTCCCGCTCCACCCTATCGACGACCGTCTGCTTATCCGTCCGTCAGAGATCCGAGCCGACCACAATCGTCTCTCAGTCGCCAAGCCGTCGCGAGATCGCCGGGGCGGCTCCCCCATCACCGCATGGGAGCGATTTCGCTTGCTGCGCTAACGACTGAGGCTGAAAAGTGGCAATCATGCGATACCTCGACGTCTTTAACATTACGCCGGCGTAATTTTTGATGCATTGAAGCCGACCTTGTCATAGCGTTCGAGCAGCACCTGAGCCTGCATGTGGAGGTCCGAGCATTCATTCCTGAGCGGGTGAGCGTCTTGAGAGATGGGGACGCAAATATGGGCTCCACAGGCGGTGTTTCGGCCAACCAGAACTACGGCGTGATCAGCAGCTAACAGTCGTCGCGCCAAGTACGGTTTCGATATGAAGTTCCAGTTGCCGGCCGTGCAGAGTATGTATATACATTAATAATGTAAGTTTATAGTAAAAATTTGTACAACTGGCATTCAACGAGGTCGATATGAAGAAAAGTTTGCTATTTGTGACAGCTCTTTGCTCAGTTTTCGCCTTTATCGGCAGTGATGACGGGTTCAATATTGTTGGCGAATCGTTCGTGAGTGTTCAGCAAAGCCCGTGGGACGGTAGCTACCCGCCCGAATGGGACGATTACTATACTTGTTTACGAAGAAATGCTAGGTTTTGCGAAATTGCCGCTGGTCCTCGTGGTTCCGATGCGTGGGTTGAATGTGTAGAAGAACGGAACTCGCGATGCGTTTCACCTTTTTGAGCATAATCTAAGTTGTCTTAAAGATTGTCTATAGGACTTCTATGGCTGCGGACTTCACGGTCCGCAGCCATTTTTTTATCTCAACGCCCGCCGCCCGGCGCCGTCAGGGTGCGGCGGAAGAAGGCGATCAGGTCGCGGTTGAAGGTCTGCTGGAAGGCGGCGCGGTCGAAGCCGGGAGTGGGGGCGCAGATGGCCGGCGCCAGTTCGGCCAGGCGCGCCGAACAGGGCGGCATGAAGTCGAAATGGCCGGCGCCGGGGATCGACCGGTATTCCGGCGGACGGGGCAGGGCGTCGCGCACCGGTTCGGCGTAGAAGGGGCTGGGCAGGACCCGGTCGTTTTCGCCCCGCCACAGCTGGACCGGCTGGGCGACCCCCGACAGGCCCTGGCGGGTGAAGGCGAAGCCCAGGGCGGGGGCGGCGGCGGCCACGGCCTTGATCCGCCGGTCGTGCACCCAGGTCTGATCCGTCTTCGGCGCGCCACGGGCGGCGATCAGGCCGCAGTCGTAGAAGCCGGGGTGGGCGATGCAGTGGTCGCCGATCCGGCCCAGGTCGGGCTCGCCGCCCGCCGCGGTCAGGACGGTGAAGCCGCCTGCGGAAAAGCCGAAGGCGCCGATGCGGTCGGCGTCGATCGCCGTCCGGCCGGTCCAGTCCGTCAGCAGATAGTCGACCAGGACGCGAAGCTGGCGCGGGCGCTGGGCCACGTCGGTCGCCCGGCTCTGGTCGCGCCAGTTGTCGCCCGTATGGGTCAGGGCGGCGACGACGAAGCCCGCCTGGGCCAGGGCGCGCGCCGTCGCCTCATGGCTGCGGAAATCGCCGCCGTTGCCGTGGGAAATGACGATCAGGGGGCGTCGGGCGCCGCCGTCTGCGCCGGGCGTCCAGACCCCCGCCTCGATCGCCGGACCGGCGCCGTCCGGGATCTCCAAACGGGCGAAGGCGACGGCGGCCTCGGACGGGGGTGCGGCGGGCGTCGGGGGCTGTGGGACCGGGGGCGTCGGCTGGACCTGAAGGGTCAGGGCGGCGGTCAGGAGGGCGGCGGTCAGGAGCATGTCGGAGCCTCGTTTGCGGCGGTTGCGGTCCGCCTTCTGGCCGGGGCGGGGGTGGTCCGCATCCGGCTTTGCGCCAATGGGCGAACGGGTTCGCCGCCGGGCGAACGGGCGCAGGCGGTCGGCCGATTCCGCCAAGGCCGTTCCGGGGTTAGAACAGACGGATGAATATCGGGGATTCGCGAACGGACGTCTGGCGGGCGGCGCGGCTGGGGCTGGGCGTCGCCACGGCCCTGGGCGTGCTGCTGGGCCTGATCGGCCCGTTCGGCTCCTATATGAACGGACCGGCGACGGTGCGGATCGTCTATTGGACGGCCAGCCTGTGGGCGGGCTGGCTTCTGTCCCTGGCCCTGCCCCTGACCGCGCGCTGGGCGTTCAGGCGAGGTCTGTCGCCCTGGCTGTGGGCGCCGCTGGCGGTCGCCGGCCTGGCGGCGCCGATGACCCTGATCAGCCGGGGACTGGCGCGCCTCGTCTGGGGCCGCACCTTCGAGGTCGGGCTGTTGGAATGGTATGGGCAAAGCCTGATCGTCGGGGCCGTGGCGACGGGCGCGATCCTGTGGCTGCTGGCCCGGCGGCCGATCCGAGACCAGGAGGTCCGGCGGGAGTCCGGCCCGGCGCCCGCCTCGACCGATCCCCGCGACCGCCTGCCCGCCCGCCTGGGGCGCGAGGTTCTGTGCCTGCAGATGGAGGACCATTATGTCCGCCTCCACACCCCGCTGGGTTCGGAACTGGTGCTGATGTCCCTGTCCCAGGCCATGGCAGGCCTGGCGGATCTGGACGGGCGTCAGACCCACCGGTCCTGGTGGGTGGCGACGGCCGCCGTGGTCGGGGTGGTGGAGGACGGCCGCAATCTGGTCCTGAAGCTGAAGGGCGGCCTGACCGCCCCGGTCTCACGCGCCCGCGTCGCCCCCTTGCGGGCCGAGGGCTGGCTGGCGGCGCCGGAACTGAGCGCGGGCAAGAGAAATCATCGCCTCTGACCCCTTGCGGATCGGACGCGCCGTCTATCTGTTACGCATCCTGAACGACCCGTCCCCTACCCCGGAGCCCGCCCCATGTCCGACTTCCACTATGATGCGTCCCGTCACGTGAAGAAGGGCCGGGGCAAGGTCTATGACACCATCGTCGACACCATCGGCGACACCCCCCTGGTGCGGCTGCCGCGCCTGTCGGCCGAGCTGGCGCCGGTCGAAGGGGCGACGGTCCTGGCCAAGCTGGAGTTCTTCAACCCGATCGCGTCTGTGAAGGACCGGATCGGCGTGGCCATGGTCGAGGCGCTGGAGGCGGCGGGCAAGATCACGCCCGAGACCGTCCTGATCGAACCGACCAGCGGCAACACCGGCATCGCCCTGGCCTTCGTCGCCGCCGCCAAGGGGCTGAAGCTGATCCTGTGCATGCCCGAGAGCATGTCGATCGAACGGCGCAAGATGCTGGCCCTGCTGGGCGCCCAGCTGGAGCTGACCCCGGCTGAAAAAGGGATGAAGGGCGCCATCGCCCGGGCCGAGGAGCTGCTGGCCTCCACGCCCGGCGCCGTCAGCCCGGCCCAGTTCGAAAACCTGGCCAATCCGGCCATCCACCGCGCCACAACGGCCGAGGAGATCTGGAACGACACCGACGGGGCGGTGGATGTGGTGGTCGCCGGCGTCGGCACCGGCGGCACCATTTCGGGCGTGGGCCAGGCCCTGAAGGCCAAGAAGCCCTCGATCCGCATGATCGCGGTCGAGCCCGAGGCCTCGCCCGTCCTGTCCGGCGGCGCGCCGGGCCCGCACAAGATCCAGGGCATCGGCGCCGGCTTCGTCCCGGCCATCTATGATCCGTCGGTGGTGGACGGGGTGGAGCAGGTGTCGAACGACGAGGCCTTCGACATGGCCCGCAAGGCGGCCCGGCTGGAGGGAATTCCGGTCGGCATCAGCTCGGGCGCGGCCCTGGTCGCCGCCTTCCGTCTGGCGGCCCGGCCCGAGAGCGCGGGCCAGACCATCGTGGTGGTCATCCCCTCCTTCGCCGAACGCTATCTGTCGACCGCCCTGTTCGAAGGCCTGTGAGGATCGGCGATACTTCGGCTTAACCCGCCAGGTTTTAGGGTGGCGCCATGAGCCAGCCGCCAACCTTGATCGAGGAAGAGGAGGCCGGGCCGCCGCCGTTGAGGGCGCGCCGGGCCCTGCTGAAACGGCTGGCCGACGTGGTCTCCCTGCCCGCCAGCCGGATCAACGCCTTCGAACGGTCGGTGGTCGGGGACCTGCTGGTCGACATGCTGCGCCTCGCCTCGCCGGAGGAGCGTCGCCGGGTGGCGGGGCGGCTGGCCGCCCTGGCCGAACTGCCCGACGCCCTGGCCCGGCTGCTGCTGCGCGACGAGATCGAGATCGCCCAGGTGCTGATCGAACAGTGCGCCGCCCTCAGCGACGCCGACCTCGTCGCCTGCGCCCGCGACGCGGGTTCCGAGCACCGGCGCGTCATGGCCGCGCGGCGCGGCCTGTCGGAGATCGTCTGCGAGACCCTGGTCGGTTTCGGCGAGCCGGAGGTGATCGAGACCTTGCTGCGCAACTCGACCGCCCGCCTGTCCCAGGCCGGGATCGAGACGGTGGTGGCCCTCAGCCGGACCCACCCGGGCCTGTGCGGCGGCCTGCTGAAACGGCCGGAGCTGCGGCCGTCCGGGGCCTATGTGATGTTCTGGTGGTGCGGCGCCGATGATCGGCGCACCATCCTCCAGCGGTTCGGCGTCTCGCGCGACGTCATGCAGGAGGTCGCTGAGGACGTCTTTCCCATGGCGGCGAGCGAGGGCTGGGCCGATCCGGTCGCGCGCAAGGCCCTGCAATTCATCGAACGGCGCCAGCGCAACCGCGCCGCTATCGAAAAGAGCCCCTTCGACAGTCTGGAACAGGCGGTCGCCACGGCCGCCCGCGACGGCCTGTCGCGCGAGATCGCCAGTGAAATCGCCTATCTGTCCGGGATCAAACCCCTGACGGGGGCCAAGATCCTGGGCGACGCGGGGGGCGAACCCCTGGCCATATTGTGTAAGGCGACCGGTCTGTCCAAGACCGACGTCCACAACTTGTGGAGATCCATGCGTCGCCCCGAGGTTCAGCCTGACGGCTCGGTTCATCCCGACTGGGAGAGGGTTCAGATCACCTATGACCTGCTGGCGGTTGATCGGGCCCAGACGGTATTGCGTTACTGGAACTGGTCGCTGTCATCGGCCCTGACGCCGGCGCTGTTGCAGGCTATTCGCGCCGGGGATGATGAACAGGTGGATGAATATTCAGCCCCGGAACGAGCGGCGATGCTGGCCTTGGCCGAAGACTTCGGCCGCTGATCCCTGTCAGCTTTCCGCGAAGCTTTTCCGCCGAAAATCGGCGTTTCCTTCTGCGATTGCTTTTGCCGACCAATAACTCTATGAGACTGGTGTGAAAACGCGGCTGGCGTTTCAGTCGAGTTGAATAGAATCAGAAAGCGACGCAAGGCATGGAAGAAAAGCCCGAACTGCTCGAGATGACCGCCGACATCGTATCGGCCTATGTCGGCAACAACACCGTCACGGCTGAGGCCCTTCCGGCGTTGATCGCTAATATTCACGCCGCCTTGTCGGGTGTTTCGAGCGGTCCGGTCGAGGCCGAGCCGGAACCCAAGGAACCGGCGGTGCCGATTCGCAAGTCCATCAACCCCGATTTCCTGATCTGCCTGGAAGACGGCCGCAAGTTCAAGTCGCTGAAGCGCCATCTGCGCACCAAATACGACATGAGCCCGGAAGAATACCGCGCCAAGTGGAACCTGCCGAAGGACTATCCCATGGTCGCGCCGAACTACGCCAAGGCGCGTTCCGAACTGGCCAAGCAGATGGGCCTGGGCCAGGGCGGCCGTAAGCCGGCCCGCGCGCCGCGCGCCAAGAAGTAAGCCCGGACTGATCGGTATAGAACGCCCGCCTCCTTCCAGAGGCGGGCGTTTTTGTTTGGACGAGGCGCATCTCTCCCTCCCGGCAGGGAAAGGGAGAGCGACCTGTCGGAATCAGGCCGCCTGGGCGACGCGGCGCATGCGCCAGAAGCGCAGGGTGCGCCCGGCGGCCTCCGTGGTCAGTTCGCCGTACATCCGGCCATAGGCGGCGGCCTTGCCCATCGGGTTGGAATCCGCGCCCAGCAGCGACACCGCATAGGTCAGGAAGATGGCCCGGTCGATGTCGGCGGCCTTGCAGACCACGGCCAGGGCGTCCAGGTCGCGGCGATCGACGATGCCGCGCGCGGTGTGGAAGTCGATGTCGGCCAGGCGCGACAGGGCGACCAGGAAAGGGGTCCGGCCCTTGGACCGCAGGAAACGGATCAGCACCTGGGGCGTCAGCTGGCCGGCTGCATGCAGTTCTTCGACATAGGCCTGGCTCTCGGCGTAGTCGGGCGGCAGGGCGCCGTCGCTGGTGGCGACGCGGGTGCGCCCGGCCGCCAGGGCCGCCTCCAGCAGGGCCGGGTCCAGGCTGGCGTTCTGCTCCAGGATCTGGTGGCGCAGCCGGGCCTCCACGACGAAATACATTTCGTTCAGCAGGTCGATCGGCAGGCCCTTGCGCTCGACTGCGGGGGCGTGAAGCGCCGGATTGACCTTGGCCCGCTCGACCGCCGTCTCGGAGGCGGCGCGCGACAGCCGGGCGCCGTCGTTGCGCAACAGGGCGCCCAGGGTGTGGTCGTCGCCGCGCGCCACGATGATTTCGGACACCGCCTCGGGCACCTCGACCCGGCCGGATACGGCCCGCAGATGGTCCTGGCCGTGTTTGGAGACCACGCCGATCAGATCGGCGTCGGTCAGAACGGTGGAGCCGCGCAGCACCGGCTCGGCCACCTCGATCGCATCATGGGCCAGCCGTTTGATCAGGCTGTGGGGCGCATCGGGCGCGACGGCGAACCGCGCGGCCAGCTCGGCCCGAACCGCGACCTCCATGTCTTCGCACAGGGTTTCCAGCACGGCGCCGTAGAGGTCGGTCTCGGCCGCGCTGTGCTCGACGTCGCCGAAGAACTGGTCGGTCAGTTCGCGCAGCAGCAGGCGGCGCTTCTCGCTGGACGCCTCTTCCGCAAGGGCGATCAGCTGGGGCAGGCGCGAGGCCTTGATCGCCTCGGCGTCTTCGGGGGGCAGGGCTTCGCTCATGAGCGTTCGTCCACGGCGTCGGACCCGCCTACCGACGGCGGGGCGGCTCGCACCGAGCCGTCGCGATTGCGGATCAGGGCCGGCGGGCCGTCGGGCTGAGCCAGGTCCGCCGAGGACGGCGTCTGGCTCATCTCGACCGGCAGGGCGTCCAGATAGACCGGTTGCGCTTGGGGGATGGGGTCGGGACGATGACCCGCCTGGCGATGGACGGAATAGAAGCGAGCCCCCTGAGGAGCGGCCGAGGGGACAGAGGCGAGCGGCGACGCCTCGGCCTGAACGGCGGCCGTCTGAACCGGCGGCGTCGCGGCCGGGGCGGCGGCGGCCATGCTCGCCTGCGTCAGGCGGAAGATCGGGGCGTCGCGGCGAGGCGCCATGGGATCGCCCAGGGCGTCGGCCTGGGGCGTTGGTTGGAGCGCGTTCTGGGGGGCTGGCGCGCTCCGGTCCGCAGCGGCCTGGACGACTGGGGCCTGGACGACTGGGGCCTGGACGACTGGGGCTTGAACAGGTTCCGGCTGCGCAGAAGCGACTTGAACGGGAGCGGGCTGGGGCGTCGTCGCCTCATAGGGGCGGGGCTGCGACACCGGCTGGGACGCGACGGCGGGCGAGAGCCAGTCGCTGGCGGGGGTCAGGCCCCGCCGGGCAGCGACGGCCGTGGAGGCTGGGGCGTCCAGCCGGGCCAGGGGAAGCGCGGCAAGAGTCGCGCGCGGGGCGGTCGTCTGAGCGGAAGAGGCGCGGGCGTCGGGGCCGCGGGCGACCGGCGGCTTCCCGGGCCAGGACAGATAGCGCAGCCCCTCGGAGGTCGTGGCGACCTGGGCCGCAGCCGCGCCCGCGCCCATAAGGGCCGCGAACAGGACGCTGGACAGGAGCAGGACAGGGCGCAAGAGACGGCCTCGGGCGAATGACATCGCGCAAGCCTAGGCGGTCATCGCTTAATCCGCCGCTAACGGCGGACCCGGATTCGCGCCGTCACGATTCGCTCGACCAATCCCACGGCCGCGTTCAGCGCCAGGCCCAGCAGGGTCAGGCACAGAACCCCGGCCAGCATTTCGGCGGTTCTCAGCCGATTTCCCGCCTCCAGCAGCCGCCAAGCCAAGCCTTGCGTCGCGCCCGAGCCCGAGACGAACTCGGCCACCACGGCGCCGATGACAGCGAGGCCCGCCGCGACCCGCAAACCTTCCAGCGCAAAGGGCAGGGCCGAGGGCAGGCGCAGCCGCCACAGCCGCTGCAGGGGCGTGGCGCCATAGAGGTCGAACAGCCGCTCCAGATCCGGATCGGCCGACTTCAGCCCCGTCAGGACGCCCGAGAACAGGGGAAAGAAGGCGACCAGGGCGGCCAGGGCGACCACCGCCCGGTCGGCGTGGTCCAGCCCGGCCCAGATCAGGACCAGGGGGGCGACGGCCACCACCGGCGTGACCTGAAGCGCCACCGCCAGGGGCCGCACCGCCCGCTCGGCCGAGGCGTGCAGCGACACCATAAGCGCCAGGCCGCCCCCGACCAGGCCCGCGACGATCAGGGCCTGGACCGCCATGACGAAGGTGATCCAGGCGGAGGCGGCCAGACGCGGCCCCGCCTCGATCAGGGCGGCGGCCACGGCGCTGGGCGGCGGCAGGAAATAGGGCGGCAGGTCCAGAAGACGGCAGGCCCCCTCCCAGGCCGCCAGCAGGACGACGCCCAGCAGCAGGGGCGGGATCAGCTCGGCCGACCGCCTCACGCCGCAGTCTCCGCCGTCTGAGACGTCATCGCCGCCTCCAGGGCCTCGGCCGTCGTCTCCACGGCCTGACGATAGGCGGGATCGGCGCGCCAGCGGGCCGGGCGCGGCGGGGCGCCCGGCGTGGGCAGATCGGCGACGGGCCGGCCGGTCGCCGCCTCCAGCACCACGATCCGCTGCGCCAGATAGACGGCCTCCTCGACGTCATGGGTGACGAAGACGACGGCGGGGCGGGGGTCGGCCGCAGCCCACAGGGCGTGCAGATCCTCGATCAGACGGCGGCGGGTGACGCTGTCCAGGGCGGCGAAGGGCTCGTCCAGCAGCAGAAGCTCGGGCCCCGTCACCAGGGCGCGGGCCAGGGCGACGCGCATGGCCATGCCGCCCGACAGTTCCGACGGCCGGGCGTCCAGCCGGTCGCCCAGACCGACGGCGCCCAGGGCGGCGGCCGCCCGTCCGCGCGCCTCAGCGCGGGGTCGTCCCGCCAGCTCCAGCGGCAGGGCGACATTGGCCTGGGCGTCGGCCCAGGGCGTCAGGGTCGGACTCTGGAAGACGAAGCCGGTGCGGCCCGGTCCGACGGCGCGCGTGACGGTTCCGGCGCTGGGCGACTGGAGCCCGGCCAGCAGGCGCAAGGTCGTGGACTTGCCCGCGCCCGAGGCGCCGACCAGGGCGACGATCTCGCCCCGCGCCACGGTCAGGTCCAGCGGCCCCAGCGGCGCGCGCCCGGCCAGATCGACCGTCGCCCCGTGCAGGGCGGCGATGGGCTCAGCCACGGCCCGGCAGATAGTTGTCGGTGAAGGCCTCGCGCCAGTTCAGGCCGGGATCGAAGACGCCGGCTTGGCTGGTGACCTCGAAGAAGGCCTGCCAGCGCTCCGCCGTCATGGCGCCGAGGCCGTAGAGGGCCGCGTCGCCGCCGTCGACGATGGCGTTGTCGCGCAGCTTCTGCCGGGCCTGGTCCAGAATGGCCTGGGTCATCTCCGGATTGTCCCGGCGGATCAGGGCGTCGCCCGGCGCCGGGTCGCCCCGCAGATAGTCGCGCCACCCTTCCGCCGAGGCGGCGATGAAGCTGCGCAGGGCCGTTGCATTGTCTCGCGCAAAGGCATTGGGGGCCAGGACCATGGCGGCGTAGGAGGGATAGCCCTCGTCGGCCAGAAGGAAGACCTTGGGCTCGAAGCCCGCCTCCTGTTCGATGGTGTAGGGTTCGCTGGTCAGATAGCCCTGCTGCACCGCCCGCTCGTCGGCCAGGAACGGCGCCAGGTTGAAGGTGTATTTGCGGACCTGATCGTCGGTGAAGCCGTATTTGGCCTTCAGCCAGACCCAGAAGGCGTTGATAGAGGCGTCGGCCAGCAGGAAGGGGCGGCCCTTCAGGTCGGCGATCGTCTCCAGCGCCGGGTCCGGGTGGGCGATCAGGACCTGGGGATCCTTCTGGAAGAAGGCGGCGACGGCCTTAACGGGCGCGCCGGCCGCGACCAGATTCATCGGGATGAAGCTGTTGGACCCCATGCCCAGTTCGACCGCGCCGGAGGCCAGCAGCTGTGGCACGTTCACGCCCGGCCCGCCCTGGACGATCTGGACGTTCAGCCCGCGCTTCTCATAGGCGCCGGTCGCCAGGGCCTGATAGAAGCCGCCCTGTTCGGCCTGGGCGCGCCAGTCGGTGGCGAAGCGCAGCCGCACCCGCCCCTGTTCGTCCACCGGCGCCTCGGACCGGCCGCAGCCCCTCAAGCCCAGGGCCGCCCCCGCGACCACGGCCGCCCCGCCCGCGAGCAGGGCGCGGCGACGGCTCAGCAGGCGATTCCCACGGTGGATCATGGCCCTGCTTTACGAGGGGAAGGCGGCCTTGGGAAGGCGGGGGAGCGATGAAGCCGTATCCGACGGCGGCGACCGCGCAGCGTCCCAATTGAGCGAGGGGACGAAGCGTGCGGGGGAGCCCGTGTGCTTCGTCCCCTCGCCAAGTCCGGGTTGGACTTGGCCGGGCGGGTTCGGACCTCGGCCTGGGCGTCGTCGGGGCGGGAGCCCGCGAAGACGGTCGGCTGTATCCTGTCGCGCTCCTGGTCTCAGGCGTTCCGCGGATTGCGTCCGCGTCGTCCGTCGATCCCGATCCGGTTCTCCCTGCGTCCGCCGGTCTTGGAAGACCGTCGAAGGCCGGAAGCCTGGATCCCGCCTGACGCCCGTTACGATCCTGAAGATCGCCCGTTACGCCGGGTCGGAGAGCCGGGCCGGTCCGCTTGAAGCCGGGGTCTCCCCCGATTTCCGCGCCGCCGTGTCCCTCGGCCTGTTGACGTTCTCGCGAAAGCCGGTATGAGGCAAGCGCCCGAACTCGCCCCGATGTGCATGACCGGCCCGGCGGCGGTGGACAAGCCTGTGAATATCGGTGGACGGATCAAATTCGCTTTTGCGGATCAGGGCTTTGCGCTGTCCACAGAAACGGCGGCCGGGCGATCAGTGATCGGCGGGACGCGGATAGGTCAGGCGGCACAGGGCGCCGGGCGCGCCGTCGACCAGACTGAACCGACCGCGCAGCTGTTCGGTCAGGCCCAGGACGATCCGCAGGCCCAGGCTGCGGCTCTGGCCGGGGTCGAAGGCCGGCGGCGGACCGGCGCCGTCGTCGCGCACCTCCAGCCGGCGTTCGCCGTCCACCTCATAGAGACGGACGTCAATCCGGCCGGGGCGGCCGGGGAAGGCGTGCTCCAGGGCGTTGTTGACGCATTCCAGCAGGATCAGGGCGACCGGCGTCGCCTCTTCCGCCGTCAGGGCGTGGCAGGCGCGCTCGACCTCGATCGTCACATCCGTGCGGCCCGTGGCCTCCAGGGCGTCGGCGACCAGGCGGCGGGCCAGGTCGTCGAAGGGGGCGGCGGCGCCGTCGGCGTCCAACAGGCTGCGCTGCACCTTGGCGATCAGGGCCGTGCGGGCCGCAGCCTCCGACAGGACGCGCCGGGCCGTCTCGTCCCGGGTCATGCCGGCCTCCAGCCGCAGCAGGCTGGAAACCACCTGGATGTTGTTGGACACCCGGTGCTGGACCTCCTTCAGCAACAGGTCGCGGCTCTCGGCCAGGGCGGCGTTGCGCGCCACCTCGCGCTTCAGACCGTCGGTCGCCGCATTCATGCCGACGATGAAGAAGATGTCGACCGCCACCACGAAGACGTAGAAGGCCAGGGCCAGGCCGGTCGCTGCGCTCCAGTCGAACCCCGGCGCCCCGATCCAGAACCACCAGGCGCTGAGGCCCGACAGGACGGCGGTCAGAACCGCCGGCCCCAGTCCGCAGAAATAGGCGATCACCACCACGGCCGGGAAGAAGGTCAGATAGGGGAAGCCCGGCGGGAACCAGTCGGCCAGGGCCATGCGCACACCCAGCGCGGTCAGCCAGGCGCAGACCGCCAGGCCGTAGCCATAGAGGGGACGGCGAAACAGGACCGGGTTCAAAGCCTCACTTCTCCCCGATTCCCGCGTCCGGATCGCGCGGTGGTGACGCTTCGTGAGGTAAGGGAAATCCCTAAGTCCCACAATCGGGAATTTTCCTTATGACTTCAGGTGTCTGTTGAGCCAGTGGCGGACGGCCGCCCGCGCCCCGCGCGCGGCCGGGCCGCCGAAATGCAGGAAGCCGTGGGGCGCCTCGGGGACGCGGATCAGATCGGCGTCCGACGCCTCGCCCCAGCGGGTCGCCATCAGCAGACTGTCTTCGAACAGGGGATCGTATTCCCCAACCAGGAAAAGGGCGGGCGGCAGGCCCTCGAGGTCGGCGTAGAGGGGCGAGACGTCGGGCCGGCGCAAGGCCTCCTCGTCGCGGTCGGGCGCCAGCCGCGCCAGATCCGCCTGCATGGTCGGGCCGTCGAACAGCAGGGTCTCGGGTCCCGCCGAGCGGACGCCCTCGGTTCCCGACAGATCGAAGACGCCATAGGCGAAGACGCAGCCTTTCACCATGTCGATCAGCCCCTGGTCGCGCAGGGCGAGGGCGGTCAGGGCCGCCAGATGGCCGCCGGCGGATTCCCCGGTCAGAAAGACGGTCGCCGCGCCCAGGTCGTCGACATTCGTGACGGTCCAGTGGGCGGCGGCGAGACAGTCGGCGATGGCGGCGTCGATATAGACGCCGCGACGTTCCGAAAGCAGGCGGTAATCGACCGAGACGACGCAGAAGCCGTGGCGCGCCAGATGGGCGTTCATCCGATCATTCAGACCGGCGCTGCCGAGAAACCATCCGCCCCCGTGAATGTCCAGGACGACGGCGCGGGGCGGCCCCTCGGGTCTAAGGATGCGCAAGGGCACCGGCGTCTCGCCGTCCGTCTGGCGGATTTCGACGGTGACGCCGTGCTTGCGCAGACGGGGGACGGTGACGGCGCCGGACGCCGCGTCCAGCCACTGGGACAGGCGCTGGCCCGCCTCGATCCGCCAGGGGTCGGTCCGCAGACGCGGGGCGCGGGCCAGGACGGCGTTGATCCGCCGCACCGCCGCCTGCTGGGCCGGGGGAAAGTCGACGACATGGGTGGAAAGGGTCATGAGGCTGGAGTGGGTAAGGGCGGCTTTGGTTTCAAGGGCGGAGGTTCGGAAGGTCTCGTCAGCTGAAAGAAACCCGGCTAACGTCCGCCCATGAAGAAGCTCACCCCCTTCGGCGTCCTGCTGATCTTCGGCCTGATCGGCCTGCTCACCGACAAGTTCGGCCTGTGGTTCGCCTTCGGCCTGGTCGCCTTCATCGTGGTCGGGGTGATGCAGAACCGGGGCCAGGGCAAGACGCCGCCCCAGGATCAGGACGGCGGACCTGCGCAGGGCTAGACGACCGTTCCGTCCGCCGGACGAGGACTGGGCTTGCGCTGAAAGACGACCTGAAGCGCCACATTCTTGATCTGCGACCGTTCGATCAGCAGCAGGGGAATGGGCGCCGCGCGGGCCATCACCCTGTGACTGAGGCTGGTCTTTGTGGGCTCCAGCCGGAAGGCTTGGCAGTTCTTCAGGGTCAGGGCGACGATCTGCTTGTCGGTGTCGAGAGACAGGCTGGCGACCTCGCCCTCATAGCCGACCCAGCCGTTCTCGGTCTCCATGTCGGTCACGACATAGGCGGCCAGATGCTTGTCGTAGGCGGCTTCTGGACTGAGCTGAACCAGGGTCGAAGCCCAGCCGCCGTACAGAAATCGGAACAGGGGGACCGCAGGCTGGGGCGGCTCAAGCCGAGCCCGAGCGATGCTGGTCCGCTCCGCACGGCCGATCGCCCACCGCATGACCAGATAGGCGCCGATCGAAAGGACCAGGAGGACGAACAGCAGCGACCAGACCTCAAGTCCGAGGAAGGGGTCGGTCTTGGGCGGGGCGGCCAGGAAATAGGCGTAAGGATTGGGGTTCCACGGCGGACGCAAGGCCGGAAGGGAGTAGGCGACGCCGTCCCCCAGGACGAAGACGAAGGCCGCCGCCGCATGGGCCGTCAGGGCGCCGAAGATGACGATGGACAGGGCGGTGAAGGAGTTGGGGGCAGGTGGGGCCGGCGCCACCACCTTGCCGCCGCCCGAGGTGTAGAGGGCGGCGAACACCGCCAGACCTGGAGCCAGGATGAACAGCGCCCAGGCGACCCCGAGCGTGACGGTCAAACGGCGCGCGCCGGGGTCTTGGCCTGCATCTTGGCCTGAGCCTGGGCGGGCGCCTCGGCCTGAGCGGTGGTCGCGACAGAGGGCGGCGCGGGCAGGATGACGACGCCGTCGTCGCGACGCTCGCCCTTGGCGATGGCGGCCGACCAGCTGCCGTACTGTTCGACGATCCTGCGACCGGCGCGCAGGGTCTCTTCAGAAGCGATCTGCATCGTCGACATGGAGTCTCCTTCAGGGCTTCACCCTAGCATGAGATTGGGTTTGGCGCATCCGATTCAAGCGGCGCCCCTCAGCCAGCCAGGGCCGCCTTCTTCTCTTCCAGCTCCAGCCATTCCATCTCGGCAGCTTCCAGCTCGGCGCGGGCCTTTTCGGCGGCCTTCATGGCGGCGTCGAAGGCCTTGGGGTCGCGGGCGTAGAGGTCAGGGTCCGACAGGGCGGCGTCGTGGCGGGCGATGGTCGCGGGCAGGGTTTCGATCAGCTTTTCCAGCTCTTCCAGACGGCGGGCGTCCTTGTAGGAGAGTTTGGCGGTCTTCTTTTGAGGGGCGGGGACGGCCCGAGCCCCCTCCACCGCCTTCGGCGGTCCCCCTCCCCCAACGGGGGGAGGATTAAGAAATCCCGGATTCTGGCGCAGGAAGTCGGTCCAGCCGCCGGGGGTCTCGACGATGTCGCCGCGGCCGTTCAGGGCCAGGGTCGAGGTCGCCAGCCGGTCGATGAAATCGCGGTCGTGGGAAACGAGGATCAGGGTGCCGTCATAGCCCTCCAGCAGCTCTTCGAGCTTGTCGAGCGTGTCCATATCCAGATCGTTGGTCGGTTCGTCGAGGACCAGCAGATTGGCGGGTTTGGCCAGGGCGCGGGCCAGGAGCAGGCGATTGCGCTCGCCGCCCGACAGGGTCGAAATCGGCTGACGCAGCTGGGCCTCGGAGAAGAGGAACTCCTTGGCGTAGGCGGCGACGTGTTTGGACACGCCGCGCACGATGATGCTGTCTCCCCCGCCGGGCGTCAGGGCGTCCCACAGGGTCATGTCGGACTTCAGCCCCTCGCGCGACTGATCCAGATAGACGGGCTCCAGATTGGCGCCCAGGCGGACCGTGCCTTCGTCGGGCGCCAGTTCGCCCAGCAGGGTCTTGACCAGGGTGGTCTTGCCCGCGCCGTTGGGGCCGACGATGCCCAGGCGGTCCCCGCGCATGATGCGGGTGGTCAGGTTTTTGAACAGGGTGCGGCGGGCAGGAAGTGGCGAGTGGCGAGTGGCGAGTGGCGAGAGCGACGGGTCCTGCTCGGCGGTCGGGGCGGCGGAGCCGTCGCTCGCCACGCGCGACTCGCCACTCGCCACTGTGTCGAACCCCTTCGACACCCCCTTGATCTCGGCGACCAGCTTGCCCGAGGTCGCGCCGGAATCGACGCCCAGGGACAGTTCGCGCGGGACGTCCTTCATCTTCTCGGCCCGTTCGGCGCGCATGGCCTGGAGGGCGCGGGCGCGGCCCTCGTTGCGGCTGCGGCGGGCGGTGATGGAGCGGTAGAAGGTCTCGGTCTCGCGCTCGATGGTCTTGGTCAGGCGACGCAGGGATTCCGCCTCCTCCTCCAGGGTCTTGGCGGCCCAGTCGTCGAACTCGACGAAGCCCTTGTTCAGGGTGCGGACGCGGCGGCCCTCCAGCCAGTGAACGGTGTCGGTGACGCGGTTCAGGAAGGCGCGGTCGTGGCTGACGACCAGAAGGGCGAACCGGGCCGAGATCAGCTCGGTCTCCAGAAGCTCGATGGCGAGGATGTCGAGGTGGTTGGTCGGCTCGTCCAGCAGGAGCAGATCGGGCTCCTCGGCGAAGGCCTTGGCGAGCGCCGCCCGGCGGGTTTCGCCGCCCGACAGCCCTTGGGTGGACTTGGCCGGGTCCAGGCCGAAGGTGGTCAGCCAGGCCTCGGCGGTCCAGAGCTCGGCCTCGCCGGAGGAGGCGTAGTCCAGGAGGGTGGCGCCGGTGATGACCGGCTCCTGCGGCACATAGGCGAAACGGGTGGCGGACTGGACCGAGCGGTCGCCGCTGTCGGGCTCGATCAGGCCCATGACCACCTTCATCAGGGTGGACTTGCCCGCCCCGTTGCGGCCCACCAGGGCGGCGCGGCTGCGGGGTTCGACCGCCAGATCGACGCCGTCGAACAGGGGGCGGGGGCCGTCCTGAAGGCGGACGTCCTTGAGCGCGACGAGAGGGGGTCTGGCGGCCATCTGACTTTCGATCCTCCCTGGGGAGGCTGTACGGGCGGGGAAGGGGCGGGAAGGGCGTTGATCTAAGGGCTGGAGGGCCGAGACGCCACCGGAAAGATCGTCCATCGGCGCCCAGCTTGACAGTTACCGTCCGGCCGGTATGTAGCGTTTATGGACACCCCCTCCCGCCGCCGCGCGCCCGATCAGACCCGCGCCGAAATCATCGACAAGGCCCTGGAGGTCGCCGCCGAACTGGGGGCGACGGGCTTTACTCTGGATGCGGTGGCGGCGCGCACCCGCGTCAGCAAGGGCGCCCTGCTGCACCACTTTCCCAGCAAGACCGCCCTGTTGGAGGGGATGATCGATCATCTGGGGGCCATGCATGTGGAGAGCGTCCTGGCCGAGGCGGCGCGCGATCCGGAGCCCTACGGCCGCAACGCCCGCGCCTATCTGAGGGTGACGGTCAATGAGCCGGTGACCTTGCAGGACGTCAGCATCGGGCGGGTGGTCCTGGCCGCCTTCGCCCTCGATCCCAGCCTGGTGCTGCGCTGGAAGGCCTGGATGGAGCGGATCAAGACAGACGATCCCGATGATCCCGTCGGCGCCGACGACGCCCTGATGCTGCGGCTGATCGCCGACGGCCTGTGGATGTCGGACCTGTTCGGCCTGCATCAGGTCTCGGACGAGCAGCGCAAGGCCCTGCTGTCCCTGCTGACGCCGGGCCATACGATCACGGCCAACGAGCCGTGAGCCCCGTCACCTGGGCCGCCCTCTTGGCCGCCATCGCCTGCGAAGTGGCGGGCACCAGCCTGCTTCAGGCCTCGCAGCAGTTCACCCGGCCCTGGCCGACGGCGGGGACGGCGGTCTGCTACGGCCTGGCCTTCTATCTGCTGTCGGTCGCCCTACGACAGATGCCGGTGGGGATCGCCTATGCGATCTGGAGCGGCCTGGGGGTGGTGGCGATCTCCGTGATCGGCGCCGTGGCCTTTCGCCAGAGGCTGGACCCGCCCGCGATGCTCGGCCTGGCCCTGATCGTCGGCGGGGTGGTGGTGATCCAGTTGTTTTCCAAGAGCATGGCTCACTGAACCATGGTTATCTGGCGTTAAGTTTTATCGTTCTAGCCTTCGCGCTCGCTTCGGTTCGCCCGCCTCCCCTTGTGGCGCGCCGGGCGCGGGACGGGGGTCTCCATGAGTGAAGCGGACGCGGGCGTCAGGCCAGAGCGTATTCTCGAGCTGTCTGAGCGGCTGAACGCCGTGGCGGGCGAGAAGATCGGCGAGATCGCCTCGGTCAATCGGGCCTCCAAGATGCTGGTGGTCAACGCCCAGGTGGTGGCTGCGCGCAGCGGCGAGGCCGGGCGCAGCTTCATGGTGGTGGCCGAGGAGTTCAAGCGCATCTCGGGCCAGATCGACGACATCGCCGGCGCCCTGGAGCAGCAGGTGCGGGGCGACCTGACCGAGCTGTCGGCCATCGGCGGGGCGATCCTGGGCCAGCTGCGCGGCCAGAGGCTGGCGGACCTGGCGCTGAACGCCATCGAGATCATCGACCGGAACCTGTACGAGCGGACCTGCGACGTGCGCTGGTGGGCGACCGACAGCGCCGTGGTGGATTGCGTCGCCCAGCCGGACGCGGCCAAGGCGGACCACGCCGGCCGCCGGCTGAAGGTCATTCTGGACGCCTACACCGTCTATCTGGACCTGTGGATCTGCGACAGGGCCGGGACGATCGTCGCCAACGGTCGGCCGGACCGCTATCCGGTCAGGGGTCAGTCGGCGCGGGAGATGGCCTGGTTTCGCGACGCCCTGGCGACCAAGTCGGGCGACGATTTCGCCGTGGCGGACATCGCCCGGCTGGAGGCGTTGAACGGGGCGCCGACGGCGACCTACGCCACCGCCATCCGACAGGGCGGCCTGGCGAACGGGGCGGTGATCGGGGTTCTGGGGGTCCATTTCGACTGGCAGGCCCAGGCCCAGACGGTGGTGGACGGGGTGCGGCTGACGCCCGACGAAAAGGCCCGGACGCGGGTGCTGCTGCTGGACCAGACCCACCGGGTGCTGGCGGCCTCGGACGGGGTCGGGGTGCTGAGCGAGACGGTCAAGCTGGACGTCGCGGGCGGCGTCATGGGCAGCTACGCCAAGGGGGACCGGACCGTCGGCTACGCCCGCACGCCGGGCTATGAGACCTATCAGGGTCTGGGGTGGTATGGATGCCTGGTCCAGGACGCGGCCGCCATCTGATGGCCGCATCCGTCGATTAGGCGCCCCGTCCGATGATGCCCGCTTCCCCCCGACCCTATTGGGAAACCAAGACCCTGGCCGAGATGACCCCGGCCGAGTGGGAGGGGCTGTGCGACGGCTGCGGCCTGTGCTGCGTCATCCGGTTCGAGGACGAGGACTCGGGCGAGGTGATCCCGACGCGGGTCCACTGCAAGCTGTTCGATCCGAACGCCTGCGCCTGTTCGGACTATGCGAACCGCAAGGCCCATGTGCCGGACTGCATCAAGCTGACGCCGCACAATATCGAGGCGCTGGAGTGGATGCCCCTGTCCTGCGCCTATCGCCGGCTGCACGAGGGGCGGCCGCTGGCGGCCTGGCATCCGCTGGTCTCGGGCGATCCCGAGACGGTGCATACGGCCGGGGTCTCGGTCCGGGGGCAGACGATCTCGGAACTGGCCCTGGCCGAGCCGGAAGACGCCCTGGACTTCGAGGCGCCCGAATGGATGGTCGAGCGGGGGTGACGGTGGCGACGCCTCTGGCTTCCAGGTCGGCCAGGATGAAGTCGGCGTCGTAGCCCTTGTCGGCGAGCAGGACGCAAGGGTCGGGACCGGGTTGGTCCATCACCGGCGCATAGCCCTTCACATCCGAGACCTGACCGCCGCTCAGACAAACCGCGACAGGGAGGCACTGAGTGGCCGCCGATCCCGCCTCGGTCCCGTCTCGATCACGAACGGCTCGAAGAAGGCCCATTCCTCGTCCGTCATCAAACCCCGAACCAACGCCGCTCTCCGCAAAGAACAGCCTTGAATCAGCAATCAGAGAATCTGGGAATCCACTTTGTCCGCACCGCCTAGTTTCCGTAGTCGAAGCGATCCTCCAGGCTGCCGGTGCGCCTCCCGAAGGCGTAGGACAGGGAGAGCGTGAAGCGTCTGGCGTCGTAGCGGCGGTCGATGTCCTGATCGAAGGTTTCGCCGCGCACCCTCTCTCGTCTTGGGGCGCTGTCGAAGAGGTCTGACACCGTGGCCGTGAGAAATAGGCTGTCGGCAAGTTTTCGTCGGTAGCCGAGGTTGACGACACTGAACGCCTCGCGTCGTCTTTGCTGGCTCAGATCTTCACCGAGCTGAACGGCGTTTATCTGAACGAAATCGTGGTCGGTGATCTTCCAGTTGACGTTGGCTTGAGACGAGGGCGTCCAAGCGCTGCGGCGGTAAGAGCCCGACTCGTCTGCGCCACTGACCTCGGTCCGAGCGAACCGGCCCGTCAACTTGTAGGTGATTGTCGATCCGACCGAGCCGCTCGCCACAAGCTCTAGGCCGGCCGTTCGAAACTCGCCGATGTTGGCGCGCCGGTCCAGGATCGCGCCGTCGGGCCGCAAAGTGCTGAGCGTGCCGATCCGGTTCGACGTGGAACGATAGTAGCCGGTGGCTAAATAGTTGCGTCCTGAAGCTTCATGTTCAAGCTCCAGTTCATAGGCGCTGGTCTTTTCGGGCTTCAGATCACGTCGGCCGCTGAAATAGGACAAGGGGCCAGAATATTTAACGGTCTCGTCGAGATCATTCGCTCTTAGACGATCGACTCGTCTCGTAAAGCTGCCGCCGATGATCCAATCCTGAGCGACCGTGTAGCGAACATGGCCCGTCGGATAAATCTCGAAATCACGTGTGCGCTGAGCGTTCCCGCCTTGTCGCGTCACCCAGTCGGCGACTTCCAGCCGAACGCCCGGTAGAACCTCCAGTTCGCCAAATCGAGTTTTGTAGGTTGTATAGAGGGAGGCGACGCTGCGATCGTAGCCAAACGGATTGTCTCTCGCGCGGCCGGCGGCTCCAGGCGTCTGCCCCTCGGCGTAGCCTACGTCGGCCTCCTGCCGCTCCAGATCGGACCCGACGATCAGTTCCCCGCCCGGCCTGGCCTCGATCTTGTATTCCGCCTTAAACGTCACCGTTTGCAGCTCGAGCGAACGAAGGGCGGCCTGTCGCCGGTTCCTGGCAGGCTCGTCCCAATAGTCGATGACGTCGTCCTGGGTTTCGTCCTCGGTCTGACGCGACACGCGCAGGCGAGCCAAAGCATAGCTGTCCGTCCCCGAAAGCGTACGCTTCAGCATCAAGCCGCCGGAGACCAGGTCGGCGTCGCTGCGCCCATGGCTGGTGCTCTCAAAGGCCGGTTCGGCGCCGCTCGTCCGGGCGGACGAGTCGAAGACCGCGCGGCGGTCCTGGCGCTGGTCCAGGCCGAAGTAGTCCAGATCGAGCGTGAGCTTGCTCTTGGGGTCAAGCTGCCATCCCACGGTCGATGACGCATTGCTTTCCGTCTTGCGAAGCTGCGTCCGGCTCTCAAGACGGTCTTGATCGATCGCGTCGGCGGGCTGGATGAAGCGCCGGGTCGTAGTGTCGTCGATCACAAGGGGAATTCGTCTGGCGCCGGCGGACCCATTGAACGACAGCGGTCCATGATTGGCCGAGTGGCTGACGCTGAAGTTCCCTGCGCTGCGACTGCCGCCGCCGACAGTGATATTGGTCGTCGGCTGCGACTGTCCGTCCTTCCGGGAAATCAGATTGATGATTCCCGCCTGACCCTCCGGGCTGAACGCCGCCGAAGGATTGGTCATGACCTCGACCCGGCTGAACTGCGCGGCACGTAGCTGTTGAACCCCCGCCGCCTGATTGGCTCCGTTGACCTGAGGCGCAGGCTCCCCGTCAATCAGAATCGTGACCCCCGACGCCCCCCGCAATTTGACGGAGCCGTCGGGATCGACGCTGACGGAAGGCACGCCGCTCAGGACGTCGGCGAGCGAACCGGATTGATACTGAAGATCGTTCTTTATGTCGTAGCTGCGACGATCGACCGAGCCCCTGACCCGCGCATTGCCCACCACTGTCACGGTCTCGACCTCGGTCGGGCCTTGGCTCTGCGGTCCCGCCGGCGGGGCGCCAGGGGCCGCCTGAGTGGCAGCCAAGACAGAGGAGGCCGGCGCAGACAGCGCAACGACCGATGCGCCTATCCGCGCCGCCGCTGAAAGATCGATCCACCTTGGATGGCGGCAGGGCGTCTCGAACCCCGTCGCGCGGTTGCGGATTCTTTGAAAATGACGGCGCGTGCGATGGAACGTCAAGCCTGCCCCCCTGACGATAATCTCTCGTCAAACAACCTAGACGCAACACGCCTTGCGAACGAATTAGCGTTTGTTAATTCTAAATTCTATTCTAGACGGTGTGGAAAAGTGTCTGATTCATAGGCGGATTGAAGCGACGAGGACGAAGCCGAGGAAGCTGTCTGCGGTCTTGTCGTATCGAGTGGCCAGTCTGCGGTTGTGTTTCAGCTTCGAGAAGCATCGCTCGACGTGGTTCCTCAGGCCATAGATATGGCCGTCGATGACGGGCTGGACCTTGCGGTTCCGCCTGGCGGGGATGACGGTGGCGACGTCTCTGGCTTCCAGGTCGGCCAGGATGAAGTCGGCGTCGTAGCCCTTGTCGGCGAGCAGGACGCCAGGGTCGGGACCGGGTTGGTCAATCACCGGCGCATAGCCCTTCACATCCGAGGCTTGACCGCCGCTCAGAAAAACCGCGACGGGGAGGCCCTGAGCGTTGCAGCGGAGATGGATCTCAGTCGAGACAGGTCGTCTCCAGAGCATCAAAGCATCAGGGGTTCCGTACTCTGCGGCTTGCCTCCAGCAGTTGAAACGGCACCTATAGCCCCCAGATTGGGCGCGTCCCCGCTCTGTTCAGGCATCGGGCTTTGAGACCACTCCGCTTGACGGCGTGGCGGGCTTCAGGAGGCGATGACAAGCTGCTGAAGCCGTCGAATTCCGGGGCGCATCCTTATGGGTGCGCCCTTTGTCATTTTTGGGCCTACCGCGCTTGGAGCCGTTGTCGGATGCATGGCTTCAAGCCATAGGGCGACGCTGCTTGAAATCCCGTTCTTCCAAACCATTACACCTTTCCAAGCGCGAACTTCCGGCCTGGGGACGCTGGTGCGCTAGGGTTTGGGCATGACGGGAGAAAGCGAAGAGAGCGAGGCGGGCGGCGACTGGCTGGCGCCGCTGTTCGAGCAGTTGAAGGGGGCGGTTCAGCGCGCCGCCGCCGTGCTGGCCAAGGACGATCCCGAGGAAAAGGCGGATGCGGAGACGCTGGCGCGGCGCGCCGGCGTGGTGGCGCGCGCCGCCCTGGCGGTCGATGCGATCCGCCGCCGCATGGAGGCTGAGCGCAGGGCCGAAAAAGACAGCGAAGAGGACGAAATGGGTGGGCGAACCGACAGACCCGAGGAGGACGAGCGGCTGCGACGCCGGCTCACCCTCCATTCCGAGCGTTTGGACCGCATTCTGGAGACGAAAGGCGCCCGACCAGATGGACGCGCGCGAACTGAGGCGGATGGTGCGGGCGACGGGGCTGCATCCTCACCAATGCCCGCCCCTGAATGAGCCCTGGCGCACCTGGCTGCTGCTGGGCGGGCGCGGATCGGGCAAGACCTTCGCCGGGGCGGTTTGGATGGATGTGGCGGCGCGGTTCAGGCCCGGCGCGGTCATCGCCCTGGTCGGACCGGCGCTGCACGACGTGCGCGAGGTGATGGTCGAGGGGGAGGCGGGGATCAAGGCCCTGGCCGAGCCGGGCGACCGGCCCCGCTGGGAGGCCGGGCGGCGGCGGCTGGTGTGGGCCAACGGCTCGACCGCCTACGCCTTTTCCGCCGAGGACCCGGACAGTCTGCGCGGACCCCAGTTCCACGCCGCCTGGGCCGACGAATTCTGCGCCTGGCGCAAGCCCGAGGCGGTGCTGTCGAACCTGAGGTTCGGCCTCAGGCTGGGGCCCGACCCCCGGCTGGCGGTGACGACCACGCCCCGGCCCATTCCGGCCCTGCGGCGGCTGATGGCCGAGGCGGGGACGGTGACGGACCGGGCGGCGACGGCGGACAACGCAGAGAACCTGTCGCCGGGCTATGTCGACCATCTGACCGACCTTTACGGCGGGACGCGGCTGGCGGCCCAGGAGCTGGAGGGACAGGTGGTGGAGGGCGAAGGCGCCCTGTTCCGCATCGCCGATCTGAAACAGGCGCGCGGAAGCCGGCCGGCCGAGCTGGACCGGGTGGTCGTGGCGGTCGATCCGCCCGCCAGCGCCCACGGCGACGCCTGCGGCATAGTGGTGGTGGGACGGCGCGAACGGCGGGCCTTCGTCCTGGCCGACCGGACGGTGCGGGGCCTGTCGCCCGGCGGCTGGGCCGCCGCCGTCTGTCGCGCCGCGCGGGATTTCGAGGCCCAGGAGGTGGCGGCCGAGGCCAATCAGGGCGGGGAGATGGTGCGAAGCGTCCTGGGCCAGGCGGACTGTCCGGCCCCGGTCGCCCTGGTCCACGCCCGCCGCTCCAAGGCCGCCCGGGCCGAGCCGGTGGCCCTGTTGTACGAACAGGGGCGGGTCGTCCACTGTGGCGACTTTCCCGCCCTGGAGGAGGAGATGCTGGCCCTGGGCTGCGAGGGCGGACCCAGCCCCGACCGGGCCGACGCCCTGGTCTGGGGCGTGTCGCGGCTGATGCTGGAGCCGCAGGGCGAGGGGCCGTGGATCAGAAGACTATGACGCCGGAGGTTTGGGGATATTGGGCTGCGGCCCGCGCCAGGGCGGTGTCGGCGCTGATCAAGGGAACGCCCAGGAGCAGGGCCTGAGTGTCGAGCAGGACCGCCATTCAGCGGTAGAAATGATCTTCGTCTTCCGAACGGGCGAGACGCTCCATCTCGGGGTCCGGCTGAAGGAAGAGAGTCGCTTCTTCATCCGTCAGCGGACCGAGGTGGGCCAGGGCGCCAAATCGGAACCGAGGCTGTTCGACGACCCCTGCGGCGCGGATGACGGCGACGGCGTGGCCGTCGCGGGACAGGACGATTTCCTCGCCCTGTTCGGCCTGGGCGGCGAGTTCGGCCAGGGTGGCCTGAGACCGGGCGATGTCGACGTGGATCGTCATGGGCCGAGACTAGCACGGGCGGGGCGGAGGCGAAACGGCGGGGCCGAGCGCCGGTCGCCGCCTCCGCTGCGGCGAGACATTTTCAGGAGAGTGCGATGGGTGGGATGCGGTGGCCGTTCGGCCGGGGCGGGCGTGCGCCCGGTCCGGGCGCGCCGGAGGCGAAGGCCAGTCGGACGGCGGTGCTGCTGTCGGGCGTCGGGCGGGCGCGGTGGACGGGCAATGACTACGCCGGCCTGGCGCGCGAGGGCTATCAGAAGAACGCCGTGGCCTATCGCTGCATCCGCATGATCGCGGAGGCGGCGGCCTCGGCGCCCTTTGCGGTCTTTGTGGACGGGGTGCGCGACGAGACCCATCCGCTGGCGCGGCTGATCCGCCGGCCCAATCCCGAACAGTCGGGGGCGGAGCTGATGGAGGCGGTTTACGGATCGCTTCAGGTCTCGGGCAACGCCTGGGTGGAAGCGGTGGGGGACGCGGTTCCCGAGGAGCTGTGGGCGCTCAGGTCGGACCGGGTCAAGGTGGTTCCCGGCCGGTCGGGCTGGCCCGAGGCGTGGGATTACTCCGTGGACGGACGGTCGATCCGGATCGGGCGGGCGGCTGACGGCTGGGCGCCGGTGATGCAGCTGAAGCTGTGGCATCCGCTGGACGACTGGTACGGCCTGTCGCCGCTGGAGGCGGCGGCGCAGGGGGTGGATGCGCACAATGCGGCCGGGGCCTGGAACAAGGCCCTGCTGGACAATGGGGCGCGGCCGTCCGGCGCCCTGATCTATGGGGCCAAGGGCGGCGAGCGGCTGACCGACGGCCAGTTCGAAGCGCTGAAGGCCCAACTGTCCAGCGCCTACGCCGGGGTGGAGAACGCCGGGCGGCCGATCCTGCTGGAGGGGGGAATGGACTGGAAGCCCCTGAGCCTGACCCCCGCCGAGATGGACTTCACCGCCGGGCGACATGCGGCGGCGCGCGAGATCGCCCTGGCCTTCGGGGTTCCGCCGCAGCTGCTGGGGATACCGGGGGACGCCACCTATTCCAACTATCGCGAGGCCAACACCGCCTTCTGGCGACAGACGGTCATACCCCTGGCGCGCAAGGCGGCGGGCGCGATGACCGGCTGGCTGGGCGGACGGTTCCCCGGCTGCGAGGTGCGGGCCGACCTGGAGGCCGTGCCGGCGCTGCAGCCCGAACGCGACGCCCTGTGGGCGCGGCTGGAGGCGGCAAGCTTCCTGACCGACGCGGAGCGGCGACGGATGGCGGGGGTGGAGGGATGAGGAAGGCGTGGCGAGTGTCGAGTGGCGAGTGGCGAGGGAGACGTGACGCATGAGCGACGACTCTCAGGTCCGGCGCGTGCCGACCGCCCTGGTGATCGCGGTCGTGGTGCAGACCATCGGCGGCTTGGTCTGGGCGGGCGGGGCGGCGGCGCGGATTGCGACGCTGGAGCAGAGGGTGAGCGAGCAGAGGCTGGTGGCCGAACGGTTGGCCCGGCTGGAGACCCAAGGCGAGGCGACGGCGGCGGCGGTGGAGCGGATCGAACGGCGGCTGGAGGGGGGCGGGTGAGTGGTTAGTGGCGAGTGGCGAGTGGCGAGTGGTGAGGCGAACCAGGCGATTGGACGAAGGCAGGCGCGACTTCGCTCGCCCCTCGCCCCTCGCCCCTCGCCACTCCTGATCCAGGGCTACGCCTCCCTGTGGGGCGTGGCGGATCTGAACGGGGACGTGGTCCAGGCGGGGGCGTTCGCCGACAGTCTGGCCAAGACGGGCGCCGAAGGGGTGCGGATGCTGAACCAGCACGACGGCCGGGCGCCGGTCGGGGTCTGGGACGAGGTGCGCGAGGACGAGCGCGGCCTGTTCGTGCGCGGCCGGATCGAAGACTGGTCGCCCGAGGCCCGCTTCGCCGCCGCCCTGAGCCGGGCGGGGGCGATGGACGGCCTGTCGATCGGATACCGCACGGCGCGGGCGCGGCGTCAGGGACGTTTGAGGGTGCTGAGCGGGGTCGAGCTGTGGGAGGTGTCGCTGGTGACGTTTCCCATGCTGCCGGGGGCGCGGTTTAGCGTCGCCTGACGCGCCCTGGGACGGCCTGGGGCCAATCGACATTCAGCCTGCCGCCGTCCTGCCGGGGCGGTGCGCAGCGGAACGCTGATTGAGGATGGGTTCATCACAACGGGCACGACGCGGTCACGGCGAACACGGCGCGTTCCGATGGCGTCGTGACCGCTGTGAATCCGCCGTGATCGCCGTGATGAACCCGGACGCCGCATCAAGGCCCTCTGACGCGGGAAGAGCGGCCTGACCGCAGTAAGCTGAATGTCGATTGAACCTAGCCACCCGGAGCCTTCGGATCGGCGGTCAGAAGGATATCTATTTCACGCAGCCTGCCGATCAGGCCGCCAGTCGTGGCTGCGATCAACATGGCATAGCCAGCCAGGTAAACCCACCAAGCGTTCGCCCCCTCCAGCAAGAGACCAAGACCGCCCACCACTATCCCTAAGGCTTGAGCAAGCACGACCGGGACCATCCATCCCGTGAGTGCGGAAAGGGCCTTTCTCTGCTGCGGCGACGCTTGCGCGCGTTGGGCGCGGGCCCAGGTCAGAAGCGCTGGAAACCTGCTTCGCAGTCCGACGGCCACACCGGCGGCCGCCAAGACTGTTGATAGGATCAAAAGTCCGAGCCCTCCCATGCCGGGCGGCGGCGAGGGGGCAAGCCGACCGTAAAAAACGCTAGCCAGAAGCATCAGGGCGAGTGTGCCCCAAGTCGCCGCCCGCCGTAGAGCCCCTCTATCCATGCTGCATTGGTAGCATGAGGCGCAATCAAGGCTAGGGCCTGGATCACACATTTCCGGGCCACCCCGGATCACGCCGCGTTGAAGCGGGCGGGTTGAGCTTTCGGTGTGCGCCGAGCCGTCAGACGGCGGGGAAAGGGCGACGGCCTGAAGCGGCGGCCTCGGCCACGTAGTGTCGGTGCATCTGGGCCAGTCGCCCGTATGTACGCAGGAGGATCAGAGCCAGCACGAGCGCCGAGAAAACCGGCCAGTAGGGCAGGAGCGGCATGCCCAGGCGGCGTGAGATTTCGCCCATCGGATCGTCGTGCATGATCATGATCATGAGGAGGACGAACAGGAACAGGTCCAGCGCCAAGAGGGCGTGGGACAAGGGGCCGGGCAGGGGCGCGCCCCCGACTGCGATCGCCGATTGAACGGACCGGGGCAGGGCGTCAATCGGCGGATTGTCGGTGACGCAAAGGGTTTCGCTGAGCGGTACAAGATTGGTGTCTTCGGACACCTGCATGCGCTGTAGGGCAGGGAGTCGGCGACGGCGGGCGCGCCTCTGGCGCCGCTCGATAAGCCCTAGCCCGTAAGAGGCGGCGAGACCCCCGAATGTAAGCAAGAGCATGACCGCAGACGCCAACTGGGTCCACGGACCCGCGTAGTGTCTGCTCAGGGCCCACAAGATGAGGGGTGCAAACGGCGCCCATGTCCAGACGAGCTTCAGCAGCCAGGAGCGCTGCAAGCCGCCCATCAATTTCAAGGTCGTATCGGTCACTTTCCAAGCTTAAACCTAAAGATGGGCTTCTGCGTCTCAGACCCTTCAGTCTTCCGCTGCGGAGGCTTCGATATTGGCCTGGAGGGCCTGCATTTCGGCGGTGATCGCTTCCATTTCCGCCGTGCATTCGTCGGAGGAGATGGTGGCGGCGCGCGGGGACGCCTTGCCCTTGTCATAGGCCGCCAGGAGGAACTCGGAGGCCGCCTTCTTTTCCGGATCGGTCTCATTGGCCAGGGCGGCGCGGACCTGCTCGGCGACGCCCGGCGGGAACTGGCGTTCGCACGTGCCCAGGGTTTCGAACATGCGCGTCATGCCGGCGAAGACCTGATTGACCTGTTTCGCCTGTTCGGGCGGCAGGCCGGAGGTGTCGGGCGGCGTCTGAAGCGCCAGGGCGCCGGCGAAGGCGAGAACGAGACTGAACATGGGTGAAGCTCCTCCGTCACGCGGAGTAGCACGCTTTTCGAGGGACGGCAGTCGTCCATCACAGGTTTCGGGCCACGCCCGGATCACGCGGCGCCGAAGACGGGCGCCTTCACACCGGAGACATCATGAAAGAGACCAAACAGGCTTCGGGCCATCCCGAGGCGCACGGCGCCGTGCGCGAGATGATGGCGGCGTTCGAGGCGTTCAAAGGGGCGAACGACGCCCGGCTGGGCGAGATCGAGAAGAAGGCGGCGGCCGATGTGCTGCTGGAGGAGAAGGTCGCGCGGATCGACCAGGCGGTGGCGGCGGCCCAGGCGCGGTTGGACCGGGTGATGAGCCAGAACCGGCGTCCGGCCATCGGCGGCGAGCCGGTGGAGCCTGCGTCGGCGCCCGAGGCGAAGGCGGCGTGGGACGGCTATCTGAAGACGGGCCACTCGCCTCAACTGGCCGGCGCCCTGGAGGTCAAGGCGGGGCTGTCTGCGGTGCCGACCTCGGGCGGCTATGTCGCGCCCTATGAGACCGAACGGGCCATCGAGCGGCGGCTGATGGCGGCCTCGCCGATGCGCGAGATCGCGACGGTCAGGACGGTGGCGGCGG
Source organism: Brevundimonas sp. GW822-FHT03E11 (assembly GCF_058801445.1). Lineage (NCBI taxonomy): Bacteria > Pseudomonadati > Pseudomonadota > Alphaproteobacteria > Caulobacterales > Caulobacteraceae > Brevundimonas > Brevundimonas sp. GW822-FHT03E11. Next base: position 81,418 of record NZ_JBXANG010000006.1, on the reverse strand, counting down.
GCGTGTTCCGAAAGCCGGTCTCGACGGCGGGCGTGGCCTGCGGCTGGGTGGCGGAGACGGCGGCGCGGCCCGAGACCGATCCGGCGACCCTGGCCCTGCTGGAATTCCCCTCGGCGGATCTGTACGCCAATCCGGCGGCGACCCAGGCCCTGCTGGACGACGCCATGGTCGATCTGGACGAATGGCTGGCGGCCGAGGTCGAGGACGCCTTTGCGGCCCAGGAGACCCAGGCCTTTGTGGCCGGCGACGGGGTGAACAAGCCCAAGGGCTTTCTGGCCTATCCGACGGCGGCGGACGCGGGTCAGGTCTGGGGCCAGATCGGTTATGTGGCCTCGGGCGCCGCAGGCGGGTTCGCGGCCGACAGTCCGACCGACCGGCTGATCGACCTGATCTATGCGCCCAAGGCCCAGTATAGGCCGAACGGCCGGTTCGTGATGAACCGGAAGACGGTCTCGGCGGTGCGCAAGTTCAAGGACGCGGACGGCAACTATATTTGGCAGCCGGCGACGCGGCTGGGCGAGACGGCCAGCCTGCTGGGCTATCCGGTCACCGAGATCGAGACCATGCCGGATGTGGCGGCCAACAGTCTGTCGATCGCCTTCGGGGACTTCCAGCGGGGCTATCTGATCGTGGATCGGGCGGGGGTGCGGGTGTTGCGCGACCCTTATTCGGCCAAGCCTTATGTCCTGTTCTACACGACCAAGCGGGTCGGCGGCGGGGTGCAGAACTTCGACGCGATCAAGGTGATGCGGTTCGCGGCGACGTAGTTGCGGCGTGACGAGCGGTCAGTGGCGAGTGGCGAGTGGTCGCTCGCCGCTGACGTATGAAACGGCGTTTGGGCTGAGTAGGGGTGGCCGTCTCGCCGCTCGCCACTCGTCACTCGCCACTTCCGAGCAAGGCGAGGTGAGACATGGCGCAGCCGGTGACGGTGGCGGAGGCGAAGCTGTTTTTGAGGGTCGAGCATGAGGCCGAGGACGGCCTGATCCAGACCCTGATTGGGGCGGCCCAGGCGCGGGTGGAGGCGGAGGTGGGGCTGAGCCTGACCTCGACCGCGCCGGCGGGGCTGAGGCTGGCGATCCTGATGCTGGTGCTGCGGGCCTATGAGCGGGGCGAGGCGGCGGCGGATCTGTCGATCGACGAATGGACCGCCCCCTATCGCACGGTGCGGCTGTGAGGGTTCTGGCGAGCCTGTTCCGGCCGGTGGAGGCCGAGACCCCCTATGGCGGGCGCAGCGTGGGTTTCGAACCCGTCGGCTCGGCCTGGCTGACCTGCGGGACGCGGCGGCGGATCGAACGGGGCGAGGGCGATCAGAGGCGCACGGTCGAGCGGCTGAGCGCCGAGGCGCGGGCCGACGCGCGGCTGGCGGTCGGGCGGGTGCTGCGGTTCGGCGGGGCCGACTGGGACGTCGTCGGCCTTGATCCTCTGCGGCCGGGGCGGCTGCGGCTGGAGCTGGAGCGGGTGCGATGAAGGATCATGAGAGCGCCCTGCAAAAGGCGGTGGTCGCGGCCCTGAAGGCGGATGCGGCGGTGTCGGCCCTGATCGGCGGGCGGGTGTTCGACCGGCCGCCGGAGGGGGCGGCCTGCCCCTATCTGGCGCTGGGCCGATGCGAGAGCCGGCCGCTGACGGCGGACGGGGGCGGGGTGGAGCAGAGGCTGACCCTGACCGGGGTGTCGCGCTTCCTCGGCGCGGAAGAGGCCAAGGCGATGGCGGCGGCGGTGCGGGCCTGTCTGCACGAAGCGGTGCTGGAGGCGGACGGGGTGCGGACCGCGACCCTGAGGGCGACCTTCGCCGACGTGTTCGGGGCGAGCGACGGGCGGCGGACCTATGCGGTGGTGCGGCTGAGGGCGGTGACCGAGGAAGTGGCGAGTGGTTAGTGGCGAGTGGCGAGCTGGATCGGGCGGGCGGAAGCAGCGGGGGGAGCCGTTGCGACGACCTTCCTCGCCACTCGTCACTCGCCACACGCCGCTCAGGAGCAAAGCGAGGACAAGATGACCGCACAGGCGGGCAAGGACATGCTGCTGAAGATCGAGGGGGCGCCGGGCGTCTTCACGACGGTGGCGGGGTTGAGGGCGCGGACGATTTCGCTGAACGCGCGCACGGTGGACGCCACCGACGGCGACAGCGCCGGACGGTGGCGCGAGCTGCTGGCCGGGGCCGGGGTCAAGTCGGCGGCGGTGTCCGGGCAGGGGATCTTCCGCGATGCGGCCTCGGACGCCCTGGTGCGGGAAGCCTTCTTCGATCAGGCGGCGAAGCGGTGGCGGCTGGTGGTGCCGGACTTCGGCGTGCTGGAGGGGCCGTTCCTGGTGGCGGCCCTGGAATACGCCGGGACGCATGAGGGGGAGGCGACCTTTGCGCTCAGCCTGGCCAGCGCGGGGGCGGTCGGGTTTTCGGCGGCGTGAGGCGCGCGCGTTAGTGCTAGTGCTAGTGCTAGTGAGCGGGCTTCGCCGGTGAGCGGAGAACGGCGGGGCGGCTGAGTAGGCGCTCGCTAGGTTCAATCGACATTCAGCTTACTGCGGTCAGGCCGCTCTTCCCGCGTCAGAGGGCCTTGATGCGGCGACCGGGTTCATCACAGCGATCACGGCGGATTCACAGCGGTCACGACGCCGTCGGAACGCGCCGTGTCCGCCGTGACCTCGTCGTGCACGTTGTGATGAACCCATCCTCAATCGGCGTTCCGCCGCCGGACGTTTTCCCTTCCGCTGACGCCGGAAGGAAGACGGACACTCAATGGAATAGGGTCCTCAACGCCCGAGGCGCTTCTCCTGGGTCGGCGGCTGCGCGCCGCCCGGCAGGACGGCGGCAGGCCAATGTCGATTGGCCCTAGCACTGGCCCTGGCCCTGGCCCTTTTCACTTCAGATCGGGATGGACGATGAACCAGGCGCGGGGCGAGGCGGCGGTGATGCTGGGCGGGGTGCGGCGCAGGGTCTGTCTGACCCTGGGGGCCCTGGCCGAGATCGAGACCGGGTTGGGCGTCGAGGGTCTGGCGGCGGCGGCCGAGCGGATGAAGACCCTGTCGGCGCGGGATCTGATGGTGGTCCTGGCGGCGGTGCTGCGCGGCGGGGGCGAGGCCCGGCCGGAGGTCGAGGCGGTCGATCCGCGCGAGGCGGCGCGGGCCGTGGCGGCGGCCTTTGAGGCGTCCTCCGGTCAAGCCGGAAGATGACGGGCGCGACGCCCTGGGGCGAGATGATGCGGGCGGCGATGCGGATGGGGATTGCGCCCGAGGCCTTCTGGCGGCTGTCGCTGAAGGAATGGCGGATGCTGACCGAGGCGCCGCGCGGGACGGCGCCGATGGGCCGGGCGGGCCTGGCGAAACTGATGGAGGACTGGCCCGATGGCGGATGAGTTCGGACGGGACGGGATCGACGACCTACCGCTGAAGGCGGCCGAGGCGGGGGCGGCGCTGGAGGCGCTGAAGGGACCGGCCGAGGAGGCGGCCAACGCGATAGAGGCGGCCTTCGGCCGGGCGGGCGAGAGCCTGAGCCGGTCGCTGGCGCGGGCGGCGGCGGACGGAGAGGTGTCTCTGTCGGAACTGGCCCAGGCCGTGCTGAAGGCGGTGAATGCGGCGGCCGGGTCCGGCGGATCGGGAAGCGGTCTGAGCGCGGCCATCCAGGCGGCGGCGTCCAGTTTCGGCGGGGCCAATTTCGGCGGTGCCAGGGCCGACGGCGGGCCGGTGCTGGGGGGCGGCGCCTATCTGGTCGGAGAACGGGGGCCGGAGGTGTTTCGCCCGAGCGTCGGCGGCGACATCGGGCCGACGACGGGCGGGGCTGTGACCGTCCATCTGGCGGTGGACGGCGGGGCCGAGGCCCTGCTGCGATCCGAGGCCCAGATCGCCCAGATGCTGGCGCGGGCGGTCAGCCTGGGGGCGCGGGGGAGGTAGGCTTTTTTGAGTGGCGAGCGGCGAGGGGCGAGTGGCGAGTGACGAGCGGCGATGCGGATGCGGCCTGTCTCGCCACTGACCGCTCGCCACTCGTCACTGTCTTGCTATTCCCCCTTGGGGTTGGGGCCGAAGCGGTTGTCGCCCTTGTCGCCCTCGACCAGGCCGATCCACAGCAGGAAGGCCAAGGGGACCAGGGCCGCCAGCACGAAGGCGCCGACGCCCGGGCCCATCATGGCGAAGAAGGCGGCGGGATTGTCCTCGTAATAGTCGGGGCCCATGCCGCCGGCGATGGCGGCGCCCATGACCATGACGAAGCCGATGGTCATGAAGACGATCGCGGCGCCCCAGGGAATGGCGGCCAGCCAGCCGGTCTTGCCCATGTCGTGCAGGCGTTTCACCGTGATGGCCAGGTTCGGCCAGATCAGGGCGAGAGAGATCAGGCCGCCGATGATCGGCAGCCAGCCGGCGACGACGCCGACGCCCAGCAGGATCAGCCAGCCGATCCAGAAATGGCTGCGGCGGATGCGGCCCTCGAAGGACAGGAACAGTTTCTGCCAGTCGAAACCGGCGACGGTGGTGTCGGTCGAACTGGCGTAGCCGCCGGCGACGCCGACGGTGGAGGGGCCGCCCGCCAGGATCAGGATCTGGGTCGCCTCGCCATCCTCGGGCACGAAATCGACGCGGACGCCGGGGGCGGGGACGGCGGGGGACTGCAGGCCGGCGGCGCTGAAGCCGTAGCGGACGCCGTCGTCGCCGCTGATCAGGCCGGCGCCGGCCGTGGTGTCATAGCTGAGGATTTCGCCGCGCAAGTCTTCGCTCCCGTCTCGAGACGGCCCCCTCGGCCGTCGTTAGCCGAGCATGGACGAGCGGCGCCGTTCGGACAAGTGAAACAGGGGACAGGTTCGAATGAGCTTTCATGAGGTGCGCCTGCCCGCGCGGCTGGCGTTCGGCTCGACCGGCGGGGTGGAGCGGCGGACGGAGATCGCGACCCTGGCGTCCGGGTTCGAGCGGCGGTCCACGCCCTGGGCGCTGGGGCGCAGGCGCTATCTGATCGGGGCGAACCTGAGATCGCTGGACGACATGGCCGCCCTGATCGCCTTCTTCGAGGCGCGGCGGGGGCGGCTGTACGGGTTCCGGTTCAAGGACTTCGCCGATTTCAAATCGTGCGCGCCCAGCGGGACGGTTTCGGCCGGGGATCAGGTTCTGGGCCTGGGCGACGGGGCGCGGACGGTGTTTCCGCTGATCAAGACCTACGGCGACGTCGAACGGCCGATCCGGAAGCCGGTCGAAGGGTCGGTCAGGGTGGCGGTCGGGGGCGTGGAGACCCAGGGCCTTTCCGTCGATTGGACGACGGGGGTCGTGACCCTGGCGTCCGCGCCGGCGGCGGGGGTGACGGTGACGGCGGGCTTTCAATTCGACACGCCGGTGCGGTTCGACACCGACCGGATCGAGACGACCCTGGAGAGTTTTGAGGCCGGGCGGATGGCGGCGGTCCCGCTGATCGAGGTGCGGGTCTGAAGAGAGTGGCGAGTGGTCAGTGGCGAGTGGCGAGGCGGTTCGGAATGCGGGAGCGCCGAGACTTACTCGCCACTCGCCACTCTCCACCGACCACTGAGCGAAGGCGAAGATGAGACACATACCGGACGATCTGGCCGCCCGCATCGAAAGCGGGGCGGCGCGGCTTTGCCATGTCTGGCTGGTGCGGCGCGTCGACGGGACGCGGGCGGGCTTCACCGACCATGACCGGGATCTGACGCTGGACGGGGTGGTCTGTCGGGCGGCGAGCGGCTGGACGGCGGGGGCGGCGGAGAGTGCGGTCGGACTGGCGGCGGGGACGGCCTCGGCCTCGGGCGTGCTGGACGATGCGGCGATCCGCGAGGCCGATGTGGCGGCGGGCCGGCTGGACGGAGCGGCGGTCGAGCTGTGGCGCCTGGACTGGTCCGAGCTGGACTTGAGGGTGCGGCTGTGGTCGGGGACGATCACGCGGCTGAGGCGGCAGGACGGGGCCTTCGTCGCCGATCTGGAAGGGCCGTTGGCGAAGCTGGAGCGGGTGGTCGGGCGGACCTATGGCCGGCTGTGCGACGCGCGGCTGGGGGACGAGCGGTGCGGCGTGGCGGCGGTCGCCGGCCGGACCTGCGACAAGCGGTGGGGGACCTGCGTCGGGACGTTTGGGAATGGGGTGAATTTTCGGGGCTTTCCGGACGTGCCGGGGGATGACTTCCTGACGGCCTGGCCGGCGCAGGGCGGCCGCCATGACGGCGGGAGCCGGCGGTGAGGGGCAAGGCGATCGCCGCCGCCGCCCGGGCCTGGCTGGGGACGCCGTATCGGCATCAGGCCAGTGTGAAGGGCGTGGGGGCGGACTGTCTGGGTCTGGTGCGCGGGCTGTGGCGCGAGGTGGCGGGGGCGGAGCCGGAAGGCGTTCCGCCCTATTCGCCGGACTGGGCCGAGGCGGGCGGGCGCGAGCTGTTGCGGGAGGCGCTGGAGCGGTGGCTGATGCCGGTTTCGGTCGAGGCCATGCGGGCAGGGGATGTGCTGCTGTTTTGCATGTCGCCGGGCGTGGCGGCCAAACACTGCGCCGTGCTGAGCGCGGTCGAGGGGCCGGAGCCGAAGATGATCCACGCCTATTGGGGACGGGCGGTGGTGGAGAGCTGGATGGGGGTCTGGTGGCGGCGGCGGCTGGTCGCGGCGTTTCGATTTCCCGAGGAGGCGTAGATGGCGCAAGTCGTACTGAGCGCGGTGGGGCAGTCGGTCGGCGGGCCGGTCGGTCGGGTGATCGGGGCGACGATCGGGCGGGTGATCGACGATCGGGTGATCGGCTCCCTGTCGCCGGCGCGACAGCTGGGGCCGAGGCTGGACGGGCTGAAGATCCAGGGGACGGCCGAAGGGGCGCCGATGGCCTGCGTCTTCGGTCGGGCGCGGGTGGCGGGACAGGTGATCTGGGCCGCGCGGTTCCTGGAAGGCAAGGTCAAGGGACGGGCGGGCAAGGGCGGGCCCAGGACGGTCGACTACGCCTATTCGCTGAGTTTCGCCGTGGCCCTGTGCGAAGGCGAGATCGACGGGATCGGCCGGGTCTGGGCCGACGGACGGCTGATGGAGCTGAACGGCGTGGCGATGCGGGTGCATCGCGGCGGGGAGGACCAGAGGCCGGACCCGCTGATCGAGGCGGTGGAGCAGGATGCGCCGGCCTATCGCGGCGTGGCCTATGTGGTGTTCGAGGACCTGCCGTTGGGGCCGTTCGGGGACCGGGTTCCGCAGCTGAGTTTCGAGGTGTTCCGGCGGCCGCGCGGGGCGGGGCCGCGGCTAGAGGACCGGCTGGAGGGGGTGTGTCTGATCCCCGGCGCGGGGGAGTTCGCCCTGGCGACCGAGGCGGTGGTGCGGCGCGAGGGGCTGACGCGGACGACGGCGGAGAACGTCCATAACGGCGAGGGGCGGGCCGACCTGATCGTGTCGCTGGATCAGCTTCAGGCCCAGCTGCCGAATCTGAAACGGGTCAGCCTGGTGGTCGGCTGGTTCGGGGATGATCTGAGGGCCGGTCACTGTCGGGTGCGGCCGGGGGTGGAGCGGCGCGACAAGCCGACCGAGCCGATGATCTGGTCGGTGGCGGGGGTGGCGAGGCATGAGGCCTATGAGGTCAGTCGGGCCCCCTCCGTCGGCTCCGCCGACACCTCCCCCAGCGGGGGAGGATCTGCGCCGGCCTATGGCGGGACGCCGTCGGATGAGAGCGTGCGCCAGGCGATCCGAGAGTTGAAGAGCCGGGGGCTGGAGGTGACGCTGTATCCCTTCGTCTTCATGGACTGTCCCGGCTATCCGTGGCGAGGGCGGGTGGCCGGGACGGACGGGGCGGGGGCGGCCGCCGAGATCGCGGCCCTGTTCGGCGGGCCGGAGGATTGGGGCCTGCGGCGGATGGCGCTGCACTACGCTGGAATCGCGGCCGAGGAAGGGGCGGACGGCCTCTTGATCGGATCGGAGATGCGGGGCGTGACCTGGACGCGCGATGCGGCGGGCGGCTTTCCGGCGGTGGAGCAGTTCCGCACCCTGGCGGCCGAGTGCCGGGCGGTGGTCGGGCCGGGGGTGAAGCTGTCCTACGCCGCCGACTGGAGCGAATATTTCGGACGGCAGGCGGGCGGGGACGTGCGGTTTCACCTCGACCCCCTGTGGGCCGATCCGAACATCGACCATGTGTCGATCGACTGGTACCCGCCCCTGACCGACTGGCGTGACGGGGACGGGGGGCTGGATGCGGCCCGGTTCGACGGGGCGGCGGACCCGGCCTATCTGGCGGCGGGCGTGGCGGGCGGCGAGGGGTTCGAATGGTATTACGCCAGCGCGTCCGACCGGGCGGCCCAGGTGCGGACGCCCATCTCGGACGGGGCGCACGGAGAGGACTGGCTGTTCAGGCCCAAGGATCTGAAGGGCTGGTGGTCGAACCTGCACTACGACCGGCCGGGCGGGGTGCGGGCGGCGACGCCGACGGCCTGGCGGCCGGGGATGAAGCCGGTGCGGCTGACCGAGTTCGGCTGTGCGGCGGTGGACCGGGGCGGCAATGCGCCCAATCTGTTTCAAGACCCCAAGAGCGGCGAGAGCGCCCTGCCGCCCTTTTCCACCGGGGCGCGCGACGACGCGGTGCAGCGGGCGGCGCTGGAGGCGGTGCTGGGCCATTTCGCGGCGCCTGAGAACAATCCGGTCTCCCCCGTCTACGGCGGGCCGATGCTGGCCGGGGCGGACGCCTGGTGCTGGGACGCCCGGCCCTATCCGGCCTTTCCGGCGCGGGCGGAGGTCTGGGCCGACGCCGGGGCGTGGCGGGCGGGTCACTGGCTGAACGGGCGGCTGGCGGGCGACGGCGCCGATCTGGTCGCCGCCGTCCTGGCGCGCGGCGGCCTGGCGGCGGATGAACGGATCATCGAGGGGGTGGAGGGGGCGGCCGGCGGCTATGTGATCGACCGACCGATGCGGACGCGCGACGCCCTGGAGCCGCTGCTGGCCGCCTTCGACGCCGTGGCGGCCGAGCGGGACGGGCGGGTCGCCGTCCTGGGACGGACGGCGAGCAGGACGGTGTTGAGCCGCGACGGCCTGGCCCTGCCCAGGGCAGGCGGGGCCGAGACGGCGACGCGACGGCTGGAGGCCCGACTCGGCGCGGCGCGGGTGCGTTTCGTCGATGAGACGGCGGACTATCAGACGGGGGCGGTGACTGCGCGAGCCGAGGACGGGCGGGCCGAGGACGGGCGGGCCGCGACCGGCGGCGGCGTCGATCTGGACCTGCCCCTGGTCTGCGGCGACGGCCTGGCGCGAGCAATGGCGGAGCGAGCGCTGGAGGCGGAGCAGGCCGAGACGGTCGTCCTGACCCTGGGGCCGCTGGAGGCCCTGGCGGCCGAGCCTGGGGACGTGGTGCGGCTGGAGGGCCGCGACGGCGACTGGCGGGTGGCGCGCGTCGCGGCGGAGGAGACGCCGGCGATCACTCTGGAGCCGGTCGGCGCGCGAAGACTCTATGAGGATCAGGGGGGAGGAAGGGGCGGCGAGGGTCCGGCGACGACCGGGGCGCCCTTTCTGGCCCTGCTGGATCTGCCGCCGTTGATAGGGAGCGAGGACGACGCACGGCCGGTGGCGGCGGCGGCGGTGGAGCCGTGGCGGCCGATGCGGCTGCACGCCGGGCCGTCGGCCGGCGCCTTGACCGCGCGCGCCGATCTGGACGCGCCGACGCCGGTGGGAGTGCTGGTCGAGCCCTTGCGGCCAGGGGCGACCGGGCGCTGGGATATGGTCAACACCCTGGTGGTGCGGGTCGAGGGGGCGGCGCCGCAGAGCGCGGCGGAGACGACGGTGCTGGGCGGCGCGAACACCCTGGCGATCCAGACGACGGGGGGCTGGGAGGTGGCGCAATACCGTTCCGCGACCTTGATCGCCCCGGACGTCTGGCGGCTGAGCGGCCTGTTGCGCGGTCAGCAGGGGACGGAGGCAGAGATGCGGGCGGGCGCCGCAGCCGGGGCGGTGGTGGTGTTCCTGGAGCCGCGCGCGGCGCGGGCGGAGATCGGGCGCGCCGAACGGGGCCTGCCCCTGGTCTGTCGCGTCGGGCCGGCGGGGGCGGCGCCGGGCGGGGCGGGGTTCCGCGAGGCGGGATTCACCCTGCGGGGGCTTTACGACCGGCCGTGGTCGCCGGCGGGGCTGACGGTCCGGGCCTCGGCCGAGGGCCGGCGGATCAGTTGGACGCCGCGCGTGCGGCTGTACGGCGACCGCTGGGACGGCGAGCCGACGCCGGTCGATCCGATGCGTTTTCGCGTCCGGGTGACGAACGGGGGCGCAGTGGTGCGGACGATGGAGGTCGATGGGGCGACGGCCCTTTACGCCACAGCGGACGCGGCGGCGGACTTTCCCGGCGGCCCGCCGCCGACGGCGCGGATCGCCGTGGCCCAGTGGGGGGAGGGGTTCGGCTGGGGCGCCGAGGCGGAAATCGGCTTAGAGCCTGATGGTTTCGGACGGAACCGCGCGGCGGTTCCGACAGAAGCGTGAATCAGGCTCTCGCTCTAATCTGGAGCCTGATTCACCGTTTCAGCGGAACCGCGAAGCGGTTCCTCCTCAACGGATCAGGCTCTGGCCTGAGCAAATATCCGGGTCCGGCCCTTTGCGGGGGCGGGGGCATGGCTTAACTGACGGCCTCTCAGGTGTTTTCAGTTGGAGCGGCAACGGACGTGGCAGGCGACCCCTATAAGGAACTGGGCGTTTCAAAGGGCGCGAGCGCGGACGAGATCAAGAAGGCGTTCCGCAAGCTGGCCAAGGAACTGCACCCCGACAAGAACCCCGGCGACGTCAAGACCGAGGAACGGTTCAAACGGGTGACGGCGGCCTTCGACCTGTTGGGCGATCCGGAAAAGCGGGCCAAGTATGACGCGGGCCAGTTGGACGCCGACGGCAATGAACAGTATCGCGGCTTCGGCGGGGGCGGACGGCCGGGCGGCAATCCCTTCGGCCAGGGCGGCTTTTCCGGCGGCGGCGGACCGGGCGGTCGGGCCGACTTCGAAGGCATCGACCTGGACGATCTGTTCGGCATGTTCGGAGGCGCGGGCCGCCAGCGGGGTCCGCGCGACTTCACCGCGCGCGGTCAGGACGTGCGCGCCAGCCTGAACATCAGCCTGGAGGACGCCATTTCGGGGGCGACCCGGCGAATCCAGTTCTCCGACGGCCGAACCCTGGACGTGACCATTCCCAAGGGGGCGTCGGACGGCCAGACCATCCGCCTGCGCGGCCAGGGCGCGCCGGGGCGGGGCGCCGAGAACGGCGACGCCCTGATCGAGCTGAAGATCGAGCCGCACCCGATCTATAAGCGCGACGGGGCGGACCTGACGATGGATCTGCCGGTCTCGGTGCCCGATGCGGTTCTGGGGGCCAAGGTGCGGGCGCCGACGCCGGAAGGGGAGGTGCAGGTGACGATCGCGCCGGGCTCCAACTCGGGCAAGCTGTTGCGGCTGAAGGGACGGGGCGCCTTCGCCCAGGGACGGCGCGGCGATCTGTTGGCCCGCATCGTCGTGACCCTGCCCGAGACGCCGGATGCGGCCCTGATCAAGTTCGCCGAAGATTGGCGGGCCAAGCGGCCCTATACGCCGGGGCGTTGAGCGGCGCTGGAGCCGAGTGACGCGCGGTCGCGCAAGGAGATGAGACCATGATCGCAAAGCCTGATGTCAAACCGGCGCGGCCGTGGTTCTCGGCCGGACCGACGGCGAAACGGCCGGGCTACAGCCTGGGCGGCCTGCCGCAGGATCTGTTGGGCCGGGGCATCCGCGCGCCCGAGGTGGTGGAGCGGTTCGCTCACGGGCTGAGACTGACGCGGGCGGTGCTGGAAGTGCCGGACAGCCATGTGCTGCTCTATACGCCGGGATCGGACACCGGGGCGGTCGAGGCGGTCCTGTGGGGCATGCTGGGGCAGCGGCCGGTGCAGGTGGTCGCCTTCGAGAATTTCGGCCTGACCTGGTTGGCGGACGTGCGCGATCATCTGGGGTTGGAGCCCGAGGCCCTGACGGCGCCCTGGGGCGAGCTGCCGGACCTGAGCCGGGCCGACTGGTCCAAGGACGTGGTCTTCCCTTGGAACGGCACGACCTCGGGCGTGCGCGTGCCGGACGCCGACTGGATCGCCGACGATCGCGAGGGGCTGGCGATCTGCGACGCCACCTCGGCCGCCTTCGCCATGCCCCTGCCGTTCGACAAGCTGGATGTGGTGACCTTCAGCTTCCAGAAGGCGCTGGGCGGCGAGGCGGGGATCGGGGTGATGGTTTTGTCGCCGCGAGCGGTGGCGCGGCTGGATTCCTATCGACCTGAACGACCCGTCCCGAAACTGCTGCGCCTGACCGACGGCAAGGGGTTCGATCGCGCCCTGGCCGACGGGGTGGCGATCAACACCTTCTCTGTTTTGACCATCGAGGACTGGATCGACGCCTTGGAATGGGCGCAAGGGATCGGGGGTTTGAGCGAACTGATCCGGCGCACCGACGCCAACTTCGCCGCCCTGGCCGACTGGGTGGAGCGGACCGACTGGATCGCCTTCCTGCCCGAGAGGCCCGAGATCCGCTCGACCACCTCAGTCTGTCTGAAGTTCGTCGATCCCCGCGTGACCGGCCTGGACGAGGCGGGGCAGAAGGGCTTCGTCAAACGCTTCAAGGCCCTGCTGGAAGGCGAGGGCGCCGTGTTCGATATGGAGCCCCACAGGAACGCGCCGCCGGGCCTTCGGCTGTGGTGCGGCTGCACCGTCGAGACGGCCGATGTAGTGGCGGCGACGCCGTGGCTCGAATGGGCGTTCGAGACGGCGGTGGGGGAACTGTCGTAAAATACGACGGATCGGGACGACACCGGACGATTCCCCCGCTATAGGCTGCGCCCGCATTCAGACCGTCGCAATGCTGCGGCGCCTGCTGGTTTTGATGCGTTCTCCGACGAGGACGCGAGGCGGAGTACGGACTTTGGCGAACGTGGCGGTGGTCGGCGCCCAGTGGGGCGACGAGGGCAAGGGCAAGATCGTGGACTGGCTGTCCAACCGCGCCGACATGGTGGTGCGGTTCCAGGGCGGGCACAATGCGGGCCATACGCTGGTCGTGGACGGCAAGGTCTATAAGCTGGCGTTGCTGCCCTCGGGCGTGGTGCAGGGCAAGCCGTCGATCATCGGCAACGGGGTGGTGGTCGATCCCTGGCACCTGGTCGGCGAGATCGAGAAGATCGCAGCCCAGGGCGTTGCAATCAGCCCCGACATCCTGACCATCGCCGACAACGCCTGTCTGATCCTGCCCATCCATCCGGCCTTGGACGTGGCGCGCGAGGCGGCGGCCAGCGCGCCCGGGGCCAAGATCGGCACGACCGGGCGGGGCATCGGCCCTGCCTACGAGGACAAGGTGGGGCGACGGGCCATTCGGGTCTGCGACCTAGCCAACGCCGACGACCTGAAGGTCAAGATCGACCGGCTGCGCTCGCACCACGATCCGCTGCGCGCCGGTCTGGGCCTGGAGCCGATCGATCCGGAGGCGCTGTTGGCCCAACTGCTGGAGATCGCGCCCAAGATCCTGCCCTATGTGAAGCCGGCCTGGCGGGTGCTGGACCAGGCGCAGAAGGCGGGCAAGCGGGTGCTGTTCGAAGGGGCCCAGGGCGCGTTTCTGGACGTGGATCACGGCACCTATCCCTATGTGACCAGCTCCAACACGGTGGCGGGGCAGGCGGCGGCGGGGTCGGGCATCGGGCCTCGGGGCGTCGGCTATGTGCTGGGCATCGTCAAGGCCTATACGACCCGGGTCGGCGAAGGGCCCTTCGCCTGCGAACTGGACGACGCGGTCGGCCGGCATTTGGCGACGGTCGGCCGCGAGGTCGGGGTCAACACCGGACGGGCGCGGCGTTGCGGCTGGTTCGACGCCGTGCTGGTGCGCCAGTCGGTGGCGATCAACGGCATCGACGGCATCGCCCTGACCAAGCTGGACGTGCTGGACGGATTGAAGACGCTGAAGATCTGCGTCGGCTATCGCGTCAACGGCGAGGTGCTGGACTATCTGCCGTCCAGCCTGAAGGATCAGGCGGCCGCAGAGCCGGTGTTCGAGGAGCTGGAAGGCTGGAGCGAGAGCACCGGAGGCGTGCGCAGCTTCAAGGACATCAACGCCAACGCCATCAAATATGTGCGTCGGATCGAGGAGCTGATCGGGGCGCCGGTGGCCCTGCTGTCGACCAGCCCCGAGCGGGACGACACCATATTGATGCGCGATCCCTTCCAGGGCTGAGCAATTCAGCGAGTCTTAACGGCGGTCAGATAGGGTCGAGGAGTCAAACGGAGCCGACCCCTTGTTCACTGCGGACGCAAAGACCCTGAGCCGCATCGAGCCCACGGTGCGGCGCGTCGCCATCATCGAACCCAACGCCGCCTCTGCGCGTCTGATGTCGGACCTGATCAAGGGGTTGGGCGCGCGGGAAATCTATGTGGAGAGCGACGAGGAGCGGGCGGTGGAGCTGCTGCGCGACGTCGAGCCCGGCGTGATCTTCACCGAATACGCCGGCCCGACCCTGAGCGGGGAGCGGCTGGCGCGGCGGGTGCGGCGCTCCTCCATGGTCTGTCGCATGGCGCCGATCATCATGGTCACGAACGAGGCGACGGCGGCGGCCATCAAGGGGGCGCGCGACGCGGGCGTGCACGAGTTTCTGAGAAAACCCTATACGACCGGCGATCTGTTCAAACGGGTGGAGAACGTCGCCCTGAAGCCCCGCCCCTGGATCGAGGCGGTCGGCTATGTCGGGCCGGATCGTCGGCGCTTCAACTCGGGCGAATACGCCGGAGCGCCCAAGCGCCGCACCGATGCGTCGGCCAAGGGCGGGCTGGACATAAAGGATCAGGCGATGCGGATCCTCGTTGCGGCCATGGCCCAGTTCGACCAGGACCCGGCCCAGGCCACCCGCGCCATCCGCCAGCAGGCGCAGACGCTGAAGGCGGTGGCGATCAAGAGCGGCGACGCCCGGTTGGCGATCGCGGCGGGCGGGCTGGAGGCATTCATGGACGGCGGCGGCGTGACCAAGGCCGGTCTGGCCCAGCCGGTCGGGGCCATACTGGCCCTGACCCAGACGCCGGCGTCGAACGCGCCGGTCGCCCGGGCGTCCTGATACCCGAGGAAATCAGGCGTCGACCAGATTGCGCTCTTCGGCGGCGGCGCGCATGGCCTTCTGCAGCTTTTCGAAGGCGCGGACCTCGATCTGACGCACCCGCTCGCGCGAGACGCCGTAATGGCCGGCGAGTTCCTCCAGGGTGACGGGGTCGTCCTTGAGGCGGCGCTCTGTGAGGATGTGTTTTTCCCGATCCGTCAGCTCCTCCATGGCCTCCTGAAGCAGGCTCATGCGGATGCCCTTTTCCTCGTCGTCGGCCAGCTGGGTCTCCTGGGAGACGGCGGTGTCGTCGGCCAGCCAGTCTTGCCATTCGCTCTCGCCGTCGGCGCGCAGCGGGGCGTTCAGCGAGGCGTCGCCGCCGAGGCGACGGTTCATGTCGGTGACTTCCTGTTCCGACACGCCCAGTTTGGTGGCGATGGCCGACAGGTGTTCGGGGCGCAGATCGCCTTCCTCGAAGGCCGAGATCTGGCTCTTGGCCTTGCGCAGGTTGAAGAACAGCTTCTTCTGCGCCGCTGTGGTCCCCATCTTCACCAGGGACCAGCTGCGCAGGATGTATTCCTGGATCGAGGCCCTGATCCACCACATGGCGTAGGTCGCCAGGCGGAAGCCCTTGTCCGGATCGAACTTCTTGACGGCCTGCATCAGGCCGACGTTGCCCTCGGAGATCACCTCGCCGATCGGCAGGCCGTAGCCGCGATAGCCCATGGCGATCTTGGCGACCAGGCGCAGGTGGGAGGTGACGAGACGGTGGGCGGCTTCCGGATCCTGATGCTCGGACCAACGCTTGGCGAGCATGAACTCCTCGTCCTTGGTCAGCATCGGAAACTTGCGGATTTCCGTCAGATAACGCGACAGGCCCTGTTCAGGCGACATCACCGCGAGCGTGCTATTGGCAGCCATATGGTCCCTCCGACCGTCTAGAACGAGCGGGCGCTTCGCCGTCGGCCACGGCATGTGCGCCGACGCCTCACCCCTCAACCGGTGAAGTAGCGATGGGTTGCCGCCATTGTTAGGGGCGGATCGTCACACGAAAGCGTGACCGTGACCCCGGCGCCACTCACGCCGACCGGCTCAATATAGAACTTAGTCAGTTGCTATTCAAGACGCGCATCGGGGACGAGGCGCCTAGGGGGCGGTCAGATCCCCAGTATGCCGCGATAGGTCGGATGCACCGCCTCAGCGTGTTCGGGGTGTTTCTGAAGATAGGCGGAGAAGAAGGGGCAGACCGGCAGGATCAAGAGGCCCCGCGCCTGGGCGTCGGCCAGGACGTGACGGGCCAGGCGGCTGGCGATCCCCTGGCCTTCCAGCCGTTCGGGCACCAGGGTCTCGGTGATCATCAGATTGGGCGGCGACAGATTGTAGGTGACGACGGCCGTCTCTCCGTCGACCGGCAATTCGTAGCGGTTGAGCGCGGTATTGTCGTGGATATCGGGGTCCATCAGCGGCCTCACAGGGTGGAGAGCAGGATTTCCAGGGCCGCCATGTCGGCGGGCGGGTCGGTTTCGAAACGCAGGGGCGCGCCGGTGATCGGATGGACGAAGCCCAGGACGGCGGCATGCAGGGCCTGGCGCGTCAGCCCGACCTCGGCGAGGGCGGCGCGGACCGGGGGGGCGGGGCTGCCGGAGCCATAGACCGGATCGCCCAGGATGGGCGCGCCCTTGGACGACAGATGAACCCGGATCTGGTGTGTGCGGCCGGTTTGCAGGGTGCAGGCGACACGCGCCGCCAGGGGCGCGCCGCCGGCGCGGGCCGGTTCGCCGAAGGTCCGCTGGACCCGATAGTCGGTGATCGCCTCGCGCCCGCCCGTCTTCAGCACGGCCATCTTCTTGCGGTCGGCGGTCGAGCGGCCGATGCGCGTCTCGATCCGGCCCTGGAGCGGGGTCGGCGCGCCGCGGGTCAGGGCGATATAGGTGCGTTCGATGTCGTGGGTCGCGAACAGGGCCGACAGGCCCTGGTGGGCGCGGTCGCTCTTGGCCGCGACCATGACGCCCGAGGTGTCCTTGTCCAGCCGGTGGACGATGCCCGGTCGGGCGACGCCCCCGATGCCGGACAGGCTGTCGCCGCAACGGGCCAGCAGCGCATTGACCAGGGTGCCGTCGGGCGTGCCCGGCGCCGGATGGGCGGCCATTCCGGCGGGTTTGTCGATGACGATCAGGTCCGCATCCTCATAGAGGACCGCAAGCGGCAGGGCCTGGGGCTGGGGCGCGGCGGGGGCGACGGGCGGCAGATCGACCCGGTAGAGGCCCGGCTGGGCCTTGGCCGAGCCGCCGGTCAGGACGACCCCGTCACGGCGCACCGCCCCCTCGGCCAGCAGGGCCTGGAGACGCGCGCGCGACAGGTCGGGAAAGACCTCGGCCAGGGCCTTGTCCAGCCGGACGCCGGACAGGTCGATACGGGCCTCCAGGGTCTCGGCGGCCGGCGCCGGGTCTTCGTCGTCGATCAGTTCGGGGTCGGACACCCTCTATCCGTAAAGCATCGGAAGATCGGCTGCCAGCGAGGGCGCTTGCGTCGGGCCTGATCTGAAGTGAATAGTGGCGCTTGGGGGCGTGGGGAACTGTGATGAAGACCTTGATGATCGCGAGCGGCGCCGCCGCCGCCGCCGCCGCCGTTCTGCTGGGCAGTTGCTCGACCATGAGCCAGGAAGAGTGTCTGGCCGGCGCCTGGGGCGACAAGGGTTACGCCGATGGGGCGGCGGGCTATCCGATGAGCCGGCTGGGCGCCCATGCCCAGGCCTGCGCCAAATATCAGGTCGCGCCCGATCCGGCGACCTACAGCCGAGCACGCGAAGACGGGCTGCGCGGCTATTGCACCTTCCAGCGCGGCTGGATCGAGGGGCGGGCGGGCAACACCTATTACGGCGTCTGTCGGCCCGAGGAGGAGGCGGCCTTTCTGCCGGCCTATAACGACGGGCGTCGGCTGCATGAGGCGGCAGCGGCGGTGGAGGCGGCCGAGAGCGCGCTGAGAAGCGCCGAGGCGCGGATCGACGACCGCGAGGACAAGCTGGACGCCAAACAGCGCGAACTGCGTCAGGACGGCTTGACCGACGAGGAGAAGGAGCGGATCCGCAACCGAATCGAAGAGGTGCGGGGCGAAATCCGCGACGCTCGCCGCAACGCCCGCGACGCCAGGGACGAGCTGGACCGGGCGCGCTGGCAAGAGGACCGGGTGCGGTTCGAACTGAGCGGCCGCTACCCGGTCTGATCAGGGAGGGGCGGTCGTCAGGCCGCCTTGACCGCCGCATTGCGGAAGGACGGGTCAAGCTCGCCCGAGGCGTAGCGTTTGGCCATGTGGGCGGTGGACAAGGGGCGGATGCGCGAGGCCTGGCCCTCGCAGCCGAACTGCTGATAGCGCTCCTTGCAGAGCTTCTTCATCGCCTCCTTGGCGGGCTTCAGATAGGCGCGCGGGTCGAACTCGCCCGGCTTTTCGGCCAGGACCTTGCGGATGGCGCCGGTGATGGCCATCCGGTTGTCGGTGTCGATGTTCACCTTGCGCACCCCGTGGCGGATGCCGCGCTGAATCTCTTCGATCGGCACGCCCCAGGTCTGGGGCATTTCGCCGCCGTACTGGTTGATGATGTCCTGAAGCTCCTGCGGCACGGAGGACGAGCCGTGCATGACCAGGTGGGTGTTGGGCAGGCGGCGGTGGATCTCTTCGATGACGTTCATCGCCAGGATGTCGCCGTCCGGCTTCTTGGTGAACTTATAGGCGCCGTGGCTGGTGCCCATGGCGATGGCCAGGGCATCGACCTTGGTGGCGGCGACGAATTCGACGGCCTGATCCGGGTCGGTCAGGAGCTGGGAATGGTCCAGCTTGCCCTCGAAGCCATGGCCGTCCTCGGCCTCGCCCATGCCGGTCTCCAGCGAGCCCAGCACGCCCAGTTCGCCCTCGACCGAGACGCCGCAGGCGTGGGCCATTTCGGTGACGCGGCGCGTGACCTCGACATTGTATTCATAGGAGGCGGGGGTCTTGGCGTCCTCTTCCAGCGAGCCGTCCATCATCACCGAGGTGAAGCCGTACTGGATGGCGGTGGCGCAGGTCGCCGGGCCGTTGCCGTGGTCCTGGTGCATGCAGACCGGGATGTCGGGATAGAGTTCCGCCAGGGCGTCGATCAGCTTGGCCAGGACGATGTCGTTGGCGTAGTTCCGGGCGCCGCGCGAGGCCTGGATGATCACGGGCGCATTGACCTCATGGGCCGCCTCCATGATCGCGAGGCCCTGCTCCATGTTGTTGATATTATAGGCGGGAAGGCCGTAGCCGTTCTCCGCCGCGTGGTCGAGCAGCTGTCGCAGCGTGATGCGCGCCATGATGAAGTCTCCTGAGCCGAAAGTCTTTTTTGATTGGGCGCGAGACTAGCGGGCGGCGCGCTCAAAGTCACGCCGTGTTACAGTTGTTTCCGCTGCGTCAGGGCTCAGGCGCGCAGGGCCTCGACCCCCGGCAGGGGCTTGCCCTCCATCCATTCCAGGAAGGCGCCGCCGGCGGTGGAGACGAAGGTCATGTCGTCCGACACCCCCGCGTGATTCAGGGCCGAGACCGTGTCGCCGCCGCCGCCGACGGCGGTCAGGACGCTGGCCTTGGCCAGGGCCGCCGCATGACGGGCGACCGTCACGGTGGCGGCGTCGAAGGGCGGCACCTCGAACACGCCCAGAGGGCCGTTCCAGATCAGGGTCTTGGAGGCCGTCAGGGCCTCCAGCAGACGCGCGACCGTGGCCGGGCCGGCGTCCAGGATCTTGTCGTCGGCCGACAGGGCGGCGCCGGCGGCGACCGGGCGAGCGGCGGCGCCCGGCTTGACCTCGGTCGCCACCACGAAATCGACCGGCAGCAGCAGTTTGCAGCCCCGCGCCTCGGCCTCGGCCATGATTTCGCGGGCCGTGTCGGCCATGTCGCGCTCGGCCAGGGAGCCGCCGATGTCGATGCCCTGGGCGTACAGGAAGGTGTTGGCCATGCCGCCGCCGATGGCCAGGCGGTCCAGCTTGCCGACCAGGTTTTTCAAGAGGTCCAGCTTGGTCGAGACCTTGGCGCCGCCGACGATGCCGATGACGGGCTTTTGCGGATTGCCGAGCGCCGCGTCCAGGGCGTCCAGTTCGCGGCGCATGGATTCGCCGGCGTAGGCGGGCAGGTGGTGGGCGATCCCTTCGGTCGAGGCGTGGGCGCGGTGCGCCGCCGAGAAGGCGTCGTTGACATAGAGATCGCCCAGATCCGCCAGCTTCCGGGCGAAGACCGGATCATTGGCCTCTTCCGCCGCATGGAAGCGGACGTTCTCCAACAGGACCACGCCGCCGGCGTCCAGGTCGCGGATGGCGTCCACGGCGTCCGGGCCGATGCAGTCGTCGGCGAAGCGGACGGGGGCGCCGAGCAGGGTCTCCAGATCATCTACGACCGGCTTCAGGCTCATCGACGGGACGCGCTGGCCCTTGGGACGGTCGAAGTGAGCCAGAAGCGCGACCTTGGCGCCGGCGTCGCGCAGACGCTGGATCGTCGGCAGGGCGACCCGCAGACGGGTGTCGTCCGTGACCTTGCCGCCCTCCATAGGGACGTTGAAGTCCACGCGGACCAGGGCCGTCTTGCCGGCGAGATCCTTGGCGTCGTCGAGGGTGCGGAAGGTCATGGCTTCGATCTCTCATGATCCTTCTCCCACGGGGAGAAGGTGGCTCGCGGAGCGAGACGGATGAGGGACAGCCGGTGGGCCAATTCGCACACCTTGCCCCTCACCCTTTCGCGCCAGAACGGCGGCTGCGCCGCCGTGCGCTCAAGCCCTCTCCCGCTGGGAGAGGGAGGCGGGGGTTTAAAGGAACTTCGCCATCACCAGGGCGGTGTCGCTCATGCGGGTCGCGAAGCCCCATTCGTTGTCGTACCAGCTCAGCACGCGGGCCAGCTTGCCGTCGACCACCTGGGTCTGGGGCAGGGCGGCGGTGGAGGAGGCGGCGATGTGGTTCAGGTCGCTGGAGACCAGCGGATCGGTCGTGGTGAACAGCACGCCCTTCATCGGGCCGTCGGCGGCGGCCTGAAGCGCGGCGTTGATCTCTTCCACCGTGACTTCGCGGCCGGCGACGACCTTCAGGTCCACGACCGAGACGTTCGGGGTCGGGACACGGATCGACGAGCCGTCCAGCTTGCCCTTCAGTTCCGGCAGAACAAGGCCGAGCGCCTTGGCGGCGCCGGTCGAGGTCGGGATCATCGACAGGGCGGCGGCGCGGGCGCGGTACAGATCCTTGTGCATCGTATCCAGCGTCGGCTGGTCGCCGGTGTAGGAGTGGATGGTGGTCATATAGCCGCGCTCGATGCCGAACAGGTCGTTCAGCACCTTGGCGACCGGAGCCAGGGCGTTGGTGGTGCACGAGCCGTTGGACACCACGATGTCGTCGGCGGTCAGGGTCTCGTGGTTGACCTTGAAGACGATGGTCTTGTCGGCGCCGTCGGCGGGGGCGGAGACCAGGACGCGCTTGGCGCCGGCCTTCAGGTGGGCGCTGGCCTTGTCCTTCGACGTGAAGATGCCGGTGCACTCCAGCGCGATGTCCACCTTAAGCTCGGCGTGGGGCAGGTTGGCGGGGTCGCGCTCGGCCGTGACCTTGATCTTGCCCGTGCCGACGTCGATCCAGTCCTCGCCCGAGGTCACCGTGCCGGGGAAGCGGCCGTGCACCGAATCATAGCGGAACAGGTGGGCGTTGGTCTCGACCGGACCCAGATCATTGATCGCCACCACCTCGATGTCCGTGCGGCCATGCTCGATGATCGAGCGAAGGACGAGACGGCCGATGCGGCCGAAACCATTGATGGCGACGCGAACGGTCATGGGGGGCTCCTCTGAACGATTATGTTGTTGGCGGTCTCAATGGAACTGTCGCGGCCCGGTTTCAACCCCGCGCGGGGCCTGCGGCCCTAACAAGCGGTTAGGAACCGTTACGGCCGGCGGAGAGACTTGCGGATGCAAGGTAAGAAACACCTCCGTGGCGGTCGTCGCCGGCCTTTTGCGCAAAATTTTTGCGACAGGGGTTGTGCGGCTCCGGCCCATATGGTTTCTTGGCGTCAGAACAGGGAGCCGCCCGTGGCTGTGATGACGCGCGACATGACGAAGGGACGCACCGCTGACGCGGTCGTGGCCGCTCGCGCGCCGATCGGCCTGGAAAGCCCCGTATTCCTCATTCTTCTCGTACTCCTCGGCCTGCTTACGCAAGCGGCGTGGATGCACGCGACCTGACCTAAACACACTCAGGATCGCCTCGCACCACCCCGCTCCCGAAAGGAAGCGGGGTCTTTCGTGCTTGGCGGTTCGAAACGAACCGGACCGATGACGCAAGATTCTACCTCAGAGCCCAGGAAGCCCAACGCGCGCAGCGCGGCGGTGACGGCCGGCCCGAACCGGGCGGCGGCCCGATCGTATCTGCGCGCCGCCGGCATGCAGGACGCCGATTTCGACAAGCCGATGATCGGCATCGTCAACACCTGGTCGACCGTCACCCCTTGCAACATGCACCTGGACCGTCTGGCCAAGGACGTGCGGGCCGGGATCATCGCGGCCGGCGGCTATCCGGTTGATTTCAACACCATCGTCGTCACCGACGGCATTTCGATGGGCACGGCGGGCATGAAGGCCTCGCTGATCAGCCGCGAGGTCGTCGCCGACTCGATCGAACTGGCGATCGAGGGGCACCAGCTGGACGGCGTGGTCTGCATCGTCGGCTGCGACAAGACGATCCCGGCGGCGGCCATGGCCCTGGCTCGGATGGATATCCCCGGCCTGGTCTATTACGGCGGCACCATCATGCCGGGCGTGATCGGCTCGAAGGAGGTCTCGGTCCAGGAGGTGTTCGAGGCCATCGGCGCCCATTCGGCCGGCGCCCTGGACGACGAAGGGCTGAAGGCGGTCGAACAGGCCGTCTGCCCCGGCGCCGGCGCCTGCGGCGGCCAGTTCACGGCCAACACCATGGCCATGGCCCTGTCGGTCATGGGCATCAGCCCCATGGGCGCCAATGACGTGCCGGCGGTCGATCCCGGCAAGGCGGCCGAGGGCGAGCGTTGCGGCCGGCTGATCGTCGAACGGGTCTTCGCCGGCGACACGGCCCGCAAATACATCACCCGCGCCAGCCTGAAGAACGCCGCCGTCGCCGTCTCGGCCTCGGGCGGATCGACCAACGCCGTCATGCACCTGACGGCCATCGCGGCGGAGGCGGGGGTCGCGTTCGGGGTCGAGGACTGCCACCAGGCCTGTGTCGAGGCGCCGGTGATCTGCGACCTGAAGCCGGGCGGTCGTTTCCTGGCCTCTCACCTGTTCGCCGCCGGCGGCACCCGCCTAGTCACGCAGCGCATGGCCGAAGCCGGCAAGATCGTGAATACGCCCACCGTCAGCGGCCGCAGCCTGTTCGCCGAGGCGGCCGAGGCCGAGGAGACGCCGGGCCAGGTCGTCGTGACCACCTTCGACGCCCCCGTTATGGACCGCGGCAGCTTCGCCGTCATCTATGGTGACGTCGCTCCGGAAGGCGCGGTCATCAAGCTGACGGGTCACAAGGTCGACAAGTTCGAAGGCCCGGCCTGCGTCTTCGACAGCGAGGAAGACGCCTTCCACGCTGTGCAAGACGGCTCGGTCGGCGAGGGCGACGTCATCATCATCCGCTACGAAGGCCCCAAGGGCGGCCCCGGCATGCGCGAAATGCTGCAGGTCACCGCCGCCCTGAAGGGCCGAAAGATCGACAATGTCGCCCTGCTGACCGACGGCCGCTTCTCGGGCGCCAGCTACGGCTTCGTCGCCGGGCATATCTCGCCGGAAGCCGCCGTCGGCGGCCCGATCGCCCTCATTCGCGATGGTGACCGCATCACCATCGACGTCACCAACCGCCGGATCGACGTGGACGTCGATCTGGCGACGCGCCGGGCGGGCTTCACGCCCCACGTGGTCCGCCCGGCGCGAGGCGTCTTCGCCAAATACCGCGCCTCCGTGGCCTCGGCCGCCCAGGGCGCGGTCACCATCCCCAACCCGCCGCCGGCGCAAATCCCGGCCTCTCACAAATCCGCTGCTGCTCAGGACGCCTGAATTCTCATGGCCATCACCATCTACACCAACGAAGACATCAAGCCGGGCGCGATCGCCGGGCAGCGCATCGCCATCATCGGCTATGGCTCGCAGGGTCGGGCGCACGCCCAGAACCTGAAGGACAGCGGCCATGACGTGGTCGCCGGCGTCCGTCACGGCGGCACGGGCTGGAAACACGCCACCGCCGACGGCGTCCCGACCGCCGAGCCGGCCGAAGCGGTCAAGGGCGCCGACATCATCGCCATCCTGACCCCCGACATGGTTCAGGATCAGGTCTATCGCGACATCATCGAGCCGAACGCCAAACAGGGCTCCGCCCTGCTGTTCGCCCACGGCTTCTCGATCATCTACGGCCGCATCACCCCGCGCGAAGACATGGACGTCATCCTGGTCGCGCCCAAGGGGCCGGGCGATCTGGTCCGTCGCGAGTTCCA
Organism: Brevundimonas sp. GW822-FHT03E11; assembly: GCF_058801445.1. Taxonomy (NCBI): domain Bacteria; kingdom Pseudomonadati; phylum Pseudomonadota; class Alphaproteobacteria; order Caulobacterales; family Caulobacteraceae; genus Brevundimonas; species Brevundimonas sp. GW822-FHT03E11. Next base: position 56,975 of record NZ_JBXANG010000006.1, on the reverse strand, counting down.
GCGCGGGCGCGGCGTGCCCAGCCTGTTCGCGGTCGAGAAGGACGCGACCGGCAAGGCCCGCGACCGGGCCATGGGCTACGCCAAGGGCAACGGCGGCGCGACCGGCGGCCTGCTGGAAACCACCTTCCGCGAAGAGACCGAAACCGACCTGTTCGGCGAACAGGCCGTCCTGTGCGGCGGCGCCAAGGAACTGGTGATGCAGGGCTTCAACACCCTGGTCGAGGCCGGCTACCAGCCCGAGATCGCCTATTTCGAATGCCTGCACGAGCTGAAGCTGATCGTGGACCTGTTCTACGAAGGCGGCATCTCCAAGATGCACCACTTCATCTCGGAAACCGCCAAATACGGCGCCGTCGCCAGCGGCCCGCGCGTCGTCAACGAAGAGACCAAGGCCCGGATGAAGACCATTCTGGACGAGATCCAGGACGGAACCTTCGCGCGCAACTGGATCGCCGAGAACGAGGCCGGCAAGCCCCAGTACGAGGCCTGGCTGAAGGCGGACCGCGAGAGCCAGATCGAACAGGTCGGCGCCCGTCTGCGCGAGCGGATGGCCTGGCTGAACACGCCCAAATCTGAAGCGGCCTGAGCCCGAGCGAAAGACCGGATGACCCTGATGACCGCCGCCGCCTTCAAATCCTCAGCCGAGGCCGCCCCCCAATCGGGGGCGCGCCTGCTGGTCTCCACCCTGGAGCGGCTGGGCGTGGAGGTGGTGTTCGGTTATCCGGGCGGCGCCATCATGCCGGTCTATGACGCCCTGGCCGGGTCTAAGCTGAAACATATTCTGGTCCGGCACGAACAGGCCGCCGCCTTCGCCGCCGACGCCTATGCGCGCAAGAGCGGCAGGGTCGGGGTCTGTCTGGCCACCTCGGGACCGGGGGCGACCAATCTGATCACCGGCATCGCCAATGCGATGATGGACTCGGCGCCGATCGTCTGCATCACCGGCAATGTGGCCCAGGGGCTGATGGGGACCGACGCCTTCCAGGAGATCGACATCCTGGGCGTCACCCTGCCGATCGTGAAACACTCGATCCTGGTCCGCGACGCGGCCGATGTTCCGGCCGCCGTCGAGGAGGCCTTCCACATCGCCGCCTCGGGCCGTCCCGGTCCGGTCCTGGTCGACCTGCCCAAGGACGTGCAGTTCGCCACGACCAGCGACGACTACGGCTTCCACATCCCCAACGAGACGCCGCGCATCGATCACGACGCCGTCGCCGCCGCCGAGGCCGCGATCCGCGCCGCCAAGAGGCCGCTGGTCTATGTCGGCGGCGGAGTGAAGATCGGCCGCGCGACCGAGGCTTTGCGCGCCTTCGTCGCCGCGACCGGCATCCCCCAGGTCTCGACCCTGAACGCCCTGGGCACCGTCCCGACCGACGCGCCGCGCATGCTGGGCATGCTGGGCATGCACGGCGCCCGCGCGGCCAATCATGCGGTTCAGGACAGCGACCTGCTGATCGTCGTCGGCGCCCGGTTCGACGACCGCGCCACGGGCAAGCTGGCCGAGTTCGCGCCCAACGCCCGGATCGTCCATTTCGACATCGACGCCTCCGAAGTCGGCAAGCTGCGGGCGGCCAATGTGGCCGTGGTCGGCGAGCTGAAGGACGGGATCGAGGCCCTGACGGCGCGCATGGCCGGCGGACCGGCCCTGGACATCCAGCCCTGGGTCGATGCGTGCGTCGACGCCGCCCGGACCAGCGCCTATCGCTATGACGCGCCGGGCGAGGGGGTCTACGCCCCGGCTCTGCTGAAAGAAGTGTCCGAAGCGGCCGGCGACGCCTTCGTCGCCGCCTGCGACGTGGGCCAGCACCAGATGTGGGCGGCCATGCACTGCCGCTTCTCCAAGCCCGAGGCCCACATCACCTCGGGCGGTCTGGGCGCCATGGGCTTCGGCCTGCCCGCCGGCATCGGCGCCAAGCTGGCCGATCCGTCCGCGACGGTCGTCACCATCGCCGGCGACGGCGGCTTCATGATGAACATCCAGGAGCTGGCGACGCTGAGGCGTTACGGCATCCCGCTGAAGATCGTGCTGATCGACAACTCCTCGCTGGGCCTGGTGCGCCAGTGGCAGGAGCTGTTCTTCGCCGAGAACTATTCCGAGATCGACCTGTCCGACAATCCGGACTTCGTGAAGGTGGCCGAGGCCTTCGGCATCGAGGCCTTCCGTATCGATCGCCGCGATCAGGTGTCCGAAGGCATCCAGCGCCTGCTGGCCGCCGACGGCCCCTGCCTGGCCCATGTGGTCATCGATCCCCGAGACAATGTCTGGCCGCTGGTTCCGCCGGGCAAGAGCAATGCTGAAATGATGGAGGGCTCCTGAGATGAGCAACACGATCCACGTCCAGATCGACCGTGCGGACGGTTCGCTTCAGCGTCTCATCGGTCTTGTGGAGCGCCGGGGCTTCCACATCGACGGCATCAACATGGCCGACGAGGGCGCCTTCCGTCGGATCGCCCTGACCATCCGCGGCCGCGACGCCGGCCGTTGCATCGAAAACCTGGGTCGCCAGATCGACCGCCTGTTCGGCGTCCGCCGGATCGGCAACGACATTATTCAATCCGAGGCTGCGTAATGACCGCCGAACAAGTACGAGTATCCGGCGTATCCCGAACTGCGGAGATCGCCGCCGACCCCAACCGGGTCATCGTCTTCGACACGACGATGCGGGACGGGGAGCAGGCGCCCGGCTTCTCCATGACCGCCCAAGCCAAGGTGAAGATGGCCCAGGTCCTGAAGGACCTGGGCGTCGACGTTATCGAGGCCGGCTTCGCCGCCGCCTCTCCGGGCGACGAGGACTGCATCCGCCGCGTGACCGGCGAGGTCGAGGGGCCGGTCTTCTGCTCCCTGTCGCGCGCCAACGAAAAGGACATCGACGCCAGCTTCCGCGCCCTGCAGCCGGCGCCCAAGTCGCACCGTCGCTGCCACACCTTCATCGGCACCAGCCCGATCCATCGCTCGGCCAAGCTGAAGATGTCGACCAACGAGGTTCTGGCCACGGCCGTCCGGGCGGTCGAATACGCCGCCAGCCTGTTCGACGACGTCGAGTTCTCGGCCGAGGACGCCTTCCGCACGGAGCCCGAGTTCCTGGCCGATGTGCTGGAGGCCGCCGCCGACGCCGGCGCCCGGACCCTGAACGTGCCCGACACCGTCGGCTATGCGACCCCGGAAGAGGTGCGCGAGACCTTCCGCGCCCTGGCGGCGCGGATCCACAAGCGCCACCCCCATGTGATCTTTTCGGCCCACTGCCACGATGACCTGGGCATGGCGGTCGCCAACTCCCTGGGCGCCGTCGAGGGCGGGGCGCGTCAGGTCGAGGGGGCGATCAACGGCATCGGCGAACGGGCCGGCAACGCCTCGATCGAAGAGGTCATCATGGCCCTGAAGGTGCGCGAAGACCGCTATGGCGTCGCCATCGGCGCCGACAGCCGCCATCTGGTCCGCGCCTCCAAGATCCTGTGCGAAATCACCGAGACGGTCATCGCCCGCAACAAGTCGGTGGTCGGCATCAACGCCTTCGCCCACGAGGCCGGCATCCACCAGCACGGCATGCTGGCCGACAGCCGCACCTATGAGATCATGCGGCCCCAGGACGTGGGCTTCGAAGGCAGCTGGTTCGTTCTGGGCAAGCACTCGGGCCGCCACGCCATCGCCAAGCGGGCCGAGACCATCGGCCGGCCCATCGAGGGCGACCGTCTGGCGGCCGTCGTCGCCGGCTTCAAACAGCGCGCCGACCAGATCGGCGAGATCAGCGACGCCGAACTGATCGCCATCATTGATCGCGTCGACGGCGTTGAGGAGACGGTGGCCCAGTATGCCTGATCCAAAGACCCTGTTCGACAAGGTCTGGGACGCTCATGTGGTGCGGCCGGAAACGGCCGATACGCCGGGCGTCCTGTATATCGACCTGCACCTGGTGCATGAGGTCACCAGTCCCCAGGCCTTCAGCGAGATCGAGGCGCGCGGCCTGAAGGTGCGCCGGCCCGACCGGACCTACGCCACCCTGGACCATTCGACCCCGACCCTGCCGGCGGGGCTGAACGGGCTGAAACCCTATGTCACCCCCCAGGCCGAGGCCCAGGTCCATACGCTGGAGCGAAACTGCGCCGCCCACGGGGTTCCCTTGGCCGGCTGGGGATCTGAAGACCGGGGCGTGGTCCATGTCATGGGGCCGGAGCTGGGCCTGACCCAGCCGGGCATGACGGTCGTCTGCGGCGACAGCCATACCGCCACCCATGGGGCGTTCGGAGCCCTGGCCTTCGGCATCGGCACCTCCGAGGTCGGCCATGTGCTGGCGACCCAATGCCTGTTGCAGCGCAAGCCCAAGGCGATGCGGGTGACGGTGACCGGCGAACTACAGCCGGGCGTGTCGGGCAAGGACGTCGCCCTGGCCGTGATCGCCGACATCGGCTTCGGCGGCGGCACCGGCTACGTCATCGAATATGCGGGCGAGGCGGTGCGGTCGCTGGACATGGAAGGGCGGATGACCCTGTGCAACATGTCCATCGAGGCCGGCGCCCGCGCGGGCATGATCGCCCCGGACCAGACCACGATCGACTGGCTGCGCGGCCGCAAGCACGTCCCCGCCGACTATGAGGCGGCGACGGCCGAATGGCTGAAGCTGGCCACGGATCCGGGCGCGACCTTCGACAAGGAAGTCGTGATCGACGGCGCCGCCATCCGTCCGATGGCGACCTGGGGCACGACGCCGGATGCGGGCGCCCCCATAGGCGCGCCCGTGCCCCAGCCCCAGTCAGACAGCGACCGCAAGGCCATCGCCTATATGGGCTTCACCCCCGGCGAGGCGACGACCAGCCAGCCGGTGGACGTGGTCTTCATCGGCTCCTGCACCAACGGCCGACTGCCTGACCTGCGCGCCGCCGCCGAGGTGCTGCGCGGCCGCAAGGTCAAGCCGGGCCTGCGCATGCTGGTCGTGCCGGGCTCCGAGGCCGTGCGGCGCGACGCCGAGGCGGAGGGCCTGCACGAGGTCTTCATCGCCGCCGGGGCCGAATGGCGCATTCCCGGCTGCTCCATGTGTATCGCCATGAACGGGGATTTCGTCGCGCCGGGTCAGTTGGCCGTTTCGACCTCCAACCGTAATTTCGAAGGCCGCCAGGGCAAGGACGCCCGGACCATCCTGGCAAGCCCCGCGACGGCTGCGGCGACGGCTGTGGCCGGTGTGCTGACCGATCCGCGCGTCTTTCTGAACGAGGTCGTGGATGCGTAGCGACACCCCCTTCCGCTCATCCCGGCGAAAGCCGGGACCCAGTGCTTTCGCGAAGCACAATGCGCGGGATCGCCGACAGGGCGCGACGGGTGACGCCTGTCGCCCACAGAACTGGGTCCCGGCTTTCGCCGGGATGAGCGGAGTTTTTGATGTCTGAGCCCTTCACCACCCTGACCTCGAAGACGGTCACGCTCAGCCAGGCCAATATCGACACCGACCAGATCATTCCGGCGCGGTTCCTGACCACCACCACGCGCGAGGGGCTGGGCAAGGCGGCCTTCTATGACTGGCGCTATGAGGCCGACGGTTCGGAAAAGCCCGAAGCCATTCTGAACCGGATCGATCCGGCCGAGCATCGCATCCTGCTGGCGGGCAAGAATTTCGCCTGCGGCTCGTCGCGCGAACATGCCCCCTGGGCCCTGTACGACTATGGGTTCCGGGCGGTGATCTCGACCGAAATCGCTGACATTTTTACATCTAACGCCTTGAAAAACGGCCTGCTGCCGATCGTCGTCAGCCAGGATGTCTGGGACGATCTGGCGTCGCAGCCGGACCAGCCGGTCACAATCGACCTCGAAGCCCGGGAGATCCGGCGCGGCAATGCCCAGCCCGTGCCGTTCGAGGTCGAACCCTTCGCGCGCCAGTGTCTGTTGAACGGGGTGGACACCCTGGGCTGGCTGCAATCAAACCTGCCAGAGATCGAAGCCTTCGAGCGTTCGAGAGAGACCGTCTGATGACCCAAGCCGCCCCCAAGACCTATGAGATCGTCCTGTTGCCCGGCGACGGCGTCGGGCCGGAGGTGACGCGGGCCGCGCGCGACGTGCTGGCGGTCATCGGCGACTTCTACGGCCACAGCTTCAACTTCACCGAACATCTGATCGGCGGAGCCGCCATCGACGAGACGGGCGAGCCCCTGCCGGAGGCGACGCGGGCCGCCTGCGTCGCCGCGGACGCCGTCCTGCTGGGCGCGGTGGGCGGTCCCAAATGGGACGGCGGCAAGCGCCGGCCCGAGGAAGGCCTGCTGGCCATCCGCAAGGCCATGGGCCTGTTCGCCAATCTGCGGCCGCTGCAGGTCTCGCCGGTCCTGGCGCACCGTTCGCCGCTGAAGCGCGAGATCGTCGAGGGCGTCGATCTGATCGTCTTCCGCGAACTGACCGGCGGCGTCTATTTCGGGGAGAAGACCCGCACCGCCGACCGCGCCACCGACCTGTGCGAATATACGGTTCCCGAGATCGAGCGCGTGACGCGCGCCGCCTTCCAGACCGCGCGCCAGCGCCGCGGCAAGGTGACCTCGGTCGACAAGGCCAATGTCATGGAGACCAGCCGCCTGTGGCGCGAGGTCGTGACCCGTATCCATGCCGAGGAGTTCCCGGAGATCACCCTGGAGCACGCCCTGGTCGATTCCATGGCCATGCACCTGATCAGGAAGCCGCGCGAGTACGACGTCATCCTGACCGAGAACATGTTCGGCGACATCCTGTCGGACGAGATCTCGGTGCTGGGCGGTTCGATCGGCCTGCTGCCGTCGGCCTCGCTGGGCACGGAAGGGCCGGGTCTGTTCGAACCGATCCACGGGTCGGCGCCGGACATCGCGGGTCAGGACCTGGCCAATCCGGTCGGCACGATTCTGTCGGCGGCCCTCTTGCTGCGTCACAGCCTGAAGCTGGAGGACGAGGCGGATTCCATCGAGGCTGCGGTGGCGGCCGTCCTGGCGGCCGGCGCCGTCACCGCCGATCTGGGCGGGGCTCTGGGCACGCGGGCCGCAACCGAGGCGGTGATCGACGCCATTCGCGCCATCCACTGGGCGGCGGCGCACCGGGTGCAGATGCACTGGGCGTAGGGCGCATCGCCGCCTCCCGAATTTCATGCCGGGAACATCGTTCCTCGAAACATGAATCTGAGCCTCAAGCCCCGCGCCGAGAACGGATCGTGCGGGGCTAAACTTTTTTGACAGGACCGTTGCAAGAAAGTTGCACCGTTTCAGCCTGACCCCCTTGCGTCGAACGCGATTGCAGTAAAACCTTCGCACTTGCGAGATTGCCAAGGGGGTATTTGCTTATGTCGCACGTTTGGAATCGACTTCCGGGGGTCGCTGCGCTCCTGCTTCTGACCATCGGGCTCTTTTACGCCGGCGGGGCCTTCGCCCAGACGCCGGAGGCGGCGCCCGCCCTGCTGGCGCACCAGTCGGCGCTGGAGCTGGACGGCGCGGGCACGGCCTGGCTGGGCACGTCCACGGCCCTGGTCCTGCTGATGACCCTGCCGGGACTGGCCCTGTTCTACGGCGGCATGGTGCGGCGCAAGAACGTCATCGCCACCATCACCCAGTCGGTCGGCGTCTTCGCCGTCGTCTCCCTGGTCTGGTTCATCGCGGGCTACAGCATCGCCTTCGGCGCCAACGCCGACGCCGCGCTTCAGCCCTACGTCGGCAGCCTGGACATGCTGTTCCTGAACGGCGTGACCCTTGGCACGGCCAACAGCCTGCTGACGGGCATTCCGGAATATCTGTTCATCGCCTTCCAGATGACCTTCGCCATCATCACCCCGGCCCTGGTCACCGGCGCCTTCGCCGAGCGGATGAAATATTCGGGCCTGCTGCTGTTCACGGCCCTGTGGTCGCTGCTGATCTATTCCCCCATCTGTCACTGGGTGTGGGGCGGCGGCTTCCTCGGTTCCGCCGGCGTGCTGGACTTCGCCGGCGGCGCGGTGGTTCACGTCAACTCGGGCGTGGCCGGTCTGGTCTGCGCCATCTTCCTGGGCCGCCGCAAAGGCTATGGGGTCGAGCCGATCAATCCGCACAACCCTGTCCTGACCATGATCGGCGCCTCTCTGCTGCTGGTCGGCTGGATCGGCTTCAACGCCGGTTCGGCGGGCGCCGCCAATGAGCTGATGGGCGTGGCCCTGCTGAACACGGTTCTGGCCGCCGCCGCCGCCGCCCTGACCTGGAAGATCATCGAACTGATTGAGAAGAAGAAGGTCTCCCTGATCGGCATGCTGTCGGGCGTGGTCGCCGGCCTGGTCGCCATCACCCCTGCGGCGGGCTTCGTCGATCCCAAGGGCGCGGTCATCATCGGCCTGATCGCCGGTCCGGTCTGCTACATCTCGTCGGTCTGGATCAAGAAGCTGCTGCGCTACGACGACTCGCTGGACGCCTTCGGCATCCACGGCGCGGGCGGCCTGATCGGCGCCCTGCTGACCGGCGTCTTCGCCACCACGGCGATCAACAGCCTGTCGGAAGGCGCCAATGTCGGGGCCCAGGCCATCGGCCTGGCCTGGACGATCGCCTATAGCGCGGTCGGGACCTTCATCATCCTGGTGATCTGCAAGTTCACCACGGGTCTGCGGGTCAGCGAGGCGGAAGAAGCCGCCGGTCTGGACACCTCGCTGCACGGCGAGGCTCTGGAACACTGAAACCAGAGGGTGCGGCCCGCCGGCCGCGCCCTCCCTCCCGGCGATCCCATCGGGCGCTGGAACAAAAATAACGAAACCAAGGGGATAGATAATGAGAATGAAACTGTTCGGTACGGCCGCCGCTGCGGCCCTGGCTCTGGGGCTGACCGGCCTGGCCGCGCCCGCCTCGGCTCAGGACGCCAAGGTGGCCTTCAATGTCGGCGTGACCAGCGACTATGTCTTCCGGGGCTACAGCCAGACCAACGAAGATCCCGCCATCCAGGGCGGCGTCGATCTGACGGCCGGCAGCTTCTATGCCGGCGCCTGGGCCTCAAACGTTGATTTCGGCGACGACACCGACGCGGAAGTCGACGTCTATGGCGGCTACCGCACCGAGGCGGCCGGCTTCGCCCTGGACTTCGGCGTGATCGGCTACCTCTATGCGGGCGAACCGGACGGCGCCGACTACAACTATGCGGAGTTCAAGGCTGCGGCCTCGCGCGCCGTGGGCCCGGCCACCTTCGGCGCCGCCGTCTACTATTCGCCCGACTTCTTCGGCGCGGCGGATAAGGAAGCGACCTACGCCGAGGTCAACGCCGCCTTCTCGCCCGCCGACAAGTGGACGATTTCCGGCGCCGTGGGTCAGCAATGGCTGGACGTGTCCGACGACTATCTGACCTGGAACGCCGGGATCGGCTATGCTCTGACGGAGAATCTGTCGGCGGATGCGCGCTACTACGACACGGACGTGGACGGCGTGCCCGTGGCCGAGGACCGTTTCGTGGTCGGTCTGAAGCTGACCTACTGAGCCCGTCTTCGGTCAAAAACGAGGCCCCGGAGCACTGGCTCCGGGGCCTTTTTCGTATCAGCGGGCGTAGCGGCTTTCGACCGGCTCGTACCGATCCCACACCTTGCCGTCGGCCAAGGACCGCAGCAGCTTCAGATATTCGGCATGGGTCCAGGCCAGGGGCGTGGCCGAGTCGGTGTTCTGGCCCAGGGCGTAGTCGCGCGCGGTCGGCTCGCCGACCCCGTCCCAGACCTGTTCGGCCAGCATCAGCCCGTCATTGGCGAACCGCTCCATGCCGCGCACATAGGTCTGGCGGATGGCGGCGATGTCGGCGGCGGACGGAGCGCCGTTCAGGCTGACGCGGGCCAGCTCATAGTGGCCGCGCTCGCCGGTGAAGAAGGGCCAGACCCGACCCCGCTGACCAGGGCTCATCTGCCCGCCGACGCCATAGTTGGCGCCCGTGACATGATCCTCGCCATAGCCGTCGACGCCGTAGCGGCGCCAGCCCGGCGTCTGGTCGCCCTCCGGCCCGAAGTCGTAGCGGACCCGGTACAGGTCCTCCAGGCTCTGATCGTCATAGACGGGCAGGGTCGAAACGATGTGCGGATCGTCGGCCTTGCGCACCCCGTAGCGGACCAGTTCCAGGAAGCCGCCGTCCACGACCCGGTCCTCCTGGGGCGCGATCTGGCCGTTGGCGGCGCCGATCGGGGCCTTGTCGTTCGGGTTCTCGTTCCGAGTGATGCGGATGAAATAGCGGCCGTCGCCGAAGTCGCCGTTGGTCGTGAACATCCGCTCTTCGATCTTGGAGGCGTAGCTGTCGGCGGCCAGCTGATAGCGGGTCGCTCCCGCCGCATCGCCCGAGGCGCGCGCCATTTCGGCCGCGACCGTCAGCCCGGCCACCACGGCGGCGGTGGTGGAGGGGGAATAGCCCTGCTGCTCCTCCCAGCGCTCCTGCTGGGTAAAGGGCGGTTTGATCTCGGCGTCGTTCCACAGAAGGCCGATCTTGCCGCCGTCCACCAGGAAGTCGGCCGCAGGCTTCAGCATCGAACGATAGTGGTCGGCCATCTGGGCGTCGGACAGCCAGCCCAGCTTCCACAGACGATAGCCCAGCATGATCGGCATGGCCGTCTGGTCCAGCTGGACCGCCACCCATTCCAGTTCGCCGTCCACATGGGTTTTCTGCAGGAACCAGCCGCCGACGCCGGTATTGCCGGGCGTGTTCGGCCCGACCTGGACCTGGGGCAGATAGTTGAAGGCCGCCAGCGGCGTCTCCTTGTCGCCCAGCGCCGCCAGGGCCATGGCCACCTGATAGAAGTCGCGCGGCCAGACGGCCTTGTAGCCGGTGGAGGACTTGGAGGCGTCCACCGTGTCGCCCCAGGGGTTGGACAGGGAGGCGATCAGGGCGCCGGCATGGGTGCGGTCCTCCTGCACCTTCAGCATCAGGGCCGAGGCGTAGGCCAGCTTGCCTCCGTCCGTCGCCTGTTCGGCGATGCGCGGCAGTTCGGTCAGGGCGGCGACATAGTCCTCCCAGCCGATGCGATCACCCTCGCCGTTGAACCGGGCCAGAACCTCGTCCAGGCCGACAGCGAAGGCGCCGTCCGCCGCCGCCTGGGCCTCGGCCTCGCTGGAGCCGAAGCCGATCACGAAATCTCGGCTCAGGCTCTGCCCCTGACGCAGGCGCGGCAGGGCGCCCGTCATCATCGTATTGCCCGCCGTCTCTCCGGTGGAGGCGTAGGTCCAGTCCATCCGGCCGTCCTTCAGGTCGGTCAGACCGTCCGATGCGCCGACGAAGCCGACGCCGGCCTTGTCGAACGGACGGCTCGGCTTGAGCACCAGATGGGTGTCGCCTTCCCAGGCATGGAAGGCCTGGCGCGTGACCTGTCCCCGGTCGTCGACGCCGGTGTTGGCGATGTGCGGCTCCAGCAGCAGATAGGGCGTGGCCTCTCCACTCAGGGCCGTGATCTTGACCCGCAGCACCAGGGCGTTGCGATCCGGATCGGTGAAGAGGCGCTTTTCGATCTCGAACCGACCCGCCCTGTCGCGCGTCGTGACCTTATAGGCGGGCGACAGGGGGCGGCCCTGGGCGTCCGTGTGCAGATACTCGGTCCGCTCGGTGGTGTCGGCGCCCTCGACGGCCAGGCCCTCCGGGGTGACGACGGCGAAGCGAAGCGCCTTGATCTGGGCCTCGTGGATCAGGCCGTACATGGTCTCGGTCAGGACGCCGTCGGCGATGGAGAACCAGACCTTCGACACCGCGCCGGTCGGTCCGCCGTCGCGGTACTGGCCGTCGACATAGGCTTCATAGGAGGCCCCAGCCCCGGTCTTGGCGGCGCTGGACCAGGTAGGCAGATCACCCGGCGCGCCCGGAGCGACTCCGGACTGGGCCGAGGCGGTCGAGGCGAGCGCCAGGCCGGCGGCGCCGGCGAGGCAGAAGGAACGGAAATGACGCATTGTGGTCCTCACGGGTTGCGCGTGGGGGCGGGGGAAAGAAGGAAGGTCAGGGGAACGTCCAGCCGCTGGTTCCACGAGGCCTCATTGTGCTGGGCGCCGGGGAAGACCAGGCTCTGGAAATCGCCGGGGCCGTAGCCGCGACGGCGGAAGACGGCGTCCACCTGGGTCTGGAAGGCGGCGTAGAACTGATCCAGGGTCTCGTCGCCCCGGTCGAAGTAGAAGCGGTTCGCGCCGGGCGCCGGCAGGCCGCGGTCGATCACCCCGGTCCAGGCGGAGACCAGCCGTTCGCGCCAGGCCTCCAGGCTTTGACCGTCCAGGCCTGTGACCCGCAGCGGCCAATGGGTCGACAGACAGGCGGCGGCGGAGAAGACGTCCGGCCGTTTCATCACCGCGTACAGTGAGATCAGCCCGCCCATGCTGGAGCCGCTGATCAGGGTGTCCTCGCGGCCGGGCAGGGTGCGGTAGGTCCGGTCCACGAAGGGTTTCAGCTCTTCGGTCAGGAAGCGGATGTAGCCGTCCGACAGGGGCGGGCCGCCATAGACGGCCTGAACATCGCCGCGCATGTCCTCGGGCAGGGCCGCGATCAGATCGGCCGGGACATATTCCCGCAGGCGAAGATCCGTGTTCCAGACGCCGACCACGATGGGGGCGCGCACCTGACCGCCGGCGATCAGCCGCGTCAGATGCTCGTCCACCCCCCATTCGCCGAAGTTGGCCGTCGAGGGATCGAACAGGTTCTGTCCGTCGTGCATGTAGAGGACGGGATAGGCCGCATCCGACGTCTCATAGCCGGGCGGCAGCCAGACGGAGACGTTCCTCGCCTTCACATGGGCCGAGCTCACGGCCTCGTGGAGGATCAGACGACCGGCCGCCGTCTGCGCCCGTGCGGCGCCGGCGAAGGGCAGGGCGGCCGCCAGGGCCAGGAGCGCGCGGCGGTTCACGCCCTTTGCTCCCGCACCCTGAGGGCGCTGAAGGCCGCCAGCAGGAAGGAGGCGGCGCCCAGCACCAGGGCCCAGATCGCCTGGCCGCTGAAAAAGTGCTTCAGAATCAGGCCCAGCACCGTGGCCGCCAGCAGCTGGGGCACGACGATGAAGATGTTGAACACGCCCATATAGACGCCCATCTTCCGCGCCGGCACAGCCGCCGACAGGATGGCGTAGGGCATGGAGACGATCGAGGCCCAGGCGAAGCCGACCCCGACCATCGGCAGCCACAGCAGGCCCGGCTCGCGGATCAGGAAGACGCCGAACAGACCCGCCGCGCCGAGCATCAGCATCAGGGCGTGGGTCGCCCTGCGGCCGATCCGCCTGGCCAGGACCGGCAGGGTGAAGGCGGCCAGGGCGGCGACCCCGTTATAGAGCCCGAACAGAACCCCGACCCAGTCGGCCCCGGCTGCGTAGGCGGCCGAGGTGGTGTCGGTCGTGCCGAAATGGACGCTGGTCACGGCGGCGGTGGTGTAGATCCACAGGGCGAACAGGGCGAACCAGCTGAAGAACTGGACCACCGCCAGGTCGCGCATGGTCTGGGGCATGCGATAGACGTCGTTCAGGATCTCGGTCACGGCGTTGGCGATGCGGCGGCGCTGCATCAGGCCCACTGCGATCTGCAACAGGCCGAAGCCGACGAAGAAGCCGGCCAGGACCAGCAGCTCCTTCTCCAGATCGAAGGCGGCGATCAGCACCAGGCCGAGCCCCCCCAGAACGGCGCAGACCAGGCCCGAACCCATCCAGCCCCGCACGCTGCGGGCCGGCGGCTCCGGCGCATCGTCTGCCGGGGCGGCGCCCAGGGCTTCAAGGCGCGCGCGTTCGAAGGCGGCGAGCTGTTCGGGGCTGTATTCGCGGGTGCTCAGCACCGTCCACAGCACGGCCGTGAACAGGCCGGCGGCGCCGACGTAGAAGGCGATCTTGACCGACAGGGGCACGACGCCCGCCTCAGCCGTCGAGACCACGCCGAAGACGTTCGACAGCAGCCAGGGCAGGACCGAGGCGAAGACCGCCCCTGCGCCGATGAAGAAGCTCTGCATCGCATAGCCGGCGGTGCGCTGCTCCTCCGGCAGATTGTCGCCGACGAAGGCGCGGAACGGCTCCATGGTGATGTTGATCGAGGCGTCCATGATCCACAGCATGGCGGCGGCGAACCACAGGCCGGGGCTGTTGGGCATGGCGATCAGGGCCAGGGTGGTCAGGATCGCCCCGACCAGGAAATAGGGGCGGCGACGCCCGAACCGGGTCCAGGTCTTGTCGCTGAAATGGCCGACCAGGGGCTGGACCAACAGACCCGTCAGAGGGGCGGCGATCCAGAGGATGGCCAGGCTGTCGACCTCGGCGCCTAGGGTCTGGAAGATCCGGCTGGTGTTGGCGTTCTGCAGGCCGAAGCCGATCTGGATGCCGAAGAAGCCGACGCACATGTTCCAGATCGCCAGGCCGGACAGGCGCGGGCGGTGGGAGAGGAGGGTCATGATCTTCCCCCGCTTGCGGGGGAAGTGTCGCGTCGTGGCGCGCAGCGACACGCGTGACGATGGGGGGAGTTCAGCCTTCTGTCAGAAGACTTCCCTCTCCGACCCTGGATCGCTGCGCGATCGACGGGCCACCTCTCCCGCAAGCGGGAGAGGATCTGAAAGTCGCCCATCACCGACGCCCCCGCCCGAACGGCACGAACCGGATCGCCTGGCCGCCGCCGGGCGCGAGCGCCAGCGTCAGCGTGTCCGCCGACGTCACCTCGCGCTGCTCGATGACGATGTCCTCGCGCTTGCCGCGATAGTCGGCGTCCGGCCCGTCGCGATAGATTTCGGCCCGGTAGCGCCGGCCGGGGTCCAGGAAGTCCAGAGGCGCCGTAAGGACGCGCGGATGCTCGTCGGTGATGGCGCCCAGAGCCCAGACGTCCGACGCTCGATCCTTGCGCGCTATGGCGACATAGTCGCCCATCTCGGCCGCGAGCACGCGGGTCTCGGCCCAGTCGACCGGCACGTCCTTGATGAACTGGAAGGGGCCGGGATTGGCCTCGTAGTTGACCAGCAGGTCGGCGGCCATCTGGATCGGGCTGTAGATGACGACATAGAGGGCCAGCTGTTTGGCCCAGGTGGTCTGGACCCCGCCGGGGCTGCGCGTCTCCATGCCGAAGATGCCGGGCGTATAGTCCATCGGCCCGGCCAGCAGGCGGGTGAAGACCAGGTTCGGCTCGTGCTCGGGCGGATTGCCCGGATTGCCCCAGGCCGAATACTCCATGCCGCGCTGACCCTCGCGGCTGATGATGTTCGGATAGGTGCGGCGCAGGCCCGTATCCTTGAACGGTTCGTGGGCGTTGATCGCCACCTTGTGGCGCGCGCCCGCCTCGACGACCTTCATATGGTGCTGGGCCATGGCCTGGCTCTCGTGCCAGGCCATCACCATCCGGCCGTCCGGCCCGGCGACGCGGGCGCCCTGGGCGTCGGCGACATAGCCGGTCTTGACCGAATGGACCCCCAGCCGCTCGTACAGGGCCATGGCCGGTTCCAACTGCTGCTCATAGTGGAAGGCGTTGCCGCCGGTTTCGTGGTGGCCGATCAGCTGGACGCCCTTTGACCGGGCGTGGGCGCAGACCGCCTCGATGTCGAAGTCGGGATAGGCTTCGGTGAAGCTGAAGTCCGAACCGTTGGCGAACCACTGGCCGTCCCAGCCCTTGTTCCAGCCCTCGACCAGCACCCCGCCCAGGCCGTGTTCGGCGGCGAAGTCGATGTGTTTGATGGCGTTTTCGGTCGTGGCGCCGTGTTTGGGGCCGGAGTTCCAGGTCTTCAGATCCAGGTGCATCTCCCACCAGACGCCGACGTACTTCATCGGCTTGAACCAGCTGACGTCGCCCAGCCTGTTGGGTTCGTTCAGGTTCAGGATCAGGCTGGATTCGATCAGACCGGCGGCGCTGTCGCTGACCTGCAGGGTCCGCCAGGGGGTGTTGAACGGCGCCTGTCGCACCACGGCGGCGTTGGTCAGGCCGGGCGTCAGCTGGGCGCGGAACCTGGTTTCCTCAGACCGGCGCAGATTCATGCCGGCGTAGTCGATGCAGGCGGCCTCATGGATCGAGACGTGCAGACCCGACCGGCCCTTGACCGTCATCGGCGTCTGGGCGCTGCCGACCGCGCTGATCGGGGTGCGGCTGTACAGATATTCCTCGCGGTTCCATTCCCAGGCCGGGCACCACAGGGCCTCGCCGTCCTCGGCCAGATTGAACTCGGTGATCTCCGAACCGATGCGGACCGTCTTCAGGGCGGGCTGGTCCGGGAATTCGTAACGGAAGCCCAGGCCGTCGTCATACAGGCGGAAGACGACATCGACGCGCCGTTGCAGGCCGCCGGTCTCGGCATATGAGACCCGCCATTCGTTATAGTGGTTGCGGATGAAGCGGCGCTCGCCCCAGGGCTGCTCCCAGGTCTCGTCGAAGGTCACGGGCTGACCGGCCGTGATCGCCAGGCCGCGCTCGAGGGCGGGGGCGTCGGTCAGCAGGAAGCCGAGCTTGGAGGGGGCCACGACCATCCGCCCCTGACGCAGCACCGCATACATCGGCCGCCCGTCGTTGTCGGTGAAGGCCTCAACCGTCAGCACCCCGCCGGGCGAAGAGGCGCGGGCGTGGGTCGGCGCGGTCTGGGCGCGAACGCCCGTGGCGCCGAAGGCCAGGATCGAGGCGCCGCCGAGGGCCAGGAAGGATCTGCGCTTCATCTGTGAACTCCGTTACGCCGCCTCTTGCCAACCGCTGCGAACGGTGGCTGAAACGTTTGCAGAAAAATTTGCAGGCCCGAAAGCCTGTGCTGAGGACCCGCGACCTTGAGCCGCAAGACAACCCGACTTGAAGACATCGCGCGCCTGGCCGGCGTCTCCGTCGCCACCACCTCGCGGGCGCTGAACGACAGCCCCGCCGTCAACGACCGCACCAAACAGCTGATCTGGAAGCTGGCGAAGGAGCACGACTATCCGTTCCGCCGCTACATGCCCGCCGGACCGATCGGGGCTCAGGGCACCATCGCCCTGGTGACGCCGCGACCCCAAGGGCGGGAAGGCCGGATCTCGGACCCCTTCTTCCTGGAGCTGCTGGCCGGGGTGGGCGAGGCGGCGCGCGAACGCGGTTGCGACCTGCTGATGAGCCATATCTCGCCCGCCACCTATGACGAACTGGCGGCGGCGATGAACACCAGTCGCGCGGACGGGGTGATCTTCCTGGGTCAGTCCAGCCTGCACGGCGCCTTCAACCGGCTGGCGGCGGGCGACCATCGCTTCGTAGTCTGGGGCGCCGACCTGCCGGAGCAGGACTATTGCTCGATCGGATCGGACAACTTCTCGGGCGGTCGCCGCGCGACCTCCCACCTGGCGCGGCTGGGCCGCACGCGCATCGTCTTTCTGGGCGACCTCGATCCGCCCGAGGCCATGCAGAGGCACCGCGGCTATCTGGAGGCGCTGGAGACGGCGGGCCTGTCTGTCGACGCCGAACTGATCGTCCCCGCCCATTTCGAGGTCGAGTCCGCCGAGGCCGCCGTGGACGCCCTGGTGCGCCGAGGCGTCAGGTTCGACGGGGTGGTGGCGGCGTCGGACCAGATCGCCCTGGGCGCCGTGCGGGCCCTGCAGCATGCCGGCCTGTCCGTGCCCGGCGACGTCTCCGTCATCGGTTTCGACAATGTGCCCTTCAGCCGCTATTCGCGCCCGGCCCTGTCCACCATCGCCCAGGACACGATGAAGGCCGGTCGGCTGATGGTGTCCAAGCTTTTGGACCACGGGGGCGCGACGGCCGGTCGGTCGGAACGGGTGCCCACCGACCTGATCGTGCGCGAGACCTGTGGCGGCTGAACGGCTCATGCCAGTCTGAAGACCAGGCCGGCGAGCGGAGGCAGGGCGGCGCCGTCGGCCTCGGTCCAGTTGATCGCCTCGATCCGCGTCGCATTTGCGGGCGGGCTCCAGTCGATCCGCTCGTGACCCAGGTTGAAGACGCACAGCAGCCGCTCTTCGCCGCCGCCCCGTTCCCGGCGTTCGAAAACCAGAAGGTCCGAGGTCTGGATCGGCGCCATGGCTCCGAAGCGCAGGGCCGGGTGCTGATGACGCAGCCGGATCATGCGGCGGGCGACGTGCAAGGTGGAGCCCGGATCGGCCTCTTGAGCGTCCACCGCCAGCGGCAGATGGCGGGCGTCGACCGGCAGCCAGGGCTCGACGGTGGAGAAGCCGGCGTTGGCCTGATCCGCATGCCAGGGCATGGGTGTGCGGGCGCCGTCGCGGCCCAGGGTCTCGGGCCAGTTGGCGATGGCCTCGGGATCGACCAGCCGCTCGAACGGCACCTCGGCCTGGGGCAGGCCCAGCTCCTCGCCCTGATAGACGAAGACATTGCCGCGCAGGCAGACCAGCAGCATCAGGGCCATCTCGGCGAAGGCCTTGCGGTCCCGCCCTTGCGCCCAGCGCGACACGGCGCGCGGCGCGTCATGGTTGGAGAAGGTCCAGGACGGCCAGCCCTCGCCCTGCTGATCCGGCCACATGGTTTCGCCCCGCGCGACCAGTTCGCTCTTCAGCGTGTCGGCGTACAGATACAGGAAGCCATAGGCCGAGTGCAGCCGATCGGTCCCGGCGGTGTATTCCTTCATCTCGCGATCGGCGTGGTCGCCGCCCACCTCGGCGACGGTGAACCGCCCCTCATAGCTGTCGGTCAGGGCGCGGATCCGGTTCAGGAAGCCCAGGATCTCCGGCTGGCTCTGGTTATAGATCTTGTCCTGGAAGTCGAAGGGCCGGGTGCGCTTCTTGCCGTCCTTGATCGGCGGATTGTCGGTCAGCTTCAGGTCGTGGATGGAGAAGTTGATGGCGTCCAGCCGGAAGCCGTCCACGCCCCGGTCCAGCCAGAAGCGCGCCGCTGCGATCAGGGCGTCCTGGACCTCGGGGTTCCTGACGTTCAGCTGCGGCTGCGAGGCCAGGAAGTTGTGCATATAGTACTGGCCGCGCCGCGCGTCCCAAGTCCAGGCCGGGCCGCCGAACACCGACTGCCAGTTCGACGGCGGCGATCCGTCCGGCTTGGCGTCAGCCCAGACGTACCAATCGGCGTGCGGGCCGGTGCGCGAGGCGCGGCTGTCCAGGAACCACTGGTGCTCGTCCGAGGTGTGCGAAAATACCTGGTCGATCACCACCTTCAGGCCCAGGTCGTGGGCGCGCGCCACCAAGGCGTCGAAATCGGCCAGGGTTCCGAAGATCGGATCGACGTCGCAATAGTCGGCGACGTCATAGCCGAAGTCCTTCATCGGCGAGGTGAAGAAGGGCGACAGCCAGATGCCGTCCACCCCCAGCGAGGCGACGTGGTCCAGATGGTCGGTGATCCCCTTCAGGTCGCCGACCCCGTCGTTGTTCGCATCGGCGAAACTGCGGGGATAGATCTGGTACAGAACGGCGCCCCGCCACCATTCAGTGTGGGCGGTCGCCGGCTGGGCGGCGGTCGCGAGGTCGAGGCTGTGGGCGTTCACTGGGGCGTGCTCTTGCAGATCAGATAGTCGAGAGGGGGAATGCGGACGGCGTAGCTGGCCGGCGCCGAGGCCTGGGATTCGCAGTCGCCGCGCACAGCTTGCCACCGCAGCGAACCGGGCTCCACCTCGACCTGGGCCGTGACTGCGGCGGTCGAGCTGTTGAACAGGACCAGGGTCTCGCCGCCGGATTCGTCCAGACGGGACAGGGCGAACAGGCCGGGCGCGTCGCCCGCCGCGCGGACGATCTGTCGGCCCCGGCGCAGGGCGGGATCAGCGGCGCGGATTCGGGCCATTTCGGCGATGGCCTTATAGAGGGGCGCTGTCGTGGCATAGGGCGTCTGCCGTCCGCCGATCGGCTGTTCGGCCGCATAGACGGCCGTCCGGCTGGGCCACATGTCCTGGCGCGAGTTTCCATAGCCGCCGGCGCCGGCGAAGCCCTGTTCGTCCCCGTAATAGAGGGTCGGCACGCCCCGGCTGAACATCATCAGGGCGTGGGCCAGTTTGACCCGGGCCAGGATCTCGGCCTCGTCCGCCTGCGGATTGGCCTGTTTCACGAAGAAGCCGACCCGGCCCATGTCGTGATTGCCCAGGAAGGTCGGCAGGACGGCGGCCGTCTCGGCGCCCTTCGCGTAGACGGCGTCGGCGGCGAACAGCCGGGCCAGGGCGTCGGTCCCCGTCTTGCCGGATGCGACCTCCACCGCGGTCTTCTGGAAGGGGAAGTCCAGCACGGCCGGATAGGCGTCCTCCCGCGTGAACCGCGCCGTCACCGCCGGGTCGGGGTCGTAGACCTCGCCGAAGATGTGGAAGTTCGGAATGCCCCTGGCCCGCGCCCGCTCCAGCATGGCGGGGATAAAGGCCTGCCAGAACTCGGGGTTCACGTGGCGGGCGGTGTCGATGCGGAAGCCGTCGATCCCGTATTTGTCGATCCAGCCGCCGAAGACGTCGATCATGCCCTGGACCACGACGGGGTCCTCGGTCAGCAGGTCGTCCAGACCGGCGAAATCCCCGTCCAGCGAGCTTTCGCCCGCAAAGGTGCTGTCGCCACGGTTATGATAGCGGATGGGGTCGTTCAGCCAGGCCGGGACCTTGGCGTTCTCTTCGCCCGCCGGGACATAGGGGGTGTAGGCGTAGGCGGGCCGGGTCAGGCGCGAGAAGTCCCGTCCGTCGAAGCCCGCGTTGATAGGCGCGCCATCGACGCCGCCGCGGCGGGTGTAGGGATAGTCGGCCCGGCTGCGGTATTCGCAGGGCCCGTCGGGGCATTCGCGATAACGGATGACGTCGGCCGTGTGGTTGGCGACGATGTCCAGATAGACCTTCATGCCCCGCGCATGGGCCGCATCGACCAGGGCCCGCATCGCCGCCTCGTCGCCGAAATGGGGATCGACGACCGTGAAGTCGGTGATCCAGTAACCGTGGTGCGCCGCGCCGGTGTAGCCGTTGTGCGTCTGCACCGGCTTGTTCTTGAACACGGGGGCCAGCCAGACGGCGGTGGCGCCCAGGCCCTGAATATAGTCCAGCCGCTGCGTCACCCCGGCGAGATCGCCGCCGTGGTAGAAGTCGGTGTCCGACGGATCGAAGCCGCTTTTCAGCCGCTCGGGGGCGTAGCCGCCGTGGTCGTTCGCGGGATCGCCGTTGGCGAACCGGTCGGGCAGCAGGAAGTAAATGACCTCGTCCTGCGGCGGACGCTGACGCAGCGCCGTCAGGGCGTCGGCTGCGGGCGACGCGGCCGGGGCCTCGGCGCGGGCCTGAAAGGGCAGGGCCGAAAGGCTCGCCATCAGAGCCGTCGCTGCGGCCAAGGCGCGGGCGCGGTTCGTCTTGCGGGGGGCAAGGCTCATCCTGTCGGTCCTCCTGTCTGGAAAGTGCAAAGCCTTCCAGATCGATTTGCAAGATTTTGCAGCCCAAGCCCTGCCTGTCAACGCGGATTAGAATGCTGCGATGCAGCGACAGCTTGGCCGTATCGATCCGTAAATCCGCGTATATGGGGCTTTCGCGGCCTCGGCGTGTGCGACGAAAATGCGTCGTCCACATTAACGGCTTGCAACCTTGTCGAAGATTTGCATATTTTTGCGAAGGCTTCGGCTGCGACATTCAGAATCGCGGCGGCCCCAGGGAGGATGACCATGTCTCAACGTCTTAACCGGCGCGTGCGCCTGCTGTCGGGCGCTGCTGTCGGCGCCGCCGCCTTCGTCGCCGTCGGGGCGGCGCAGGCTCAAACCGCGACCACCGCCGCTCAGGCTGACCAAGCGCCGACCGAAGTCGGCGAAATCGTCGTCACCGGCATCCGCCGCTCGATCGAGGCCTCGATCTCGGCCAAGGCCAACAACACCTCGATCGTCGAAGTCATTTCGGCCGAGGACATCGGCAAGCTGCCGGACGTCTCGATCGCCGAATCCCTGGCGCGTCTGCCCGGCGTGACGATGCAGCGCCTTGACGGCCGCAGCCAGCAGATCTCCATCCGCGGCCTGGGCCCGGATTTCACCACCGCCCTGCTGAACGGCCGCGAACTGGTCACCACCGGCGACAACCGCGGCGTCGAATTCGACCAGTTCCCGTCGGAACTGCTGGGCAGCGTCGTCGTCTACAAGACCCCGGATGCGGCCCTGCTGGGTCAGGGTCTGGCGGGCTCGGTCGATCTGCGCACCGTGCAGCCCCTGGCCTACGGCCGTCAGGCAATCGCCCTGAACTATCGGCATGAGTGGAACGACATCGGCGCCCTGAACTCGGGCACGACCGACAGCGGCGACCGCTACACCGTCTCCTACATCGACCAGTTCATGGACGGCACCCTGGGCGTCGCCCTGGGCTACGCCCATATGAGCTCGCCCTATCAGTCCGAGCGGTTCAACGCCTGGGGCTATCCCACCTATTCCGACGGCAATCTGCTGACCGGCGGCGTCAAGCCCTACGTCATGTCCTCGGAGCTGGAGCGCGACGGCTATATGGGCGTGCTGGAATGGCGCCCGAACGACCGCATCCATTCGACGATCGACGCCTTCTATTCCGAGTTCAAGAACACCCAGGTCCTGCGCGGCATCGAATTTCCGCTGGCCTGGGGCGGCTCTTCGGGCGACTGCACCGTCAACGTCGCCTCGCCCGTCTGCCGTCCGGCGCCGTCGCTGCGCCCCGGCTACACCGTGGAAGACGGCCTGATCGTCGCCGGCACCTGGGACAACATCAAGGGCGTGGTCCGTAACGACCTGAACAAGCGCGACAGCAACATCACCGCCCTGGGCTGGAATACCGAATTCGTCGCCAATGACGATTGGACCCTGGGTCTGGACCTCAGCTATTCGAAGGTCGAGCGTGACGACATCATCCTGGAGACCAACGCCGGGACGGGCCGCAACATCAACGGCGCCCTGGACACCCTGGGCTTCGAACTGACCGACGACGGGGTGACCCGGTTCAACAGCCGGCTCGACTACGCCGACGCCAGCCTGATCCGCATCACCTCGGCCCAGGGCTGGGGCTCGGACGTCATTCCGGGCGGACAGGTCGGCTATATGAACACGCCCTCGATCGAGGACGAGCTGAAGGCGGCCCGCATCACCGCCAAGCGGACTCTGCACCAGAGCCCGTTCAGCTCCATCGACTTCGGCCTGAACTATACCGAGCGCAACAAGAGCTTCGTCAACGACCAGTACTATATCGGCGTCCCCGGCGGCGGCGATCTGTTCGTGCCGTCGGAATATCTGCTGGCCCCGACCGACCTGGGCTATCTCGGCATTTCGCAGGTGCTGAGCTATGACGCCCTGGGCGTGGTCAACAGCGGCCTGCTGGATCGGGTTCGCAATCCCAACGCCGACGTCGCCGCCGGCAACTGGGAAGTGACCGAAAAGGTCTCGACCGCCTACATCCGCGCCAACATCGACCACGAACTGTTCGGCATGCCCCTGACCGGCAATGTCGGCATGCAGTTCGTCTATACGGATCAGAGCTCCAGCGGCTTCTCGGCCCGTCAGGTCGGCCCCGGCGTGGCTGAAACGGTCGCCGTCAACGGCGGTGCGGAATATCTGGAGATCCTGCCAAGCTCCAACTTCATCCTGGAGGTCGGCGACGACCTGTTCGCCCGCTTTGCGATCTCGCGCACCCTGGCGCGTCCGCGGATGGACGACATGCGCGCCTCGCGGAACTACAGCTACAACACCAGCCTGGCCCAATCGACGGACATCAACCGTTCGCCGTGGGGCGGCGGCGGCGGCAATCCGGAACTGCGGCCCTATATCGCCGACGTCGCGGACCTGTCGTTCGAGAAGTATTTCGCCAACCGCCGAGGCTATGTCTCGCTGGCCGGCTTCTACAAACACCTCGAAAGCTACGTCTATAACCGCAACCAGATCTTCGACTTCAGCGGCTATCCGATCGGCGTGATCTCGCCGACCAACCCCGAACCGGCTCTGCGCCAAGGTCTGGTCGGTGCGCCGGACAACGGCGACGGCGGCTGGATCAAGGGTCTGGAGTTCTCGGTGTCGGCTCCGTTCGACCTGTTCCACCCCGCGCTCGAGGGCTTCGGGGGCGTCTTCAGCGCCTCGGCGACCGACAGCGAGGTCCAGCCCGACCCGACCCAGGCCCCGACCACCCTGCCGGGCCTGTCGGAGACGGTGGTCAACGGCACCCTCTATTATGAGCGTTACGGCTTCCAGGCGCGGGTCTCGGGTCGCTACCGGTCGGACTTCCTGGGCGAGGTCGCCGGCTTCGGCAACGGCCGCACCCTGCGGTCGGTCGCGGCGGAAACCGTGGTCGACGCCCAGATCGGCTATGAGTTCCAATCCGGTCCGCTGGAAGGCCTGTCGATCCTGGCCCAGGTCAACAACCTGACCGACGAGCCGTTCAAGACCTTCGAAAACGGCGATGAGCGCCGGACCATCGACTATCAGAGCTACGGCCGGACCTTCGCGGTGGGCATGAACTACCGCTTCTGATTTCTCCCCTGAGCAAACTGTGGCCGCCTCGGAAACGAGGCGGCCTTTTTCTTCTGTGGGCCCACTGCGCGCCAAAGTTTGGTTACAGGCGCCCTTTTTCCGCTGGACGGCGCGTCCGCTATGGCCGAACCAAGGCGACCAGAACCGCGCGGGCACAGCGCGGCGTCTTCGTATCATCCGTAAGGGGGAATATTCATGTCCGCACCAGAGGCCGCAAGACGTCAGGGCACAGGCCTGGCCTTCGCCTATGTCACCACGCTCTTCTTCGCCTGGGGCTTCGCCACCTCGCTGATCGATCCGCTGATCGCGGCGGTGAAGCGGGTGTTCGATCTGAACAACGCCGAGGCCTTTCTGACGACCTTCGCCTGGTTCATCGCCTATGGGCTGATGTCCCTGCCGGCGGCGGCGGTGCTGGGCCGGCTGGGCTACAGCCGTTCGATCATCGGCGCCCTGGTCGTCATGGTGGCGGGCTGTCTGATCGTGCCGGCCGCGACGGCCGCCGACTGGTATCCGGGCGTGCTGATCGCCCTGTTCGTCATCGCCTCGGGCGTCACCCTGCTTCAGGTCGCGGCCAATCCGCTGGTGGCTGAACTGGGCGCGCCCAAGGGCGCCTCCAGCCGTCTGAATCTGTCCCAGGCCTTCAACTCCCTGGGCACCACGGTCGGTCCGTGGCTGGGCTCGCACGTCCTGCTGACGGGCGGGGTCTTCGCCGCCGGCGCCGTGGTCACGGCCGCCACCCGCACCCAGTCGCTGCGCAGCATCGACATGGCCTTCCTGGGCATGGGCGCCTTCTTCGCCGTGGTGGCCTTCTTCATCTTCACCGCCCGCAAGAAGATCAATGCGGCGGCGCCGGCCTCGACCGAGGCGGTCTCCCCGCTGAAGGCTCTGTCTTCGCCCTGGGCCATCTTCGGCGCCCTGGCCATCTTCCTCTACGTCGGTTCTGAAGTGGCCATCGGCGGCATGCTGACCAACTTCCTGGAAAGCCCCGAAATCCTGAACGCCCCCATCGAGACGGCGGGCAAGATGGTCGCCCTCTACTGGGGCGGCGCCATGGTCGGCCGCTTCATCGGCTCGGCCGTCCTGACCCAGGTCCGGCCGGGAATCGTCCTGGCGGTCTGCACCGTGACGGCGGCGGTCCTCTGCTTCGTCGTCAGCCGGATCGGCGGACCGACGGCGGCCTATGCGGCCCTGTCGATCGGCCTGTTCAACTCGATCATGTTCCCGACCATCTTCACCCTGACCCTGGAGCGGTCCACCGCCCCCACCTCGGCCACCTCGGGCCTGTTGGTCTTCGGCATCATCGGCGGCGCCCTGCTGCCCCAGGTGGCGGCGCGCATCGCCGACGCCGCCGGCGCGCTTCAGCCGGCCTTCGTCGTGCCGATGCTGGGCTATGTCGGCCTGACGATCTTCGCCGTGGCCTGCATCCGCACCAAGGCCAAGACCGAGGTGACGACCACCGTCTCGCACTGAGGCCGGTCTTCAGACACGACAAAGGGCGCGGAGAGCCATCTCCGCGCCCTTTTCAATTCCGCGCGGACGGTCAGCCGTCGATCAGGCCCTGAAGGATCGGGGCCAGGCGGTCGCGCATCTTTTCGCAGTCGGCCTGGTCGATGTTGAAACTGCCGCCGCCCAGTTCGCGGCTGACCGACATCCCCATGATGAAACCGGCCAAGAGGCGGGCGCGGACCCGGGCGTCTGGTCCGCTGATCCATTCCTCAAGCGGGCCGAAGAAGCGGGCCGTGCAGGTGTTCTGAACCATTTCAGCGGCCTTGTTCGAGCCGATGGAGCGCAGCATGATCGCCATGCCCTTCAGCTTTTCAGCCTTCTTGGGCTCGAAGACGATCTCGTGGGCGACGCGCCGGCCGAACTCGGATTTGTCGCCCGACATCAGGGTGCTGCCGTCGCTGCAGCTGTCCAGGGCCGCCAGGAACAGATCGTCCTTGGAGCCGAAATAGCGGCTGATCAGGGCCGCATCGACGCCGACGTCGCGGGCGATGTCGCGCATGCCCACATCGTCATAGCTCTCGGCCGCGAAACGGTCGCGTGCTGCTTCGAGGATGGCCGTGCGGGTGGCGGCGGCGTTCCTCGGGCGGGGGCCGGGACATAACAAGGGGGCGACACTCCAGAATGAATAACCGTAGCCTCCATATGGCTTTGTCAACGCCTGTTGACAAGCGTCACGACGCCACCCATTAAGTCACCATGCGTTGACAAGGCCGGCTCCCCACCGGTCCTCATCCGCACGACAGGGATTTACCTCCGACAGGGAGATTGCGCAGATGCGCGGGCTGAAGATTGCGGCCGTGTCCGTCATGGTGACGGGCGCGCTTTATGGATGTTCCCCCAAGGCCGAGGGCCAGGCGCCCGGCGGCGCCCCGCCGGTGACGGTGGCCACGCCTCTGCAGCAGAAGGTGGTGGACTGGGACGAGTTCACGGGACGCTTCGAAGCGATCGAGAGCGTGGATGTCCGCGCCCGCGTCGGCGGCTATATCCAGGCGGTCCATTTCCGCGACGGCCAGATGGTCCAGAAGGGCCAGCTGCTCTTCACCCTGGACCCGCGCCCCGCCCAGGCCGCCCTGGCCCAGGCCCAGGCCCAGGTCGCCCAGATGCAGTCGCAGCTGACCCTGGCCCGCGCCAATCTGGCGCGCAGCGAGACCCTGCTGGCCTCCCAGGCCGTTTCCCGGGCCGAATATGACGCCAACAAGGCGGCGGTCGATGCGGCCCAGGCCAATCTCGCGGCGGCCAACGCCGCCGTTCGCACCGCCCAGCTGAACCTGGAATACACCCGCGTCACGGCGCCGACCGCGGGCCGGGTCTCGGATCGTCGCGTCGATCCGGGCAATCTGGTCGCCGGCGGCTCCTCGGCGGGCGACGTCCTGACCACCATCGTCTCGGGCGGTCCGATCCACTTCGTCTTCGACGGTTCGGAAGCGGTGCTGTTGAAATATATGCGAGACGGCGGCGCCAGCCAGGGCTCCCCGGTTCGCATCCGCCTGCAGGACGAGAGCGGCTTCACCCGCACCGGCCGGCTGGACTTTTCGGACAACGCCCTGGACACCTCGTCCGGCGTGATCCGCATGCGCGCCATTGTGCCGAACGCCGACGGCTTCCTGCGGCCCGGCCTGTTCGGCCGCGCCCAGGTCGCCGGCGCCGGCTCCTATGACGCCCTGCTGGTGCCCGACACCGCCGTCGGCACCGATCAGGCGCGCCGCGTCGTCTCGGTCGTCAACGCCGACGGGTCGGTCACGACCAAGCCCGTCGAACTGGGTCCGATCGTCCAAGGTTTGCGCGTGATCAAGTCGGGTCTGGCCCCGACCGACCGCGTCATCATCGCCGGCCTGCAACGCGCCGCCCAGCCGGGCTCCAAGGTCACGCCCAAGACCGGCAAGATCCAACCCGTCGCCCAACAGGCGCCGGACGCCCCGGTCACCCAGGCGGCCCCGGCCTCCACCGCCTCGTTCGCCACCAGCCTTTCGACCGGCGACTAAGCCATGAACATATCCCGCTTCTTCATCGACCGGCCGATCTTCGCGGCCGTGATCGCGGTGGTGATCACCATTGTCGGCGTCTTCGCCTATCCGCTGCTGCCCCTGTCGCAGTATCCGGAGATCGCGCCGCCGACGATCACCATCAACGCCGCCTATCCCGGCGCCTCGGCCGAAACCTTGGCCGAGACCGTCGCCGCCCCCATCGAGCAGGAGGTGAACGGCGTCGAGGACATGCTCTACATCACCTCCTCGTCCACCTCGGACGGGGCGGTGGCGATCACCGTCACCTTCCAGCCGGGCACCGATCTGGACGCCGCCCAGGTGCTCGTCCAGAACCGCGTGGCCCTGGCCGAACCGCGTCTGCCCGAGGCGGTCCGCCAAACCGGCGTGGTCGTCAACAAGGCCGAGAGCGGCTTCCTGATGATCCTGGGGCTGACCTCGCCCGACGGCTCGCTGAACAACGACTATGTCGGCAACTACGCCAACTCGACCCTGCGGGACCGCCTGCTGCGGATCGAAGGCGTGGGCGCGGTCCAGGTCTTCGGCGGCGGCAACTATTCGATGCGGGTCTGGATCGACCCGGCCAAGGCGGCCGAGCGCGGCCTGACCGGGCCGGACATCGTCGCCGCCCTGCGGGCCCAGAACGTCCAGGCCGCCGCCGGCTCCATCGGCCAGCCGCCCTTCCCGAACAGCGCCTCGGCCTTCCAACTGCCGGTCCAGGTCCAAGGCCGTCTGACCGATCCCGACCAGTTCTCCAACGTCGTTCTGAAGACCGACAGCGAGGGCCGTGTCACCTATCTGCGCGACGTGGCGCGGATCGAACTGGGGGCCCAGGACTACGGCATTCGCGGCTTCTTTGACGGCCAGCGCGGCGTCGGCCTGGCCATCGTGCAGCAGCCGGGCGCTAATGCGCTCGGCACCGCCGATCGGGTCCTGGCCGAGGTCGAGGCCGTCAAGGCCGAACTGCCGGCCGGGATGCAGGTCTCGGTGCCCTACAACCCCACCGAATTTGTCGCCGCCTCGGTTGAGTCGGTTCAGCACACCCTGATCGAGGCCGTGGTCCTGGTCGTGATCGTCGTCATGGTCTTCCTTCAGACCTGGCGCGCGGCCATCATTCCGATCGTGGCCATCCCGGTCGCCCTGGTCGGCACCTTCGCAGTGCAGCTGGCGCTCGGCTATTCGATCAACTCCCTGTCCCTGTTCGCTCTGGTTCTGGCGGTCGGCATCGTCGTCGATGACGCCATCGTCGTGGTCGAGAATGTGGAGCGGGCGATCAGCGAGGGTCTGTCGCCCAAGGAAGCCGCCTATCGATCGATGCAGGAGGTCTCGGGCGCCCTGATCGCCATCGGCCTGGTGCTGGTGTCGGTGTTCGTGCCGACCATGTTCGTGCCGGGCATTCCGGGCATCTTCTACCGCCAGTTCGCCGTGGTCATCGCCTCGGCCTCGGTCATCTCCCTGTTCGTCTCCCTGACCCTGTCGCCGGCCATGGCCGCCCTGTTGCTGAAGCCGCACGACAAGGACCACGGCCCGGTGCGCAAGCCCGGCGTCCTGGGGACCGCCGTCTATTACGTCGGCTGGGGCGGACGGAAGTTCAACGAGGGCTTCGACTGGCTGTCGGACCGCTATGGTCGTCTGACGGCGCGTCTGGTGCGCACGGTCGGCATCGTGCTGATCCTGTACGCCGGTCTGTTGGGCCTGACCGCCTGGCGTCTGGTCGACACCCCCTCGGGCTTCATTCCCGAACAGGATCAGGGCTTCCTGATCGGCGTGATTCAGCTGCCGGCCGGCGCCTCCCTGGACCGGACGGAGGCGGTGATGACCCGCGCCCGTCAGATCATCGAGGGCACCGACGGGGTCAACGGCACCGTGGCCTTCGCGGGCCTGGACGGCGCCAGCTTCTCGTTCGGATCGAACGCCGCCACCATCTTCGTGCGCCTCGATCCCTTCGAAGAACGCTCCAAGGAAGAGGCCGCCGCCGCCCTGGCCGGGGCCATCACCCAGGCCACGGGTCAGATCGAGGACGCGCAGATCTTCGTCATCGCCCCGCCGGCGGTCCAGGGTCTGGGCAACGGCAACGGCTTCAAGATGATGATCCAGGACACCTCGGGCGCCGGCTATCGCGCGCTGGAGGGGGCGACCTTCGCCATGATGGGCGCCGCCGCCCAGGCCCCGGATCAGGTCAGCCAGGTCTTCTCGACCTACAACACCGGCTCGCCCCGCATCTCGGCCGACGTCGATCGCGACAAGGCCCTGATGATGGGCGTCCAGCCCAGCGCCGTCTTCGATACCCTCGGCGTCTATCTGGGCTCGTCCTACGTCAACGACTTCAACCTTCTGGGCCGCACCTATCGGGTGACCGCCCAGGCCGAGCCCCAGTACCGCGACGACATCGCCGACATCGCCAACCTGAAGACCCGCTCCTCCAGTGGGGCCATGGTGCCGATCGGGTCGGTGGCCAATCTGGTCAATGACTCCGGCCCGTCGCGCGTGGTCCGCTACAACCTGTTCCCGGCGTCCGAGCTGCAGGGCAACCCGGCCATGGGGGTCTCCTCCGGCCAGGCCCTGCAGGTCATGGAGCAGATGGCGACCAGCACCCTGCCGCAAGGCTTCACCTACGAGTGGACCGAGCTGGCCTACCAGCAGAAGGCGGCCGGTTCGGGCGCGACCATGATCTTCCTGATGGCCGTGGTCTTCGTCTTCCTGGTGCTGGCGGCCCAGTATGAAGCCTTCACGCTTCCGCTGGCGGTCATCCTGATCGTGCCCATGTGTCTGCTGGCCGCCATCATCGGTGTGAACCTGCGGGGGCTGGACAACAACATCCTGGTCCAGATCGGCCTGGTGGTTCTGATCGCGCTGGCGGCCAAGAACGCCATCCTGATCGTGGAGTTCGCCAAACAGGCCGAAGAAGAGCAGGGCATGAACCGGTTCGACGCGGCCGTGGCCGCGGCCCGGACCCGTCTGCGCCCGATCCTGATGACCTCCTTCGCCTTCATCCTCGGCGTCGTGCCGCTGATGCTGGCGAGCGGGCCCGGCGCCGAAATGCGCCAGTCGCTCGGCACGGCGGTCTTCTCCGGCATGCTGGGGGTGACCTTCTTCGGCCTGATCTTCACCCCGGTCTTCTATGTCGTCACCCGCTGGCTGTCGTCCAAACTGCCGCAGGGCAAGACGCCGACGCCCACCGGCGCCGAGACCGTCCGTTACGATCAAACTTCCAGCCTGACCGATCCTAATGCGCCGGCTCCGGCCACGGGTCGGGGAGGGGACATCTGATGACCCGCACCAAGACCCTCAGCTTCCTGACCGCCGCAGCCGCCGGCGCCCTGCTCGCCGCCTGCGCGGTCGGGCCCAAGGCGCCCGAGGCGGCTCTGCCGACCTCGGGGACCGGCGGCTTCGTCGGCGCGGCCAATCCGGCCGTGACCGCCGCGGCCCCGGCCCGCGACGACTGGTGGCGGCTGTACGACGATCCGACCCTGGACGGCCTGATCCGTCAGGCCTTCGCCGAGAACAACGAGCTGGAGGCGGCCTTCGCCAATCTGCGCGCGGTTCGAGCGTCCCTGTCCGAAGCCCGCGTCGGCCGCTTCCCCAGCACAACGACCAGCGCTCAGGCCCAGCGCAGCCGCGCCTCGGCCGCCACCGTCACCGGCCTGCCCGCCGGCGAGGACGCCCCCGAGATCGACACCTATGACGTCGGTCTGGCGGCCAGCTACGAGGTCGATCTGTTCGGACGGGTGGAATCCACCATCCGCGCCGCCCGCGCCGACGCCCGCGCGGCCGAGGCGGCTCTTGCCACGGTCCAGGTCTCGGTCGCGGCCGAGACGGCCCGCGCCTATGCCGACGTCTGCTCGGCCAACGCCCAGATCGCGGTGGCCGAACGGACGCTGGAGCTTCAGCGCAACACCGCCAACCTGACCCAAACCCTGCTCGACGGCGGGGCGGGCACCGGTCTGGACGTGGCCAGCGCCCGCGCGGCCCTGGCCCAGACGGCGGCGACCCTGCCGACCCTGCGGGCGTCGCGGAACGAGGCCCTGTTCCGCCTGGCTACCCTGACCGGCCGCACCCCGGCCGAGGCCGACCAGGCCGCCGCGGCTTGCGTCCGGCCGCCGCAACTCAGCCGGCCGATCCCGGTCGGCGACGGCGCGGCTCTCTTGGCGCGTCGTCCCGACGTGCGTCAGGCCGAGGCCAATCTGGCCGCCGCCGCCGCCCGCGTGAACGTGGCGACCGCCAACCTCTATCCGCAGATCAGCCTGGGCGGCTCCTTCGGCTCGACGGCGCTGGAGTCGAGCGAACTGGGCGACGACCAGAACTATCGCTTCAGCTTCGGTCCGCTGATCAGCTGGTCCTTCCCCAACGTCTTCGCCGCCCGCGCCCAGATCCAGGCCGCCGGCGCCCGCTCGGACGCCGCCCTGGCGACCTTCGACCAGACGGTTCTGACGGCCCTGCAGGAGACCGAGACGGCGCTCAGCAACTACGCCAACGAACTGGACCGCCGCGCTGCCCTGACCGAGGCGCGGGACCAGGCCGCCCGCGCCGCCACCCTGTCGCGTCAGCGTTTCAACGCCGGCGCCGACAGCTTCCTGGTGGTGCTGGACGCCGAACGCACCCAGGCCGCCGCCGACGCCGCCCTGGCCCAGTCCGACGCCCTGGTCACCACCTACCAGATCGCCCTGTTCCGCGCCCTCGCCGGCGGCTGGCAGGCCGAGAGCTGACGAGAGAAAATCCTCCGTCCCTTGGGGGGAGTGAAGGCAGGCCGCCGGCGGTCCTTCGGGCCGCCGGCGTTCGTGCGTCGAGAGTCACAATCGTCCACAAGGACGTCGGCGTGTCGTGTTCCTAATTTGTTCTCCTCGTGCTTAAACCGACTGCGGCGGTCGGCGGCGTGACGGAGGATGAGATGAACGACGGAATCCTGGCCGATATGATGGCCGAGCTGGATGCGGAGCTGGCGCGGGCCGAGGCGTCCTTGCCGCAGCATCCCGAACACACCCGCCAGACCGAGGTGATGCGCGCCCTGGCCCTGGGTCTGGGCAATTTCGAACGGATGCGGGCGCACGACGTGCATCTGCTGGCGGCGCGCCTGTCGTCCGGCCGGTCATGAGAGAAATCAAACCGGAGTGATCAGGCCGGGACGATCAGGGCTGTCGCTTGAAGGTGTCGCCCACTTCGGCCGCATCAGGCCCGTCGGGCCCGGCGCTGCGCCGCTCTTGGTCGCCCACCTTCTTCACGTCTGCCTCTGGCGTCAGGGCGTCCGGCTTGCCCAACGGCTCAGCGCCGTTCTTCTTGCGGCCCTCGGTCTGAATGTCATCCATGATGGTCTCCCTTGCTGATGAGGGAGCGCGGGGCGCGCAGGCGGGTTCCGTCAGCGACCGGTATCCACCCTGGCCACCACCGACATGCCGGGCGACAGGCGCTCCAGGGCCGGTTGACCGGAATCCAGCCGGATGCGGATGGGGATGCGCTGGGCGACCTTGGTGAAGTTGCCGGTGGCGTTGTCGGGGCGGATGACGCTGAACTCGCTGCCGGCGGCGGGGGCGATGCGTTCGACGCGGCCGCGCAGGCTCTGACCGCCCAGAGCGTCGACAGTGATCTCGACCGGCTGGCCGATGCGGATGTCGCGCATCTGGGTCTCCTTCATATTGGCCGTGACCCAGACCACGTCGGGGACCAGACCCATCAGCTGGGTTCCGGCGGTGACGTATTGGCCCTGGCGCACGCCGATCTCGCCCAGGCGGCCGGAGCGGGGGGCGATGATGCGGGTGTTGGCCAGGTCGATCTGGGCCAGGCGGACGGCGGCGCGGGCGTTCTCGACGGCGGCGGCCAGGCTGTCGCGGTTCACCACGGCCGAGGTGACGCCGGTCTGGGCCACGCCCTCGGCGGCCTGGGCCTGGGCCAGCTGGGCCTGAGCGCTGCGCAGGGCGGCGACGGCGATGTCCACATTGGATTGCGACACCCAGCCGCCGGCCTTCAGGGTGCGGGCGCGGTCGGCATCGGCCTGGGCCTTGGTCAGGGCGGCCTGGGCGGCGGCGATCGAGGCGCGTTGCTGGGCCACGGTTCCGCGCGCGGACGCCTGGCTTTGGGTCGAGTTGGACAGGGCCGCCTCTGCGGAGTGCAGGGCGGCCTCGGCCTGTTCCAGCTTCTGGCGGTAGATACGGTCGTCGACCTGGGCCAGAAGCTGGCCCTGCTGGACCCTCTGGAAGTCCTGGACCGGCACGGCCGTCACATAGCCGCTGACCTGGGGGCTGATGATCGTCACCTGGCCGCGCACATAGGCGTTGTCGGTGCGCTGGACATGGCCGGTGAAGGGCGGCAGCCGCCAGGCGTAGAGGACCAGGCCGACGGTGAAGACGGCGACGATGGCCGCCACCACGGCCCAGAGGACGCGCTTGCGGGGTTCCGGCGCGGCAGGGGCGGCAGAGGCGGGCGGAGCGGAGGGAGCGGGGGCTGTGTCGGTCATCGGATGGGGGGCTTTCGGAGATCAGTCGGCGGCGGCGACAGCTGCGGCGTCGGGCGTGGGCGTGTTTCGGGCCTCCCGTTTCGCCTGACGGCGCGCCTTGAGGCGGGGGCGCAGGTGGACCGCCGTCACCCAGGCGCAGCCCAGGCCGGCGACCACCGCAATGATCAGGAAGACGTCGTTATAGGCCAGGACATTGGCCTGCTGCGTCACCTGGCGGGTCAGCAGGGCTGCGCCTTCGGCGTTCAGCAGGGCGGGGTCGGTGATCGTGGACGCATAGGCGCCGGACAGCTGGCGCAGGCGCAGAACCACCTGGGGGTCCAGGCTGGTGATGTCGGCGGCCAGCTGGTTCGAATGGAACTTCTCGCGCACCACCTGGATCGTGCCGATCAGGGCCGAGCCGGCCAGGCCGCCCAGGTTCTGAAGCACGCTGAACATGACGATGAAGCTGATGATGTTGCGCGTCCCCTGTTGCAGCACCTTGCCGACGCCGATCAGCAGGGCGGGGCCGACGAAAAGGGCCGAGGCGAAGGCGATCAGGGCCTGGCTGATATAGAGCTGGGCCGGCCGGGTCAGGACGGTGGCGTGGCTGTCGATGAAGGCGCCGACGGCGATCAGGCCGAGCGCGATGGCGATGGGCAGGTTCAGCCGCGTCATGTCCAGGGTCAGGGCGGCGACCGCCGTGCCGGCGATCATGGCCAACAGGATCACCAGGAACAGGCCGTGCAGCTGATCCGGCCCCAGACCCACCACGGTCAGAAAACCCACGGCGCCCGAGGTCTGTTCCGACAGGGTGATGCGGATCAAGAGGATGGCGCCGAACAGGCGCAGGATGTCGGGGCCGGTCAGCCAGCGCACATTGATCAGCGGATTTCTGCGGTTGTATTCGATCATCAGGGCGGCGGTCAGCAGCAGGATCGCCCCCGCCAAAGCCCAGCCGATCCAGGCGGCCTCGGTCCACCAGACGATTCTGCCTAGGCCCAGGACGGCGGCCAGCAGGGCCACGCCGGGCGCGAACAGGGCGAAGGTGACGAAGTCCAGCGGCTCAAACAGTTTCAGTCGTTCTGACGGGGGAAGACGCAGCACCTGCACCGCCGCCCAGGCCAGAAGCGCCATGCCCAGTTCGAAGGTGTAGAAGGCGCGCCAGTCGTTCAGCTCCAGCAGGCTGGGCATGATCAGGCGGGCGATGGGTACGGCGAAGCTGGATAGGCCGATGCCGATCACCAGGCCCTTCAACCGGTGCTGGGCCGGAAAGGCCTGGATCATATAGAGGAAGCCCAGGCTGCTGAGCCCCGCCGCCGCCATGCCGGCAACGGCCCGGACGAACAGGGTCGATTCATAGTTGTCGACGGCCAGGTGGGCGGCGCAGGTGACGACGAAGGCGGTCAGGCAGATCTGGGTGAAGAGGCGCAGGCCATACTGCTGGCGGAACTTGAACAGGATCAGGTTCATACAGGCGTTGGTCATGACGAAGACGACCGGCAGCCAGGCCGCCTCGCTCGGGGTGATCCCCAACGACCCCTGAAGATTGGAGAGGTTGGCGGTGACGGCCGCATTGCCCAGACTGCCGACCAGGGCCACCAGGACGCCGGTCAGGGCGTATTGAAGCCTCAGCCAGGCCGTGTGGTCGGGCGTGGCGGGCGAGCCGGGCAGGGTCGGGCGCTCGTGGGGTTTCAGAGTCGCCAGATACTGGTCCCACGGCAGATGCCAGTTGTGATCGGCGCGACGAGCCATCAGGAGGCCTCGGCCCGGGGGCGCAGGCCGTCCATGAGGAGGGCGCGGGTGCGCTGGGACACAGCCTGACGCTCGGCTTCATCGGCGCCCTGGAAGCCGGCGCCCAGCAGGGTGGCGATCAGGCGAATGTCCATCGGCCGCAGATCCTTTCGCACCAGACCGGCCGCCTGGGCGCGTTGCAGAGGGGCGGCGCCCGCCTCCATCAAGCTTTGCCGCAGGGGCGTAAGCGCGTCGGGCGACCGAACGTTCCGCACCAGGCCCGCCAGGCCGGCGTTGCGGATCATGTCCTCGGCCAACCGGTCCAGGAACCAGAAGAAGGTCTCCGGCGCCTCGCCCTGTTCGGCGGTGCGGCGGCCCAGGTCGGCGACGTCGGCCTCGAGCACCGCCAGGGCCAGTTCGGTGCGGTCGGCGAAATGACGATACAGGGTGCCCCGGCCGACCCCGGCTTTTTCCGCGATCAGGTCCAGCGGGGCGTCCAGGCCGTGGTCGGCGAAGACCGCGCGCGCGGCGTCCAGCAGGGCGGCGCGGTTGTGGATGACGTCCTTGCGGAGGGTTTTGGGGGCGGGGCGCGACATGGTGACGCGCTTAAATGGACACGGGTGTCCGTTTTGCAAGGGGGAGATGTTCGAACATCCCTCTTCCAGCGGGAGAGGGCTTGAGCGCCTGAGAGCGTAGCGATCAGTCTTGCGCCACCCGAAGGGCGCCGCGAAGCAGCCAAAGGGTGAGGGCGCGGGGTGCGAACCGGCCCGCCGGCGGGCCCTCATCCGGCCCTTCGGGCCACCTTCTCTCAATGGGAGAAGGAAGGAATTAGAGCCCCTTCTCCAGCACCACGAAGTCCAGATCCGGCCGGGGCGGGTCGATGGGAAAGGGGCGCGTTTCGCCGGTGGGATGGTAGCCGCGCCGTTCGTACCAGGCGATCAGTTCGACGCGGCGATGGATGACGGTCATCTCCATGCGGCGGGCGGCGAAGCGGGTCACGGCCTCGCTCTCGGCGGCGGCGAGGAGACGGCGGCCCAGGCCGGAGGCTTGCAGGATGGGCTCGACCGTCAGCATGCCGAGGTAGGTCCGGCCGTCGCCGACGCGGGCCACCTGGACGCAGCCGACCAGGGCGCCGTTGCGGTGGGCCAGCAGAATGACCCGGTCGGGATCGGCGATCAGGGCCGACAGTTCCTCGGCGCTGGTGCGGGTGTCGAACAGCAGGTCCGCCTCATGCGTCCAGCCGGCCTTGGCCGTCTCGCCCCGATAGGCGCGCTCGATCAGGGGATGAAGCGCGGCGACGTCGTCGAGGATCGCCGCGCGGAAGGCGATGTCGCTCACCGCTCCCGGTCTGGGGAAACGCCCAGCTCCCGCACCAGATGGTCCATGCCATAGACGTCGCGCAGGGCCACGGTGACGGCCTGGGTGGTGACGATGACGCTGCGGTTGACGGCGCGGTCGTAGCCATAGGCGTTGCGCTGGGTCAGGACGGTGGAATCGAAGTTGGCGCCGATGATCTCGCCCTTCGCATTGATGGCGGGCGAGCCGGAAGAGCCGCCGATGGTGTCGGTCGAGACGGCCATGTCCATCGCCGCGTTCGGGTCGATCCGGTCCTTGGCCGCCAGCAGTTTGGGCGCGACGGCGAAGGGCTCGGCCCCCGTGGCGCGGTCCCACAGGCCGGCGAAGGTGGTGAAGGCGGCGAACCTCTGGCCCGGAACGTCGGAGCCTTCGACCTGGCCGTAGGTCAGGCGCAGGGTGCCGGTGGCGTCGGGATAGACGGCGTCGCCATAGGCGGCGAAACGGGCGGCGGCCAGCTGTTCCGAGGCGCGGTCGGTCGGGGCCTGAACGCGGGTCTCCCAGGCGTCGCGAACGGCGCGGGCGTCGGCGTCGATGGCCAGGGCGTACTGGATCATCGGATCGGTCGAGGCCTGGATCGCGGCCAGACCCCCGGTCCACAGGGCGCGGCGCACGGCCGGGTCGGCCAGGGTCGTGCCGGCGACCAGACGCGCCGACAGGCCCTCGGGGCTTTCCTTGCCCAGCAGGGTGCGGACCGAGGGGTTATCGACCGTCAGCCATTCGCGGGTCTTGGACAGCCACCATTCCAGCCGGATCTGCTCCAGCTCGGGATAGGTGGGACGTTCGGCGAACAGGCGGGATTCGACGCCGGACAGGCGGCTGTCGGCGAACTCGGGGAGGCGCTGGTCGGACGGCTTGGCCCGCTCCTGGGCGCCGCGCACCAAGGTGCGGGCATAGCTGAACAGTTGCGATCCCCCGGCGACCGAGGTCGTGCCCAGGCCTGTGCCGCCCTCCAGCAGGGCCATGGAGGGATGGAGTTCGCGGGCGACCGGCTGGACCGCGCTGAGCGCCGACCAGGGATCGACGCCGGAGGCGGCGGCGCGGGCGCGGAAGTCGGCTTCCTGCTCGGCTTTACGAGCCATGAAGGCCGGATCGATCAGGGCGGCCATGCGGCCGCGCCCGCGCTTATAGGTGTTCTCCAGGCCCACGATCGGGTCCATGGCGATGAAGGCCTGCTCCTCGCCCTCTTCGGAATAGCGGATCAGCCGGCCGCGCAGCTCCGACGCGATCAACTGGTCCAGCGGCAGCACCACGTCGCGGATGGTGGTCAGCTGGTCCATCGTCAGAAGACGCTGGGTGGCGCCGGGGTTGCCGGAGATGAAGACGGCCTCGCCCTCGGTCGGCTTGTTGGGGTTCCAGGCGAAATGGGTCGGGGTCTCGACCGGCTTTCCGTCCTCGTACAGGCGGATGAAGGCCGCATCGATGGCGAAACGGGGGAAGGAGAAGTTGTCCAGATCGCCGCCGAATGTGGCGGCCCGATCCTCAGGCGCCCAGGCCAGGCGGACGTCGGAATATTTGCGGTACGTGTAGAGTTTGAACTGGCCGCCCCGGTACAGGCTGACGACCTGGCAGCGGATCTTGGGGTCGGTTCCGCAGGCTTCGCTTTCGATCCGTCCGGCCTCGGCGTCGCGGGCCTGGGTGAAGGCCTGGCCTTCAAGACCAGCGCCGGCCTTGTGCATCCGCTCGGTGACGTCCGAGATGTCGGTCAGGATTTCGGCCGTGGCGCCGGGGCATTTCAGCTCTTCCTCGCGCGACTTTGGCAGGAAGCCGGTCTCGGCGTAGTTGATCTGGGGCGTGGACAGATTGGCGACGCAGGTGGCGACGCAGTGATTGTTGGTCATCACCAGGCCCTGGCCCGAGACCACGCCCGCCGAACAGCCGCCGAACTTGACCGAAGACAGCCGCACCCGGTCCAGGAAGGCCTGGTCGATGTCGGTTCCCAGCGCCTGGTTGGCGCGGGCGACGGGGAAGTTGTCGAAGGTCCACATGCCTTCTTCAG
This sequence comes from Brevundimonas sp. GW822-FHT03E11, assembly GCF_058801445.1. Taxonomy (NCBI): domain Bacteria; kingdom Pseudomonadati; phylum Pseudomonadota; class Alphaproteobacteria; order Caulobacterales; family Caulobacteraceae; genus Brevundimonas; species Brevundimonas sp. GW822-FHT03E11. The sequence goes on along the minus strand of NZ_JBXANG010000006.1, from coordinate 17,755 downwards.
CCGAGGCCGAGGAGGCGGCTGCGACGGCGAGAACGGCGGCGGAGGCGAGAAGGGCGAGGCGCATGGGGGTGGTCCTTGAAGTCTCCTCCCCATCGCTCCGCGATGGGGAGGTGGCGCGGCGCGACTTCGCGCCGTGACGGAGGGGCTCTGAGATACATGACAGGCGCCGGTGCGGTGGTGAAGAGCCCCTCCACCGCTACGCGGTCCCCCTCCCCGCAAAGCGGGGAGGAGACTTTATGACCCGGCCTTTACCGCCGCACGCCCAGTTCGCGCAGCAGGCGCGGCTGGTTGTAGACGGTGCGCAGGGCCTCGGTGATGGCGGCGGTCGAGACCGTGACCGTGCGGTTCAACTCGCCGTCATAGCCGAAGCTGCCGCCCAGCGAGTGGATGTTGCCGTCGAAGGCGGCGCCGATGACTTCACCCTTGGCGTTGATCACGGGCGAGCCCGAATTGCCGCCGATGATGTCGTTGGTCGAGACGAAGTCATAGACGGTCGACTTGTTCACCTTGCCCTCGGCCGCCAGCCAGTCTTCGGCCGCGTTGAAGGGCTCGGCGCCCGTATTCCGCTCGTACAGACCGCCGATATAGGTGAAGGGCTCCACCGTCACGCCACGATAGGTCCAGCCCTTAACCTGGCCGTAGGAGAGGCGCAGGGAGAAGGTGGCGTCGGGATAGAGGTTGGTTCCGTAGACCGCGAACCGGGCCTGGGCGATCTTTTCGGCGGCGCGGCTGGTCGGGCCGGACACGGCCGCTTCCCACTGGGTGCGGACGGCCTGGGCGGCGTCGTCATTGGCCAGAACGAACTGGATCATCGGATCGCCCGAGGCGGCCAGCTGTTCCGGCGTCATGGCCAGGGCCTCGGCGCGGAAGGCGGGGTCGGCCAGGCGGGTGCCCGCGACCGTGCGTTCGGCGATCTGTTCGGGGCTTTCCTTGCCCAGCAGGGCCTTAACGCTCGAATTGTCCACCGTCAGATATTCGCGGGTCTTGGACAGCCAGAACGACATGTAGATTTTCTCGATGTCGCTGGAGATCGGGGCGTCCTGGGCCAGGCGGCGACCCAGGGCGGCGATGTCCGCGTCCGAATAGCCGGCGCGGCGTTCGGCCGCAGGCTTGGCCCGCTCCTTGGCGGCGCGGACGATGGCCTTGGCGTAGCTGTACAGCTGCGAGCGCGGACCCGATTCCAGCTGGCGATAAGGCAGGTAAAGGTCGCGCTGGGCGGCGGCGGCGCGCTCCAGCTCGGCCCAGGGGTCGCCGATCCGTTGGGCCAGGGCGGGGTCGGCCGCGACGCGCTGGCGCAGCTCCTGCTCCTCAGCGCGCTTCTTGGCCATGAAGGCCGGGTCGGTCAGGGCGCCCTGCTGGCCGTAATAGACCTTGAAGCTGTTCTCCAGGCCGAAGATCGGATCGACCGAGACGCGCTTGGCCTCTTCGCTGGTGGTCGCATATTCCAGCAGGCGGCCGCGCAGTTCCGAGGTCTGGATCAGGGTGATCGGCAGCTGCTGATCGCGCAGGACCTCCAGCTGGGCCATGGTCAACAGGCGCGAGGTCGAGCCGGGGTTGCCGGCGACGAAGGTTACGTCGCCTTCCTTGGGCGCATTGGGGTTCCACGTCAGGTGGTTCGGCGTGGAGACCGGCTTGCCGTCCTCGTAGGCGCGCAGGAAGGCCGCATCCAGGGCGTAGCGCGGGAAGTTGAAATTGTCCGGATCGCCGCCGAAGAAGGCCGCCTGAAACTCGGGCGCGAAGACCAGACGCACATCCTCGTACTTGCGGAACTTGTAGAGCTTGTACTGACCGCCGCGGTACAGGCTGATGACCTGGCAGGTCAGCTTCTGATCGTCGCCGCAGACTTCTTTTTGAATCTTGTCGATCTCGGCCGCGCGGGCGCGCACGAAGGCGGCGCCCTCAAGCCCGGCGCCGGCGGCGGTGACGCGGTCGGTGACGTCGGTGATGTCGGTCAGGATCTCGGCCGTCTGGCCGGGGCATTTCTTCTCTTCCTCGCGGGTCGCGGGCATCCAGCCGTTCTTGACGTAGTCGTTCTGGGCGTCCGACAGGTCCTGAACGCAGCTGACGACGCAGTGGTGGTTGGTCAGGATCAAGCCTTCGCCCGAAACCAGCGAAGCCGAACAGCCTTGCAGACGCACGGCGGCGTTGCGCACCCGATCCAGCCAGGCCTGGTCGAGGTTCGTGCCGTATTTCTCATTCACCGTGGCGATGGGGAAGTTGTCGAAGGTCCACATGCCCTCATCGGCCTTGGCGGGGGTCGCAGGCGCGGACAGGACGACGGTCGCGGCGCCGAGGGCGGCCAGCGAGGCGGTGAGACGAAGGGACGGCAGGGACATTTGGAAACTTCCTCCAGAGCGCGGGACCGGGCTGATCCGCTGTTATCTTGTAACTAGCGCCGTTTCATCGACGCCGCCAAGAGCCAGACGCCGATAGCCCGGCGATCGGTCCCTCGCAATCGCGCCGATGCGAAGCCTTACCCCGATTTAACTTGGCGCTGAGGCACGCGCCGGTCAGATAGACCCCATACCGGGGGTTTATCGACGACCATGTCGCTTGCATTATCAACCTTGCTCTACGAGTGGCGCCGCTACATGGCGGCCATTGTGGCGCTCGCCTTTTCCGGCCTGCTGGTGCTGGCCCAGGTCGGCATGTTCATGGGGATCGGCAAGGCCTTTACGGCCCAGATCGACCGCGCCCGCGCCGACATCATGATCCTGAGCCCCGGGGCCACGGCCCTGTTCAACGGCGGCCCCTCGGGCGTGCCGCGGCGCATCATGCCGGTGGTCTATCAGCACCCCGAAGTCCTGGCCGTCGCCGACCTGGACGGGTCCGGCGGGCGTTGGCAAAACATCGTCAAGGACAAGGAGCCGGGCGCCGAGCCTGCGGCCCCCGGCGCCAAGAAGATGGAGTTCGTCAACGTCACCACCATCGACGCCATGCCCGGCGCGGTGACGGTGCCCGTCGACTATTCCGACGATCTGGTCGAGGCCCTGCGCCAGCCCTATGCGGTGGCGGTGGACCAGACCGCCCTGGGACGGCTGGGCGTCAAACTGGGCGACCAGGCCACCTATAACGGCAAGACCGTGCGGGTCGCGGCCGTGACCCAGGGCTATCCCAATATGATGCAGGCCACGGTCGTCATGTCGCGCGACACCCTGCGGATGCTGGGCGAGGCCAATACCGGCGAACGGGTCGGGCCGCTGATGGTCCAGATCAAGGATCCCTCGCGCGCCCCGATCGTGGTGGCCCAGCTGAACGCCATCTCCAACGGCCAGTTCAAGGCCTGGACGCGTCAGGATCTGGCGAAAGCCAATGAAGGCGCGATGATGAAGGAGAGCTTCATCGCCATCATGCTGGGCTTCTCGCTGTTCCTGGGCATTTTGATCGGGGTGGCCATCACCTGGCAGACGCTGCGCGGCGCCATCATGGCGAACATCAAGGAGTTCGCCTCGTTGCGGGCCCTGGGCGTCTCCATGGGGTCGTTGCGGCGGATCGTCCTGGAACTCAGCTTCTGGGTCGGGATCGCCGGGGTCCTGGCGGCCTTCGTCCTGACTTGGGCCGTCAGCCTGCTGGCCGCCGGCTCGGGCCTGACCATGTCCTTCCCGCCCACCATGGTGATGATGGTCTCGGCCATGCTGGTGGTGATCGCCCTCGTGTCCGGCTTCCTGTCGCTGGGCGTCCTGAAGAAGAGCCAGCCTGCGGACCTGCTGCGATGAGCGTTCATACCAAAGTCCACGGCAAGCACGGCGACTTCGCCATCGAGGCCAAGGGTCTGGTCAAGCGGTTCAAGACGGGCCGCAGCTGGGTCGAGGTGCTGAAGGGCGTCGATTTCGACGCGCGCCACGGCGACCTGACCATGGTCATGGGGCCGTCCGGCTCGGGCAAGTCGACCCTGATCGCCAATCTGTCCGGCCTGTTGAAACCCGAAGAGGGGCGGGTGGACATTCTGGACGTCGACGACCTGTGGAAATACGGCTCGGGCCGGATCGACAAGTTCCGGCTGGATCACTGCGGCTTCATCTTTCAGGGCTTCAACCTGTTTCCGTCGCTGACGGCGCTGCAACAGGTGATGACGGTGCTGAAATATCAGGGCCTGTCGCCGTCGGAAGCCAAGAAGCGCGCCACCACCGCCCTGGAAGAGGTCGGCCTGGGCCATCGCTTGAACCAGCGGCCCAGCGCCCTGTCGGGCGGCGAGAAGCAGCGCGTCGCCATCGCCCGCGCCCTGGCCAAGAATCCGCAGATCCTGTTCGCCGACGAGCCGACCTCGGCCCTGGACGGCGAGAACGGCCAGGTGGTCATCCGCCTGCTGCGCCGCGCGGCGACCGAACACGGCGCCGCCGTGATCTGCGTGACCCACGACCCGCGCCTGGAAGCCTGGGCGGACCGGGTCATCCACATCGAAGACGGCAAGATCCTGGACGATCAACGCCGCACCCCTGATCCCGACGCCCAGCTGGCGTCCCACTAAGCTCTTTTCGAACGGACTGAACCGTCATGCCCGCCTTTCTCAAAAACAAATGGCTCTGGATCGGCCTGATCCTGATCGTCGTCCTCGTCGTCGGCTTCATGGCCTTCAGCAAGGCCGGCGCGGCCAAGAAGGCCGAGGTCGAAAAGGCCGCCGCCCAGAAGATCCACAGCCCCTACGCCGCCATCGCCAACGGCAAGGCTGACGTCGAGGGCGGGGTGATCAAGGTCGCCGCCCGTCGCGGCGGCGTGGTCCGCGAAGTCTTCGTCAATGAGGGCGACAAGGTGGTCGCCGGCCAGATCCTGGCCCGCCAGGAAGACGACGAGACCCGTTTGGCGGCCCAGAGCGCGGCGGCTGCGGTGTCCGAGGCGCGCGCCCAGCTGGGCATGACGCGGGTGGAGCTGGCGACGGCCCGCCGCGAATATGAGCGGCTGTCGAAACTAGCCGCGACCAACTTCGTCGCCGCCCAGCGTCTGGACCAGGCCCGCGATCAGATCGCCCAGGCCGAGGCCCGGATGTCGTCCCAGAACGCCGCCGTCCAGACCGCCCAGTCCCGCCTGGACGAGGCGCGCTATAATCAGGAGCTGACGGTGATCCGCGCCCCGATGAACGGCCGCATCGCCCGCCGCTACGCCCAGCCAGGCGCCGGCGCCTCGACCCTGAACGTCACGGCCATGTTCGATCTGGAGCCCGAGACCGACCGCATCGTTCGCGCCGAGATCGTCGAGGCCGACCTGCCCAACGTGACCGTCGGCCAGGAGGTTGAGCTGACGCCCGAAGGCGATCCCACCAAGATTTCGGTCGGCCGCGTCCTGCGCCGCGCCGCCGTCTTCGGCGCCCGCCAGCTGCAGTCCGAAGACCCTTCGGCCCGCACCGACGAACGGGTGGTCGAGGTCGTGGTCTCGGCCGACGACACCCCCTTCCTGATCGGCCAGCGCGTCCTGGTGAAGTTCATGAAGCCCGGTCAAAAAGCCGGCGTCGCCCGTCCAGTCGCCGCCGGCGTCGGCCCCGACCAAGCCATGCGCGCGGCGGGTCAGAAGTAAGAGGTCGGATCAGCGGCCGGTGAAGTTGCCCGGCCGTTTTTCCAGCACGGCGGCGACGCCTTCCTGGTGGTCGTCGGTCAGGTGGGCCAGGGCCTGCATCGCGGCCGACAGCTCCAGAATCTGTTCGAAGGTCTGGTCGCGGCCCTGGCGCATCAGGGTCTTGGCCATACGCAGGGCCTGGGCCGGCTGGGCGGCGATTTCACCGGCGGTGGTCAGGGCTTCGTCCATAAGAGTCTCGTGCGGCACGACCCGGTTGACCAGGCCCCAACGCTCGGCCGTTTCGGCGTCGATGCTGCGGCCGGTGAAGAGCATTTCGGCGGCGCGGGCGTAGCCGACGTCGCGCGGCAGCCGCCAGGCGCCCCCGTCGCCGGGGATAATGCCCAGCTTCAGAAACGGCACACCGAAGCTGGCCCGGTCCGAGGCGATGCGGATGTCGGCGGTGGCGGCGATGCCGCAGCCCAGGCCCATGGCCGGGCCGTTGACCGCCGAGACCAGCGGAATCTCCAGATCATACAGGCTGCGGACGATCCGGTGGACGACGCGACGATAGCGGGTGCGGATCTCCGCGCCTGACCCTTCGAACAGGTCCCGCCGGTCGCGCATGGCGGTCAGATCGCCCCCGGCCGAAAAGGCCCGCCCCGCCCCGGTCAGGACGACGCATTTGACCGTCATGTCCGCATTCGCGCGGGCGCAGGCCTCCGCGAATTCATCGCCGTCGCCCAGGTCGGGCAGGGCGTTCAGCCGCGCCTCACGGTCCAGCGTCCAGATCAGCACCGCGCCCTGGCGGGTTTCGGCAATCAGCCCCATGGGTCGTCTCCCTTGTTCCCCCTCTCATCGTCCGCCGCCGTCGCGTCAGGCAAGGTCGGAATTGCAAAAGCCCCGGTCGGGACCGGGGCTCCTGCACGTCCGGCTCGCGAAGCCGTCAGCGTTTCTTGGGCGTATAGGGTACGAAGTTGGACGGATGGCTGGCCGCCCGTCCCGAGTTAGACGGCATGTGCCGACTGTTGACCAGCATCCCGCCCCAAAGGGCGAAGGACATCATGGCGTGTTGGAGGTTGCGCTCCTTATCGTTCATCTTGGCGTCTCCTTTCGCAGAACGATGAAAAGAGACGCGTCGTACCTAGGGATCTCACCATCAGTCGTTTCGCGTCGATGACCAAGATAGCCATCTCCGTCCAAAATGCAAATTTTTAAGTCAGTAACCGGAGCAATTTTTATGAAGATGTCGCGTTGAGCGCGCCCAGCCCGCCCCGGCTTCCGCCGAAGGCGATCGCCACGCCGTGCGTCATGGTCTGCGCCATCGACGGTGAAAGCGGCCTGTGTCTGGGCTGTTTTCGAACCCTGAAGGAGATCGCCGGCTGGCGCGCCCTGGGGGAGGAAGAGCGGACGCGGATCATGGCGGAACTGCCGTCGCGGCGCGGCCGGATCGACCCCGCCAAACTGGGCTGACGGCGCAGGCGTTTAAGACTTCGTCAGCCACGTCGCTTCACCGCATCCCAACGGGCGACCGCTATTGGGAAGGAATGATCCGCATCGATCTTCAGTCCGTCGTCGTGCTGGGCGCATCCCTGGCGGCCTCGTTCGCGACGGCCCTGGCGATCCGTCATCTGGACGGGGGCGAGCCCGCCCTGGCGGCGGCCCAGCCGGAACGCCTCGCCGTCGCGCACACGTCCGCTTCCGGGACCGCGACCCAGGTGGTGAAGGGGCCGGACGGCCACTACTGGGCGCAGGCGACCATCGAGGGGCGGGCCGTGCGGGTTCTGATCGACACGGGCGCCAGCGTGGTGGCCCTGACGCGAGCGGACGCCCGGCGCCTGGGCGTCGATCCGACGCCGGACGCCTATACGGGGCGGGTGCAGACCGCCTCGGGCCTGGCCCGCACCGCGCCCGTCGAACTGGCGGCGGTCTCGGTCGCAGGCGCGCGGGTCGAGCGAGTCCAGGCCCTGGTGGTCGAAGATGGGCTGGCCTATTCCCTGTTGGGCATGAGCTATCTGGGGCGGCTGTCGGCCTTCGAGGCGACGCCTGCGGGACTGACGCTGAGGCCCTAAAGATCCTGCATCTGACGCCGAGCTTCGCGGAAATACTGCCAGCCGGTCCACAGGGTGATGACGGCGGCGAACCAGATCAGGAAGACGGCGAAGGATTCGAAGGCCGGCTGCCAGGACAGGGGCGAGCCGTCCTCGTTCTGAAGGCCGAAGGCGTCCCACAGCAGGGTCAGTTGCAGGGCCGCCAGCGCCACCATCTGGACCGTGGTCTTCCATTTGGCGGCCAGGGTGACGGGCAGTTCGATGCGCCCCGCCATGGTCTCGCGCAGGGCCGAGACCGCGAACTCACGGAACAGGATCAGGCCGCAGGGCAGGGCGATGCCCGGCAGGGAGCCGGACGCCAAGACGCCCAGAATGGCCCCGGTGATCAGAACCTTGTCCGCGATCGGGTCCAGAATGGCGCCCCAGCGGGTGGTGGCGTTCCAGCGCCGCGCCAAAAAGCCGTCCACCCAGTCGGTCGAGGCGGCGATGACGAAGATCCAGAAGGCCCACAGGCCGAACTTCAGCTGGGTTTCCGGCGACAGCCAGGCGTCCAGAGCCCCCGGCGCGGCGCCGGCCAGCATGGCGAACATCACCACCCCGGCGAACAGGCGGATGCCCGTCAGGATGTTGGGGATCGGATTGGCGCGGAGGGCGGGCGCGGTCATGACGGGATCTCCAGCAGGGACGCGAGCAGGGGGTGAAGCGTCTCCGCGAACGGATTGGCGACGGTGACGCCTCGATAGACGAAGCCGTCCTGCATGTCTTCGGAAAGCAGAAGGCCGCAGCCGGCTTCGGCGGCGACGGTCAGGATCAGGGCGTCCCAGATCTGAAGATTGAAGAAGGCCGCGGCCTCGAGCGCCGCGTCCATGGTTGCGGCCGAGGCGGCAGTCAGGCCGACGCCTGCGCTCCAATCGAGAACGATCTTTCGCGCGATTTTGGGCGGATGGCCGCCCTTGCGGGTCAGGATATTGTAAAATTCGCCCGCGACCTGGGTCGGGATGACCAGGCTGTGGTCGGCGAGGGTCTTGATCAGCCGGCCGGCCCGTCGCCGCTTGGCGCCGTCGTCCCCAATGCCGGCGGCGTATCCCAGGACATTGGTGTCCAGCGCCAGCTTCAAGCGTAGCCGTCTTCGCGTGTGATGCGTCCGGGCGCGCGAGCGGGCAGTGCGGTCAAATCCTCCACGAGCGCGTGAAGTCGGGCGACCCGTTCATCGTTCTTCTGTTCGTCCGTGACCGCCGGGGTGATCCGCACCAAAGGCTTGCCGTGGGCGGTGACGACATAGGATTCGCCGGACGCCACCTCGCGGAAGATGCGCGAGAAGTCGCGGTTGGCTTCGGTGGCGGTGATGGTCCGTTCCATGCGCATAAAGTAGTGTTTTTCACTATTTTATGCAACTCACCCCAACGGCTCGAACCTCGCCTTGTCAGTCAGGGCGGTCAGGACGCCGTCGGCGATTCCGAAATGAAGCCCGCTGAGCTCCAGTTCGCCCTTGGCTTCACGCTCGGCGATCCAGGGAAAGGTGCGCAGGTTTCGGATCGACAGACGCACCACGGCCTCTTCGGCGGCGCGCTCCAGTTCGTTCGGCGCGACGGTTTCGGCGACGTGCTGAACCACCGGCGTGCCTTGGGCGATCCAGGGGGCCACGAAGTCGGCGACGACGTCCGGCGCGCCGTTGATCATGGCGTTGACCCCGCCGCAGTGGGCGTGACCCATGACGACTATGCGTTTGACGCCCAGAACCTTGACCCCGAACTCCAGGGCCGCAGAAACCCCGTGCAGCTTGCCGTCCGGTTCATAGGGCGGAACCAGATTGGCGACGTTGCGGACGACGAACAGCTCGCCCGGCTTGGCGTCGAAGATCAGGGCCGGGTCGGCGCGGCTGTCGGAACAGGCGACGATCAGGGTGTGCGGCTTCTGGCCCTTTTCGGCCAGGGTTTCGTACTCGGCGTGCGCCTCGGGCCAGTGTTCGGCGCGGAAGCGGCGGTAGCCTGACAGGAGAGGGTCTTTGGACGGATCGGACATGGGGCGGGTATAGGACCCAATCTCGGGGCGGGGGAGAGGTGAAAACGGGAAAATCGCCGTCGCCTCTCCGGTTCCGCACCCCTTCGGTGAGGCGTCTAGGCCCACAGCCAGACTGCGGCCGCCGTATAGAGGGCGATGCCGATCACGAGGTTGAAGGGAAAGGTCACGGCCAGGGAGGCCGTGACGAAGACGCCGGGATCGGCCTTGGGCGCCGCGACCCGCATGGCGGCGGGCACGGCGATGTAGGAGGCCGAGCCCGCAAGGACGGCCAGCATGGCTGCGTCGCCGAGTCCAAGACCCGCCAGTCGTCCCAGGGCCAGGGCGACGCCTGCCGAGAGGACGGGGAAGCCGAGAGCGAAACCGATCACCGGCCAGGTCAGCTTGCGCCGATCCGCCATCAGGCTACGCGCGGCGGTCAGACCCAGGTCCAGCAGGAAGAAGCACAGGGCGCCCTGGAACAGCGGATTGACGAACAGGTCCAGCTTCTTCAGCCCCGCCTCGCCTGAAATGAGGCCGACCAGGAAGCTGCCGAGCAGCATCACCGTCGCCGCTCCGACCAGAACTTCGCGCAGGACGACGCCCCGGCCGGTCGACGGCTCGCGGCCGGCGCCGTGCATCAGGACCAGGGCGGTCAGGATCGCCGGCGTCTCCATCAGGGCCAGCACCGCCGCCATATAGCCGCCGGGCGCCAGACCCAGGTCGGTCAGATGCTGCTGACCGGCGGCGAAGGTCACAACCGACACCGATCCATAGGTCGCCGCGAGGGCGCACAGGGTCGGACGATCCAGTCGCGACGTCCACCGCAGCAGGATGAAGGCCAGGAGCGGCATGAGGGCGCTGAGCGTCAGGCCCAGAGCCCCGGCGGTGAGAAAGTCGCCCTGAAGCCCGGCCTCCCGCGCTTCCACGCCTCCCCGAAAGCCGATGCACAGCATCAGATAAAGGGAGATCGCCTTGGCGACCTGCTCCGGTATGGACAGGTCTGATCGAGCAAAGGCCGCAGCCGCGCCTACGAAGAAGAACAGGATGGCGGGCGAGGACAGCAGTCCGAGACTGGCGGTGATATCGGGCATGGGGGCTCCAACACTCAGTGCGGGCCCTTTGCCCGCCCCGCCCCAGACGCGCCAGTTTATTGACTTGATGTGCGGCATAACGAACAGTTATGGCATGACCAGTCTCGACATCGATCTGCTGCGGACCTTCGTGACGGTGGTCGAAACCCACAGCTTCACCCGGGCGGCCCAGCAACGCGGCCTGACCCAGCCGGCCGTCAGCTTGCAGATGCGGCGGCTGGAGCAGCAGCTCGGGGCGCCGCTGCTGGACCGGGGCGGCGCCAGGGTGGGGCTGACCACCGAGGGGGCGGCCCTGCTGCCCCAGGCGCGGCGGCTGTTGAAGCTGAACGACGAAATCATCGCCACGCTGAGCGACGGCGAGCCCGAGGGCGAGGTGCGGTTCGGGGCGCCGGAAGACATCGCCACGGTTCATCTGCCGGGCATACTGGGGGCCTTCGCGCGCAGCCATCCGCGCATCCGGCTGTCGGTGACATGCGACTATACCGCCAATCTGCTGGATCAGCTGTCGCGCGGACTGCTGGACCTGGCCCTGGTCAAGCGCGAGGCCGGGGGCGCCGACCTGGGGCTGAAGGTGTGGAGCGAGCCGCTGGTCTGGGTGGCCCAGGATGCCTCGGTCGCGGAGGCCTCGCCGCTGCCCCTCATTATCGCGCCTGCGCCGGACATCTATCGCAAGCGCGCGCTACAGGCGCTGGAGGCGGCGGGAATCGGATTTCGGGCGTCCTTCACCTCGCCCAGTCTTGCCGGTCAGATGGCGGCGCTGCGGGCGGGGCTGGGCGTCGGGGTTCTGCCGGCCGCCATGGCGCCGCGCGATCTGGCGGTGGTGAAGATCCTGCCCGCCCTTGACGACAGCGAGATCGCGCTTGTGTCCGCGCGCGGTTCGGGCGGTCCCGCCAAACTGCTGGCGCAGGAGGTGTTTCGAAGCCTGGAGCGGACGCCGGATCGTTGAGGCTGCCGCCCGCCTACCGCCCCGCTATCGAACCTGCGGATGGAAAAAGGCGTGGATGCGTTCGGCGAGGGCCTGGCTGACCCCGTCCACCTTGACCAGGTCGGCGACGGAGGCGCGGCCGACGCCCTTGGCGGAGCCGAAGGCGTGGAGCAGGGCCTTCTTGCGGCCCGGGCCGACCCCTTCGATCTCGTCCAACGGGTTCTTCCTGATGTCCATCGAGCGGCGCTTGGCGTGGGCGCCGTTTGCGAAACGGTGGGCTTCGTCGCGCAGCCGTTGCAGGTAGTAGAGGGCCGGGGACTTCAGCGGCAGCATGAAGGGGGCTTTGCCGGGCATGAAGAACTTCTCCATCCCCGCGTCGCGATCCGGTCCCTTGGCGACCCCCACCACGGCGATGTCGTCCAGGCCCAGGTCGGCCATGACGGCCAGAACCTCGGCCAGCTGGCCCGCGCCGCCGTCAATCAGCAGCAGGTCCGGGCGCACAACTTCCTCGCCCTCCTCTTCGTCCTTGACCAGACGGGCGAAGCGGCGGCGCATGACTTCGCGCATCATGCCGTAGTCGTCGCCGGGCGTCAGATCCTCGCCCCGGATGTTGAACTTGCGGTACTGGGACTTCTGGAAGCCTTCGGGGCCGGCCACGATCATGCCGCCCACCGCATTGGTTCCCTGGATATGGGCGTTGTCATAGACCTCGATCCGCTCGGGCCGGGCCTCCAGGCCGAAGGCCTCGCACACCTCGTCGAGGATCTTGCCCTGGGCGGAGCTTTCGGCGAGGCGACGGCCCAGGGCCTCTTTCGCATTGGTCAGGGCGTGGTCGACCAGGGCCAGCTTCTCGCCCCGCATCGGCCGAGCGATCTCCACCTTGCGGTCCGCCTTCATCGAAAAGGCTTCTTCCAGCAGCTCCAGCTCGTGCGGCCGGACGTTGGACAGGATCAGGCGCGGGATCGGCTTGTCCTCGTAGAACTGGCCCAGGAAGGCGGCCAGGATTTCGGGATCGGTGTCGGTCTTGTCCACGCGCGGGAAATAGGCGCGCCCGCCCCAGTTCTGGCCGGCGCGATAGAAGAAGACCTGGACGCAGGCCTGGCCGCCGTCGGTGTGCAGGGCGAAGACGTCGCCCTCGGCCACGCTGTCGGCGCTGACGGAGTTCTCCATCGAGATGGCGGACAGGGCGCGGATGCGGTCGCGGACCCGGGCGGCCTGTTCGAAATCCATGGCGTCGGACGCGGCCTGCATCTCCTGCGACAGGCGGCTGATGACGGCCCGCGACTTGCCGCGCAGGAAGGCCTCGGCCTCGTCGACCAGCTCGCCGTAGTCCTCCAGCGAAATCAGACCGGTGCAGGGCGCCGAACAGCGCTTGATCTGGTGCAGCATGCAAGGCCGGGTGCGGGTCTCATAGACGCTGTCCGAACAGGAGCGCAGCAGGAAGGCCTTCTGCAGGGTGTTCAGGGTCCGGTTCACCGCCCAGGTCGAGGCGAAGGGCCCGAAATACTGGCCCGGCGTGGTGTGGGCGCCGCGATGCTTGCGGATCTGGGGGGCGCGGTGGTCGCTGCGGATCATCAGTTCGGCGAAGGACTTGTCGTCGCGCAACACGACGTTGAAGCGCGGCTTCAGCTTCTTGATGAAGTTGGATTCCAGCAGCAGGGCTTCGGTCTCGGTGGCGGTGACCACCAGCTCCATCGACCGGGTGAGCGAGACCATCAGGCCGATCCGCTGGGTGTGGAACCTTCCCTGGGCGTACTGGACGATCCGCTTCTTCAGCGACTTGGCCTTGCCGACATACAAGCACGAGCCGTCCTCGCCATACATGCGATAGACGCCCGGCTTGTCGGGCGCCCGACGCGCCTCGTCGGCGATCAGGGCGGCGGCCTTCAGGGTCGAATCGAGCGTCTCCTCGGTCATCGGGATGGATATAGGGCTTCGCGCGAGGCGGCGCATGTCCTTCCCCCGCTTGCGGGGGAAGTGTCAGGCCGTGGCGAGAAGCGACACGCCTGACGATGGGGGGAGTTTCACTTCAGGGAAGAAGACTTCCCTCTCCGTCGCTGGATCGCTGCGCGATCGACGCGCTGCCTCTCCCGCAAGCGGGAGAGGGTCTGGATTTACGAGCGGCGAACCAGAAGGACGCCGGCCAGAACCAGGCCCACCCCCGCGATCCGGCCCAGGTTCAGCGGCTGGCGCGGCACGCCCAGGGCGCCGAAATGATCCAGGATCAGGCTGAGCAGCAGTTGGCCCCCGACCATCAGGGTGATGGTCATGGCCACCCCCAGGCGCGGCACGCCCCAGGCGGCGGCCACCACGAAACAGGCGCCGTAGACCCCGCCAAGCCAGGCGTACCAGGGCAGGGCGCGGGCGGCGGCCATGTCGGGCCGGGTCTGCATCAGGGCGGCGAGGATGCCCAGCACCGTCGTGCCCACGGCGAAGGAGATGAAGGCCGCATTGACCGGCGAGGCGACGGCGGTCGCCAGCTTGGCGTTGGTCGGCGCCTGAAGGGCGGTGGCGCCCCCGGCCAGAACGACGACGAGGATGGCGAACAGAGACGGGTTCATGGGCCTTGGCTAGCACGTCGCCGGCCTTTTGTTAGCCCGAGATGAAGCGGGCGGCGCGTTCGCCCTCCGGATCGCCGGCGGCGCCGAAGCCCCGATTGATGGTCATATGGCTGTCGTCGGGGGCGGGAACGACCTCGGCCCGGCCGCCGGCGCGGGTCAGGGCCTCGGCCAGGCCCCGGCTCTGGACGGCCGAATCCTGACGCCGGGCGACGTGGAAGATCAGAAAGGGCGGATAGGCGACGCCGGGGCGGACGCGCAGGGTGGGCGACAGGGCGGCGGCCTGATCGCCGAAAGCCTGGTCATAGGTCTGGCCCAGCCACTGGTCGATGCGGCCGTCCCCGCGCGGCGCCGTGGCGTCATAGCCGGCGCCGTCCAGCAGGATCACCCCCGCCAGATCCGACGGCCTCAGCCCGACGGCGCCCAGATAGTCGGGGTCGATCCCGACCAGGGCGGCCAGATGCGCCCCGGCCGAATGGCCCATCAGATAGAGCGGCCGGCCGGGCAGGCGGCGTTTCAGGTCGGCGACGGCGGCGGCGACGTCCATGGCCGACTCGCGGGCGCTGACGGCGGGCGCCAGTCGATAGCCGGTCGAGGCCAGGGTCAGGCCGTGGCGGCGGGCATAGGCCGGCAGCTCATTGACCCGCGTCCGCTCGCCCCGCGACCAACCGCCGCCGTGGACGAACATCAGGACCGGTCCTGCGCCCCGGTCGGCGTAGAGGTCATAGGCCTGAAGCGGATCGGGGCCGAAGGCGACGGTCTGGGACGGCGCCGGGGTCGCCGTGGACGGCCCCGTTCGACGGCGCCGCCGATCTCCGCGCGTTTGGGCCAGAGCAGCATTGGGCAAGACGGCGCCGAGGGCCAGCCCCATCAGGGCCAGGCGACGGGAGACGGGCATAGAAGGATCCTTTCCGAACAGGCTTGGCCGTTCTGAAACGGATCAGCGGATCGTTTCCGTCTCACCAGAGGTCGGAAACCGGGGCGCCGTCGAAGATTTCGGCCAGCCGCGCGCGACAGCCCCGATTGACGTCGGCGGGCAGGGCGGCGGGGTGGAACCAGCCGACCTCGGCGATCTCGCCGCGGCTGGTCGGTTCGCCCGGATCGAAGGCGTCGATGAGGAAGACGGCGACGTGATCGCCGGGAAAGAACCGTTCATTGGAATGGATCGAGACCAGGCGCGGCGCCGACCGCGCAATCAGCCCGGCCTCCTCACGCAGTTCGCGCGCCACGGCCTGATGGGTCGTCTCGCCCCGATCCACCCCGCCCCCCGGCAACCACCAGCCCTTCAGATAGGTGTGCCGCACCAGCAGCACCCGCCCCCCGGCGTCCGTCGCCACGGCCCGCACGCCCAAGGTCTTGCCGCGCGTGAGGCGCGACCAGGCGAAGAAGAGGGGACGGGTGAAGGGTTCGACGTGGATGCGCCAGGTCATGGGGGTGTGATGGTTGGGGGCAGAAGGCGAGATTGTCTAAGGCGAAGGCCACTTCATGTGTCCGCTACCAGACGGCCCCAAGAAGCGTCTGATAAGGGTTTCAAGCTTTGCTCGATCTTTGGTTTCGCACTCCCAGACGACCATCACCTCCCACCCAGCGCTTTCAAGAGCAACTCGGTCTCTAGCATCTCGCGCCACGTTGGTCTGGAATTTGGAGTTCCAAAAATCAGCACGTGTCTTTGGTGTGGTTGTCTTGCGGCATCCATCATGTCGGTGCCAGAAGCAGCCATGAACGAAAATCACTTTTCGCCTAGCCGGAAACACGAGATCTGGTGATCCAGGCAGGGTCCTTTGATGGAGGCGAAATCTATAGCCTAAACCATGGGCCGCTTTGCGAACGGCTATTTCGGGCGTGGTGTTCTTTCCGCGCACCTTTGCCATCAACGAAGAACGCGCGGCAGGGAACTGTTCAGATCTTTCCAAGAACGACAGGTCGTCTTTCGGGGCGGAGATACTCATGGGCTGAAAGATAGGCAACGAACGCCGCTACCACCTCCCGCATGTAAGCTGCGACACGGTTTGAAAGGTTGCGCAAATCTGCCGCTGTATCGTCTTGCCCGCATTCGACGAAAGAAAGACTTCCATGCGCCAGCTTGTTCCGCAGGCTCACGATCAATTCCATGGCACCCAGGTCATCCTTGATAACACGTCTGACGCCCTCGAACGTGTCTTTGGACAAATTCAATTTAAGGCCGAGACGATCAACAATCTTTTTGATCTGCTGATCGTCCCAATTGCCTCCGCCGCCTTTTTCAATGTCAAAACCTGGGACGGGAAGTGCGGCAACCATATGATCGCAAAGCGCAATCGCTTGTTGTAATCTCTTCTCTGGACCTGTCTCGGCGTTGGATTTGGTCATGAACTTGACCCATTCTTTGCGAAGCTCCGTGGTTAGATCGCCGGGCATCCAACTGGCTGACGAAAGCGCAGCTTTCGATACCGCCTCAAGGCAGTTCGTGATCGTCGCTTCGACCAGATTGTAGAGCTGGAGATAAACGCTCGAATACAGCATCCGCTGCTGGGTAACGGACACCGCCAAGATATCAGTCGTTGAACTTCCAATTGTGCCCGATTTAATCGCATTATCCAGCCCCTCGAGAAAATCAAGGTAACCCTCGATCTCAGCGAGTCGATCCGCGAAACGTTCTTCGATAGAGTGCACGATCAAGATTCCAAGAGGTGATCGCGGACGAATGCAATTCGGTTCTCAAGTTTAGACCGAACGTTCGCAGCATCAGACGTGGTCTTGAGTTTGAATTCTTCACCGTCAATCCATCTAGAAACGTCAACCGGCGCTGATATCAAATCAGGCTTAACAGAAAGAGCCAAATCTGTGCCAATTGCGATCGCCTCGAATCGCACTCGCGGCGTCGTCTTAGCTTCGAGTGCCTTCTTGAATCCGTTAGGAAAGTTGGCTTTGACGAAGGTCAACATACGATGGAACCGCTTGCGGTAGACTTGTTCCAGGCCGGGATTGATGGCAAAGGCCTGATTCATCTTCTTAGTGTATTCAAATATAAATCTAGCTGGGCTATCCTTATATTCTTCCAATCCATCCCCGTAACCGAAGAATCGGGTAACCAACTCTTCAGGTACTCGCTCATTGTGGGATTTTGCGGAAACTGGAGCTAACTCCGCGAACAGGTTTTCCCTAGCCAAATCTTCGATAAGTTTTTGGAACGGGCCACGCAGGGCTCCTCTCCTCACTTCGCCAGGATTAGCCACCTTGCTGCCGGTATTTATCCGCTCGAACATATCGTAACGCGCTTGCTCGTCGGCATGCTCGCTAAGAATGATCCCTCGGATTGACCTGTTCAACATCTTGAGTTGGCGGCCTTCGCTTAGATCGGTGAATCGTGTTCCGGAGAGCGACGGCAGCTCTTCGAGCTCTCCAAGCTTCAACTCGCCTGTGACGTACTCTTCGAGTGTGCGAATGCGTTGGGATCCATCAACGATCTCAAGTTTTCCGTCCCCCATCTCCCAAAAAAACAAAAATGGAATGGGAAGGCCCATGTGTACTGACTCAATAAACTTCGTCTTTCTGTCAATTTGCCAAGTAAATTTACGCTGATAATCAGTGACGTGACCCCCGTTTCTCATCCAGCCATAACGAGAGTCCTGGGTTGATCTGAGCTGGGGTTGTCGGGGTTTGCAA
>NZ_JBXANG010000005.1:0-240238 GCF_058801445.1 Brevundimonas sp. GW822-FHT03E11 | reverse complement strand
TCCTTCCTCCTCGACGCTGCTGAAGGCTGCAGCATCCGGCATCACGCCGGACGAGGGAAAGGACATACGGACTTAGCGCTGCGGCGGTGCTTGACGTCTCCTGTCCGCGGCGTGTTCTTCATCGCCATGCACCGCCCGCCGCCAGTTCAAGAGCGCCCGTGATCGGCCCGCGTTTCCAGCGGGGCGGCGGCATCAACGGGTCGGAGCGGGCCCTGGCCGCTCTTGCGGACCGATCATTCCTGCGGCTCTGGACCTGGCCCAATCTGTGGATGAAGCAGAACAGCGAACTCGCCGACATCCTGGTGGTGTTCGGCGACCATGTGCTGATCTTCTCCGACAAGGGCGCGGCCTATCCGGCGACCGACGACGCCCGACTGAACTGGACGCGCTACTACCGCCGCGCCATCGCCGAGTCCGCGCACCAGATCAACCGGGCGGAACGGTGGATCGAGCGGTTCCCGGACAAGGTCTTTCTCGATCCCAGGCTCGAAACGCCTTTGCCCGTACCCTTGCCGCCGCTTGAGCGGCGTGTGGTTCATCGGATCTGCGTGGCGCCGGCGGCCGCGGATGCGGCGCGAGCGGAAGGGCTCGCCGGCCTGAGGCTCGCCCCCGCCGTCGTGGGAGACGCCGAGCGCTTCGCGACCGGTCGGGTCGAGGAGTGCCGCGGCTGGGTGCATGTGTTCGACCAGATCACGCTGGACAATGTGTTGTCCGAGCTGTCAACCGCGCCTGACCTGATCGCCTATCTGACGGCCAAGGAAGCGCTTGTCGAACGCGGTGGTCTCGCCAGCGCCCCGTCCGAAAGCGACCTGCTCGCGGGCTATCTTCTGAACAATCGGCGTTTCCCGGCGGATGGAGCGCCCCTGACGGTCGCGGCCGGGCTCTGGACCGGCCTGCAAGAGCATCCCCAGTACGTCGAACGGCAGCGTCGCGACCGGATCAGCGTCTTCTGGGATCGGCTGATCGAGCGCGTGTATCGGGGCTTCGTCGCCCGGGATCTGGAGCTCGGAAACGAGATTCCGATGCCCGACCTCGAGCCGATCCTGCGTCTCATGGCGGCTGAGGACCGGTTCAATCGACGGCTGCTGTCCATGATTATCGTGGAGCGGATCGAGGGACAGGGCGGGGCCACCCTGATCCCGTCCTCATCGCCGGACCTGACCTATCTGACCTTGATCCAGCCGTATGATCGGAACGAGACCGAACGCGACTACCGGTATCGGCGGGCCCAGTCCCTGCAGCTGCGGATCCTGGCGGCCAAGGCCGCCGATCCGGGCTTGCGCAAGATCATCGCGATCGGGCTCGGACAGGCGAATGCGCGCGGCGGATCGGAGGATCTCGCCTTCGCCGACACCCAGGCCTGGTCGCCCGAGATGATCGCCCACGGCCAGCGGGTTCGCGACGAGTTGGGCTATTTCCGTGACGATCGGGTGGTGCTGAACCGCCAGATCGAGGACGAGTTTCCCGAGCTGGACTGAGGCCTCCGACCTAGCCCTCGATACGCACCGAGATCGGGCAGTGGTCCGACGGATGTTCGGCTTCGGGGATGCCGCCATAACGGTACTCCTCGAACGACCCCGGCTCGAGGCGTGCGGTGGCGGAGGCCCCCGTTGCGATGAAGTCGATGTATTCGCGATAGCGGGCCTTGCAGCCCGCCGGCCGGTCGCCCGAGGTCAGGGTCAGCACCGAGCCCTCGGGATCGCCGTCGTTCAGGTCGGCCAGGAAGGCGTCGCCCCGGCTGGCGAGCCGGCGGTTCCAGTCGCCCAGGACGACGAACGCCTCCCCGTTCCGGGCCCGCGCTTCGGTCCACCCCTCCAGCACCGGAAGCTGGTCGAACAGCACCGGGCAGTCCGGGTCGGTCGGCTCGCGGCCGGAGTTGCAGCCGGACTTCAGATGCACCGCCAGCAAGCGCACCGGCCGACCGCGCGACACGGTCACGTCCACGCCCCAGCGCAGGTCGGGATTGCCGAGGGCCAGGGCGCTCAGATCGGGGTTGCGGGTCCAGGGCACGCCCTTGCGGATGGCGAAACCGACAGCCTGGTTCTGGATGAACAGGCCCGGCCGTCCGCGGCATTCGCCGCTCCGGGTGCTGGGCGGCCGGCCGGACATCACCACATCATAGATGGCGGGATCGAAGACCCGTTCGGCGGCAGCCTTGCTCTGCACTTCCTGGAAGGCGATCACATCAGCGCCCAGAGCGGCGGCATGATCGCGCAGACGGGCATAGTCGGCCTCGGTGCGCGGGCTGCAGCCCTCCCCGTCCCGCTCCGCCAGATGCTCCATGTTCCAGCTGGCGATCCTGAGGTTGCCGGCATCGCGGGTCGATGTCATGCCGACGCAGCCCGACAGGAGGGCGGCCGAGAGCGTGAGCGCGATCAGGGATTTCATCGTGGGGGTCCTCGCCGTGAAGGGTGCGGCCCGGCCGACGGCGGGTCGGCGCGGACCGCCGCCGGGCGCGAGGTCGGTCGCGGTCCGGCGGTCCCGCCTATCGTATCCCGCCGATTCCCGCGAGACGGCATAGCTCCGACCGCGATGCCTCGGGGAGGTCATATAGACGCCGCCGCAAGCGCGGCATCCCAGCACCCCCTTGTGGCCCCCTCAAGTGGCGAACCTCGTCAAGAAATCAGAGGATAACGGCGGTTCGAGCGTCGCACGTCGGGCCCGAGCGCATAGAGTATCGTTATGTGGATTCTCGATCCGACAGCTGAGGATGTTCAAGGGCTGGACGATGGTCAGTTGGTGGACCTGGTCTGGCGTTTGTGCCGACGGGAGGCCCAGACCCTCGGGCTGCCGACCTCGTCCGTCACCAAGGGCGGCAATCCGGCCGCCAAGGACGGAGGCGTCGACATCCGGGTCGCCGGCGCGAGCGCTTCAGCGGGCGATCTGTTGAGGCTGCCGGCCGTGATCCAGGTCAAGGCCCAGATGATGCCGGTGGGCGAGATCACGAAGGAGATGAGCCCTAGCGGGACACTCCGCCCGGCGATCGCCGCGGCGCTGGACAGCGGCGGCGTCTACATCATCGCCTCCGGCCGGGAAGACCTGACCGACAAGCGGCGGCGTGAGCTGACCGCCGCCATGATCGCACAGGTCCCCACTGCGAACGCCGATCAGGTCTCCTTATACGACAGCGGACAGCTTGCGGTCTGGGCGGCCCGATACGCCGGCGTGGCGGCCTGGCTCCGCGATCAGGCCAAGCGCCCCGTAGACGGTTGGGAGCCTTGGGGGCCCTGGTCCGCGCGGGACCAGGCGGATGATCAACCGTATCTCGTCGACGAGGCCGCCCGTCTGTGCCGCCCGCTGATCGACGGCGACCACCTCCACGGAATCCTCGTCGGCCTCGGCCTTGTGCGCGAAGCGCTGGCGCCCCCGCGCGCTGCCGTGCGGCTGACGGGACTGTCCGGAATGGGCAAGACCCGGTTCGCCCAGGCCCTGTTCGATCCGCGCGTCGGAAACGGCGCGCTCGATCCGTCATTGGTGATTTACGGTGACGCCGGCCTTGAGAAGGCCGTGTCGCCCGTCCGCCTCGCCCAGTCCCTCGTCGAAGACGGCGTCGCCGCCATTCTGATCGTCGACAACTGCCCAGCGAACCGGCACCGCGAACTGGTGGAGATCATCCAACGCCCAACGAGCCGGGTTCGTCTGCTGACGATCGATTTCGACGTCGGCGACCATCAACCGGACCACACAGAAGTTGTTCGCCTGCAAAATGCCGGTGAAAATCTGATCGACGCCCTGCTCCGGCAGCGAGCGCCGTTTTTGACGCATTCGGAGCGGATCCGGATGGTGGAGTTTGCCGGCGGCAATACGCGGATCGCCCTTGCCATCGCCCTGGCGCCCCGTGGCGCGAAGGGTATCGTCGGCCTTAAGAACAGCGAACTTCTGGACCGGCTCTTCCTCAAGGACCGTCGCGATCCCGATCTGGAGCTGCGGCGCGTCGCCCGCGCGGCGTCGTTGGTCTACGCCTTCTCGATCGAGGGTGAAGAGGCGCCCGAGGCGGTGGCCCTGGCCGAACTCGCGGGTGTGAGCGAGGTCCTGTTCCACGAGAAGATGGCCGACCTGCTGGACCGTGGCCTGGCCCAGCAGCGCGGCGCGCAGCGGGCGATCCTTCCCCCTGCCATCTCGGCATGGCTGGCCGCCGAAGCCTTGGACAAGCTGCCGCGGAGCCGCCTGATGGCGGCGTTCGGGGCCTTCCCGCCCCGACTGCAGCGCTCCTTCGCGCGCCGGCTCGGGCTGCTGCAGGGCGTGAAGGCAGCGGTCGAGATCGCCGAAACCCTGCTCTCCCCCGGCGGTCATTTCGCCGATCCGTCGGACGACAACGGGAACGAGATGCGAGCGGCGCGTCATCTGGCGCCGCTGGCGCCGATCCTGGCGCTTGATCTGGCGGAACGGGTGATTGCATCGGGCCGCAAGCTCGAGAGCTGGCATCCGCACCGCGGCGAGTTGCGACGCCTCCTGGTCAACATCGCCTACGATCCGGTCCATTTCGAACGCGCGGTCGATCTGCTGGCCATTCTCGCCCGCACCGAGACCGCCGATCAGCGCCACTACGAGAGCGTCCGGGACAAGATCCTGCCGATGTTCCATATCCAGCGCTCGGGCACACACGCCACCCCGCAGCAACGGTTCGCCGTCATCGACAAATGGCTCGCGTCCACTGAACCGCAAATACGGGACCTGGGTCTGGACGCCCTCGATACAGCTCTTGAAACCAGGTTCGCCGGGGCCGATCCCCAGGTCGAGTTCGGCGCCGAGCGCCGCGACAGCGGCTGGTGGCCGAAATCCCGAACCGAGTTGCGAGACTGGTTCGAGGACGCCCTAGATCGGGCGAGAGCCTTGCTTTCCGACCCCGACCGCCATGAGAAGGGACGGTCCCTCATCGCCAAACACTACCCGGCGCTGGCTGGTTACGGCGAGGTGGTCCCGGCCGCGGTGCGAACGATGCAGGACGCCGCTGGCGGGACCTTCTGGCCCAAGGGCTGGTTTGCGACCTGTGACGCCCTCTGGCGGCTACGCAAACGCAAGCGCCCCCGCCCCGTGAAGGCCCTCGAGCGCGCGATGCGGCCCGCGACGCTGGCCGACGAGATAGAGGTGTGGCTGCGTCTCGAATGGCATGACTGGCGCAATCCTGATCATGCCGATCAGTCGCGAGACGACTGGCCCGAAGCCCATCGGCGCGCTCTGGCGGCAGCCCGGCTCGCGATTGACGACGATGGTGTGGTCCAGCGGGTTCTCGGTGATCCCGCCTATGAAGGCCGTTATCTCGGCCAGGGGTTGGCCGAGGCCGGCGCGTCGGATTTTCAACAGGGGTGGGATCGCCTCCGCCGTCTCCTGGACGGAGTCAGAACCGAGAAGCCGAATTGGGGCGTTTTCGCCGGCTATCTGGGCGTCGTTCGGGCGCAGGCGCCCGAGCTTGCTGACGCTCTGCTCGACGCGGCGATGGTCGATCTGACCTTACGCCCCTTCGCGATCATTCTCTGCGTGACAGACGGCGATACGAATGATCGGGGTCTCAGCCGCATTCTGAGCCTGCTGCGCGACCCTCGGACACAGCCGGAGGAGCGCCGGGCGGTCCATGCAGTGCGCTTCGACGAAAGCGTTTCTGTCGAACGCGTGGGTGAACTGATCGACGCCCTGATCGAAGCCGACGAGATCGAGCAAGCGCTCCATCTTCTGAGCCACCGGGACGACCAAGCCGAGTGGGAACCGCCCCTGCGCCTGGTCGGTCGCAAGGCGCTGTTGCGGGCGGAGCTGGCGCGCGCCGACGACGTCAACGGCTATTGGGATCGACGGGCCGGCAAGATCGCAGAGCGATCACTGGCTGGACCTGAAGGCGTGGAGGTCGCGACGAACCTTCTCGGTCGTATTGTGGAGCTGGGTAACGATCGACGGGGCTGGGGCCGCGGCATGCCCGTCAAACTGACGAAGGTTCTGTTCCGTCTTCACCCGAAGCTCGCCCTGGATACTCTCCTGCCGGCCTTGCAGGATGAGCGGCGCTATGTGCTCCGGTCGCTGCTGACAGAACACGACGACGACGATCAGCCGACGAGGAACGCCTTCAACGGCGTACCGGATGACATCATGAAAGCGTGGCTGAACGAGGATCCGGTCGTGCGAGGCCCCGTTCTCGCGGACATGGGGTCCTATTTCAGCAAGGGTCCGGAGGGCGCGTTCGAATGGACGCCGTTGGCGCTCGCGCTTCTGGACGCCGCAACGGACGACACACTCGAAAGCCTCGGCAACCGGTTCGACTCCGGCAGCTCAAGCGGGAAGTGGGGCTCGCGGTTCTTACGACGTCGCCCGATGGTGCAGGCCGTCCTGAACCATCCGAACCCCCGCGTCCGTGCGTGGGCTGCGGACATGCTCATCTACCTCGACAAGCGGATCAGGCATCGAGCGGAATGGGATCGTGAACCCGCCGACCGCTTCGAGTAGTCCACCGTCGTGACAGGCACACATCTCGACCGGTCCGTAAACCGGTTCGACTTGAGCGCCCAGTTCATCAAAATCCTGTTTTGATCACCTATAGTGCTCATATCCGAGCTTCTTCAAACTAGATATTTGACAAACCCCCAGTTTGTGCACCATAAGTGCTCAAATGCTCGGAAAGCTAAACAAGCTGGAACGGATGCTGCCAGAGGGTCTGGTCGTCGATTCCGCGTGGATGAACGAGCACGGCTACTACAACTCCCTGCGCGCCAAATACGTCGCCCAGGGCCGCCTCGAACAGCCGGCGCGCCGGGCCTACCGTCGCCCGCGCGGCCCCCTCACCTGGGAGGTGGTGGTCCTGTCGTTGCAGACCCTGCTCGATTATCAGGTCGTGCTGTGCGGCCGAACCGCCCTGGAGATGCAGGGCCTCGGCCACTACCTCCGGCGCGAGACCCGGACGGTCCACCTGTCCGGCCCGATCAAGCTGCCGACCTGGCTCAACGATCTCCCGCTCGATGTCGAGTTCCGCCAGCACACCCCTGCCAGGCTGTTCGAGCACTGGAAATACTTCTCCCTGCGCGGCGTTGAACCGACCGCGCCGGACAGCCCCCGGGCCTGGGGGTCGGCGGGCGTCACCGACCAGAGACTCGGGCACTGGGAACACCCGTTGCGCCTCTCGACCCCGGAGCGCGCCGTCCTTGAACTGCTGGACGAGTTGCCCGACCACGAGGGGTTCGAAGCCGTCGACAAGGTCTTCGAGGGGCTGACCAATCTCAGCCCGCGACGGCTGCAGTTGCTGCTTGAGGACTGCAAGAGCGTGAAGGTGAAACGCCTGTTCTTCTTCTTCGCCGACCGCCACGGGCACGCCTGGCTGAAGCGGCTGGACCGCGCGCCCATAGGGTTGGGCAGCGGCAACCGGATGCTGGTGCGCGGCGGACGCCTGGACCCGACCTATCATATCACCGTGCCGGAGACGCTCGATGCCGTACGGTGAGATCTACGACCGGCAGGTTCGCCTGCTGGTGCGGGTCATCCCCCTGCTCGAAACCGAACAGGCGTTCGCGCTGAAGGGTGGGACCGCCATCAATCTGTTTGTCCGGAACATGCCCCGGCTCTCGGTCGATATCGACCTGACCTATCTGCCGGTCGAAGACCGCGCGACCTCGCTGGCGGCGATTGACGCCGCGCTGAAACGACTGGCGGCGATGATCCGTGACCGGATTCCGGACAGCCGCGTCGCGGAAACCGTCAGCAAGGAGGGGACGGTTCAGAAACTGGTCGTCGCCGCCGACGACGCCCAGATCAAGATCGAGGTCACGCCCGTGCTCCGCGGCGCGGTCTTCGCTCCCGTCCTGCGCCCCGTCTCTCCCCTGGTGGAAGACCGGTATGGGTACGCCGAGGTCCAGATGGTCTCGCAAGCCGATCTCTACGCGGGCAAGATCATGGCGGCTCTGGACCGGCAACACCCGCGCGACCTGTTCGACATCCGCGACCTTTTGGCGACCGAAGGGATCGACGACGCCCTGCGTCAGGCCTTTCTCGTCTATCTCATCAGCCACGGGCGACCCCTGGCCGAGCTTCTGCGACCCAATCCCAAGGACATCGAGCGCGAATTCACCGAGGCGTTCGACGGGATGACGGATGCGCCCGTGGCGCTGGAAGACCTCCTCGCGGCCCGCGACAGCCTGGTCCTGGACATCGTCGACGCCATGCCGGAGGCGCACCGCGCCTTCCTGATCGGGTTCAAGCGCGGCGAGCCCGACTGGGAGGCGATCGGACTGGCCGGCGTGGCCGACCTGCCGGCGGTGCGCTGGAAGCAGTTGAACCTCGATCGTCTGGACGCCGCCCGGCGCGAGGCGTTGACCGACCGCCTCCGCGCCGTCTGGGCGTGAGAGGGGCGTTTGAAGTCGGGGCGGCGTTGCCACCTCCGTTCCACCCTGTAATCTGGCGGGGACGGGTTCCGGATCGATAGGGACCGACCTTGAGCCGGGGGACGTCCCAGACGTCGGCGGCGACCGGTCCTGAAACCCCGGGCTTCCACGCAGAAGTTCCAGACCCGTCCCCCATTCGCCGTCCCGAAAGGATCGCCGTGGCCGACGAGATCACCGCAGAGGAGACGGCCCTCTATGAGGATCTGGCTGAGCGGGCCGGAGAGGTCGCGCGAAGGCTCCTGGCGGAACGCGGCCTGATCTATCTGGACGATCTCGATCCTGAGGCGGCCCGTGACCTGCTGAGGATCGCCTGGCGCGAGGCCGCTCAGACGCGGTTCGAGGGCCTGGATATCAGCGAGCTCCACGCGGAGATTGACGCCATGATCGAAAGCCTCGTCATAACACCGCAGGGCGAGACCCTCACCTCGATCCACTAGGTCGTCGCGCGCGTTCCTCGGCGGCGCCTTGGTTTAGCGGCAAGATCGTCCCGCCTCCGCTTTCAGCCCGCGAAAGGATGCAGGCCCCAGGGCCGAAAGATCGCCGGACCTGACCCCCAGGGGCTCGCAGGCCGATGTCCATCACAAGCGTGGCAATACACGCGCGAATCTCGATAATCGCGTGAGTTGCAACCGTTCCTCTGCCCGCTCGGCGTCCGGAGTCCGCCATGACCTTCCAAACCTTCTCGGAGCATTGGGCCGGGCCGCTTTCGAACGTGGTCATGGTCCTGCTGGCGATCATCCTCCTCTATCCGGTGATCTGGAAGCTGAGCATCAGCCAGATGAGCGCGGCGTTCGAGGCCCTGAAAACGGCGAAGGACCTGCCAACCTACCTCGGCCACATCACCGAGGCTTCGGAGCGGCTGCAATCGCTCAATCGGGAGATCGGCGGCCTGCGCGAGAAGCTGGGTGAACTCGACACGATCCAGGAGGAGCTCGAGATCGCCAATCGTCGGATCGCCGATCTCCAGAAGCTGAGCGAGGAGCGCCCGCCGGAACCGGTCGCAGCCGAGCCCGAGGAGATCGACGAAGTTCGCAACTGGGAGGCCGTAAGCGAGATCTGGTTCGAGGTGAAAGACATTGTGGAGGACAGGATTGGCGGCATCGCCGACGGCCGCATCCGCCGCAAATACAACTCCATTCCGCGCTACACCTACGAGGAGATCACCCCCCTCCTCGTTCGTGACAACGCCCTGACCGCGGCGGAGGCGGAGGTCGTCAACGACATGGACCGGACGTTCCGGTCTCTTCGGAATCGAAAGACGCCTGTGACCCCCGAACGCGTGAGAGAGTTCCAGGGCTGGCGCGCTCGCGTCGGGGGCTGACCATGACGTCGATCATCCGCGGAAATCTTCAGTCAGGGCCGGGCGGCCGGCGATCACGATCGGCCGACGTCGCCGCCTGATGTCTCACACTGTCCGCATCACCGAGGCGAGCCCGCGTCTCGCCGACCTCAAGCTGTCCTGGTCGACGCCGATCTTCACGGACGACGACGGGATCGGCTCCCTCGCCTCCCTTCACCAGGCGGGGGACGCTTTCGTCGCCGTGGTCCGGTTCACCGCGGAGGGGCCGGTCGTGCTGGGAAGCGGCGTGATGGTCGGGCCTGGCCTCGTCATAACCGCGACCCATGTGCTCGATGAGTTTCGAGCCGCCGGAGCCAGCCCGGTGTTCATGACCTTCCTGCCCGAAGGCGCTCGCGCCTGGTTGCCGCTGGATATTAGCGCCGGGTCCAGGCCGAGCGCGTTCGATCCCCATCGCATGGTGACGTCCGACCTGTCACTGGTGAGTTGTACCCTGAACTCCGACCCCATGGAGGAACGCCCGCTGGGGCTCGCGCCCTTGAAGGTTGGTCTGCCACTGATCGGAGATCGGCTCTGGGCCATCGGCTTCCGCCATCAGGACATCAGCGGAAGCGCGGCTCGTGTCAGTCCAATGATCTCATCGGGCCTCGTCACCCAGGCCTTCCCGACCGGCCGCGGCGACCGCATGTCGGCCGCCTGTTTCGAGGTCGATATGGAAACGATCGGCGGAATGAGCGGCGGCGCCGTTGTGGACGTCGACGGCAATCTGGTCGGCATCGTTTCGTCGTCGCTGGAGGGTGGGCCGTCCTACATGACCCTGATCTGGGACGCCTTGGGACTTCGGGTAAAGGGACCGACGCCCCGCCTGTCGCTTCAGCCGACAATCACCCTCCTTGGCGCGCAGAGTTGGCAGGTCGTCCGGATCAAGGGCGATGTCGAGCGCAATCCCTGGGGCGAGATCACGGTCCACTTCAGCCAGGACGAGGCGCGCCTTCTCACGGTTTCGGCTCCGGACGCCTTTCCGGATGACGGTCGCCGCCAGCTCACGGCCGACGAGCGCATGGCGTTCATGGACGAGCACGGTGGCGAACTTGAATCCCTCGCCACCGAGGCCGTGATCGACTGGCTGGAGGGTCTCCCGCTCGATCACGTCTACGCCTTCCTCGGCGCTGCGCAGGTTCCGGCCGATCTCTTCCCTGGCCTTTCGGGGTTCGAGATCGAGGACATGGAGGGGGCGGAAGATCTGGAACTGATCACCGCAAGGGAGGGCTCGGATGGATCGCTGGAGATCGCGTTCTTCCTTCGCCTCCAGTCCTACGTCTGGATTCTGGAAATGCCGTCCGCCTTCGCCGAGGCTCATGCCGAGGCGCTCGAGGCCCATTTCATCAACATCGAGACAGAAGGTGGCGAAACCCGGATGGAGCGCGTGCAGCGCGCGTATTTCCGGGCCACGACCCGTTTCGACCGGACGGACGGAACCTTCGGCGAAATCTCGGTGACCTCGAGCGCGGTCATCCCATGATCCTGGCCGAGCCCTTCGCGTGGGCTGAAAGCGAGCTTGAACGACCGGCGACGCCTCCTGCGAACCCTCCTGCCCTGCGGCCCTCTCGCGCACTCCAGCCCTGAACCGAGGCGACCGATGCCAGACCCCTCACCGACCCTTCTGGAAGAAGCCCGCGAGGTCCCCGAGCGCGCGCTGCGCATCTACGCGCGCCTCTGGCAGTTCGAGACCTGGCTCCGGTCGATCGTCTATGTCGAGTTGCGGGCCAAGCTCGGCGACGGTTGTCGGGCGTCCTTGAAGTCGAGCACGCGCTCCTACGAGGCGGACAAGTTCCTGAAGCACATGCCGACGCCGGAGATGAACGCCCTGAGCTACGCGTCTCTGGGGCAGATGACCGGCTTGATCGATGAACACTGGGACTGCTTCGCCCCGTATCTGCCGCCGAAGATCCTCTGGGACGCCAAGCTGAAGGAGGTCGAGCAGATCCGCCACAGGATCGCTCACTTCCGGACAGGCCACGCGGACGACCACCCGCGCCTTTTGCAATTCCTCCGGGATCTCGACCAGGGCTTCTGGAGGTTCTGCACGAGTTACAACGACAGCCTGCCGGTGCTGCCGCCGGAACGCGACCCGGTCACGCGCCGGTTCATCGGCTACGATCCGCTTCCCTGGGGCGAAATCGAACCGGGCCGTTGGGCGCGCATCGGTTTCGTGGACAAGTCCGAGCCGGTGAATGTCCTGATCAGCGCGTTGCGTCGTCCCTGGGCGGAGGACGCCGCATCCATCGATGGCGCGACCGGGCGATTGTACGACGTGGTCTTCATGGGAGGAGACCGTCGGGTCTTCGAGTACCGGAGCCTTCTGGAGAGCACCCGGGCGGATCATGACCGTCTCGTGCACATCGTCCTCGGCACAGGCGATACCCTGCGCCTGACGATACCGGCGGTGCTCGGCGCGGAGGCGGTGATCGGGATCGTGGACCGCTGGCTCCTGGCGGCGAGGAACAATGTGAGACGGGGTCATCCCATCACAACCGAGAGCGCGAACGCCCTCGCCGCCGACTGGCCGGAGTATGTTCTGGGGCCGGGCCACCCCCTGGCTTATCTGGGGCCGGACATGCCTTGCAGCTTCTTCGACGCGTGACCTTCCGGAGGGGCCTCGAGCGCCTCGATCCGCGCGCGATGGAGCGAGCCCCAGTCGCAGAGCGGGAGCAGGGCTTCCACCAGGGACATGCCGAAGGGCGTGAGGAGATAGTCCACCTTGGGGGGCACCTGTTGGTAGTCCCGCCGGACCAAAACCCCGGTCGCCATCAGGTCCCGTAGCTGCTGGATCAGCACCTTCTCGCTGATGCCGGCGACCAGCCGCTTCAGGTCGCCGAAACGCCGGGGCCCCGAGCGGAGGTGATAGAGGATCAGAGGCTTCCACTTTCCGCCCATGACCGAGAGGGAGACGTCGAGACCGCATTCTGGGACCGGGTTCATCGGACAATCTTACACTTACCTTTAGGTCAGTTCTACCTTGAAGGTAATTGGTGGCCATATGGCGTGCTCCCACAGCAAAGGAGCAAGAGCATGGGCAGGCTAGAAGGCAAGGTCGCGGTCGTGACGGGCGCGAACAGCGGCATCGGTCGGGCGTCCGCCAAACTGTTCGCGCGTGAAGGCGCCCGCGTATTCATGACGGGCCGCCGGCAGAGCGACCTGGACGATGCGGTAGCCGAGGTCGGCGGAACCGCGCGCGGGATCCAGGGCGACGTCTCGAACCCTTCGGATCTCGACCGGCTCTACAAGATCGTCGTCGAGGAAGCGGGACGCATCGACGTCCTCTTCGCCAATGCCGGCGGCGGCGAGTTTCAATCCCTGCAGGATGTCACGGAAGACGCCTTCGACCGCACCTTCTCCACGAACGTGAAGGGCACGCTGTTCACGGTCCAGAAGGCTCTGCCCCTGCTTCGCGACGGAGCCTCGGTGATCCTGACGGGATCGACCTCTGCCGTTACGGGCTCGCCGGCGTTCAGCGTCTATGCCGCCAGCAAGGCCGCCGTTCGCAGTTTCGCTCGCAACTGGGTGCTCGATCTCGCCGATCGTCGGATTCGGGTGAATGTGCTCGTCCCGGGCAGCACGGATACGCCTGGTCTGCGCGGACTGAGCGAAACTGACGCGGCGCACAGCGCCCTCATGAAGTCGTTCGAGGCGGGTACGCCGCTGGGACGCACTGGCCGGCCTGAGGAGATCGCCGCTGCCGCCCTGTTCCTCGCCTCTGACGAGAGCAGCTTCGTCAACGGCAGCGAGCTGTTCGCCGATGGCGGCGCGGCCCAGATCTGAGAGACGGCATGAGCGTTCAACACAACCTGTCCACGGTTCAGACCTTTCTTGAGGGGCTGGGCGGCGGACGTCCGCCGGAGGCGCTTGCGACCGTGTTCGCGCCGGACCTTTCGCTGGAGATACCGGGGCAGTCCGGGGCCTTCCCCTGGGTCGGTCGGGGAGCCGGTCGTGAGGCGATGATCGCCTTCATCCACGATCTGCGCGACCTGACCGAACCCCTGGCGTTCGATGTCGAGGACATCCTGGCCAATGAGGGCCGCGCGGTCGTTGTCGGGGCGCTCCGCACAAGGGTTAAACGGACCGGCAAGGTGATCGTCTCTCCGTTCGTGCTGATCTTCGGCTTCACCGACCAGTTGGTGAGCCGCTTCCAGATGCTTGAAGACAGCCATGCGGTGGCGGAGGCCGCCCGATAGGCTGGGCGTCGCTAAGGACCGACGCGCTCAGCCCCTGCCCGACTTGCAGCGGGCCTGCGGCTGGGCGCGTCGATCAGCACAGACGGCAGAGCGTGCACCGCCACCCGCGCGGCCTGCACCTCGAGCTTTCGGAGCGCCGCGCGAGATCCAGACTTCAGGCGCGCCGTATCCGGGTGGTCTCCCATGAGGTCGTCCACCAGCATCCGGCTGGTGCTGTTGAGCCACCGGCTGAGTTCGGCGCT
Source organism: Brevundimonas sp. GW822-FHT03E11 (assembly GCF_058801445.1). Classification (NCBI taxonomy): domain Bacteria; kingdom Pseudomonadati; phylum Pseudomonadota; class Alphaproteobacteria; order Caulobacterales; family Caulobacteraceae; genus Brevundimonas; species Brevundimonas sp. GW822-FHT03E11. The sequence continues at coordinate 226,107 of NZ_JBXANG010000005.1, read as the reverse complement.
CGGCTTCCGCCCGCGACCGACCGAAGATCCCAGGATGAACTGCGACAGCTTTTCCTGCTGCTTGCGCAGGTGGTCGCGCATCAGCTTGGAGCGGGTGATGTAGCCGGCGTTCACGCCCGGAAGAGAGTGGTTCATGAGCAGGTGCATATCCACCTCGGACACCTCCGCGGCCTGACCGATGGTCCGATAGGTCTGGCGAAGGTCGTTGCCCCAGTGGCTGAGGACCGCCCGGTTCTCCTTGTGCTCCACCAGATGGCCGCAGGGCGCGTCGCTCGGGAAGAGGAAGGTCCGGCCGCTCTCCGGATAGATGATCGGCCCGATCCGGCGCAGGCGGAAGATGCACTCCATCATCGCGCGCGAGAGCGGAATGTCGAACGCCTTGGCCTCCCCGCCCTTCGGCTTCTTCAGGTGCAGGACCCGCTCCTTCAAATCCAGATCCTCGATCCGGACCTTCTTCATCACCTCCGGACGCGAACCAGACAGGAGGAGGAACAGGTGGAACTCCCGACGGATCGGATTCTGGATCAGCGCCAGTTGCTCGAACCAGGCCGGAAGATCTCCGACGCCCATGGCGGTGTCCCTGCGATGTTCCGGATTCCAGTCCACCGCGCTGACAGGGTTTTCGGCCGGCAGCTTTCGACAGGTCTTTCGGGCATGCCGATAGACGGCACGGAAGCTGCGCATCGCCCCGTTGGCGATGGCAGGCCCGTTCGCCTTGGTGATCATGTCGTGCCGGTCGGCGATCAGGATCGGCTTGTCGCCGAACTCTGACAGGGGGCGATCGAGCCAGTCGGCGAACAGCCGCTCCATGTGGTCGGTGTAGCTGCGCAAGGTGCCGCTGGCCCGCTTCTTGCGCTCAAGGTGGGAGATCTTGAAGCGCTGCCACGCCTCGCCCAGGGTCGGCACGCCGTCGGGCGAGGTGATGACGACGCCGCTGGCGTCGACAGATCCCGGCTTCACCCTCTTCACCCGTGGCGGACGCGGATCTTCTCCCTTGCCGATCTGGCCAATGAGCGCCTTGGCCTTGATGCGGGCGTCGCGGGAGTTGATCTCGCCGACCTCCCCGACGGCCATCCGGATGCTGGTGCGCGTGCCGTCGTCGCGATGCAGGTCGGCCTGGATGGTGAAGGTCTTGGACGCCTTGCCGATGACCACGAAGAAACCGCCCAGGTCGGTGTCGCGGGCGATGTAGGGCCGGTCGTGAGCGAGCGGCAGTCCGATCAGGTTCTTGTCGGTGAGGCTTAGACGCAGGTTCGACATTTGCTGACTTTTTCGGGCGAAAAACGGTGCAGAAAAACGGTGAGAAAAACGGTGAGATTCACGCCGCCGGTCAGCAGCGTTTCAACCCGTAAATCTACGATAGCCCACGATCGCGCACGAAAATAATCAATTATATCAATACACTGCATCGCACCCCTTCGCTGATTCTGCGGGGTGCGGAGGACCACACATCAGGTTCTCTTAATCAGCGGGTCCACAGTTCGAACCTGTGATCACCCACCATCGTCGCCCTGCTCCATCAGGACTTGTCCGACGCCTTCAGGCGCGACCGCTGACCGTGAGGTCGCGGGGCGGAAGGACGTCTTCCAGGTCGGCGTGGAGGGCGCGGCAAAGACGCCAGAGGGTGGCGCTGTAAACCTTCCCCCTGCCCGCCTCGATGGCCGACAGCTCCGCAATCGAAATCGCACTGGTCCGCGCCAGCTCGGCGAGGTTCAGCCCCATGTCCTTGCGAAGCTCCGACAGGCGGTCGCCTACATAGCGGTCAGTCGCATCGATCGGTTCGGCCGTCATGCTCATGGGCGGCCTCCGATCGCAGAAGCCCTGCGAACAGGGCGGCGAGCAGACCCGCGAACAGCACATAGGAGGTGCTGATATAGGCCCGGCCGAGAATCTCCGGATTGAGCGCGAAGCTGAGATGCGTCACCGCCTGGGCGAGTTGGAACGCCGCCGCCCAGACCAGCCAGCGCGCGGGCCTGCGCCAAGCGATCGCCGCCAACAGCCCCAGATAGGCCGCGTCCACCCCCATGATCAGCCACTGGGCGGCGTCGGGGTTGGCGCGATCCTGCACCAAGGCGCTGAGCACCGACCCCGCCACCATGCCCAAGGCCGCCAGCCGCGCCGACCCGTCGCCCTTCCAGAGGGCGACGAGAAGGCAGACCGCCATGGCGACGGTCAGACCGATTTGCAGCGGCGTGTGTAGCGATTGCATAGGTCTTCGTGGCGCGCGCCGTCCGACCTTGCAAGTCCAGCGTCACCATCAGGCGGCGGCCCGAAGACGAGCGGTCCTGGGCTGGTCGGTTTCGGGCTTGCCTGTCAGCGGCCCCATCAGTCGCGTCTCGCGCCCAATGAGCGCCGGCGCGGCCTGTTCCAGCGCCGCATGGGCCGCCACCAGACGGGCTCGCGCTTCGCCGAAAGCCCGAATGGCCTCGGTGGTCTCCGAAACGGCCTGAGCGGCCAAGACGGCCGAAAGGCGATGATCCAGCCGCGTCTCCGCCATCAGGCTGACGAGGGCGCTCGCCGCCATCAGACCTTGGTCGGCCTGGTCCTCCGCCCGAAACAGGGCGTTCGCGATCGTTTGCGCGATTTCAAGTCTTTGCATTGTCCGCTCCCCGACGCCGAGCTGTCGGCGCCGCATCAACTGTTGATCAGCGGAAAGAGAGACCTAGCGGCCGGACAGCAGACGATCGAGCGCTTGCACAGCGAGCTGAAGCTGCACGCTGCCTCCGAGGATGGCGGCGAGAACGGCGAGTGCGACGGCGGCGAAGATCGGGATCATCGCCAGTTCACGAACTCGCTCGGCAACGCGGGCCGTCTTGGCGGCCGATCGTTCTCGCTGGGGAGAACGAGCGCGATGCAGAGTATCTCGCGCATCAAATCGAGCGGCGAGAGATAGGGCTGAAGGGTCCGTGTCAGATCCAGCAACCGCAGAGCCGTCTCGCGTTCCTCGTTCGTCGCCGCCAAATCCTCGAAGATCGCCTCCAGCTCCTCCCATGTGACGGGCGGCAGATGACATCCCGAGTGCGGCATCCAAGCCTCCTTTCCGACCGTCATCAGAGACGGCGTCGGGAGCGGTGGGCAGGGGGAATGACGCCCCTACGGAATCGTCCCGTAGAGGTTCGAAATAGAGGCGCGCCGCTTGCCGGCGGCTGCTGACGCCCAGTTTGCGACAGGCGTTCTCGATATGCTTGTCTATGGTCTTGGCGGAGCGGCCCAATTCGAGCGCGATTTCCTTCGACTGAAGACCGTCGCGCACACGGCGCAGACAGGCCGCCTCCATAGGCGTCAGGCGCTGGGCGACGTTCACCGATGTCGTCGTCTCGGACACCTTAGCCGACAACCGCCTGAACCATCGTCACTAAATCGTCTCGCCCCAACTGCGGAGAGGCGTCGTCGATGTTTGTTGTTTGGTCGGCCATGGTTCACTCGTCTGCCGCCCGACAATGCCGTCAACCCTCCTTCAGCGCAACGCCTCAGCTTACCCAGGTCAGTCTTCAGCGCGACCCGGCGCCGGCTGCGGCGTCAGCTGGTGGGAGGCGGCCCCTTTGCCGCCGCGCCCGGCGTGATCTCGGCGAACGACTCCGCCTGGGAGACCGGCGGCAGGGCGTCAGCCTTCTGCAATCCGTCATCGACGACCTGGCGAATGGCGATGATCCGCTCGCCCGCCTTCATCAGAGGCGCGGCCGCGTCGGCCGCCTGGACATCGGTCTTGGACGGAACGCGCACGGTTCGCGTCACCCCGCCTTGCTCCAGGTCTATCTGGTAAAACTTCATCGTCATCGTGCGGCTCCTTGTTCCTAAGGAAAGGCCAGCCGCTGCGGCGGGTTCCGCGGCCGGATCACGGGGACGTCCATGCCCCGCTCGGTTCAGACACGGCGGCCGGATGATCCAATGAAAGAAACGCGCGCCCCTCGACCCCCGTATCCGAGGCTGGGCGGCGTTCGCCCTACCTCCTTGCCGGGCGGTCCGGTCCGAACGGGAAAAAGAAACGCACAAGGCGCGGTGATCGCCGCCCTTGCTTAACCCATGTGAATGCCTTGGCCTTACGCGCCGTGCAGGGTGGGTGCATGTATGACGCCGCTTCAGCCCTCGCGGTCTCCTCGCGGGATCCGATTTCGGAAGACCATCGTCCGCAAGGTGTGAGGGATCACCCGGTGCTGCGGCTGATGCCGGACGAGGTCCAGGATCTGGTCCGACGGAAGGGTCAGATGCGGAGCGGCCGCGCCGGGGAAAGCCTGGAAGGGCGTGCGGCGGTAGGTTTTGTGCTGGACGGCGCCTTAGCGGCCTTCGACCGCAAGAACATGGCCTGCGTCGGCCTTCATGGCCGAGGCGCGATGTTCGGTTGGGAAGCCTCGTTGGCCTCCGCCTTCTATCCCGTGCGTTTTCTGCCTCTGATCGACGCCCACTGGATCGAGGCGCCGGCCGCCGATCTGTCGGATCTGATGGGGCAGGCCTGGGTCGAACACGTTTTCGCCCGCCATGCCTTGGACCGTCTGTCGCGGGTGCAGGCCGAGGCGGCCTGCAACGCCGTCCACCAGGTGCCCCACCGCACGGCCAATTGGATTCGCCGTCTGTACGAGACTTCGGGCCCTGAACTGCGCACCACCCAGTCCATCCTGGCCCAGGCCATGGGCGTCCAACGCACCAGCGTCAATGCGGCCGTTAAGGCCCTGGAGAGGGACGGCGCGCTGAAGCTGTCGCGGGGTCGGATGATCGTCACCGACCCCGCGCGCCTTCATCGCTTCGCCTGCGGCTGCTGAAGCCTCAGTGCGGCTTCAGGACCACCTTGGTCCATTCGTTCTGGTTTTCCTTGAAGTTCTTGTAGCCTTCAGGGGCCTGTTCCAGCGGCAGGCGATGGCTGATCAGGTCGGTGGTGTCGATCTTGCCGTCCAGCACCAGTTGCAGCAGTTGCGGCAGATAGCGCTGAACATGGGTCTGGCCGGTCTTCAGCGTCAGCCCCTTCTCCATGAAAGCTCCTACAGGCCATTTGTCCGCCACCCCGCCGTAAACGCCTGGAACCGACACCGTTCCGCCCTTGCGCACCGCCATGATGGTTTCGCGCAGTACGTGGGGTCGGTCTGTCCCCAGCCTGGTCTCCTGTTTGATCGCATCGACGATATTGTCTGGCGAGAAGCCGTGGCTCTCCATGCCGACGGCGTCGATGCAGCTGTCGGGGCCCAGGCCAGCCGTCATCTCCATCAGGGCCTCGCGCACCTTGACTTCGTGATAGTTCAGCACCTCCGCGCCATTGGCCTTGGCGAGGGCCAATCGGTTCGGGTGACGGTCAATGGCGATCACCCGGCCGGCGCCCTGAAGGATCGCGCTCTTGATGGCGAACAGACCGACCGGTCCACAGCCCCAGACCGCGACGGTGTCGCCGGGCTGGATCTGGGCGTTCTCCGCCGCCATCCAGCCGGTGGGATAGATGTCTGACAGAAACAGAACCATCTCGTCTTCGATCCCGTCGGGAATCTTGATCGGGCCGTAGTCGGAATAGGGCACGCGCGCATATTCGGCCTGTCCCCCGGCGAAGCCGCCGGTCAGGTGCGAATAGCCGAACAGGCCCGCGACGGAATGGCCGTAGGCGATCTCGGTGGCGTCGGCCTTGTCGGCGGGATTGGAGTTGTCGCAGGCGGCCGGCATCGACCGTTCGCAGAAGAAGCACTGGCCGCAGGCGATGACGAAGGGAACAACGACGCGATCGCCCTTCTTCAGGCTGGTGTTGCCTCGGCCGACCTCCACCACCTCCCCCATGAACTCATGTCCCAGGATGTCTCCGTTGGACATGCCGGGGATCATGCTGTCGTAGAGGTGCAGGTCCGAGCCGCAGATGGCGGTCGCCGTGATCTTGATGATGGCGTCCCTGGGATTGACGATCTGGGGGTCAGGGACCGTATCCACCTGGACATTGTGTTTTCCGTGCCATGTGAGGGCGCGCATTGGGGCTCCTTGGTTCGAGGGAAAAGGATCAGAGGTGGCGCGAGGCGCGGGGCGCCGCCTCGGGCGCCTTGGAGGTCGAAACCTCCCCCGTCTCCATCAGCTGTTTGAAGCGGCGAAGCTCGCGCCGGGCCTGAACCCGCGGCTCGCGCTGCATCACCTTGGCGACCACCTTGCCCACCACCCCCGCAGGCGGATCATAGCTGATGAAGACCCGGACCTCCGTGCCGCGGCCGAAGGGGTTGTCCTTGAAATCGACCCAGCCCTCGTGATCGACGTCGGAGCCCTCGGAAGAGGTCCAGGCGATCCGCTCGCCAGGGCGATCCTCGGTGATTTCGCAGACCAGGTCGAAGTCGGCGCCGGCGGGGCCGGCTATGGTCCATTGCGAGCGACGCCCGTCCAGAATTTCGACGGCCTTCACATTCTCCATGAAGCTGGGCAGGTTTCGAAACTCCCGCCAGTAGTCATAGAGTTCCTGCCTCGGCCGGTTGATCAGGGCCGCACGCAGACTTGAAGAGTCATGGTCGCCCTCTTGCCGATCCTCTTCAAGGAAGGCGGTCGATCCGACGTCGGCGTCGGTTGAAACGTCACTATAAGACATGGACTTAGCTCCGATCGGCTGAACGTGGTGAACCGAGCGGCGCCGGCTTCGTTCCGTCGAGTCTTGGACGGAACACAGGGCCCAGGCGTGAGTTGGTCAGGCTGAAAAGCCGGAGTTCATCAATGACCGACGCCCTGGATCAAACCGCTGCAGAAACCGTTCGGCCGCTGGCCGTGGTCACCGGGGCCTCATCGGGCATCGGCTACGCCTTGGCCAAGCTGTTCGCCCAGGACGGCTACGACCTGGTCATCGCCGCCGACACCCCATTGGCTGAGGCGATGCAGGCGCTTGAGGGATTGGGCGCCCATGTCGAGGCCCTTCAGGTCGACCTGGCCTCTGAAGAGGGGGTGCAGTCCTTGAGAGAGCTGATCGGCGAGCGCCCGATCGACGCCCTGGCCGCCAACGCCGGTCACGGGTTGGGCCGGGCCTTTCTGGACCAGCCGTTCGATGAGATCCTTCATGTAATCAACACCAACATCACCGGGACGGTGCGTCTGGTCCATCTGATCGGCAGAACCATGCGGGCGCGCGGCCAAGGCCGCATCCTGTTCACCGGCTCGATCGCCGGCCTGATGCCGGGCAGTTTTCAGGCTGTTTACAATGGTTCGAAGGCCTTCGTGGACAGCTTCTCCCTGGCCCTTCGCAATGAGCTGAAGGACTCAGGGGTGTCGGTCACCGTCCTGATGCCCGGCCCGACCGACACCCGATTCTTCGAGCGCGCCGACATGATGGACACCAAGGTCGCCCAGGGCGACAAGGCCAACCCGGAGGATGTCGCAAAGGCGGGCTATGCGGCGATGAAGCGAGGCGACGGCGACGTGGTGGCGGGTCTCGGCAACAAGGTCCAGGCGGCGATGGCGGCGATCACCCCCCAGACCGTCCTGGCCGAAAGGCATCGCAAGATGGCGGAGCCGGGCTCGGGCGCCTGAGGCTCAAACCGCCTCCTTCCAGAGACGCAGATATTGGGGGTCGAACTCTGCGACGCGGCTCAGGCCGTCCCAATCCTTGATGACGGCGCGGCCGTCGCGCACGTCGAGGAGATCGGCCGCCCTCAGCGCCATCAGGGTTCGGTTCACATGAACGGACGACAGGCCCAGAACATCGGCCAGATCATTCTGGTTAAGGGGAAAGTCGAAGCTCCCTTCGGCGGTTCGCCCCACCGGCTCCAGCCGGGTGAATATCTCGCAGAAGAAGTGGGCCATGCGCGCCTGGGCGTCCTGACGTCCCATACCGACCAGCCAGACCCTGTGGATGGCCGCATCCACCACCGTTTCCAGCCAGAACATTCGCGCCAGATGGGGATCGCGCGCGGTCAGTCGGCGAAGAGCGGAATGGGGGATGGCCGCTAATTCGCAGTCGGAAATGGCCATGACGCCGTTTTCCATCCGCTTCATGACCAGGCTGTGCAGGTCCAGAAAGTCGCCGGGCAGGCCGATCTGGGTGAACTGCCGCCCGCCATCCCCAACAAAGGCGACCCGTCCGGCGTAACCGGACAGCAGCAGCAGGCTCGAGGTTTGACGCCGCTCCTCGCGCACGATCGTTTCCCCGGCGCTCGCCTGGAGACGCTCGACGGGCAGTCGAAGAATGGCCCGCCTCTGAGCCGGCGACAGATCGTCACGACGTTCGAACTTCTGGACGAGAACGTCCAGCATTGAACAAATGGAGCTAAACGACATCCAAGCCCCGCCTCTCGCGTATAGGCTCCATGACGAATTACCGCCTGGAAATCGGCGTCGCCGGCATGGAGGAGCGTCTTCAGCTTATGGCTGGGGATGACAACGCGGCCCGATGCGAAGCGTTGCTGGCTGTGGGCGATCTGATCCGCGACCATGCGCTGAAAGGCGTGCACCAGACGGTGTTCACGCTCGTCCTGTTCCAAGACACGGGACCGCCGATCTATGAAGTCCGGGTGGCGGCCGGCCCGTCGGACGATCCTCTGCCGCCGCTCGATTAACGCAGGATCGCCAGGGCGGACAGGGTCGCCAGAACGGCCGCTCCGCCGAGAACGGCCACGAGGCGGAGCCGGCGAAACAGGCTCTCTATGTTCTGAACGAGGGGTGTGGGGTCGAAGGGCGGCAAGCGCAAAAATCCCGGACCGCCTCAAAGTCGGCGTCCCCGCCTCAATGGGCGCCGCGCGGCCGCGTTGCCCCGTGTCGGCAAATGGACAATGACGACCGCAAGGGTTGCGGTCTGTCCGGTTTCCGCCAGAGGCGACGCGGACAGGGCGAGGATGGAACGGCCTGACCGGTCGAAGCTTCTTTCCTTACAATCACGGAGAAAGCTCATGAAAATCCTCAACCTCGTCACCCTCCTCCTCGTCATCGTCGGCGGCCTCAACTGGGGTCTGGTCGGCGCCTTCGACTTCGATCTGGTCGCCGCCCTCTTCGGCGACGGCTCGGCCCTGTCCCGCATCGTCTATGTGCTGGTCGGCCTGTCCGCCCTTTGGCAGATCATGCCCTTCCTCGCCGCCTTGAAGACCGATGAGGCGCGAGCGGAAGCCGGCGTGCGCGCGCCCGTCCGCAGCTGATCCACCTTTCAAGGATCTCTGTTCGGGATCATCGAAGGGCCGTCCGTCGGACGGCCCTTCTTCCGTATCGAACCAACCCATGTTGTTTACGACGCATCAGGGTTGTGCGAAGGCATCCTGGATAGAGGAGCCGCGCGTTCGATGGGTTTTTCGCTCACAGAGTTGAAGCAGGGCGCGGGGTACCGGGTCGAACCGACTGAAGAGGGCTTCGCCATCTTGAAGTCTGAACGGGATGACGCCGCCGCCTTCGATCAACTGGTGCGGGAGGTCCTGTCCAGCGCCGGGCGGGAATTCGTGGCCCTGCCCCGCCAGGACGCCGGCGCCGGATACGACGGCGTCTTCATCCTGCCGTTTGACTGAGGTCGAAACCTTCCCGGCATTGGCCTTTTGCGAGTCGGTCGGCTAGGCTGCGCCGTATCGATTATGCGGGCCGTGTCGTCACGGTCGGCGCCGCCTTCGGGGCCGCCGCCGCATAGCACCTCTTTTCGACCATCGGGGATATGGGCGACACGACCAACAAGCTGGGGCACAAGATCGGTGCGCGGGGCGGCCGGACCCGTCAGGCCCTGTTGGACGCCACGCGGACGCTGCTTAACGCCCGTCACTACGGCGAGATTCGCGTGGCGGACGTGGCTTCAGCCGCCGGCGTCTCGCCCTCGAACTTCTACACCTATTTCAAGTCGGTCGAGGAACCGGTTCTAGCCCTGTGTGAAGCGGCGGCGGCCGATTTCCAGGGTTTGGCCGCGCATTTCCAGACGGACTGGCCCGGCGACAGGGCCTTCGCCATCGGCCGCGCCTTCATTCTGGACGTGATGGCGGTCTGGCGCGATCATGGGCAGGTTTTGAGGGTCGAGCATATGTTGGCCGACAACGGCGAGGCGGCCTTTGTCGAAAGCCGCGTGCGCCGCCTGCGCCGCCTGCATCTGGCGATCGAACGGCGGGTGGCCCAGGCCCATGCGGCGGGCCTCCATCCCAAGGATTACAATCCCCGACTGGCCTCCTACCAGATCGCCTCCATCGCCGAATCCACCGCCGCCAGCTTCGACCTGCTGCGCCGCGCCGACACGCCCGAGGCCATTCTGGACACGGCGGCGATCATCATCGTCAAACTGACCACCGGCCGCTAATCTAGGTGCCCGCTCCTAACTACGGCCTCGGAGTCAATCTTGGCGCTCCATCACATCGCCTTCCACTACATGCGCCATGGCCAGACGGACTGGAACCGCGACGGCATTTGCGTCGGCCAAAAGGATCAACCCCTAAACGCGCTGGGAATACGGCAAGCCGAGGTAGCGGCAGAACGAGTGTCCTCCTTGGGGATCGACACAATCTATCATTCACCTCTGTCACGCGCTGCGCGCACAGCGGAAATCGTCGCCGCGAAGACGTCCATCCGCCTAGTGCCGGTACCGAACCTTCGCGAGGCTTGCCTAGGCATCAAGGAGGGAATGTTTGAGCATGATCCGGCCGACGACTTCGTAACGGCATGGCTAAGAGGCTATCCGATCCCCAAGGCCGAAACCTTTACCGATTTTCGCGACAGGGTGGTTGATGCCGCAAACTGCTGTCTCGCGACGGGCCAGGCCGAATCGGTTCTTCTGATCGCCCACTCTGCCGTCTTCATTGCTTTGACATCCGCCTGCGGATTGAAGCCGCAGGAAATCGGCCATTGTCACCCCTATAAATTCGAGCCAACGCCTCGTGGTTGGAAGGTCGGGGAATCCAGCCCGCGTCCATAGTTTAGAGGCCTAGAGGCCCATAAAGCCAGGTCAGCCAGATGCCGACGGCCAGAAAGACGCCGAAGGGCAGCTTGTCCGTCGCGCGGACCGAGCGGCGCACCACCAGCAGGCCGAACACCAGGCTGAGGCCCGCCGCCGAGGCCCAGAGAAGAACGCTGGGCAGGCCGATCCATCCGACCCAGGCCCCGGCGCCCGCAAAGAGGAAGGGATCGCCGCCCCCCAGCCCGTCTCGACCCCGGACCCGCTTGTACAGCCAGGCGACCAGCCACAGCCCCCCGAACCCGACGATCGCGCCGATCAGATGGGCGATCGCCTGGTCCCATCCCGACAGCGCCGCCGCGATCAGTCCCGTCGCCGCCAGCGGCCAGGTCAGGATGTCGGGAAGCCAGAAGTTCTCGCCGTCGACGATCGCGATCAGCAGCAGCTGCCATCCCAGGATCGCGGTCGCCGCCGTCATCAGGATCGATCCGCCGTCGAGGCCGGCCCAGAGACCCGTCCATACGCCGATTGCGGCCGCCGCCAGCTCGATCAAAGGATAGCGTGGGGAAATGGGCGCGGCGCACCGGGCGCAGCGGGCGCGCAACACGGCCCAACTGAACAGGGGGACGAGTTCCCACGGCCGCAGAACCCGGTCGCACCCCATGCACCGCGACCGGGCGAGCACGATGTCCTCGTCACGCGGCAGGCGGACGCTGACGGCCGCCAGGAAACTGCCGATGATCAGACCTAGAAGGCCCAGGACGACGGCGGCGAGGACAGGGCTCATCTCTGGGTCCGGACGGTGAAGAACCACCCCCGCTTAGCCGCCTCCGAGGGCCACCGCCACATGATAGGTCACGAAGGAGGCCAGATAGGCCAGTCCGAACATGTAGCCGATCATGATCCAGGTCCATTTGGTCGAGTTGGTTTCGCGCTTGACCACACCCAGGGTGGCGACGCACTGGGGCGCGAAGATGTACCAGGCCAGGAAGGACAGGGCCGTCGCCAGGGACCACTGGGCCGACAGGGTCGAGGCCAGAAGGCCGGTCGCATTCTCCGCATCGGCGATGGCGTAGGTGGTGCCGAGCGCCGCGACCGCCACTTCACGCGCCGCCATGCCGGGGATCAGGGCGATGACCATCTGCCAGTTGAAGCCGATGGGGGCGAAGATCGGCTCCAGCGCCCGGCCGATCATGCCGGCGAACGAATAGTCGATGGCCGGCAGGGTCGCGTTCTCGGGCGGATAGGGGAAGGTCGCCAGAACCCACAGCAGAATGACCAGCGGCAAGATGATCCGGCCTGCGCGATTGATGAAGATCTTTGCGCGTAGCCAAAGGTTGAAGGCGACGCTCTTGGGGTCCGGCAACCGATAGGTGGGCAGCTCCATCATGAAGGGCTCGACCGCGCCGCGCCAGAACACCTTGCGGATCAGAAGCGACACGATCAGGGCGCTGACGATCCCTGCGGCGTAGAGGCCGAACATCACCAGTCCCTGCAGATTGACGACGCCCCAGACGGTCCGGCTGGGAATGAAGGCCGCGATGATCAGCGTATAGACGGGAATCCGGGCCGAGCAGGTCATCAGGGGCGCGACCAGTATGGTGGTCAGCCGGTCGCGGCGCGAGTCGATCACCCGCGCGGCCATGATGCCGGGTATGGCGCAGGCGAAACTGCTCAAGAGGGGGATGAAGGCCCGCCCGTGCAGGCCGGCGCCGCCCATGATCTTGTCCATCAAAAAGGCCGCGCGGGCCATATAGCCGAAGTCTTCCAGGGCGATGATGAACAGGAACAGGATCAGGATCTGCGGCAGGAAGACCAGCACGCTGCCGACGCCGGATATGATCCCATCGACGATCAGGCTCTGGATCAGTCCGCCCGCGCCCTGGTCAGGGATGAGGGCCGCGACCAGGCCGCCGATCCAGCCGATTCCGCCCTCGATGCCGTCCATCAGGGGCGCCGCCCAGCTGAAGACGGCCTGGAACATCACAAAGAGGAGGACGAACAGGATCGCCATCCCCGCGACCGGGTGCAGCAGAACCGAGTCGATCTTCCCGGTCAGGGTGTCGGGCCGCTCGGGCGGGCGCACGCAAGCCTTCATGATCCGCTCGGCCTCGCGGGCCGCATGGCGCAGGGCGGCGGAATCCGGGCTGCTCCACCGGTTTTCATCCTCGACCGCCGCCGCCTCGACCTTCGCCTCGACAGCCGCGATCAGGTCTTCGATCCCGCGCTTGCGGGTGGCCACCGTGGTGATGATCGGCACGCCCAGCTCGGCGGACAGGGCCTCCAGGTCGATGCGCAGCCCCTGGCGCTGGGCGATGTCGTACATGTTCAGCGCCAGGACCATGGGCCGGCCGACGGCCCTCAACTCCAGGATCAGGCGCAGAACCAGACGCAGATTGGTGGCGTCGGCGACGCAGACCACCACATCCGGCGGGGTCTCTCCGGCAAGACGGCCAAGGACGGCGTCGCGGGTCACTTCCTCATCGGGGCTGCGGGCCCGCAGCGAGTAGGTGCCCGGCAGGTCCAGCACCGACATCGTCCGGCCGGAGGCGGCTCGGATCAGCCCCTCCTTCCGCTCAACCGTGACGCCGGCGTAGTTGGCGACCTTCTGGTGCGCGCCGGTGAGGGCGTTGAACAAGGCGGTCTTGCCGCTGTTCGGATTGCCGACCAAGGCGACGCGGGCGGTCTTAAGGGCCATGTCCATCAGGCGGCGACCCGGCGGATGATCAGGCTGGCGGCCTCACGCCGACGTAGGGCCACGCGCATGTCGTCCACCTTCAGCGCGATCGGGTCGCGCCCGAACAGGCCTTCGTGCAGCAGCTCGACCTCGGCGCCCTCGACGAAGCCCAGTTCGAGCAGGCGGCGCTCCAACTCGACCTCATGCTCCTTATGGTGACAATGGCCGCCCACCTGGACAATGACGCCGCGGTCGCCGCGTCGGGCTTGGCTCAGCTTTATCGTATCGGTCAAATCTAGGCTCACACGGGCGGGCGACCGCACCAGGGGTCGCGCATCTTCTTTGACAGTGATTATCAGGTGCGCCCCCCGTCCGTCCAGCGGGACACCTTGACCAATTGCCGCGCTGGACATTTGCCCTATCCGGCGGCCTAACCTGCTGCAAAATCGGAGCCTGCGATGCGTCACCTCACCCTCGCCGCCGTCCCCCTTGTTTTGACGCTCACGGCCTGCGGTCCGAACGGAGATCAGGGCGGTGCGCCTCAATCCAAGGCCCCGCCCGCCCTGACGGAGACGGAGAAGGCCGATCTGCTCGCCGCCCTTCCCGCCCCTTACAATACGGGAGACCTGGACAATGGACGTCGCGTCTTCGCGCGTTGCCGCGCCTGCCACACCATCGGCCGGGACGGGCCGGACATGGCGGGGCCGAATCTGTACGGCGTGTTCGGGCGCAAGGCGGGGGAGCGGCCGCGCTACAACTATTCCAACACCCTGCGGACGGCCGATTTCGTCTGGGACGCCCAGGCGCTGGACCGCTGGCTGCAGAATCCGCGCGGCTTCCTGCCCGGCAACAAGATGACCTTCGCCGGCCTGCCCGACGCCAAGGACCGGCGCGACGTCATCGCCTTCCTGAAGGTGGAGACGGGCTACCGCCCTGCGGCCTCGACGCCGCCCGCCTCCTGAGGCGTCAGCCTTCGGCGATCGGCTTGGGTCCGCCCTCACGCAGTTCCTGAGCCTCCCACTCCTCGATCTTGCGAGCGGTCCATTCGGGCGACTTGGTGAAGCGAGCCAGTAGGCCGTAGATCACCGGCACGACGAACAGGGTCAGGACGGTGGCGAAGATGGCGCCGGTGAAGATGACGACGCCGATCGTCTGACGGCTGCCGGCTCCCGCCCCCTGCCACAGCACCAAGGGCAGGGCGCCGAAGGCGGTGGCGATGGAGGTCATGATGATGGGGCGCAGGCGCAGGGAGGAGGATTCGATGATCGCCTCCCGGATCGACCGGCCCTGATCGCGCAGCTGATTGGCGAATTCCACGATCAGAATGCCGTTCTTGGCCGCCACCCCGATCAGGATGATCAGGCCGATCTGGCTGTAGATGTTCAGACTGGACCCGGCCATCAACAGGCCGAACAGACCGCCCGCCGCCGCCAGGGGCACGGTCAGCATGATCACCGCCGGGGTGATCCAGCTTTCGAACTGGGCCGCCAGAACCAGGAAGACCAGCAGAAGCGCCAGGCCGAAGGCGGCCAGGACGGCGCCGCCCGCCTCTTGCTGATCGCGCGCGGCCCCGCCCCACTGGACCACCACCCCGCCCTGGGGCTGTTTGGCGGCTTCGGCCCGCAGGAACTGAACCGCATCGTCGATCGTCGTGCCGGGGTTCAGATCGGCCTGGAGGGTGATGGCCCGCTGGCGATCCAGCCGGCGGCGATCGGGCGTGTCGCCCGAGGTCTGGGTCGTCACCACCGCCGCCAGCGGCACCAGCTGCCCAGAACCGGTCGGCACATAAAGCGCTTCCAGGTCAGAGACTTCACGCCGGTTCTGACGTTCCGTTTGCAGGATGACGTCATACTCCTGGCCGCCCTTGATATAGGTGGTGGCCCGGCGTGAGCCGAACATGGTCTCCAGGGTGCGGCCGATCGATTGCGAGGACACGCCCAGGGCCGCCGCCTTCTGCGGATCGACGTCCACCAGCAGGCGCGGCGAGTTGGGCTCATAGTTCAGGCGCGGCCGCGAGAAGCCCGGATTGTTCTGGGCCGCGGCCAACAGGGGCTGAAGCCAGTTGTAGATCTGCTGATAGTCGGTGCCGGTGGCGATCAATTCGATGGAGTTGGAATTGCCGCCGCCGCGCTGGAAGGCGCCCGGCGTCGAGGCGTTGACCTGAGCGTCCGTCTGGCCGCGCAGCTTGCGGTTCAACTCCTGGGCGATCTCGGCCGCCGACCGCTCGCGCTTGGACCAGTCCGACAGGACCAGCACCCCATTGCCGGAGTTGAAACTGCCGCCGCCGAACCCCGGCGCCGAGATCAGATAGGAATCGGCCTCGCCGCTGGCCTTATAGTCGGCCAGCAGGGGCTCCAGACCCATCATGATCTTTCGCGTGTAGTCGAAGCCCGCCCCTTCCGGCCCGGCGACGCGGACCGAGACGCGGCCCCGGTCTTCATCCGGCACCAGCTCGTTGGGCAGGGCCAGAAAGATGCCGGCCGCCCCGGCCGCGACCAGGGCGATCAGGACGCCGACGCCGATCACCGCCGCGCGCCGCCCCAGCAGCATCTCCAGCGAACGGCCGTATGAGGTCTTCAGCCGGTCCATGCCCCAGTCGACCCGGCGCGCCAGCCAGCCGCCGCCTTCGGCCGGCTTGAGGATCTTGGAGGCCAGCATCGGCGACAGGCTCAAGGCCAGGAAGGCCGAGAAGGCCACGGCGGCCGCAATCGCCGCCGCCAGTTCGACGAACAGCCGCCCGACATAGCCGGGCAGGAACAGCAGGGGGGCGAAGACGGACAGCAGCACCACCGTCGTCGCCACAACGGCGAAGAAGACCTGGCGCGCGCCGCGTTCGGCCGCGACCAGCGGCGGCTCGCCGTGGTCCAGCCGCCGCTGGATGTTCTCGACCACCACAATGGCGTCGTCCACGACCAGGCCGATCGCCAGCACCAGGGCCAGCAGGGTCAGAAGGTTCAGCGAGAAGCCCAGGGGCGCCAGGACGATGAAGGTCGCCAGCAGACAGATGGGGGCCACGATGGACGGGATCAGGGCCGCACGCAGACTGCCCAGGAAGATGAAGTTGACCAGGGCCACCAGGGCCATGGAGATGCCGATGGTGATCCAGACCTCGTCGATGGCGTGAGAGGTGAAGACCGAATTGTCCGAACCGATCTCCAGCGTTACGCCGGGCGGCAGGCTGGGTCGGATCTCGTCGATCATCTTGCGCACGCCGTCGGAAATGGCCAGGTCGTTCGACTGGGCCTGACGGGTCACGGCCAGGCCGATCTGATCCATGCTGTTGCCGCGGAAAAGGCGCCGGTCCTCTTCCGGCGCCTCTTCCACACGCGCGACGTCGCCCAGACGGGTGACATAGGTCGGCTGGCCCTGAATGATGGCCGACGAGCCGCTGCCGGTTCCCGTGGCGACCGAGGCGGAGGTGGAGGCCGAGCCGCGCGTTCCGATCGGCAGCTGGCGGAAGTCTTCCGGCAGGGCGTAGTTGCGGGCCACGCGCACGGTGTAGTTCTTGGCGGTCGACTCCAGCGACCCGGCGGGCAGTTCGACGTTCTGGCTGGTCAGGGCGGTCTCGACGTCGGTGACGGTGAGACCGCGCGCGGCCAGGGCGGCGGGGTCCAGCCATATCCGCATCGAATAGCGCTGCTCGCCATAGATGTTGACCTGGGCCACGCCGGGCACGGTCGCCATCCGGTCCACCAGATAGCGGTCGGCGTAGTCGGTCAGCTGCAGCCGATTCATCGTGGTCGAGCGCAGGAAGACGATGATGATCGGCTGGCTGTCGGAATCGGCCTTGGCCACCTCCGGCGGATCCGCCTGATCCGGCAGGGCGCCGACCACCCGGCTGACCCGGTCGCGCACGTCATTGGCCGCATCGTCGATATTGCGGTCCAGGGAGAACTCGATGTTGACGTTCGACCGGCCGTCCCGACTGGTCGAGTTGATCCGTTCGACACCCTGGATCCCGGCGATCTGCTGTTCGATCGGCTCGGTGATCCGGCTCTCGATCACCTCGGCCGAAGCCCCGGCGTAGCTGGTGTTGATCGAGACGATCGGGGGATCCACGTCCGGCAGTTCGCGAACCGGCAGGAAGAAGAAGGCCGCAAGGCCGATCACGCACAGGACGATGGCTGCGACGGCCGCGAATACGGGCCGCCGCACCGAGACATCAGAGAGCATCATTTGGCGGCGGCCTGACGACGCGCGCCGGCGACGCTGACGGCGGCGCCCGGCTGAATGCGGTTCAGACCCGAACCGATGATCCGATCGCCGACCTCCAGGCCGGACAGGATTTCGACAAAACCGTTCTCGACGGCCCCAGTCTCGACCTCGACCCTCTGGGCGGTCGAACCTTCGGCGCCGGGGGCAATCCGATAGACGAAGGCGCCCGAGCCCTCATATTGAACGGCGGCCTCGGGAACTGCGGCGGACTGCCGCTGTCCCTGTTGGACCGAGACCCTCAGCAGCATGCCTGGGCGAATGCGGCCGCCGGGATTGGGGAATTCGGCCCGGGCAGTGGCCGCGCGGGTCGTCTCATTGACGCGGGTGTCGATCAGGGCGATCCGGCCCTGGAACGGCGCGTCGCCATAGGCGTCAGCGGTCGCGGTGATCGGCGTCCCCGGCCGCAGCAGGTTCAGGTACCGTTCGGGCAGAGGAAAATCGACGCGAATGGTCGAGACATCGTCCAGGGTCGCAATCACGGCGCCCGGATTGACCAGGGTGCCGGGCGTCACCGTGGTCAGGCCCAGGGTCCCGGCGAAGGGGGCGCGGATCACCCGGTCGCCGCGTCGGGCCTGAGCCGCCTGCAGGGACGCCTGCGCCGTCTCCAGGGCGGTTTCGGCCTGTTCCAGCAAGACCTGAGGGGCGACCCCGCGGTCCGCCAGGGCCTTGTAGCGATCGTATTCGCGTTGCGCCTGGGCGACATTGGCGCGCGCCTCGATGATGGCTGCATCCTCTTCGCGGGCCTGAAGTTCGACCAGGGGCGCCCCGGCCGAGACTCTCTGGCCGTCCGTGAACAGGACCCGCGTGATCAGTTCGGTCGTGGAGGAGGTGATGTTCACCGACCTCTGGCCGCGCGCCACGCCCAGGACGCGGATCTGGTCGGAGAAGGGCTTCTGCGCGACGACCGCCTCGGACACCTGCTGGCCGCCGCGACGACCGCCGCCGCCGGGGCCGCCCGCCCCCTCGTCTTCAGCGAAGGCCAGCTTCAGCACGGCGGCGAGAACCATCAGCCCCAGCAGGATCGCTGCGGCGACGAGGAAGAAGTGGCGTTTGATCACGCAACAGACTTTCAATTCAGAGGACGTGCACGCTTAGCGTCTTCTCTCGGGCGCGCAACCTTACCTATCCGTAACGTGACTTACGGCGAATTCCGTCGCGCGGTTTTCGTCAAAACCTGCGCCAGATCGCCACAACCGGTCCATGAACCACGGCCGCCTCGCGGCCCGCGACAGTCTGCCGCCAGCCGGCCTGAAGACTCCAGTCGCCGAAATCCCTGACGAGGGAACCTTCGAGCGACAGCCAGCGCGCGCCGCCGTCCGCCGCGCCTGCGAAGGCTTGCCCCAGGATCAGCCATCGTGCGTCGAACCGCGCCCCGATGGTGGCGTCGATCCGGGTCTCATTGGGCAGATCGTCGCGGAGGCGACGCGCGACCTGAAGTTCGACGAAGGACTGGTCCATCCCCCATCGCCCGCCCATTTCGCCCAGGGACCGCGCCGCCGACACCCGCGCCTCCCAATCATGTTCGCCGATTCCCGGCGCCGCATAGCCCGCATTGCGCCCCTCCCCCGCCCAGGCGTAGCCGCCGTAGACGGAGACGGCGCCGCCGTCGTCTCGCCAAACCTGCCAAGAAGCGCCGATTTCCACCGGGCCGCGCCCCTGATAATCGACGAAGGCGTCTTCTCCGTCCTGCCAATCCGCCTTCAACCGAATCGCCAGGGCGTCGCCTACTCCATATTCGGCGAACAGGCCCAGGGCCGCATCACGGCGCTGGGCCGGCAGGGGAACCTCCTCACCTGAAGGATCGAAGCCCGTATCGCCCCGCTGGTTTTCATACTTGATGATCGCCTGCCCCTGGCCCTTCGGCGGGTTCCAGGCTCCCGCCTGCGCCAAGGCAGGCCAGGCGAGCGCCAGACCCGCCGCCGCTGCGGTCAGGCGTCGTAGCCGGGCGACTTGCGATCCAGCTGCCGCAGCGCCCCGGGCCAGGCCAGGGCGGCGACGAAGCCGATCCCCCGGCCCTGCGTCTTGGTCTCCGCCTGGGCCTGATCGGGCGCGATCAAGACTTGATCCGGCCCCGCCGACAGGGCGGCGACCTGCTGGGCGCAGGCTCTTTCCAGGAAGAAGATGCCGATCCATGCCTGAGCCGCCGTTTCCCCGACCGCGAGCGTGCCATGATTTCTCAACAGCATCAGCGGCTTGTCCCCCAGATCGGCGACCAGACGTTCGCGCTCGTCATGGTTCAGGGCCAACCCCTCGTATCCATGATACGCAACCTGATGCTGTAGTAAACAGGCGTTTTGGCTGATCGGCAACAAACCGCCTTGCTGGGCCGCCACCCCGACCCCGTTCACCGTATGGAGATGGATCACGAACTTTGCGTCTTCCCGCGCCGCATGGACTGCGGAATGGATGGTGAAGCCCGCCGGATTGATGAAGTCGGCGGTCTCCTGAACGATGTTGCCGTCCAGATCGACCTTCACCAGGGATGAGGCGGTGATCTCGTCGAAATAGTAGCCGTAGGGATTGATCAGGAAATGATGCTCCGCCCCCGGAACGCGCGCCGAAATGTGGGTGAAGATCATGTCGTCCCAACCGTGGAGGGCGACCAGCCGATAGAGGGCGGCCAACTCCACCCGGGTGCGCCATTCCGCCTCGGAGACGCGAGATTTCAGACTGAGGACGGCGTCGTCGGCCATGGGGGTCTCCTATCCTAGGGCGGGCCTCTGACGGGCCTTGCCCAACCGTCCCTCCGCAGCCTGCGTCCGTCAAGTCGAGCCCGAACGACACGCGCATTAACCGCCGCACTTCAGATTTCATTAACCGCGTCTTCATGACCAGGCGTCACAGTTGCAAGCGGTACCTTCCCGCGTCGGAGCCGCCGCCTTGTCCGCTGTCGCCCAGCTCAGATCGCCGTCGCCCGCGCGCGACCCCGCTTTGGATTTGATCGACCTGGCGCGCAGCAAGGCGCCGGACGACCGTCGGCGACTATTGCTGGGCGTGGTCGCCCTGTGCGAAGCCGCGCCACCGAACACCGCCCTGGCGCCCGCCCTGGCGGAAATCTTCCTGACCCTGGCCGCCCAGGCCGAGCGGGATATTCGCCGCCTGCTGTCCGAACGCCTCGCCGCAGCGGATTGGGCCCCGCCGGCTCTGATCAACATGCTGGCGCTGGACGAGATCGAGATCGCGGCGCCGGTCATCGCCGCCAGCCCCCTGTTGCAGGACGCGGACCTGATCCGGATCCTGCTGGAGACCACGCTGGAGCATCAGATCGCCGTGGCGCGGCGGCCGCACCTGTCTCATGGGGTCGTAGAGGCGATCGTGGATCAGGCCGATCCCGTGACCATGACGGCCCTGGCGTCGAACCGGACCGCCGACATCAGCGATGCGGCCATGCGTCGTCTGATCGAACATTCCCGGCGTATCGCCGGTCTTCGCGCGCCCCTGACCCGTCACCCCCGCCTGAACGCAGATCTCGCCCATGATCTGTACCAATGGGTCGGACAGGCCCTGCGGCAGTCCATCGGCGAGCGGTTCAAGATCGACGACGCCCGCCTGAACGCGGCGGTGCGGGAGGCGGCGGCCAAGGCGGTGCATTCCCCCACTTGGCGGCCGTTGCAACCCACCGGCCGCAACGCCGATCGCGAGCGGCAAGAGATGGAAAAACGTCTGGTCGACAAGCTTCAGGCGGCCGGGCAACTTCGGCCCGGCATATTGATCCGAGCCTTGCGCGAACAGCGTCTGAGCCTGTTCGAACAGGCCCTGGTGCAACTGGGAGGATTCACGCCGGCTCAGGTGCGCTCCGCCATCCACTCGTCTACTGCGGAGCCGCTTTATCTGGCCTGCACCGCAGTCGGACTGGATCGAGCGGTCTTCGCCAATGTGCTGTCGGAAGTCCGCAAACTGACCGACGGACGGCCCGGCGGGGGCGCATGGAGCGCGACGCCGATGAACAGCCGTTCGGCCGCCCGCGCCTTTCGCCAGATAATGGAGCGCACCGCGATCGTTTGACTTCGCGGTCAAGCTAGGGCTCTCGTTCGGCCGTGACCCAGATCCCGCCCGTTCCCGCCCTGGCCTTCGTCGCCAGCGACCGTCCAGAGGCCCAGGCCGCGCGTCAGGCTCTGATCGCCCGCTACGGCGCCGTGCCGCAAGAACAGGCGGACGTCATCGTCGCCCTGGGCGGCGACGGCCAGATGCTGGAGACCCTGCACGGCAATCTGCGCCGCCGGACGCCCGTCTACGGCATGAACCGGGGCTCGGTCGGCTTTCTGATGAACGACTATGACGAGGACGATCTGATCGCCCGAATCGTCGCCGCCGAACGCACGGTCATCCATCCGCTGCAGATGGACGCCTGGACCGAGGCGGGCGAGGTGCATACGGGCCTGGCCATCAATGAGGTGTCCCTGCTGCGTCAGACGCGACAGAGCGCCAAGCTGAAGATCACGGTGGACGGCAAGGTTCGGTTGGAGGAGCTGTCCTGCGACGGCTGTCTGGTGGCGACGCCGGCTGGATCGACCGCCTACAATCTGTCCGCCCACGGGCCGATCATTCCGCTGGACGCACGCATCCTGGCGCTGACGCCGATCAGCGCCTTCCGGCCCCGGCGTTGGCGGGGCGCTCTTTTGTCCCACGAGGCTCGGGTGCGCTTCGACGTGCTTGAACCGGACAAGAGGCCCGTTTCGGCCACGGCCGACAATTTCGAGGTTCGGCGCGTCGCCAGCGTCGAGGTGCGCGAGCGGCGCGACGTCGCCCTGACCATGCTGTTCGACGCCGGTCGATCCTTCGACGAACGGGTGATGACGGAACAGTTCACCAACTGACGGGCGCCCCCTACACGGCTTCTTAAGAGCGGCCGCTTAGGGTGCGCGCAAACTTCCGGGAGCCCGTCATGAGCGATCCTTCGCACGTCATTCGTCCGCCCAACGCCCTTCGCATGAAGGTCGGCGGCGGTTTCGGCATCAACGCCGACGCCGTTGCGCGGGCCGAAGAAGCCCTGAAGGCCATGGCGGCTCAGTTCGATCAGTGGCTGAAGGACGAGATCGTCAAGCTGGACGCCGCCCAGGCCCGGATTCGCGAAGAGGGCTATACGCCCGAGACGGCCGAAAACCTCTATTTCCGCGCCCATGACCTGAAGGGTTTGGGCACCACCTATGAATATCCGCTGGTCACGCGCATCGCCGGATCGCTGTGCAAGATGCTGGACGACGCCGGCAAGCGGATGCAGGCGCCGACCACGCTTCTTGACGCCCATATCGACGCCATCCGCGCCGTGGTGCGCGACCAGATCAAGACAGACGAACATCCTGTCGGCCGCACCCTGGCCGAGACCCTGGAAGCCAAGGTCGCCGAATACCGCGCGGCCTGAACCGAGTGGGGCCTGAGCCGGGCGCCGTCGGTCAGGCGGCGCTGGCGGCCGCCGCCGACCCGCGGCTCTGGGGCTGGTCCAACCTTTCCATGAGATAGGCCAGATCCTCACGCAGCACGTTCGGTCGCTGCGTCAGGAAACGCTCCAGCATGCGCTGGCGGAACAGGTCGCTGGAGGTGTCCGCCCCCTCGGAGGACAGGGCCCGCCAGGTGTCCACCCCGGCGCGGAACGCCTGAAACAGGCGCGGCGGCAGACCGGCCCGGTCATAGATCGCCTTCAAGCCCAGGGGACCTGCGTCATGGATCATCAGCCAGGCGCGCTGATGCGGCGTATTGGCCAGTTCCGCCAGACCATGTTCGAACATCGTCATCTGGCCGCGCGCCAGGGCGCGCAGCAGCAGGGAGGCGTTGAGCGACTTGCGAAGGTTCAACTGGGCCATGAAGGCGCCGATGTCCGCACTGGAAGCCGCCTGATCGACCAGATCGACGGTCGCCCGTTCGCGCGCATACTGGGCCAGACGGATCGCCGTCTCGGGCGCCACCGCATGCCGGGCGACCAGATGCTCTCGCACCGTCTCGCTGGCCAGGGCGATCAGCCGCTCGGTCACATGCAGCGGCAGAACCTGGCGATAGGCGACAGCGGTAACCACCTCGGGCGAGGCGGCGAACCGGTCCACGATCACGCCCAGGGCCTGTTCCGACAGATCGGCGTTGTCATTGGCCGCCAGCATTCTCACGGCCTGTTCGCAACCGACATCCGCCAGCACGCCCGCGACGTCGCGCGACACGCGCGGCCGGCCGGCGACCGCGACCTGGCGCACAGGCGAACCGGCGCGGACGATTTCAATAAGATCCTCGTCGCTGAAGACCGGAGAAGCGCTGATCACCGGCAGGGCGATGCTGTCGATATCGGCCGCGAGCCGACGCGCCACGTCGATCGGAAGCAGATCCGACGCCTTCAAGGTCACAGCCATGGCCCGCCGGACCAGTTCGGCTGCATCGTTGGCCAGGAGGCGCAGAATCTTCTGGGCGGCTTCGCGGTCCCGTTCGTCCAGATCGGCGCGATCCATGCTGCGGCACAGCTTATAGGCCGCCTCCGCCCGGTCGTCGTCCTCCGTCGCCTTGATCAGGCGCTGGATATCCGTCTCGGTCAGTCGGGCGCGATAGGCGGTCATGGATGGCTCGTTCGGGAATCGGGCGTCCCCGATACGATCATCCTGCCATGCTTAACGCCCAGTTTACCATCGGGGCGTTTCGGCAGAATTTCCGCCCGCGCAAAACCTGTTTAGGCGCCCTGGGCGTCGTCCGGCGAGAAGGCGCCGCCGAAGCCGCCGCCGGCCGATCCGTCCTGCCCCAGCAACAGGGCCAAGAGCCCCTGATCCTGCTTCAAGCGATCCAGGCGGGCCGCCAGCATCTGGTCCCGGTCGCTGAGTTCCGGCGCCACGGGCCGCTCATCGCCGACGCCCGCCGCCGGCGCCCCGGTCCCGGCCGTGCGTTGCAGATTGGCGTAGACTTCGGCCACGGTGGCCGGCCGCCCATCCTTGTAGAAGATGCTGCGGTTGGCGCGGGCCGCTTCGGGAAACAGGGCCGCCGCGCTGCCGCCCGGGTTGCGGTCCATGGCCGTCATCAGACTGGCCGCACCCGCCGGTCCCAGAAAATGGGCCGCATAGAGGTCGCCCGCGCCCGGCTCCTTGCCGGTGCGGCCCCGCAGATAGGCGGCGTTCGACGCCGTCAGCTCCGCCGCCATGGTCGAGGCCGCATGCGGATCGAACCGCAGGTCCAGAACCACATTGCGGGCCGAACCCTCGACCCGCCAGCGCCCGTCGGCGCCGCGGTGGATCAGATCCGCGTACTGGCCGTACCCATGCTGGGCGCCGTGCTGTTTGACGGTGGCCAACCAGGTCTGTTCGATGAATTGGAAGAGACCCGCCGCCGATGAGGTCGGCGCCTTGGCCGAAGGATTGAGCGCGCTCTCGCGTCGGGCGGTCTTGACCAGGAAGTCGTAATCGACGCCCACCGCCTGGGACGCGCGCTGAATCGCCGCCTCAACGCCGCCCGAAGATGGAATCGCTCGGATGCCCATAACAGGCGGAGCCTCGTCGAACATGGTTAACCAACCCTTAATCGTTAAGACCGGCTTTAACCGTAAGGTCAAGCTTTCGACCTTCGTCGACCGCTGAAACACCGCCGCAATCCCGCCACAACCTGGGCGCTCACTTTCGGTTACGGGCGCTGCGGGGGCGGTGAACGAGGGAGTGTCGATATGATGATCCGCGCCGCCGGAGGCCCCGGCGCCGTCAACCCCATCGACTATGGGGAACGCAAGAAACCGATGCCGCGCTGGATGCCGGCCGCCATCGGGGTTTCGATCCTGGTCCATGTCGGCATAGGCGTGGCGCTCTACACCCAGCGGTTCGAATTGAAGCCGGAGCCGGTGATCGACGAACTGCCGCATGTGACCGTCAGCCTGGCGCCGCCGGAGCGCAAGCCTGAGCCAGAACCGGTCCAGAAGGTCGCAGCGCCGCCGACGCCCCTCCACCCGCCCCGCAACCCTGCGCCGGCCGATGTCGAGACCGTGGCCTTGACCCCGCCCGAGCCGTCGGCGGTCACGGCTTCACCGGGCCTGCCTGTCATCAGCACGGCGCCCAGCGGGGTCGAGGGCGGAACCGCGACGGTCGAAACCCCCGTCCGCGCCGTCTCCGTCATCAACAACCCCAGTTGGGCCAGCCGTCCCTCGTCCGCCCAGATGGCGCGGGCCTATCCCAGCCGGGCCGCCGAAGACGGCGTTTCGGGCGCGGCCACCCTGTCCTGCCTGGTTCGCATCGACGGCGGCCTGACCGCCTGCCGCGTCGCCGGCGAGACTCCGAACGGCCAAGGCTTCGGTCGGGCGGCTCTCAGCCTGACGCGCGCCTTCCGGATGAACCCTCGCACGGTCGACGGCCGTCCGGTGGATGGGGCGACGGTGAACTTCACCGTCCGCTTCGCAATGGAGGACTAGGTTTCGGCCTGAAATCGCCGAGGATCGAGGGCGTGGGCGTAGGCTTGCGGCGTTCGCCCCTCGATCGCATCGGCGACGACGGCCCCCACCATCGGCCCCAGCAGCCAGCCGTTTCGGCGGGGGGCCAGGGCCAAAAACAGGGCCCTGCCGTCCGGCGCCGGCCCCGCCATGGGCAGGCCGTCTGCCGAAGCGCCACGCACCCCGACACGCCAGTCGATGTCCAGCGGCGCAGGCGTGCGACCCAGAACGCGCCAGGCGGCCTGGCTCAGCCTTTCGCCCACGGTCCAGTCCGGCGCGGCGTCGCGACGCCCCGGCTCCATCGTCGCGCCGATCACAGTTCCGCCGGCCATCGGCGCCACATAGGCGCCGGGACCGCGCACCACATGATCCGCCAGAGTCTCGCCGGTCACGCCGATCTGACCGCGAATGGGCTGAACGCCGTCGACCAGCCGCCGCGTCGCCTCCGGGGCGCCCTCTATCGCCGCCTCGACTCCCGTCGCCAGCACGACCGCGGCGGCGGACAGGCTGCGTCGGCCCAGTTCGATCGACCAGCCGTCGGCCGTCTGAACCAGGGCCGAGACGCGGTCCTGCACCACAGCGCCGCCTTCAGCCTGCGCCACCGCCTGGGCCAAGGCGCCCAAGGCCTGACCGGGGTCGATCTGATAATCCTCATCCGTGATCAGCCGGTCGCCGGTCCGGCGCGCCTCAAAACCCAAGGCTTCAAATCGCGCCGCCAGGCCGGCGACGTCCCCGCCGCGCCATTCGGCCGGTCGGCGCGCCAGGGCGATCCCCGCCGCCTCGGCGAAGTCGGGCCACAGATCCCGGCCCGCGCAGAACAGGGCCGCCGTCTCGGGCGTGACGTCGTCCAAAACGGACTCCATCGCCGGCGCCACCATGCCCGCCGCCACGATCGACGCATTCGGACCGCCCGAGTCGATGACCGTCACCGCATGCCCCCGCCGGGTCAGGCTGAAGGCGGTGCTCAGGCCCAGCACGCCGGCGCCCACGATCACTATGGCAGGGGATGACATCACGCGCCCCAGATCGGCCCAGGCCGCTCAGAATGCAAGCCGCCGCCCTTGGACCTTTGGTCCTAGCCGTGCGCCGGCGCCCGCCGAACCATTGCCTAATCTTAATGGACGACAGCCGCACGACGCCTTGTGGGAACGCCGTTCTCGCGCCAAGCTCATCCTATGCAAACCGTCATCGAGATCCGCGGCCTGACCAAGACCTATGGGACGGTGAAGGCCTTGGACGGCCTGACCCTGTCGATCCCGCGGGGCGGCGTCTACGGCATCCTCGGCCCCAACGGCGCCGGCAAGTCGACGCTGTTTCGCACCCTGCTCGGCCTGATCCGCCCGACTGCGGGCGAGGCGACGGTCATGGGCGGCCGGATCGGCGATCCGGCAGCGACGCGGCGGATGGGCTCGATGATCGAGACGCCGCGCTTCCCTCCCTTCATGACCGCGCGTCAGGTCCTGGTCTGGCTGGGCTACGCCCACGGCGGCGTCGCGTCTTCGGACATCGAGGCCTGGTTGAAGCGAGTGGGCTTGGCCGAGGCGGCGGACCGGCGGGTGCGCGGCTTCTCGGTCGGCATGCTGCAACGCCTGGGCGTCGCCGCCGCCCTGATGACCAAGCCGGACCTCGTCATTCTGGACGAACCGACCAGCGGCATGGACCCGCCCGGCATCCAGGAGATGCGCGCCCTGATCCGCAGCCTGGCCGACGACGACGGCGTCACCGTCATCCTGGCCAGCCACCAGCTTCAGGAGGTCCAGCGCGTCTGCGATCGCGTCGCCATCTTCAACAAGGGCAAGGTGATCACCGAAGGCCGGGTTTCGGACCTGACGGCCTCAGGCGAACGTCTGCGCCTTTCGGCCACCCCGCTCGCCAAGGCCATGGGGGTGCTGGGCGACAAGGCGACGCTGGACGGCGACGCCCTGATCGCCGCCCTGACCCGCGCCGAGACGCCGGCGGCCATTCGCGCCCTGGTCGAGGCCGGGGTCGATATCGAAGAGGCCCGCTGGATCGGCGCCGACCTGGAAGACGTCTTCATGAGCGAAACCGGCTGGACCGGCGTACAGGGCGCGCCCGACAAGGGGACCGATCATGCTGGTTGATGCGCTGAAATCCGAGGCCTATCGCGTCTCGCGGAACCGGACGACGCTCTTCTTCAGCATCCTGCTGACGCCGCTGCTGTTCGTCTTCGGCGGGCTGGCCTACCAGATCATGACCAAGGCCAAGGGCGACGCACTGGCTGCCAAGGCCAATCTGCCCGCGACCTTGGGCAATCAGCCCGTCAATCTGGCCGAGGCCTTCGGCTTTGCGGCCGGCAACGGCGCCAACGGCGTGTTGTTGGTCTTCATGTTGCTGGCGGCGGCGGCGGTCTACGCCGGCGACTACCGCTGGGAGACCTGGCGACTGATCAGCGCTCGCAACGGCCGACCCTGGCTGATCCTGGGCAAGATCGGGGTGATGAAAGTCTTGGCCATGATCGCCATGCTGGCCATGCTGATCGCCGCCTTCATCTTCTTCGTCACACAGGCCCTGGTGGCCGGACGGCCGATGAGCTTCGACCTGTCCGACTTCGACCTGGTTCAGTTCCTTCTGACCTGGCTTCTGTCCTACATCCGGATCGTTCAATACGGCCTCATCGCCCTACTGGCGGCGGTCGTCAGCCGGTCCCTGCTGGCGACCCTGTTCGCCCCCTGGGCCCTGGGTTTCGCCCAGACCATCCTCGGGGGACCGCTGCTGCCCATTCTCGGCTGGGAGCCGAGTGACTGGGCCGCGCAATTGCTGCTGCCCGGCTTGGCCTATGACACTTTGAAAGCCGCCCTCGCTCCCGGCCCCATGCCCTTGCCCGAGGGCGTGGTCATGAAGGCGGTGGTCAGCCTGGTCCTGTGGTGCGTCGCGCCGGTCGCAGCCTCTATCGCCTGGTTCCAGCGTCAGGATCTGTCGAAGGAATAGGCGGAGGCGGGCTGAAGCCCCCCTGACAGCCGTTAGAGCCGCTTCTCCATGAAGACGTCGGCGCGGGCGTAGGGGGTCGGGCGGGGCGGCAGGTGGACGAAGCCGAAGCTCTCGTACAGGGCGATGGCCGGCTCCAGGGCGCTGTTGGTCTCCAGATACAGCAGGGTCGCGCTCGCCGCGCGGGCCGCCGCCTCGCAGGCCTCCAGCAGACGCCGCGCCAAGCCTAAGCCGCGCGCGGCGGGCGTCACCGTCATCTTCGACACCTCGAACCCGTCCGGAATGCGGATCAGGGCGCAGCAGCCGACCGCCTCCCCGTCCCGCTCGACGATGAAGATCCGCCCTCCGCCGGCGATGAAGACCCCATGGGGATCGTCGATGGAGCGCCGGTCCTTGGCCTCGACGGCGAAACCGCCCTCGGCCAGCCAGGCCTCGTTCAGCCGGGCCCAGGCGGCGGCGTGGTCGGGACGGAATTGGACGATGGCGACGGACATGGCCGCCTCTTGCCCCATCGCCGCGTAAAGCAAAAGGGCGGCCGGATCGCTCCGGCCACCCTTTCGGTGTTCAGTCTCGTCAGAGACGAAAGGCTTAAGCCTCGTCATCGCCTTCATAGGCCAGGACCGGACCGGAGTCCTTGCCCTTGGCTTCGACGTCGCGATCGACGAACTCGATCACGGCCATCGGGGCGTTGTCGCCGTGGCGGAAGCCGGCCTTCATGATCCGGATGTAGCCGCCGTTGCGTTCGGCGTAGCGCGGGCCGATCGTTTCGAACAGCTTGCCGACCTGCGGCACGTCGCGGACCTGGCTGATGGCCTGACGACGCGCGTGCAGGTCGCCCTTCTTGGCCAGGGTGACCAGCTTCTCGACGAAGGGACGCAGTTCCTTCGCCTTGGGCAGGGTCGTGGTGATTTGCTCGTGCTTGATCAGCGAGGCGGCCATGTTGGCGAACATGGCGGTGCGGTGGCTGGTCGTGCGACCGAGTTTACGATGGGCGGCGCCGTGGCGCATCAGGGTCTCTCCTACTCCGAACCCGGTATCTCCTGGGGAGACCTAGGTCCGTAATCTTCTAACCGCCCCGACATTCTCCCCGAGAGGAGACGGGCGGAGGGTTGAACTTAGATCTGGTCGTCGAACTTCTTGGCCAGATCTTCGATGTTTTCGGGCGGCCAGTTCGGCACGTCCATGCCGAGGCTGAGCCCCATGGTCGCGAGAACTTCCTTGATCTCGTTCAGCGACTTGCGGCCGAAGTTCGGGGTGCGAAGCATTTCGCCCTCGGTCTTCTGGATCAGGTCGCCGATGTAGACGATGTTGTCGTTCTTCAGGCAGTTGGCCGAACGGACCGACAGCTCCAGCTCGTCCACCTTCTTCAGCAGGGCCGGGTTGAAGGGCAGGTCGGGCTTGCCGTCCGACTGCTCGACAGCCTTCTTGGGCTCTTCGAAGGTGATGAAGATCTGGAGCTGGTCTTGTAGGATGCGCGCGGCGTAAGCCACAGCGTCAACCGGCGTGACCGCGCCGTTGGTTTCGACTTCCAGCAGCAGCTTGTCGTAGTCCAGCGACTGGCCCTGACGGGTCGGCTCGACGCGATAGGCCACCTTCTTGACCGGCGAGTACAGGGCGTCGACGGCGATCAGGCCGATCGGCGCGTCTTCCGGACGGTTGAACTCGGCCGCCACATAGCCCTTGCCGTTCTGGACGGTCAGCTCCATGCGGATCGAGGCGCCGTCGTCCAGGGTGCAGATGACGTGATCGGGGTTCAGAACCTCGATGTCCGCCGGCACGTCGATCTGGCCGGCCGTCACCACGCCGGGGCCCGTGGCGCGCAGGGTCATGCGCTTGGGGCCTTCGGCGTGCATGCGCAGCGCCAGTTGCTTGATGTTCAGAACGATGTCGACCACGTCCTCGCGCACGCCTTCCAGCGACGAGAATTCGTGAACCACGCCGTCGATCTGAATGGCGGTCACCGCCGCGCCTTGCAGCGAGGACAGCAGAACGCGACGAAGGGCGTTGCCGAGCGTCACACCGAAGCCGCGCTCCAGAGGCTCAGCCACCAGACGCGCCTTACGCTGGGCGTCGGAACCGATCTCGATCTGCGGCTTCTCGGGACGGATCAGCTCTTGCCAGTTTCTTTCGATCATTTTGTCCCTCGAACGGGTTTCGTCGGCTCCGGCCTTGTCGACGAGGCCATGGTGGAGCCGACGGAGATGGGGGTGCTTTGGGCGGTGTCGCTTAGACGCGACGACGCTTGGGCGGACGGCAGCCGTTGTGCGGCATCGGGGTGACGTCGCGAATGGTGGTGATCGTCAGACCCACGGCCTGCAGGGCGCGCAGAGCCGACTCACGGCCGGAGCCCGGACCCGAGACGTTGACTTCCAGCGTCTTCAAGCCGTGTTCCTGGGCCTTCTTGCCGGCGTCCTCGGCCGCCATCTGGGCGGCGTAGGGGGTGGACTTACGCGAGCCCTTGAAGCCCATGTGGCCGGCCGACGACCAGGAAATGGCATTCCCTTGCGCGTCGGTGATGGTCACCATGGTGTTGTTGAAGCTGGCGTTCACGTGGGCGACGCCCGAGGTGATGTTCTTGCGTTCGCGGCGCTTTACGCGACCCGGTTCCTTGGCCATCGGTCAGCTCTCTCTTACTTCTTCTTGCCGGCGATCGGCTTGGCCGGACCCTTGCGGGTGCGAGCATTGGTGTGGGTGCGCTGACCGCGGACCGGCAGGCCCTTGCGGTGACGCAGGCCGCGATAGCAGGCCAGGTCCATCAGACGCTTGATGTTCATCGAGGTTTCGCGGCGCAGGTCGCCCTCGACCGTATAGTCGCGGTCGATGGTCTCGCGGATCGACAGGACTTCGGCGTCCGTCAGCTGGTTCACCCGGCGGGCGGCTTCGATGCCGACCTTTTCGGTGATGTCCTTGGCGGCGGCCGGGCCGATGCCGTGGATGTACTGAAGCGCGATTTCAACGCGCTTGTTGGTCGGGATATTGACGCCAGCGATACGGGCCACGAAATTCTCCAGATACGCGTTATTCAGACGCAACAAACGCTCCGGTTAACAAACCAGGAGCGTGGCGCCCTTCGCGGGAAGGCGCCCTTATACAGATGATTCACCGGGCGTCAACGGCTGTGCGCAACCCTGCCGGCCAGACTTTTTCGGTCCGCCGCCTAAACCGTCGCTCAGACCCGCCTCGAACGGCGGCGATCAGCCTCTCTGCATCAAGGTTGAACGCCGCAACCGGGTTCCGGTCAAGGGGCTTAGGCCGCCACCCTGCGAAGCGGTGGATCAGCGACGCGGCGGAATGCCGAAGTCGACGCCCACCGTCACCTGCTGCCCCTCTAGGGGACGCCCGTTCTCGGTCGGCGGCTGGAAACGGAAATAGTCGGCCACAGCCAGCCCCGCCGCCCCGAAGCCCAGGCCGACGGGGGTCTCCTCCACCACGCGACAGGCTTCCAGCCGGCTGTCTAGCCGGATGCGGCACGACAGTTCGACCCGGCCATAGCGGCTGCGCGCCTGGCGCGGGTGGTTGGCGCGGACCTGGGCCATGGACGGCCCCGTGATCAGGCGCGGGCCCGTCGAGCCGCTGCCCGGCCCGGACCCCGCACCGACGCCTGAACCCGCGCCGGCCCCCTGGCCGCCCTGACCGAACCCCGGTTCCGGCGAGGGGGAAGGCGCGGCGCCCACGACTGGGGCGGGCTGGGGCGTCGGCTTCGACGGCGACGGCA
Source organism: Brevundimonas sp. GW822-FHT03E11 (assembly GCF_058801445.1). Classification (NCBI taxonomy): domain Bacteria; kingdom Pseudomonadati; phylum Pseudomonadota; class Alphaproteobacteria; order Caulobacterales; family Caulobacteraceae; genus Brevundimonas; species Brevundimonas sp. GW822-FHT03E11. The sequence goes on along the minus strand of NZ_JBXANG010000005.1, from coordinate 193,397 downwards.
GTTCGCGCGGGTGATCGGGCTGGGGCTTGGGCGGCGTGTGAATGCGCGACGGCGCGGCCGGCGCCCCTCCCCCCGCCTTGGGCGCAGTGCGGCGCTCCAGGATCGGCGGCGGCGGATCATAGAGCACCACCTCGAACGGCGGGGGGCCGTCCGCCATGGGGGTCCGGGGGGGCCGGCCCTTCACCTGTCCCAGCATCAGGATCAGGGCGATTTCGGCGGCGGCGACCCCGCCGAAGACGGCGAAGGCGCGCCAGCGTCTGCGGGCGCGCCTTCTGTCAGACTGGATCTCGGTTTCAGGCATCCGTTCCCAAACGCCCGAAAACGACTTGGGTCACGCCAGGGCTTCGTCGATCGCCTTGGCGACGGACTCGATCGAGCCCATGCCGTCCGCCTCGGTCAACTTGCCCTGGGCTTCATAATAGGGAAGCAGCGGGGCGGTGTTGCGGTTGTAGGCGTCCAGACGGACCGCGAAGGTCTCCGGATTGTCATCCGGGCGGCCCTGTTCGGCGTAGCGTTTGGCGATCCGCTCCAGCAGGGCGGCGTCGTCGACCTTCAGCCGGACCACGGCGTCGATCTGGGCGCCGCGCTTGGCCAGCATGGCGTCCAGGGCTTCGGCCTGGGCTACGGTGCGGGGGAAGCCGTCGAAGATGGCGCCCCCGGCGGCCTCGGCCTCCGGCAGACGATCCTCGATCAGGGCGATGACGATTTCGTCCGTCACCAGATCGCCGCGCGCCAGCACGTCCTTGACCTTGAGGCCCAGCTCCGAGCCCGAGGCGATGGCGGCCCGAAGCATGTCGCCGGTGGAGAGCTGGATCATGCCCTTCTCTTCCACCAGCCGCTTGGCCTGGGTCCCCTTGCCCGCCGCCGGCGGTCCAAACAGGATCAAGTTCACGCGCAAGTCCTCCCCAGGCGTCTTCTAGTCAACTCAGCGACGGACGGGCGTGGGCGCGCCACGACCGCCGCGACCGCGCAGCTTGGCCTTCTTGATCAGCCCCTCGTACTGGTGCGCCAGCAGTTGGGACTGGATCTGGGCCACAGTGTCCATCGTCACCGACACCACGATCAAGATAGACGTTCCGCCGAAGTAGAGGCTGTTGCCCATCTGGGCGACCATGAACTCCGGCAGCAGGCAGACGGCGGTGATATAGGCCGCGCCGATCACCGTCAGGCGGGTCAGGACATAGTCCAGATATTCGGCCGTGCGCTTGCCCGGACGGATCCCCGGCAGGAAGCCGCCGTATTTCCGCAGGTTCTCGGCCGTGTCCTCCGGGTTGAAGGTGATCGAGGTGTAGAAGAAGCAGAAGAAGATGATCAGGGCGGCGTACAGGGCCATGAACAGAGGCTGGCCGTGGGTCAGTTGCGAGGTGACCAGCGGCAGCCAGCCCAGATAGGACGGCAGGTCCGCATTGGCGGTCAGGCTGGCCACTGTGGTCGGCAGCATCAGCAGGGACGAGGCGAAGATCGGCGGGATGACGCCGGCGGTGTTGACCTTCAGCGGCAGGAACGAGCGCTCGCCTCCCGCCATCCGGTTGCCTTCCTGGCGCTTCGGATACTGGATCAGCAGACGGCGCTGAGCCCGTTCCATGAAGACGATGAAGACCACGGTCGCCACGGCCAGAACGGCGATGAAGAACAGGGCGAAGGCCGACATCTGACCCTGCTGGGCCAGGCCCAGCATCCGGGCGATGGTCGAGGGCAGAACCGCCACGATGCCCGCGAAGATGATCAACGAAATGCCGTTGCCGACGCCGCGCGCCGTCACCTGCTCGCCCAGCCACATCAGGAACATGGTGCCGCCCGTCAGGGTCACGACGGTCGAGACCAGGAAGAAGATCCCCGGATTGTCGACCAGACCCGGCTGGGCGTTCAGACCCGCCGCGATGCCCAGCGACTGGGCCAGGGCCAGGAAGACCGTCAGATAGCGGGTGTACTGGTTCAGCTGCTTGCGGCCGCTCTCCCCGCCTTCCTTCTTCAGCTTCTCCCAGGGCGGATACACCGTGCCCATCAGCTGCACGATGATCGACGCCGAGATATAGGGCGCGACGTTCAGCGCGAAGATGGCCATCCGCTCCACCGCGCCGCCCGAGAACATGTTGAACATGTCCAGGATGCCGCGCTGACCCGAGGGGTCCTGGAAGAACTGCAGGAAGGCCTGCGAGTTGATGCCCGGGATCGGCACATAGGTGCCGATGCGATAAACCAGCAAGGCGCCCAGCGTGAACAGCAGGCGCTTGTGCAGCTCGGTCGCTTTGGCGAACGAGCCCATGTTCATATTGGCGGCGAGTTGTTCTGCGGCCGAAGCCATTCTGCGTCCCCACGACTGATTGAGTCGTCAGATAGGCGGAAAGCGGCCCTCATGCGAGGGCCGCTTCCGTTGTTTCGTCGTCGCAGGTGTATTCAGGCCACGGCCTATACGCGCCGCGACGACGCGTTGTTCAGGCCTTGGAAGCGACGCGCTTGGCGCGGGCCGAGACCTTGTTGGCGTCGCCCTTGGGCGCCTTGGCGGCCGGAGCCTTGCCCTTGGCGGCGTTGCGCTTCTCGACGCGGGCCGCAGCCTTGGCTTCGGCTTCGATACGCTGTTCGAGAACCGAACCGCCCGCGGCTTCAATGGCCTTCTTGGCGCCGGCCGTGGCCGACCAGACGACCAGGTTCAGCTTGGCCTTGATTTCGCCGGTGCCCAGCAGACGGACGCCGTCCTTGACGCGGCGGATCACGCCGGCGGCGACCAGGGCTTCACCCTTGATCTCGGCCGAGGCGTCCAGCTTGCCGGCGTCGATGGCGTCTTGCAGACGCCACAGGTTCACTTCGGCCAGCTTCAGGGCATTGGGATTGTTGAAGCCGCGCTTGGGCATGCGCATGTACAGCGGCATCTGGCCGCCTTCGAAGCCCAGCAGGCTGACGCCCGTCCGCGACTTCTGACCCTTGACGCCGCGGCCCGAGGTCTTGCCCTTGCCGGAGCCGGGGCCGCGGCCCACGCGCATGCGCTTCTTGTGCGCGCCTTCGTTGTCGCGGATTTCGTTCAGTTTCATGTGCCTGATCCTTTCGGGTGCTAGCGCCCGGACATTCGTCCGGACTCGGCTTGGAAAAAAGAAAGTGGCGAGTGGCGAGTGATGAGTGGCGAGTCAAGAGAAATCGGTCGAACCGACACCCGGGCTACTCGTCACTCGCCACTCATCACTCGCCACTTCGCGTAGCGAACAGTCTTACTTCTCGACCACTTCCACCAGGTGGTGGACCTTGGCGATCATGCCGCGAACCGAAGGGGTGTCCTCCAGGGTCGCTTCACGACCCATGCGGTTCAGGCCCAGGCCCACCAGGGTGGCGCGCTGGTCGTTCTTGCGGCGGATCGGCGAGCCGATCTGCTTGATGGTGACGGTCTTCTTCTCGGCCATGACTTAGGACTCCACGGCTTCGGGCGCCGAGGCGCCGTCGTTGCGACGACCCATCAGATCCGCGACCTTCTTGCCGCGCTTGGACGCGACCTGACGGGGCGACGACTGAACCTTCAGGGCTTCGAACGTCGCACGGATCATGTTGTAGGGGTTCGACGAACCGGTCGACTTGCCCACGACGTCCTGGACGCCGAGGGTTTCGAGGACCGCACGCATCGGACCGCCCGCGATGACGCCGGTGCCGGGAGGGGCCGCGCGCATCATGATCTTGCCGGCGCCCCAACGGCCGTTGCCGTCGTGGTGCAGGGTGCGGTTCTCGCGCAGAGGCACGCGGATCATCGTCTTCTTGGCTTCTTCGGTCGCCTTGCGGATGGCTTCCGGCACTTCGCGCGCCTTGCCGTGACCGAAGCCGACGCGACCCTTGCCGTCGCCGACGACCATCAGGGCGGCGAAGCTGAAGCGACGGCCGCCCTTAACGGTGGCGGCGACGCGGTTGATGTGCACCAGCTTCTCGATGATGTCGCTTTCCGGGGCCTCGGCGGCGGCGGGAGCGTTGCGGTCGCGGCGATTACGATCGCCGCCGCCGCGTTGGGGTTGTTGCGCCATCTGTCGCGTCCCTTAGAAGTTCAGGCCGGCTTCACGCGCGGCTTCCGCCAGCGCCTTCACCCGTCCGTGATAGATGTACTCGCCCCGGTCGAAGACGACGTCCTTGACGCCCTTTTCGATGGCGCGCTCGGCGATCAGCTTGCCGATGGCCGTAGCCGCGGCGATGTCCGACCCCTTGGACCCCCTGCCGCCTTCCAGCGACGAGGCGGCCACGACCGTCACGCCCTGGGCGTCGTCGATGATCTGGGCCGAGATGTTCTTGTCCGAACGATAGACCGACAGACGCAGGCGACCGTTGGCGACAGCCTTCAGGCGACGGCGCGTGCGCTCGGCGCGGCGCTTGGCTTGTTGTCGAAGAGAAAGAGCCATGACTTACTTCTTCTTGCCTTCCTTGCGACGCACGGTCTCGCCGGCGTAACGGACGCCCTTGCCCTTGTAGGGCTCCGGCGGACGCAGCTTGCGGATGACCGCGGCGATCTGACCGACGGCCTGCTTGTCCGCGCCCAGGATCTTGATCTCGGTCTGCTTCGGAACGGCGAAGCTGACGCCGGCCGGCGGGTCGATATCGACTTCATGCGAGAAGCCGAGCTGCAGCGACAGGGCGTTGCCCTTCATCGCGGCGCGGTAACCCACGCCGACCAGTTCCAGCGACTTCTCGAAGCCGGTGGTGACGCCGGTGACCATGTTGTCGACCAGGGTGCGCGACAGACCCCACATGGCGCGACCGCGCTGGGTGTCGGTCCGCAGGCCCAGCGACAGCTCGTCGCCTTCGTGCTTGACTTCGATCTCTTCGGCGACGGTCCAGGAGCGTTCGCCCTTCGGACCCTTCACCGAGACGGTTTGGCCGTCGAGCGTGACCGTCACGCCCTTCGGCACTGCGATGGTTTTCTTGCCAATACGGGACATATCAGTAGACCCTGCAGAGGACTTCGCCGCCGACATTGGCGTCGCGAGCGGCGGCGTCGGACATGACGCCCTTCGAAGTCGAGAGGATCGAGATGCCGAGGCCGTTCTTGACGGGCTTCAGATCGCCGATCGCGGAGTAGACGCGGCGGCCCGGCTTGGACACGCGCGCGATCTCGGCGATGACGGGCTGACCGTCGAAATACTTCAGCTCGATCTCGAACTGCGGAAACTCACCCGGGTTCTGAACCAGGTTGTAGCCGCGGATGTAGCCCTCGTCCTGCAGCACGTCGAGGACGCGCTGGCGCAGACGGGAAGCGGGGGTCAGCACCTTGGAACGCTTGCGGGTCGCCGCGTTCTTGATGCGAGCGATCATGTCGCTCAGGGGATCGTTGATCATCATGTCTCTTCGCTCCCCTTACCAGCTGGACTTGGTCAGGCCCGGGATCTGACCCAGGTTGCCAAGCTCACGCAGCGCGATCCGGCTCATCTTGAGCTTGCGATAGAACGCACGCGGACGACCGGTCACTTCGCAACGGTTGCGAATGCGGCTCGGCGCGGAGTTGCGCGGCAGTTCAGCCAACTTCAGGCGCGCGGCGAAGCGCTCCTCAAGCGGCAGGTTTTCGTCGTTGGCGGTCGCCTTCAGGGCGGCCCGCTTCGCGGCATACTTCGCAACCAGGGCCTTGACGGCTTCGTTGCGGTTTACGGCGCTCTTTTTAGCCATTGTGCTCTTCCCTTCCCGCTCAGTTCTTCAAGAACGGGAACTTGAACTCGGTGAGGAGAGCCTTGGCTTCCTCATCGGTCTTGGCCGTGGTGCAGACGACAATGTCCATGCCCCACATCTGGTCGATCTGGTCGTAATTGATTTCCGGGAACACGATGTGCTCCTTCAGACCGGTGGCGTAGTTGCCGCGACCGTCGAAGGACGTGCCCTTCAGACCGCGGAAGTCCTTCACGCGCGGCAGCGCGATCGTGATGAACCGGTCCAGGAACTCGTACATCTGGTCGCCGCGCAGGGTGACCTTGCCGCCGATGACCATGCCTTCGCGCAGCTTGAAGCCGGCGATGGAGTTACGGGCCTTGGTGGCGACGGCCTTCTGACCGGCGATGGCCGTCAGATCCTTGAGGGCCGCATTGGCCTTCTTGGAGTCGGCGACGGCTTCGCCGATGCCCATGTTCAGGACGATCTTGTCCAGCTTGGGCACCTGCATTTCGTTCGTATAGCCGAACTTGGCCTTCATCTCCGCACGGATGCGGTTCTGATACTCGGCCTTCAGCCGGGGGGTGTATTTCTCGGTAGCCATCAGATGACGTCTCCCGTCGTCTTGGCGAAGCGGACCTTCTTGTCCCCTTCGATCCGGAAGCCGACGCGGGTCGCCTTGCCGTTGGCGTCGGCGATCGCGACGTTCGACAGGTGAAGCGAGGCTTCCTTGTTCTTGATGCCGCCCTGCGGGTCAGCCTGGCTCGGACGCGTGTGGCGCTGAACCATGTTGACACCTTCCACGACGACGCGGTTTTCGGAGGGCAGGACCTTCAGCACATTGCCCGTGCGGCCCTTGTCCTTGCCGGTGAGGACGACGACGCGGTCGCCCTTCTTGATCTTGGCGGCCATGGTTACAGGACCTCCGGAGCCAGCGAGATGATCTTCATGTGGTTCTTGGCGCGCAGTTCGCGGGGAACCGGGCCGAAGATCCGCGTGCCGACGGGCTCGTTCTGCTTGTTGACGATGACGGCGGCCGACTTGTCAAAACGAATGACCGAGCCGTCCTTGCGTTGGATGTCCTTGGCGGTGCGCACGACGATGGCGCGCACGACGTCGCCCTTCTTCACGCGGCCGCGCGGAATGGCTTCCTTCACGGAGGCGACGATAGTGTCGCCGATCGAGGCGTAGCGGCGCTTGGAGCCGCCCAACACCTTGATGCACATGACCCGGCGGGCGCCCGAATTATCGGCCACTTCCAGGTTAGTTTGCATCTGGATCATAAGATCAGATCCTTCTGATTACGAGGCGGAGGCGTTGGAAAGGACTTCCCAGCGCTTCAACTTGGACTTGGGGGCGCACTCGACGATGCGAGCGATGTCGCCGACTTTGAGCGCGTTGGCTTCGTCGTGGGCGTGATACTTCTTGGAAGACCGGACGGTCTTCTTCAGCAGCGGGTGCAGCAGGGTGCGCTCCACCTTCACGACGACGGTCTTGTCGCCCTTGTCGGACACGACCACGCCTTCAAGAATTCGCTTGGGCATATTCGTTTCCTTACGAGGCCGCACGCTTCTCGCGCAGAAGCGTCGAGATGCGGGCGATGTCTTTGCGCACTTCACCCACGCGGTGGGTTTTCTCCATCTGGCCGGTGGCCGCCTGGAAACGCAGGTTGAACTGTTCCTTCTTGAGCTTCAGCAGCTCGTCGGCCAGTTGGTCGGTCGTTTGCGACCGCAGATCGGCGATCTTGGTCATTAGGCGGCTTCCTCAACGTGGGCGATGCCGGCGTCGATGCGGGTCACGACCTTGGTGCGGACCGGCAGCTTGGCGGCGCCGAGACGGAGCGCCTCGCGGGCGACCTCGTCCGACACGCCGTCGATTTCAAACAGGATACGGCCCGGGTGGCAGCGCGCGGCCCAGTAGTCCACCGCGCCCTTGCCCTTACCCATCCGGACTTCGGCCGGCTTGCCCGTGACGGGCAGGTCGGGGAAGACGCGGATCCAGACGCGGCCCTGACGCTTCATCTGGCGGGTGATCGCGCGGCGGGCCGCTTCGATCTGACGCGCCGTGATGCGTTCCGGTTCCAGCGTCTTCAGGCCGTACGACCCGAAGTTCAGCGAGAAGCCGCCCTTGGCCGAGCCGTGGATACGGCCCTTGAAGGCCTTGCGGTACTTGGTCTTCTTCGGTTGCAACATGACTTAGTTCTCACGTCCCCGATCGCGACGCGGACCGCGGTCGCCACGGGGGCCGCCGCGTTCGCGGCCTTCGTTCGAGGACGGACCCGAGGCTTCCTGGGCCCAACGCTTGTCCTGGGCCATCGGGTCGTGCTCAAGCACTTCTCCCTTAAACACCCAGACCTTCACGCCGATGATGCCGTAGGTCGTCTTGGCTTCGTAGAAGCCGTAGTCGATGTCGGCCCGCAGGGTGTGAAGCGGCACGCGGCCTTCGCGATACCATTCCATCCGCGCGATTTCGGCGCCGCCCAGACGACCCGAGACATTCATCCGAATGCCCTTGGCGCCCAGACGCATGGCCGACTGCATGGCGCGCTTCATGGCGCGACGGAAGGCCACGCGGCGTTCCAGCTGCTGCGCGATGTTCTCGGCGATCAGCTGAGCGTCGGTTTCCGGCTTGCGGACTTCGATGATGTTCAGGTGAACTTCACCTTCGGTGCGCGCCGAGATGTCCTTGCGGAGCTTCTCGATGTCAGCGCCCTTCTTGCCGATCACGACGCCCGGACGGGCGGCATAGATGGTGATGCGGCACTTCTTGTGCGGGCGCTCGATGATGATGCGCGACACGCCGGCGGCCGACAGGCGTTCCCGCAGCCACTCGCGCAGCTTCAGGTCCTGGTGCAGCAGGCGGGAATAGTCGGCGCCGGCGGCGAACCAACGGCTGTCCCACGTGCGGTTCACGCCGAGGCGCAGACCGACCGGATTGATTTTCTGTCCCATCAGGCGGCCTCGCCGGCTTCGCGGACCACGATGGTGATCTCGCTGAACGGTTTCAGGATGCGCGACGAGCGACCACGAGCGCGGCTCGCGAAACGCTTCATCACCAGGTTCTTGCCCACAAAGGCCTCGGCGACGACCAGGTTGTCGATGTCGAGGTTGTGGTTGTTCTCGGCGTTCGAGATCGCCGAATACAGGACCTTGCGGACGTCGCCGGCGATGCGCTTACGGCTGAATTCCAGCTCGTTCAGCGCCTTCTGAACCGGCATGCCGCGGATCGAGGCGGCGACCAGGTTCAGCTTCTGAGGGCTGATGCGCATGTTGACCTGCTTGGCGCGGGCCTCGGTCGGGCCGACCCGACGAATGTTCTTGGTCTGGGCCATCGGTTACTTCCTTTTGGCCTTCTTGTCCGCCGCGTGACCCGGGAAGTTCCGAGTCGGGGCGAACTCGCCGAACTTCATGCCGACCATCTCTTCCGAGACCGACACGGGAACGTGCTTCTGACCGTTATGGACGCCGAACGTCAGACCGACGAACTGCGGCAGGATGGTGGAGCGGCGCGACCAGGTCTTGATCACGTCCTTGCGGCCCGACGATTGAACGGCGTCGGCCTTCTTGAGCAGATACCCGTCGACAAACGGGCCTTTCCAGGAGGAGCGGGCCATTCTTAGCGAGCCTTCTTCACGTGACGGGTACGGATGATGAACTTGTCCGTAGCCTTGTTCTTACGGGTGCGGGTGCCCTTGGTGTCCTTACCCCACGGCGTTACGGGGGTACGACCACCGGAGGTCCGGCCTTCACCACCACCGTGCGGGTGGTCGATCGGGTTCATGGCGACGCCGCGGACGTGCGGACGCCAGCCCATGTGGCGCTTGCGGCCGGCCTTGCCCAGGTTCTGGTTCATGTGGTCGGGGTTCGAAACCGCGCCCACCGTGGCCATGCAGCTGTCCAGGACCATGCGCAGCTCGCCCGAGCCGAGACGGATCTGGGCGTAGCCCTGATCGCGACCCACCAGCTGGGCATAGGCGCCGGCCGAACGGGCCAGCTGAGCGCCCTTGCCGGGCTTCATCTCGATGTTGTGGATGATCGTACCCACCGGCATCGAACGAAGCGGCATGGCGTTGCCCGGCTTCACGTCGGTCTTTTCGCCCGCGACCACCGTGTCGCCCGCCTTCAGGCGTTGCGGCGCGATGATGTAGGTCTTCTCGCCGTCCTCATAGGTCACGAGGGCGATGAAGGCCGTGCGGTTCGGATCGTATTCCAGACGCTCGACCGTGCCGACCATGTCCCACTTGCGACGCTTGAAGTCGATCTTGCGGTACAGGGTCTTGGCGCCGCCGCCGCGGAAGCGGACCGCGACGCGACCGCCCTGCCCGCGACCGCCCGACTTGGTCAGACCTTCGGTCAGCGACTTTTCCGGACGGCCCTTGTGGAGTTCCGAACGGTCGACCAGCACGAGGGCGCGACGGCCCGGCGAAGTCGGATTGTAATGTTTCAAGGCCATCTGATCAGAGCCCCGTGGTGACGTCGATCGACTGGCCGTCGGCCAGGGTCACGATCGCTTTTTTGATGTCGACGCGACGGCCGAGGATGCCCCGGAAGCGCTTGGTCTTGCCCTTTTGGACCAGGGTGTTGACCTTGACGACGTTGACTTTGAACAGGCTTTCGACCGCAGCGGCGATCTCGTCCTTGGTCGCCGTGTCGGCGACGCGGAAGACGACCTTGTTCTGCTCGGACAGGATCGTGGCCTTTTCGGTGATCACCGGGGCCAGGATGGTGTCGTAGTGCTTGGCGGTAGGTTGAGCGGCCATTACGCGGCTTCCTTATCGCTGAAGCGGGCTTCGATCGCCTCGACGGCGGCCTTGGTCAGCACCAGCTTGTCGGCCCGCAGGATGTCATAGACGTTCAGGCCGGCGTTCGGCAGCACGTCGATGTGCGGGATGTTGCGGGCGGCCAGACCGAAGTTGGCGTCGACTTCCGGACCCGCGATGATCAGAGCCTTGGTCCAGCCCAGCTTGCCCAGCGTCTCGCGCAGGGCGGCCGTCTTGGCTTCCGTGACCGAGACGCTGTCGACGACGACCAGGTCGCCCGACTTCACCTTGGACGACAGGGCGTGACGCAGGGCCAGGGCGCGGATCTTCTTCGGCAGGGAGAAGCCGTGATCGCGAACGACCGGACCGAAGGCGCGCGAGCCGCCGACGAACTGCGGCGCACGGCGCGAACCGTGACGAGCGCCGCCGGTGCCCTTCTGCTTGTACATCTTCTTACCCGTACGAGAGTTCTCGTTGCGGGTCTGAACCTTGTGCGTGCCGGCGCGGCGCTTGGCCAGCTGCCAGCTGACGGTGCGGGCCAGGATGTCGCCGCGGATTTCGGAGATGCCGAAGACGGCGTCCGAGAGCTCCACGTCGCCGGCAGCCTTGCCGTCGAGTTTGATGACCGAGAGTTTCATTACGCTTCACCGCCTTCGGTCGCTTCGACGGCCGGCGCTTCTTCAGCGGGCGTCTCAGCGGGTTGAGCGGCCTTGTTCGACTTCACGGCGCCGGGGAACGGAGCCTCGGCCGGACGGGCCTTCTTGATGGCGTCGCGAACCTTGACGTAGGCGCCGTCATGACCGGGGACAGCGCCCTTGATCAGGATCAGGCCACGCTCGGCGTCCACGCGGACGACGGTCAGGTTCTGGGTGGTGACGGTTTCGGCGCCGTAGTGGCCGGCCATCTTCTTGCCGGGGAAGGTACGGCCCGGGTCCTGACGGTTACCCGTCGAACCATGCGAACGGTGCGACAGCGACACGCCGTGCGTGGCGCGCAGACCGCCGAAATTCCAGCGCTTCATGGCGCCGGCGAAACCCTTACCGATGGTCTCGCCCTGGATATCGACCTTCTGGCCCGCCACAAAGTGGTCGGCCGACAGTTCGGCGCCCACGTCCAGCAGACCGTCCGCATCGACGCGGAACTCGGTCACATAGGCCTTGGGCTCGACTTCCGCCTTGGCGAAGGTCTCGCGTTGAGCCTTGTTGGTGTTCTTAGCCTTCTTCGCGCCAGCGCCCAGCTGGAGAGCGACGTAGCCGTCACGCTCCTGGGTACGTTGGCCGACGACTTGGCAGCCGTCGAGCTGCAGCACAGTGACCGGAACGTGCGCGCCGTCATCGGCGAACACGCGGGTCATGCCCAGCTTCTTGGCGATCACGCCCGTGCGCATCGGATCCCGCCTCTTTCTACTTAAATCTTGATCTCGACGTCCACGCCGGCGGACAGGTCGAGCTTCATGAGCGCGTCCACGGTCTGCGGGGTGGGGTCGACGATGTCGAGCACGCGCTTGTGCGTGCGGATTTCAAACTGCTCACGCGACTTCTTATCGACGTGCGGAGAGCGGTTCACGGTGAACTTTTCGATCAGGGTCGGCAGCGGAATCGGACCACGGACAGTGGCGCCGGTGCGCTTGGCGGTGTTGACGATCTCGCGCGTCGAAAAATCGAGGACGCGGTGATCAAAGGCCTTGAGCCTGATGCGGATGCTTTGATCCATATCGGTGCTTACTTCCAATGCGGTCGGAGGACCGCGTCCCTGTGAACCATTTCAAAGACCGAAGGCCTTCGGGCGCTAGGCCCTCAGGGTACGCAAATCCGCAAAAACGATCGGCCCACGCAGTCGCCTGCGAAGGCCGTTAAAGTCCTGGGTCACTGCAAAGAACAGGGTCTCAGGTCGTTCCTGCGAACCGCGTCTGCATCCGGGGATGCACAGCCGGTCCAACAAGAGTGGCGGCTTATGCCTAGCGATTCCGATTTCGTCAAGCGCGGAACCAAGAGCGGCGATAGGATTTTCCGCGCCGGTCGGAGGACGGTCGAACACCGCCTCCGCTGGCCGCAAATGATCAGGCCGCCGCCGTCTCCCCCGCCCTCATGAGCCGCGCCGCCGTCACCATATTGGCGAGCGCCGCCTCAGTCTCGGGCCAAGCCCGCGTCTTCAACCCGCAATCCGGATTCACCCAAAGCCGGTCCTGCGGCAGTTTGCGCGCCGCCGCCTTCAGCAGGGCGGTCATCGCCTCGACCGTGGGGACGCGCGGCGAGTGGATGTCATAGACGCCCGGCCCGATCTCGGCCGGATAGCGGTAGTCGGAAAAGGCGTCGAGCAGTTCCATCCTGGACCGCGAGGTCTCGATGGAGATGACGTCGGCGTCCATGGCTCCGATGGCCTGTATGATGTCGTTGAACTCCGAATAGCACATATGGGTGTGGATCTGGGTTTCGTCCCGGACCCCCGAGGCCGTGATGCGGAAGCTTTCGACCGCCCATTCCAGATAGTCGTCCCAGTCGGCGCGCCGCAGGGGCAGGCCCTCGCGCAGGGCGGCCTCGTCGATCTGGATGACGGCGGCGCCGGCGGTTTCGAGATCGACTACCTCGTCGCGGATGGCGAAGGCGATCTGACGGCAGGTGGTGCTGCGCGGCTGGTCGTCGCGCACGAAGGACCAGTTCAGAATCGTGACGGGGCCCGTCAGCATGCCTTTCACCGGTCTGTCGGTGAGACCCTGCGCATAGCGCCACCATTCGACTGTCATGGGCCTGGGCCGCGCGACGTCGCCGTAGAGGATCGGCGGGCGCACGCAGCGCGAACCGTAGGACTGCACCCAGGCGGCCTTTGTGAAGACGAAGCCGGACAAGTGCTCGCCAAAATACTGGACCATGTCGTTGCGCTCGAACTCGCCGTGGACCAGGACATCCAGGCCGAGCGCCTCCTGCCACTTGACCGTTCGCGCGGTCTCGTCGCGCAGCAAGCGGGCGTAGGCCGCATCGTCGATGACGCCTCGCCCGTGATCAGCGCGCGCCTTTCGGATCTCAGCCGTCTGAGGAAAGGAGCCTATGGTGGTGGTCGGATAGGCGGGCAGATTCAGACGCCCTCGCTGAACCTGGCGACGAATTTCAAAGCAGGAGTTTCTGAGCGCCAGGGCGGGGTCGGCATCGGCGGCTCGCGCCTGGACCTTGGGGTCGTTGATGCGCGGTGAAGTGCGACGTGAGGCGACCGAGGAGGTCGAGGCGTCGAGCGCCGCTTTCACCGCGCCGCGGCCTTCATTCAACGCCCGCGCCAGGGTGGCCAACTCGGCCACCTTCTGCACGGCGAAGGCCAGCCAGTCCTTGATCTCGGGATCGAGCCCGGTCTCCCGTTCCAGATCGATCGGGGCGTGCAGCAAGGAGGAGGACGGGGCGATCATCACCCTGCGCCCGGCCGCGACCAGGGGCTCCACCTTGTCCAGCACGGCGTTGAGGTCGGCCTTCCAGACGTTGCGGCCGTCGATGACGCCAAGCGACAGCACCTGATCCACGCGCGCCGCAGACGCGACCTGGGCCAACTGCTCCGGCGCCCGGATCAGGTCGATGTGCAGTCCGTGAACCGGCAGGCGCAGCACGGCCTCCAGATTATCCCCGAGCCCACCGAAATAGGTGGTCAGCATCAGCTTGATCGGCGGCGTCACGTCGGCCAGCACCCGATAGGCGTGATCATACGCCGCCTTCGCCTCATCGCTCAGATCGGTGACCAGGCAGGGCTCGTCCATCTGCACCCAGGTGGCGCCGGCGCGCGCCAGGGACCGCAGCACCTCGGCATAGATCGGCAGCAGGCGCGGCAGCAGGGTGAGAACGTCAAACGGCTCGCCCCGCGTCTTACCCAGAAGAAGATAAGAGACAGGCCCCAGCAGCACCGGCCGGGTCTCGATCCCCAGCGCCTTGGCCTCCAGATATTCGTCCAGCGCCTTGGTCGAGCCGAGACGGAACACCTGGTCGGCGGTAAATTCAGGCGCGAGATAATGGTAGTTGGTGTCGAACCATTTGGTCATCTCCATGGCCGGCGTCCCCTCGCCGCTCGCATGGGCGTGACCGTGTGCGCACGCCTGGCCGTCGCCCCGTGAACCGCGGGCCATGGCGAAGTAGGTCGCCAGATCGACACGATCCCCGCGCCAGCCGTAGGCGGGCGGCACGGCGCCGACCATGGCGGTCAGGTCGAGCACATGGTCATAGAGAGAGAAGTCGTTGGACGGCACGACGTCGGCCCCCAGGTCACGCTGGCGCGCCCAGGTCAGGCCACGCAGCTGGGCGGCGGCGGACAGAAGGGCCTCGGCGTCGGTCTTGCCGGCCCAATAGGCCTCGAGCGCGGTCTTCAGCTCTCTCTTGGGGCCGATGCGGGGAAAGCCGAGGGTGGCGACCTGGACGGTGTGGCGGGTCATGACGTTCGAAACCTGTGTTGTGGCCAGGCTTCGGACAGGGTCGCGCGGACGCCGACGCGGACGTGCAGGGTCCGGCGGCGCGCATGCGGCCTGACCGGACACCCCGCCGGAGGACGTTATCTGTCGGGGCAGGTCTCCTGGCTCACGGGTCGACGCCTAGGGTCCGGCCTTCCCGGCGTGAACGCCAGTGACACGAGATGGACCTTCGACTCGCCGCTTACAGTTGCGGGGGCAGCGCCGGTTTCACACCGGCTTCCCTCTTAGCTGCACGTGTTCCGAAGACCACGTGCAGACCACGACGGCTGAGGATGGCCTCACAATCAGCAGGCCGTCAATACATATAAGGATATGCTTATACGATTATGCGATTGCCACAGCTTAACCCTTTGCCTCCAGATGCGCCCACCCCTGACACATTGCGACCACAAGGCGTGGCGGATGGGCAACACGACAGTTTCAAGACACTTACGTAACGACGATTTAATGCTCAGCTTCGTCCGCGCCTGATAGCAGCCGCCCTCCCCGGACCCCCATCCGGGTCGAGACTGCTAAGGACAAAAGAAAATGAAGACGATCCTCCTCGCCACGGCCGCCGCCGCCCTGTTCGCCGCCCCGGCCTTCGCCCAAGACGCCGTCGGCTCGGTCGGCGTGACCTATTCCAACCCCTCGATCGAAGTCGCCGGCAACGATGTCGACGCCGACGTCTGGACCGTGGACGGCACGGTCGCCCTGCCGGCCGCTGACTGGACCGTGACCCTGAACGGCGCCGTCGACTACACCAAGGCCTTCGGTGAAGAAGACTTCACCGGCGTCGCCGCCGCCCACCTGACCAAGATGTGGAGCTCGGACGTCCGCGCCGGCGCCTTCGTCGCCGCCAACGGCATCGGCTCGGGCGATGAGCCGGTCTGGACCGTCGGCGCCGAGGCCCAGAAGTACCTGTCCAACGCGACCCTGACCGGCCTGGTCGCCTACACCACGGCCGACGACGTGGACGCCGACATCTGGACCGTCGGCGGCGACGCCGCCTTCTACGTCATGCCGAACCTGCGCCTGAACGCCGGCGTCAGCTACAACAACGTCGATGTCGCCGGCGGCGACGTGGACGCCTGGACCTACGGCGTTGGCGCCGAGTACGAAATCGAGAACAGCCCGTTCTCGGTCGGCGCTTCCTACACCCGCGCCGACATCGAGTCGGTCGACGTCGACACCTGGTCGGTCGGCCTGCGCTACAGCTTCGGCGGCGGTCTGCAAGCCCGCGACCGGGCCGGCGCCAACCTGGGCGTTTCGGCCATCACCAGCGTCCTGGGCGCCTTCTAAGCCTGACGGCCTGCTGACTAAAAAAAGCCCCGGCGGAGCGATCCGCCGGGGCTTTTTCATCGCCGCCGTCCCATTGCGGAAGATCCGGGGTTCCACGACCGGAGCCTTCCAGCGGCGAGAAGCGGATGTCAGCGTCCGATTTGAACGGAGCCTGAGCCGACGATTGACCGGGAGACCGAGCCGGTCGCCGCCGCAACATAGACGTCGCCGGACCCCGCTATCGCCACGTTGAGGTCGCGGGTCGTCCCTCCGTAGTGAACCTCGCCTGACCCGCCGATCGACACCGACAGCTTGTCCAGACGGCCCTGGCGCACGGTCACGCCGCCCGACCCGCCTATCGAAATATCCCCCTGGCCCGAGACAGCCGCCACATCGACCCGGCCCGCGCCCCCGACGCTGGTCTTCAGATTTCCGGTCGCGCCCGCCGCGACGGAGCCTGAACCGCCCACATTGGCTTCCAAGCTGCGTGAAGCGCCGGCTCGGATCGAGCCTGAGCCGCCGACGCTCAGTTCCAAGCCGCCGTCGACATTGGCCACCGTCCAAGAGCCGCACCCGCCGCTGTCCAGTTCGACCGAACGTGCGCCGCGTCCCACGGCGCCGAAAACAGCGCCCTCCGCGCTGACGTCCACATCACGCGGGGTGCGCAACACGATCAGCGGCGCGTCTTCCAGACGGACGCGGCCCAGGTTGCGCACCTCAACACTGGCGCCTTCGCCAGGTTGGGCGGCGCCCGCACGCCCGGCGTTGCAGTTGCGGATGTCGCCGCCCCACATCCCGGTGCGACGCAGGCCGCCGTCGATGCGGACGTCCCGTCCCTGACGACGCACCTGGAGCGCGGGCAGCCGGGAGCGTCCCTGCGTCACCTCCACGGCGACGTCCTGGCGGTCTTCGACGATGACGACGACGCGCGCGACAGCGTTGCGGATTTCGACCTCGGCGGCAGACGCCGGCGCGGCTGCGGCGCAGGCCGTCAATGCGGCGGCGGCGATCAGAACGGTCTTCATGAGAGCTCCCTTTCCCTGACTATGGGAGAAGGGTGATCGCCCGGGCGACCGAAGTCATTTTAACTTCAGGTCATGAACCCGAATTAACCTGGCCCCGCCTCAGGCCCGGATCTCTCCCGCTCCGTCGGCGGCGCCGATCTGCGGTTCGAAGTCGCGTTCGAAATGGGCGATCCGGCTCTTCAACAATCCGGCGCGCTTAAGGGCCAGAGAGGCCGCCCAGCGGGCCGCCAGCTCGGGCGTCCCCATGGCGTCGGTGCACCGCGGGCGTCCGCCGCGGCTGCGAAGGACGGCGTTGGTGAACAGGGCTCCGTTTCGGAAACGCGACGGCCAGGTCTGGAAGTCCATCGACAGGCTGACGCAGAACCGATCCAGATTCTCCACCCTGTGCGGCGCATACAGAGGCCAGGTCAGCGCCCGGCCCGGCTCCAGGTTGATGATCTGCGCCTCTCGCTCGAAGGCCAGGTCATAGGGCAGTTCCTCGGTCGTCTGGCGGGCGACCACCTGTTCCATGTTCCGTTCCGGCAATCGCCGCTCGTCGCCGGGATAGACGTAGATCCGCTTGCGCCCCCGCATGTGGAACAGGACCACCCCTGCCGCGTCGAAATGATAGGGCACCCGCGCCTTGGGCGACGACAGGATCAGCTGACCGGCGTTCCGAACGGCTCTAAGACCGGGGTAGGTCGCCTGGATCTTGCGAAATTCGTCCATGGCGGCGGCCCAAAGCTCTGGCCAGCCGGTCTCCACGCTCCGCAAATTGACCCACAGCCGGCCCTGTTTGATGGCCTCCAGCAGGGCCTCGCCGGACAGCCGCCCTCGCGCGCCGGTCCGCAGACTGACCTGCCCCGCCTCGTCATAGTCATACAGGTTGATGTCGAACAGTTCGGCGGGATAGCGATCCAGCACCGTCGCCAGGACCGCATCCTCGGCGAACCCCTGATCGACCAGGGTGTGCGGGTGGTCCGCCGCCTCTGAGATCGGACCGGGATAGCGGGTGCGTCGTTCGTTCATCGGCTTTCCTCGGCTTCGCTTAGACGTGGGCCACGCGGGCCGGGCCTTTGCGCTTGGCCGCCGCCTTGCTCACGGCGGACCCAAGGGCGAAGGCGGCGCCGCGCAACTGGCCAAGGGAGGAGGCTTCGCAGGCCTCGATGGTGGACCAGCGGCGACGCAGAGAGTTGCGCAGGGCCTGCCCCCGTCCTCCGGCTCCGCCCAGGGCGGCCACGGCCGCCTCGCCTAGGCTCCGGCCCAGGCCGGGCCGGATCACGACCGCCTCCCGCACCGTCTGGCGCGCATTGACGAAATACTTCTTGTACCCCTCGCCTTCGAAACCGAAGTCGAAGACGCGGAAGCCGTCCGCCGCCGCCAACCGCATTGTGTCCATGCTCAACAGAATGCCGGGCGAACACCGCGCCAGCCGCGGCTCATAGGCCGGGAACCAGAAGTGGTAATGACGGCCGGCGTGGAGCGAGAACTCCAGCGCCACCAGGCTGTCGCCGGCGTGCATGACGGCCATCGAGGCGCCGAAGTCTTCGTGCCGGGCCAGCATCAGGGCGTGCAGCAGGTCGCGTGTCCATCCGCAGGCGAAGATGTCGTGCAGACCGGATCGGCGGTACTGGGCCGCCTTCAGGGCGATCAGACGGTCCAGGAGAAACGGGTCGCGCAGGCCCGCCTCGACGCGGATCGGCCCAAGCTCGGCCTCGAGACTGCGACGGGCGCGCTCCTTGTCCTTGAAATATTTGCCGTAGGTCGATCGCCGCTCGGCGTACCAGGCCTCGTAACCGGGCTCCGACATGGCGACCTGGACCGTTCCTCGCGCCTGCCCCGCTTGGGCGGGGCCCACCCAGCTCGGCACATTGAGCCTTCGCGGGTTCAGCACGCCGGCGACCGCCTCCAGACTGAGCATCTCGTCCTCGGCGGCGATGACGCCGTGGTAGTCGTTCATCGGGGCGCCCAGGGGCTGCACCGCGCCGCCGCGCTTCTGGTGGGGAAAGAAGCCCACAATCCGCTCGCCCCGCCGAAACACGGCGACGGCGGCGCCCGGGCAGACGCGGGCGGCGATCTCGGTGAATTCCCACCGGAAATAGGGGCTGGCCAGGGCGGGGTTGGTTAAGGTCCAACGCCGCCACAGGTCGACGGCGGCGGGATCCATCGCCTCCGCCTTCATGATCTCGACCTGCAGCGTTTCCGCCATGACGCCCTCGTGCGACCTCGACCGGCGAAGTCCATTCCATCCCGCCTCCTAACCAATCTCCTGTTTCGTTAGGGTTCACCGGCATGGTGAACGTCCGTTGACGCATGGCACGGAGCCGTGGCGCTCCGGATGCGTTGGCTCTGTCTCGGACGCCCCGCGTCCCTTTGGAACTGAAGCCGATGACCGACACCCGCCCCGATGACCGCAAAGTCGAGAATGAAAACCTGCGCCCTGACGCCGACGGCGAGCCGCCGCGCCCGGCGACGGAGCCAAAGGGCGCCGAAGGCTCCAGCAATTCAGGAGAGACGGCGACGGACCCGGCGACAGGTGAAGCGAACTGACGCCGCAGCCATCGTCCCCCGACCTTCCAGGATCATTCATGCCGCCTCGTTTCATCGCCCTGGCGCCAGCCGTCGCCGCCCTGACCGTCGCGGGGCTGGGCGTCGCCGCCTGTAATCCCGACGACGACCGTCCGTCCGCCGCCCCCGCAGAGCAGACCGCCCAGGTCGGTGCGCAGGGCCGTTTGTCGCGCGACGCCATCGAGAACACCGCCTATTCGCCGCCGTCGACCGAGGCTCAGGGCGCGAGCCCTGCGGCTCGACCGCAACCGGACCCCGCCCTGATCCGCGCCCAAGTGCTGTTGCAACGCGCCCGCTTCTCGCCAGGCGCCATCGACGGTTTGGAAGGGTCCAACATGCGTCAGGCCGTCTCCGCCTTTCAGAAGGTCCAGGGTCTGCCCGTCAACGGCCGCCTCGACGCCGAGGTCATGGGGCGGTTGCGCGCCGCCAGCCAGGGCGCCGTGACCTCTACCTATGAGATAACCCAACAGGACGTTTCGGCTTCCTATCTCGGCATAGTCCCGACCGAGCTGGAGGCCCAGGGCCGGGCGCCGTCTATGGGCTACGCCAATATCGTCGAGGCGCTGGCCGAGCGCTTTCATGTGACCGAGGACCTGCTGAGGGCCCTGAATCCTGCGGCAGACTTCAACCGCCCAGGCCAGAAGTTGCTGGTTCCCGCGATCAATACGACGCCCTTGGCTGCGGATGTCGAAAGAATTGAGGTGGACAAGGCCCAAGGCGCGGTGCGGGCCTATGGCGCGGACGGGATGCTGCTCGCCTATTTCCCGGCGACGATCGGCAGTCGGGACAATCCCACCCCGACGGGGACGGTCAAGGTCAACGGCGTCGCCCGCAATCCCGACTATGTCTATGACCCGTCAAAGCTCAGCTATGGCGATCTGGATCGCAAGGTGGTCGTGGCCCCCGGGCCCAACAATCCTGTGGGCGTGGTCTGGATCGATCTGAACAAGCCCAGCTACGGCATCCACGGCACGCCGGATCCACATCTGGTCGGCAAGACCGCGTCGCACGGCTGCGTTCGCCTGACCAATTGGGACGCCTGGACCCTGGCCGACAAGGTCAAGCCGGGCGTGACCGTCCGCTTCG
This sequence comes from Brevundimonas sp. GW822-FHT03E11, assembly GCF_058801445.1. Taxonomy (NCBI): domain Bacteria; kingdom Pseudomonadati; phylum Pseudomonadota; class Alphaproteobacteria; order Caulobacterales; family Caulobacteraceae; genus Brevundimonas; species Brevundimonas sp. GW822-FHT03E11. Next base: position 172,681 of record NZ_JBXANG010000005.1, on the reverse strand, counting down.
TCTAGGTGCTGGACCTAGTGGACGGCGCCGAAGGGCGTCCCGTCCCAGAAGTCGCAGTTGTGACGAGCGAAGAAGGCGTCATCCAGTCGATCGCCCTGGGCCGTAAACACCCGAACCGGCCCCGCGCCCGCCACACGGGGCCATTCAGCGCCGAAATCCTGCTGTCCGAATCCGGCCCACAGGCCCTGCATGCGGAGCGACAACGCCTTCTGCTCTGGCGTGAACCGGTCGACGTCGGCGAAGATCCAACTGGTCCCGAAGACATAGGCCAGTTCGCTGGCGTGATAAGCGCCCAGGTCCAGGCCCACGATCCCGTCGGGCAGGACGAATGGGGCGTCGCGATCGCCGAACTCATATCCCCAGACCGGCGTATAGCGCGACAGCTGACGCCGCAGGGCCTGGGACGGACAGGCGAACCTCTGGTCGGTGAAGTTGGCGGCGATGGCATAGGCCGGGCCATCCGGGCCGACCGGATAGCGGTCCAGCACGCGGGGACCGACATCGCCGTACATCCACAGCGTCTCCTTCTGGTAGCGGTCCATGTCCTTGACTTCATTGGCGAACAGACGCCCCTCGTCCAGATTGGTCCCGACGATGACGGGCACGCGGGTGAACCGCCCTTGGTCGATAGCCAGGGCGGGGTTTTCAGGCACGGTCGCATCGGTGTGCACCGGTCCCCACGACCCTGGGCCGTTGATGCCCGCCCGAACTGACGGCGCCCGCGACAGACGCCAGGCGGGCAAGGCCTTCAGGCAGGCGATCTGATCGGCGCCGGTGCAGCCCAAACGCCGGGCGAAGAGCGGGCCGGAAGCGGCGGCCTCTTCAGCGCTGACCAGAGACGAGGGCTCCAGACAGCCGCCGCTTTGCAGGATCATCCTCTGATAGAGACCCTCGGCCTGGGGCGAGGTCATCAGATAACAGGCGGCCCAGGCGCCGGCGCTTTCCGTGAACAGGGTGACATTGGCCGGGTCTCCGCCAAAGGCGGCGATGTTGCGGTTCACCCATTTCAGCGCCGCCAACTGATCCATCAGGCCGAAATTGCCGCCGAACCCCTCACCCTCGGCCTGAAACTGAGGATGCGCCAGCCAGCCAAGGGCGCCCAGCCGGTAGTTCAAAGTGACGACCACCCGCTCCTGATCCACCGCCAACCGCGACGGATCGTAGTTGGCGCCCGAGCCCACGGTGAAGGCGCCGCCCGGAACATAGACCATGACAGGCCGGCTCCGCTGCGGTTCGCCGGCCGGGGCGTAGATGTTGAGGTAGAGGCAATCCTCTGACCCGACCACCAGACCGCCCCCGCCGCCCAATATCGCCTTGCGCCCTACAGCCTGGGTGCAGTCGGACCCTATGCGGGTGGCGTCGCGCACCCCGCTCCAGGCTTCGACGGGCTGAGGCGCCCGCCAGCGCAGTTCGCCGACGGGCGGGCGCGCGAAGGGCACGCCCAAGAAGGCCCGCGCGCCCGCGCCCTCTACGCCCCGAACCGTCCCGGCCTCGGTGGCGGCCAGAACCGGACGGGCGTCCGGCGCGAACCTGATGGGATAGACCTTGCCCGGATGAACGGCGCAGGCCGCCAGAACGAGGGACGCGAACAGCAGCGACAGCAGACGCATGAAGAACCTTGGCCGTGACGAAGCGACCTTAACGCGCGCGGCCGTGCAAATATCCCTGTGCGAACCGATTTAGTCCCGCAGGACGACCTAGGGCCAAAGGCGCTGTCGCAGCCAGGCGCCGCCGTCGCGGGTGAACTGCAGCCGGTCATGCAGGCGGAACGGCCGGTCGCGCCAGAATTCGACGACATGGGGCGTCACCCGCCAGCCGCTCCACCGCTCAGGACGCGGCACCTCCAGGTCCTGGAACCGCGCAGTCTCGCGCGCAACGGCCGCTTCCAGGCTCTGGCGATCGTCCAGCGGGCGCGACTGGTCCGAGGCCCAGGCGCCGATGCGGCTCTCGCGGGCCCGGCTGGCGAAATAGTCGTCCGCCTCCTGGGGCGTGACAGGTTCGACGGCGCCGCGCACCCGAACCTGACGGCGCAGCGACTTCCAGTGAAAGGTCAAGGCCGCCACCGGCCGCGTCGCCAATTCGACGCCCTTGGCGCTTTCGCGGTTCGAATAGAAGGTGAAGCCGCGCGCATCGACATCCTTCAACAGCACGATCCGGGCATCCGGCAAGCCGTCCGCGTCAACGGTGGACAAGGTCATGGCGTTGGAATCGTTGACCTCATGCGCGCGCGCCTCAGCGAGCCACTCGATGAAGGGACCGATCGGTTCGGTGCGATCGAACAGGCTCTCGTCGCTGTTGGCGGCAAGGGCGGCGGCGTAGTCGCGGGCGTATTCCTCTCGCGACGGACTGGGCGGGATCACTGGTGCGGTCATGCGCTGGATTTAGACTGTGAAGGCGGCGGTGAAAATGATCGGGATCAAATCCCGCCTTCTCGCCGTCCAGATCAAGCTGGTTAACCCGGCGTTGACCCTAAGGCGCGAACGGTAGCGAAATGAGCCCTTCTCATTTCCGATCAGACGCCGATGCGGTTCGAGACGCCCTTTCCACCTTGGGGCTTCAGGACGCCGCCGACGCTGAATCGCTGAAGGCGGCTTTCCGCGCGGCGGTCAAGGCGGCGCGCCCGGACCAGCCTGGCGGAGACGCCGACCGGTTTCGAAGAGTCATCGCCGCCTATCGCCTGGTCCAGGCCTACAGGCCCGGCGACGCCGCGCCGAGGATACCGGACCGCCCCGCAGCCCCGCCTGTGCTCAGCCTCAGCCCCTTGCAGGCGGTGGCGGGCGCCAAGATTGACCTGCGGCTGGGTGCGCGCACGATCCGGGTCGCGGCGCCGCCGGGCCTTCGAACCGGAGAGACGCTGCGACTGCGCGGCGGGGCGGCCGACGGGGCGGACCTTCTCCTGGCGGTGCTGATCCGCCCCCAGGACGGCCTGTCGGTCCTGGGCGACGATCTGTTCATGAGTTGGCCGACGCCTCAGCGCCTGCTGCAGGAAGGCGGTCGGGTGGAGATCGACACCCACGCCGGGACACGCTCCGCCTGGATCACGCCCGACCGTGCGGCGCCGGTCCGCATTCGGCTGAAGAACCTGGGCCTGCCGGCCCGCGGGTCACGCTCCGCAGGCCATCTGTTCGTCACCTTGACGCCGTCGTCCGACACGCGGTCCCCGGCCGAAGACCTGCTCGCGCAGTTCACCCGGGCCTGGACGCCGGAACGGCTGGCGGCCTGAGGCCGCAAAGCGCTTCGCGAACCCGGCGTAATGGTTTCGCCGGGCGCCGTCATGCTCTAAGCGTCGCCCTATGTCGCACAACACCTTCGGCCATCTGTTCCGCGTGACCACCTGGGGCGAAAGCCACGGCCCAGCCATCGGCTGCGTCGTGGACGGCTGCCCGCCGCTGATCCCTCTGACCGAGGCCGATCTTCAGCCTTGGCTTGACCAGAGAAAGCCCGGCGGTTCGCGCTTCGTGACCCAGAGGCGCGAAAGCGACACCGCGCAGATTCTGTCGGGCGTGTTCGACGACGGCGAGGGCCCGGTCACGACCGGCACGCCCATCTCGATCCTGATCCAAAACGAGGACCAGAGATCCAAGGACTATGGCGAGATCGCGCGGGCCTATCGTCCCGGCCATGCCGACTTCACCTATCAGACCAAATACGGCGTCCGCGATCCGCGCGGCGGCGGGCGCTCGTCGGCGCGCGAGACGGCCAGCCGGGTGGCGGCGGGAGCCGTGGCGCGCAAGGTGCTGGGCGACGGCGTCAAGATCCGCGCCGGCGTGGTGCAGATCGGCCCGCACCGGATCGCACCGGAAGCCATTGATTTCGACGCCGTGCATGGCAACCCGCTGTTCGCCGCCTCCAGCGCGGTCGTTGCGGAATGGGAGGCCTATCTGGACGAGGTCCGCAAGGCCGGCTCGTCGATCGGCGCCGTCGTCGCCCTGGAGGTGACCGGCGTGCCTGCCGGCTGGGGCGCGCCGCTCTACGGCAAGCTGGATTCCGAACTGGCCGCCGCCCTGATGTCGATCAACGCCGCCAAGGGCGTGGAGATCGGCGCCGGCTTCGGAGCGGCGGAATTGTCGGGAGAGGACAACGCCGACCAGATGAGGCTGGACCTGAACAAGCAGCCGGTCTTCCTGTCGAACCATGCGGGCGGAGTGCTGGGCGGCATCTCCACAGGACAGCCGGTCACGGCGCGGGTGGCGTTCAAACCCACCTCCTCGATCCTGACGCCGCGCCAGACCATCACCCGTGACGGCGAGGAGGCCGACCTGCGCACCAAGGGCCGGCACGACCCGTGCGTCGCCCTGCGCGCCGTGCCGGTGGTCGAGGCCATGGCCGCTTGCGTCCTGGCCGACGCCCTCCTGCGGCACCGCGCCCAGGTCGGATGACGGACATCCGACCCATCCGCAAAGGGGAAGACGAGGCGGTCATCGCACTTTGGACAGCCTGCGGCCTCACGCGCCCATGGAACGACCCGGTTGCGGACCTGACTCTGGCGAAGGGCGGCGCGACCTCCGCCGTTCTGGTCGCGGCGGACGACGCGGGAATAGGCGGGACCATCATGGTGGGCTTCGACGGCCATCGCGGCTGGGTCTATTATCTGGCGGTTGACCCCGGGCGTCGTCGCCGCGGCTTGGGGCGCAGCCTGATGGCGGCGGCGGAAGACTGGCTGATGGTCAGAGGCGCCCCCAAACTTCAGCTCATGGTCCGCAGCGATAACGAGGCGGCTGTGGGCTTTTATCAGCGACTGGGTCTGGAGCGGCAGGAGGTGATCGTACTCGGCCGCAGGCTGGACGGCTGACCGGCGTCGCCGTTCGCTCTGTCCTTCGGTTTCTCGTCCTGCCGCATAAGCGCCATCAGGCCGGTTAGACCCGTCGTCATCACGATCATCGCCGACTCCTGCAACTGCGAACCGTTTGCAGGTTTGCGCGCATCTGAGCGGTATGCAAGACGGGTTCGTCGGTGGCGCCGCACCTTAGGAGATCAACCGTGCGTGAAGACGGAAAGCTGGACTACCTCGAACTGCCCGCCGCAGACCTGCCCAAGACCAAGGATTTCTACAGTCAGGCCTTCGGCTGGACCTTTGTCGATTACGGCCCGACCTACGCTGCCTTCGACCAGGGGCTGGACGGCGGTTTCGACGCCGACGAAAAGGAACGAACCAGGACGCCTCTACCCGTTCTCTACGCGAACGACCTGGAGGCCATGCAGGCCAAGGTCGAGACGGCCGGCGGCGTGATCCTGAAGCCGATCTACGCCTTTCCGGGCGGTCGTCGTTTCCACTTCGCCGATCCTGCCGGGACGGAGATGGCGGTCTGGTCGGAAAACTGACCCCAGGACGTCAGCGGGCGTCCACCGACTGCGCAATCCTCTCGGCCAAGTCGCGGGCGGCGTCGTCCACACTCGCCACCCAGATATGGATTTCCTGGGGCGCGGACGGCCGCTGGAACAGGTGCTCCAGCGCCTGACGTCGCCCGCCTTCGCTGACCACGACCGAGGCGCGCCCTCCGGCCCGCACCACCTCGCCGTCGTAAATGGGGAATTGCGACGCCGGACCCACATAGATCATGACGAGGGGAAGCCCCCCGGCGGCCCGAACCGAATAGACGGCGGCGTCGGCGCCCGCCGGGGCGCGGGTCAGGATCAGGCTCTGCGGCAGCTCAAGGGTGAAGGGCAAGGCGGCGATAGCGGCGGCGTCCAGGCCTGACAAGCCGACAGGGTTCGCCGACGGCGCAGCGCTGGTCGCCGAAGAGGTCGGCGCGGCCGGCGACGTGACGGCGGGCGTCGTCGCGGGCGTCGGCCGTGGTGGCGGCGTGATCGCCGGTCGCACCGCCGGAGAGGTCGGCGCCGCAGCCGAGGGCTCGGCCCCGATCGCAGCGGACGTTGCGGAGGGCGTCGCGGGCGCGGGCGCGGCGGCCGGCGTGCGCCCCGCCGGCAGGCTGTTGAGGTCGCGCGTCACAGACGACGCCCCCGCCTGAACCGGCGCCGCACCGGTTTGAGAAGAGGTCGCCGCCGGCTGGGGTTGAGATGCGGTCGTCGGTTTGAAGGGCGGACCGCTGTTCAAATCCCGCGTCAGATCCGACGGCGAGCGCGGTGCGGACGACGCTTCTTGACCGGACAGAAGCGTGGCGGCGAGAGCGAGAGCGAACATGGCGCGACCTTTACGCGCCGCAGGCTGAACCGCAAGGCCCCGTCAGGCGCGCGGCAGCTCGATCCAGAAGGTCGCGCCCTCGCCCGGCGCCGACACCACGCCTATGGCGCCGCCTTGAAGCTCAACCAGCCGCTTGGCCAGGGCCAGGCCGACGCCGTGGCCTTCCACGCTGGATCGTTCCAGCCCCAGACGGTTGAAGGGCTCAAACAGCTGCGCCTGCTTCTCCTCGGACAGGCCGGGGCCGAAGTCGGACACCTCGATGCGAACGCAATCCTCCTGCTGGATCGCTCGCAGGATCACGCCGCCGCCCGCACCGCCGTATTTGAGCGCATTGACCGCCAGGTTGGTCACGACCTGAACCAGTCGTTGGGAGTCCGCCACAGCCACCGCGTGGCCGTCCTCGCAGACGACGGTGATCTCCACGCCCTGAGCCTCGGGCAACAGCACCGCACTGCGCCGGACGTCATCGAGCACGCCCACCACGTCGGTCGGGCGCAGTTCGACCTTGACCGAGCCGGATTCGGCGCGCGCCACGTCCAGCAGATCGTGCGCCAGGGCCTCGACCTGTCGGGCCGTCTTGACCAGCATGTCCGCCATCTCCGCCTGTTTCGGCGTCACCGGCCCCAGTTGCCCGCTTGACCAGAGTTGGCCGATGCCGATGACGCCCGCCACTGGGCTTTTGATCTCGTGCGCGACATTGGCCAGCAGGCGAGACTTGGCTTCGGAGGTCATTTCGGCCCGGACCTGTCCCAGACGCGCTCGCTCGGCCAGCCGATCTCGTTCTTCCAGAAGGGCGGCCACCAGAAGGGTCGGCATATAGCCGATCAGAACCAGAAGCTGCGCCATCATCACCTGTTCGGCGCGCTCCATTCCGGTGACATAGGGGCCGGCGCCGGCCATGGCGCTGCCCACCGCCAGGATCGAGACGATGAGAAGGCTGAAGGCCGAGCCCGCCACGCCCAGACGCACCGCCACCGCCAGCAGCAGCGGCGTCATTATGAAGCCCATGGACATCTGTCCGGTGAAGCCGATGTAGTAGAAGGCCAGAATGGCGGTCATCAGGCCCGCCGCCTCAAATCGCGTCTGCGAGCGGTTCAGGCGGGTCAGGGTGGAACGGGTCAATGAAAGCCCCAGAGCCCCGATCACCGCAATGCCGAGGGTATGGCCGAACCACCAGGTCTTGAAACTCTCCAGCGACGCCTCCTGACCCAGATAGGCCAAGCCGAACGCCGCCGTCAGGCCCGCTGGGATAGGGGCGATCAGGGCGCACAACAGAAAGCGGACCGCGCTGTCCAGGCTTAGAACATGCAGGCTCGGCAAAACCCGGCGCACCAGAAACACGGCCGCAGCGATCTCGATCATGTCGGCCGTGGTGAACAGCAAGGACAGGGCCGGGCTGTTGCCCGAGATCAGCTCGCCGATCATGAGGCTGACGGTCAGAACCAGGGCGTAGACCATGTCGTGACGGCGTCCGCTGCCGGTCCTCAGCCAGACCGCAACCGCCACGCCGCTGGCGGCCCACAGGCCGACCATCAGGCCGGAGCTGCGCGCAAAATTGACCGCCACGGCGACCAGCAAGGCCACCGCCACGCCGGTCAAAACGGGCACGACCGGGTGGGCGAACAGATCACTGGCCGCCTTGCTGCGGCCTAGGCCGGCTGCCGACGCAGGGGCTGCGGTTGCGATGTCGAGCGCGCGGCTCATCGTCATGTAACGGGTCTCGGCGAATGGATCCGCCGAAGACTAGACGCCGATCATGCTAAAATACCCTGAAGCAGGGGCGCGGGTCAGAATTTCAACCTTTCGTTGAAGGCCTTGACCGCCGCCGCCGCCCCCTCGGCATAGGACCAGACACCGCTGCTGACGGCGATGAAATCGGCCCCCGCGCGGGCGAGATCCTGGGCCGTGTCCACCGTGATCCCGCCGATGGCGACACAGGGCGCCTCGACCGTTTCCTGCCAGACGGTCAGAAGCTCCAACTCCGGCCGGTGCGTCGTGGTCTTGGTGCCGGTCGGATAGAAGGCGCCGAAGGCGACATAGTCGGCTCCGCCCTCTGCGGCGTCCCAGGCCAGCTCACGGTCGTCGTGACAGGTGACCCCGATCATGGCGTCGGGCCCCATGATCCGCCGAGCCTCGGCCAGAGAAGCGTCCTGCTGGCCGATGTGTACGCCGTCGCATCCGGTCTCCTTGGCAAGATCCGGGCGGTCGTTCAGCAGAACGGCCACGCCGCGGCGACGCGCGACGGGCGCCAGCGCCGCGACCGCCGCCCGGACCGCGGCGTCGTCGGCCGGCTTGAGCCGGATTTGCAGCGCCGCCACGTCGCCGGCGTCCAACGCCTGACCCAACAGGTTCGCAAAGGCGTCCAGATCCGGAATCACCGGCGGGGTGATCAGATAGAGGCGGCAGGGCGGACGGGCGTGAACGGTAGGGGTCTTGGCCATGGCGCTGCTTCCCTCTCCTGCGACCATTCGTCAACGGTTTCAGACGGCGCAGAGCGTGCGAACGACTTGCAATCGCCTTAACCGATGCTATAGCGAACCATTATCAGCCTCGACCGCATGGATCCTCGTGTACGTCTGCAACTGCAACGGTCTGCGTCAAAGAGACGTCGCTCAAGCCATCGAGGCCGGCGCCGGCCGTCCGCGCGACATTTTTGAGCGCCACCAGTGTCAGGCCCAGTGCGCCAAATGCGTCTGTGAGATGCGGCAGATGATCCAGGACAGCCGCGAAGCCTTTGCCCTCGCCGCCGAATAGTCGCCGAAGCCTTCGCGGGCGAAAATCACTCGCACTATCAATGCAGTGATAAAAACTCGCAAATAAACAAACTGGATTTTACTGTGGTACGGCACGGCCTGACAGACGGCGCAGGGGCCGTCTCCAGAGCAAGGACAGGGCCATGAAGGGCGATCCCGCAATCCTCCGCACACTGAACGCTGTGCTGACTAACGAACTGACGGCGGTCAATCAGTATTTCCTTCACGCGCGCATGTTCGAGAGCTGGGGCTTGGCCCACCTCGGCCACGTGATCTACGAGGAATCGATCGGCGAGATGAAGCACGCCGACATGCTGATCAAACGCATCCTCTTCCTGGACGGCCTGCCGAATCTGCAGGATCTGCACAAGCTCAAGGTCGGCGAGGATCCGATCGAATGTCTGGGCGCCGACCTGCAGCTGGAGCTGGACAGTCGTGTCGCCACCGCCGCCGCCGTGACCCAGTGCGAAGAGGCCCGCGACTACGTCAGCCGTGACCTGCTGATGAAGATTTTGTCCGACACCGAGGAGCACATCGACTTCCTCGAAAACCAGCACAAGCTGATCGAACTGATGGGCGCACAGAACTATCTGCAGTCGGCCATGAAGGAGATCGTCACCGACAGCGCCGCGACGGGCGGCTGAGGCTCCTTAGCGTCCCTCGCGGCGGGCCAGGTGCAGCACCGCCGCCGCGAGCACGACAAGGCCCAGACCACCGCCCAGCGTCAATGCGGTCTGCACCCGCCAGGCCTCGGTCGCCAGGATGTTGACGGGCATCTGCCACGGCATGAACACCCCTTGCCTGGCGGATGTGGCCACGACGGCGAAGAAGGTTCCCCCTATGCCCAAGGCCAAGCCCGGCACAAAGCTGGCGAAACGGATGGCGGTCCAAAACTGTATGGCGATCATCAGCAGGGCGGCCGCCGCCATCCGCGCCATCGACCAGGCGTAGCCCGTCAAATCGAGCGCGCCCATAGCCGCGGCCTCCGGCTTGATCAGGCCGCCCAGCGCCACCGCCCCTATGGTCGCGCCCAGCACCGCCGCGCTCATGATCAGCACGAGAGCGATCACGCAGACCGCCTTGGCCGCGTAGAGGGTCCAGCGGGGAACAGGCAGGGCGCGCAGATGATCCCAGCTGCGCGGCCCGTGCTCCATGTGCGCGACCAGGGCGGTCAGGGCCGCGACGCACAGGGGCATCATGAAGTAGGCCCAGATCGCCATGCCGCTGCCGATCCACATGTCCCACTCCGACGGCGTCTTGGACCGAAGCAGCATCGAGAAGGCGAAGACGGCGATCAGGGCAGGCGCAGTCGCCGCCAGCACCAGAGCCAGGGAGCGGTTCAGCTTTCGGACTTCGACGGACAGGACAGTCAGCATCAGACAGGCTCCGAAACGGGTGTTGGGGAGACGGCGGAGGCGGCGCGATAGACGCTCTCCAACGAACGGGCGCGGGCGCCGATAGAGAAGACGGCTACGCCAGCCGCAACCAGATCGCGGTTCAAAGCAGCGCAGACCTGGTCATGATCGTCGCCGGGACGCAGCCGCGCCACCAGCCCATCGGCGTCGTCGCTCAGGGTCAGATCGCGCGAACGCAACACCGCACGGGCGCGCGCCGGATCATCGACACGCAGCCCGATCTCAGGCGCCAGTTCGGCCTTAAGCTGGGCCATTTCGCCCTCGACGACCAGCCGGCCCTGATGGATTACGCCGACATGGGTGGCGGTCTGTTCGATCTCGCCGAGCAGGTGGCTGGACAGCAGCACCGTCGCCCCCGCGCGGATCGGCAGTTCCCGCAGAAAATGGCGCATGTCGGCGATGCCGTCGGGGTCCAACCCGTTCGTCGGTTCGTCCAGCATGAGCACCGGCGGGGACCCCAGCAGGGCGCGGGCGATGCCGAGCCTCTGGCGCATGCCCAGGGAGTAGTCGCCGACGCGCCGTCCGCCGTCGCGCGTCATATCGACGACGTCCAGCACGCGATCGACCTCAGTCGTCGCCAAGCCCAGAAGTCGCCGGGTCAGGTCCAGATTCTCTCGTCCCGACAGATGGCCATAGAAGCCGTGCGCCTCCAGCAGGGCCCCGATCTTGCGGGCCGCGCCTCTGCGGTCCTTGACGACATCGACGCCGCAAACCCGAGCCACGCCCGATGAGGGCCGCAGCAGGCCGGTCAGCATCTTCATCGTCGTGGTCTTGCCAGCGCCGTTGCGGCCCAGGACGCCATAGACCGAATGATCCGGCACGGTCATGGACACGCCGTCCACCGCCCGACGATCCCCGAAAAGACGGGTCAGTCCCTCAGTCTCTATAGCCGCCATGCCCAGCCCAATCTTTAACTCTTAAATAAAGTTGCGGCCCTCGGATTTTTAAGTCAAGATTAAAAACAAGACAGGTTTCAACTCGGAACAAGGCCCATGACCGCTGACAACCTCGCCCGCTTTCGGCTGATGTGCCGGCAGTTCCGCGCGCTTGCGATCTTCATGGTCGTCAGCGTCGGCGGCTTGCTGGCCCTGGCGCCGGTCGCCTTCTTCCTGGCGCAGGGAGATCGCCCGGTCCGGCTGCTGGTTGAACAAGTCCTTTGGGCCCTGCCCGCCCTATTCTACCTTTTCGCCGTCTGGTCGATCGGGTCGGCGATGGGGCAGTTGGCGAAGGGGCGTTTGATCCAGCCGACCTTATCGTCCGCCTTGCGTCGCGTGGGGCTGGCGCTTGGCCTTGGCGGAGTGCTCAGCGTCTTTGGCGTCACCAACCTGATGCGGCTCTTGGGTCTTACCCAGGGCGGCTGGGCCTATTTCGACGTCGCCGGCATGACTCTGGGCATGATCGGCGGCGCACTGTTCCTGTTAGGGCGCGTTATCGACCACGCCGGCCGAATACAGGCCGAGATGGACGAGATGATCTGAATGCCGGTTCGCGTGACCCTGAACGATCTGATGGTTCGCAAGGGCCTGAAGGCGCGCGACGTCGCCGCCCAGGTGGGCCTCAGCGAGACCCAGTTCTCGCTGTTTCGGTCCGGCAAGGTGAAGGGCATAAGGTTCAGCACCCTGGCGCGGCTGTGCGCGGTGCTGGAGTGCCGGCCCGGCGATCTGCTGGACTATGATTTCGATCCGCGCGAGACAGAACCGGTCGAACCGGACGAGGTCTGACGGAACCGGCGCCCCGTCCGTCCATTAGATTTTCCTGACAAGCGGGAGCGGACCATGACGGATATCGACGACGCCATCGACGACGTGCGCGACGCGGCCGTGGACCTGTTGAACAGCGAGGGGCGGAGCGCGGCGCATGTGGCCGTAGGGGTGGCGCTGACGGTGGGGTTCGCCCTGCTGGCGACGGGCATAGCGTCAGGCGCATTCACCCCCAAACGAAAGCTGAAACATGTGCGCGACGGCGATCTGCCCATTACGGAGAAGCCGCGCGGCGCCTTCAGCCTGATCCTGCCGGCGGTGTTTTCGGCCACGACCCTATCGGCGGTGCGGGTCTGGAACGCGCCGCATCGGCCCGAAAGGACGCGCGCCATGGGGCTTTGGGTCGCGGCCCAGACGGTCAACGCGGTCTGGCTGGGGTTGCGCCCCTCCACGATGTGGAAACAGGTGGCCGCCGCCATGTCGTCAGCCGGTCTCGCTGCCGCCTTCGCCCATGAGGCCCGCAAACTGGACGAGGGCGCCGGCAAGATGGCCGCCCCGACAGGCGGCGGCGTTCGGGTGGGCAACTTCCTTCATCGGAAAGCCGATCAGATGAACGAGCGGACCCTCCACTAGGTCCGCCTTGCCCTTTTCGGGGGCTTCCTCTAGGGATCGCGCCCTATTCGCCACGCTCCAACCTGGGCGCGCGGGCGCAACCCCATTCCCGATGTGACCCCATGAAGATCAACGGCAACGCCATCAAGCCCGGCATGGTCCTGCAACACAACGGCGGCCTGTGGGTCGTCACCAAGGCCAGCCACGTCAAGCCCGGCAAGGGCGGCGCCTTCGCCAACGTCGAAGCCAAGAACCTCGAGACCGGCAACAAGCTGAACGAACGCTTCCGCTCGGAAGACAAGGTCGAACGCGTCACCCTGGAGCAGAAGGACTTCTCCTATCTGTTCGACAACGGCGACAGCCTGGTCTTCATGGACGACGCCACCTACGAGCAGATCGAGCTGCAGAAGGACTGGGTCGGCGACGAGCGCATCCCCTATCTGCAAGAGGGCATGAAGGTCGTGATCGAGATGCACGAAGAGCGTCCGATCGGCCTGGAGCTGCCCGATCAGGTCGTGCTGGAAGTCGCTGAAACCGAGCCGACCGTGAAGGGTCAGACGGCCTCGTCCTCCTACAAGCCCGCCATCGCCTCGAACGGCGTGCGGATCATGATCCCGCCCTATATGTCGGCCGGCGAGAAGATCGTCGTCGATACGACCAGCGGCGAATACGTCCGCCGCGCGGACTGAACTCCGACAGGTGCTGGTGAATAGTGCTGGTGAGCAGAGGGGCCGGCGGGCCAAGGCGCTCCGCACGACTTCCGCTCACCTTCTGCTCACCAGCACTATTCACCAGCACTTCCCGACGCATTCCGCGTCCCCCTTGAACTTCTCCGCATCTCCGGCCTAAGCGGCTTTAGAGGACATGCGGACCAGGAGATCCCACAATGGCCCTCGCCTCCGCCCTGCTTCAGGTCATGACCGACGCGGTCCGCAAGACCGCGCGCCCCATGCTGCGCGACTTCGGCGAGGTGTCCCAGTTGCAGGTGTCGCGCAAGGGGCCGGGGGACTTTGTCACCGCCGCCGACCTGAAGGCGGAAGAGACCCTGTTCGAACTGCTGACCAAGGCCCGGCCGGGTTACGGCTTCCTGGGCGAGGAGCGGGGCATGGTCGAGGGGACCGACAAGTCCCACACCTGGATCGTCGACCCGATCGACGGCACCACCAACTTCATGCACGCCCTGCCCCATTTCGCCATCACGGTGGGGCTGGAGCGGCGCGCCCCGGACGGGTCCAGCGAGATCGTCGCCGGCGTCACCTACAACCCCGTCATGAACGAGTTGTTCTGGGCCGAAAAAGGCAAGGGCTGCTATCTGAACGACCAGCGAATCCGAGTCTCCGGGCGTCGTGACCTGTCGGAAAGCCTGATCGCCACCGGCCTGCCCTTCATCGGCAAGTCGGGTCACGCCCAGGCGATCAAGGACATCCACGCCGTGGGCCAGCGCGTCGCCGGCATCCGACGTCTGGGTTCGGCGGCCTTGGACTTCGCCTGGGTCGCCGCCGGCCGATATGACGCCTACTATGAGCGCAATCTGAAGCCCTGGGACGTGGCGGCGGGCATACTGTTCGTCACCGAGGCCGGGGGCCGGGTCACGACCATCGAGAACGACGGCGATCCCAAGACGGGCGCGTCGATCCTGGCGTCCAATACCGAGCTTCATCCGCAACTGCGCAAGGTGTTGCAGGCGTCCTGAGGCTCGCTTCTGTCTCTTCCCCGCTTGCGGGGAAGTGGCGCGGCGCTTCTTCAGCGCCGTAACGAAGGGGCTCTTGCCGCATCACCAGCGGCCGGTAGGCGTCAAGAACCCCTCCACCGGAGTAGCTTGTCCTCGGGCTCGCCTTCGGCGAGACCCGGAGGCGGTCTCCCTCCCCACTGCGTGGGGAGTAGACATTCATATCCTTGTCGCGCGGCAACCCTATCCAGGGGGCATGATCCGCGCCATCGTCACCGCCCTCGCCCTCCTTGTCGGAACGCCGGCCATGGCCCAGCCGCTGATCATCGCCCATCGCGGCGCCTCGGGCGAACGCCCCGAGCATACGCGGGCGGCCTATGAACTGGCGATCCAGCAGGGCGCGGACGTGATCGAGCCGGATCTGGTGCTATCCAAGGACGGGGTCTTCATCGACCGGCACGAGAACGAGATCAGCGGAACGACCGATGTCGCCGAACGGCCGGAGTTTGCGGATCGCAAGACCACCAAGACCATCGACGGGACCGAGGTCACGGGCTGGTTCACCGAGGACTTCACCCTGGCCGAGCTGAAGACGCTGCGGGCCAAGGAACGGCTGCCCGCCTTTCGGCCCGGCAGCGCCGCCTATGACGGGCGCGAGCCGATCCTGACCTTCGACGAGGTGGTCGCCATTGCGCGCGAGGCCTCGGCCCGGACGGGCCGGACCATAGCGGTGGCGCCCGAGTTGAAACACCCGACCTATTTCGCCGGCATCGGCCTGCCGATGGAGGACGCCTTTGTGGCCGAGCTGAGACGACTGGACCTGACCGGCGCCGACGCCCCGATCATCATCCAGTGTTTCGAGGTCGGGCCGCTGGAGCGGCTGTCGAGGCGGATCGACGCGCCCCTGGCCCAGTTGATCGCGTCCGAGGGCGGGCCCGTGGATCGGCCGGACCTGACCTATGCCCAGATGATCACGCCGGAAGGGCTGAAGGCCATGGCCGCCTATGCCGATTGGGCGGCGCCGGACATGACCCTGGTCCTGCCGAGAGACGCGGACGGGCGGACGACCGGACCGAGCGCCCTGGTCGCCGACGCCCACGCCGCAGGGCTGAAGGTGGTGATCTGGACCCTCAGGGCCGAGAACGCCTTCCTGCCCGCCGAGCGGCGCCGGGGCGAAGGCTTTGCGGACCACGGCGACATGGCCGGCTACGCCGCCGCCTTCTCCGAGGCGGGGGTGGACGCCGTCTTCACCGACTTTCCGGCCTTGGCGCGATCAGGACGCTCCGCGAATCCTTGGTCCAACTAAGGGCCTTCGGCTCAATCCGCCCGGAACTGAAGCTCGGCCAAGCGGGCGTAGAGGCCGCCCTGTGCGACCAGCTGGGCGTGGGTCCCCTCCTCCACCACACGGCCGTCGTCCATGACCACGATACGGTCGGCGCGCAGGACGGTGGCGAGGCGGTGGGCGATGACCAGGGTGGTGCGTTCGGTCATGGCCTGATCCAGGGCCGCCTGGACCAGCCGTTCGCTTTCGGCGTCGAGGGCGCTCGTCGCCTCGTCCAGCAGCAGGATGGGGGCGTCGCGGACCAGGGCCCGGGCGATGGCCAGACGCTGGCGCTGACCGCCCGACAGGCTCTTGCCGCGTTCGCCCAGTGGGGTGTCGAAGCCTTCCGGCAGGGCGTCGATGAAGCCCAGGGCCTGAGCCTTTTCAGCGACGGCGCGGGCCTCTTCCAGGGTGGCGGTCTCGCGGCCGAAGCGAATGTTCTCCAAGGCCGAGCCTGAAAACAGCGGCGTCTCCTGCGACACCCAGGCGAAGCGATTGCGAACCTCGACCGGATCGGCCTGGCGCACGTCCACCCCGTCGACCGAGACCAGACCGGTCTGCGGATCATAGAAGCGCAGCAGCAGGCGGAAGACGGTGGACTTGCCCGCGCCGGAGGGACCGACCAGAGCCACGGTCTCGCCGGGACGGACGGTCAGGCTGAACCCCTTCAGGGCCGGAAGATCGGGCCGGCCGGGATAGGCGAAATCGACGGCCGACATGGAGACCTCGCCGCGCGGCGGGGTGGGCAGGGCGACGGGCCGGGCCGGGGCGGCGATGTCGGGCGTGGCCCGCATCAGCTCCTCGATCCGCTCCATGGCGCCGGCGGCCTTCTGCACATCGCCCCAGCTTTCGCCGAGCGCGCCCACGGCCCCGGCGGCGAAGACCGACAGGAGGACGAATTGAAGAAGGGCGCCGGGCGTCATCTGACCGGCCACCACATCGCGCGCGCCCAGCCACAGGACCAGAGTCACGCCGCCGAACATGACGACGATGATCAGGGCCGTCATCCAGGCCCGCGCCCGCATCCGCTTCAGAGAGGCGTCGAAGGCGTCTTCCACCGCCGCGCCGAAGCGGGCGATGGCGCTGTGTTCGCGCCCGAAGGCCTGGACCGTCTCGACGGCGTCCACGCTTTCACCGGCGAAGCCGACGGCGCCGGCGAACCGGTCCTGGGAGGCGACGGTCAGCTTGCGGACCCGGCGGCCGAAAATGAAGATCGGCCCCAGCAGGAACGGCACGATCAACAGGACCAGGCCGGTCAGTTTCGGACTGACGAAGAACAGCAGCACCACCCCGCCGATCAGGGTCAGGAAGTTCCGCAGCGCATAGGAGACCGAGGTGGTCATCAGGGTCTCGACCAGGGCGATGTCCGTGGTCAGGCGCGACAGCACCTCGCCGGTCCGCATATGGGCGTAGAAGGAAGGGTCCAGCGTCAGGATGCGGCCGAACAGCCCCTTTCGGACGTCGGCGATGACCCGCTCGCCCGTCCGGGTGACGTAGAAATAGCGGGCGGCGGTCGCGAGCCCCAGGAACAGGGCGTTGGCCCCCAGCAGCAGGAACCAAAGGTTCAGGCGCGCGCCGCCGTCTTCAAATCCGTGGTCGATGGCCCCTCGGGCCAGGGCCGTCAGCCCCAGGGAGGCGGTGGTGGACAAGAGCAGCCAGAAGACCGCCATGAGGGCGTGGCCCTTGTGCCGAAGCGCATAGGGAATCAGCCGGGCCAGGGGCCGGATGTCCCGGCGTTTCGCGCGCTTCTCGCCCGCTTCAGACATCTGTTCGGCCAGGACAGCGCCGGCGCTGGGCCGCCCGTCCAGGCTGGCCGCGCCGGCGGCGCGCCCCGCAGGAAGACTGGCGGAGCGGGCGGAGGCGGCGGATTGATCAGTCATTGCGACCGCCTCTTGCCCCGGAACGCCCCCCGGTGTAAACGCCGCCCCTCATTCCCGCCGGATTTTCTGGCGGGTTTCTCATTTCATGCGCAGCGACGGTCGGCATCGTCATCGCGCCCAGAGACCGGACGACGACCCATGAAGGCGGACACCCACCCCGACTATCACTTCATCACTGTGGTGATGACCGACGGCACGACCTATCAGACCCGTTCGACCTACGGGAAGGAAGGCGACAAGCTGGCCCTCGACATCGACCCGACGACGCACCCGGCCTGGACCGGCGGCAACGCCCAGCTGATGGACCGCGGCGGTCGCGTTTCGCGCTTCAACAACAAGTTCGCCGGCTTCATCAAGAAGTAAGCGCGTCCTGGCTGCGACACATCGCGGCAATCACGTCACGAAAAGCGCCGGTCCGATGGCCGGCGCTTTTTGTTTGCCTGGAACGTCGGTAACATGGACGGCGTTCAAATCAGCAAGAACAAGGGCGTCGGTTCACGGGGATCGGGCCATCGAGAAGCGGACGGATTATGAATAGACGGGAACTGGGTTTGGGCGTCGCAACGGCGACGATCGCCCTCGCCTCCGCTGCGCGGGCGCAACAGGTTTCCATCCAGCGCCCTGCGGCGGCCACCGCCTTCTACAACAGTTTCAACGATCAGATTTCGCGTCTGCCCGAAACCCAGCAACCGGACGTTCGCGCCTTTTATGAGATGAACGGCTGGCGGGCGGTATGGACCGGCGAGCGGATGCGCGCCCTGAACGCCGTCGCCGCCCGAGCCGAGCGCCACGGCCTGTCGGCGGGTGACTATTTCGACTTCGTGGGCCTAGCCGCCGATCCCGCCTCGGCCGATCTGCGCACGACGGCGGCGGCCCTGGCCTATGGCCGCGTCCTGGCCGAGGGCAAGGTGCGGCCCGAGACGGTCGAGGATCTGTGGGAAATGCAGAAAAACCGCGTGGACCTGCCGCGCGGCCTCAGCGACGCCTTGGCCCGCAACATCCTGCTGGACTGGTTCGAGGGTCTGGTGCCGACCGACATCGGCTATCAGAACCTGTCGGCCGGCTATGTGCGCTATCGCCGACTGGCCGCCGGCGGCGGCTGGCCCGCCTTCCCGGCCGGCCCGACGATCGAACCCAACATGAGCGACCGCCGCATCCCCGCCCTGATCGACCGGCTGACGGCCGAGGGCGATCTGACGGCGGCGCAGGGCGCGCGGCTGAAGGCCCAGGGCCTGACTTACGGCGCCGAGCTGCAACAGGCGGTCCAGGGCTTCCAGACGCGGCACGGCCTGGGCGCAGACGGCCGCATCGGAACGGGCACCCAGCGCTCCCTCTCAGCCTCGGCCGAGGACCGGGCGCGTCAGATCGCCCTGAACCTGGAACGCCGCCGCTGGCTGAAGCGCGACGTTGCGCCGGAGCGGATCGAGGTCAACACCGCCGCCGCCATCATGGTCTATTGGAAAGACGGCAAGCCGGTGCACTCCAACCGGGTGGTGGTCGGCTCGGCCGAGAACCAAACGCCCAGCCTGGAGAAGCCCTTCGCCTCGGTGGTCGCCAATCCGCCCTGGTACGTGCCCGCCGGCATCGCGCGGCGCGAGATCCTGCCCAAGGGCCCAGGCTATCTGGCGGCCAACGACATGTATGTGGCCAACGGAACAGTGATCCAGCGCGCCGGGCCGAAGTCGGCCCTGGGTTATGTGAAGTTCGAGCTGCGCGACAGCTACGCCATCTTCCTGCACGACACCCCGTCCAAGGCCGCCTTCAACCTGTCCATGCGTCAGCGCAGCCATGGCTGCGTGCGGGTGCAGAACGCCGTGGAATTCGCCCGGCTGCTGCTGTCGCCCGATCCCGCCAAGCTGGCCGAGTTCGACACGGCCCAGCAGACGCGTGAGACCACTCGCGTGACCACCGGGCGCGAAATCACGGTGCGGCTGCTGTACTGGACCGCCTTCGTGGACGGTCAGGGGCGGGTCGCCTTCCGCGAGGACGTCTATGGCCGCGACGGCAAGCTGGCCCAGGCGCTGGGGATCGCCGTCAGCCTGCCTCGCCCGATCGACGACGGGCGTCGCGACGCTGACGACGTCGGGCCGTAAGGTCGGGCTTTAGAGGCGTCAGCCCTTGAAGGCGGCTTCCAGCAGGCCCAGCTGGCTGAGGACCGGATTCTGCGGCTGTTCCTCAGGCGCCTCCAGATACATGCGGCGGTCGAGATAGAGGGCGCGGTCGAACAGTTTTTCCGACCGGACCAGATATTCGACCAGGGCGATCGGCAGTTCCGCGTGGCTGGGCTGGCTCTCGATCTTGCGGTCGTTCAGACGATAGCGCGGCTCGCAGGCGGTCTCGGCCGTCATGTCGTTCTCGCGTACGGCCCGCTGCACCAGAAGCCAGGAGGCGATCTGCATCAGGCGCGTGGTCAGCTTCATGCTTTCGGCCGCATAGGCCAGGGCGGCCGAGCGGGACAGCATCTTGGAATCGCGACGTCCCTCTCCGTCCAGATAGGCCGCCGTCTCCTCCACCAGTTCCATGCCTTCGCGGAAGGTGCGGTCGAACAGTTCGGAACGGGTGAAATCCTGCACCTTGCGAGCGCGTTCGGCCCGGGCGGCCATGTCTTGATCGTCGCTCAGGGTCATGGGGGACATCATCATGAAGGTTAGGCTTGTTCCGACTTGGGGCCACAAACGGCCTGGGCCGAAGGGTTTGCAACCGTCATGCCACGGATTTGAGACGCGGGCGATCAGGGTCTAAAGCTGAACAGAGCGTCGGCGGCGCTTTTCTTGGCCTGTTTCTTCTCGATCGCTGTCTGGGCGCGAGTGATTTCGGCCGTCAGGGCGCCGATCCGCTCCTGCAGATCTTCAATCGAATAGGAGTCCAGATCCTCGCGCTCAAGAGTGGTCAGGGCCTCTCCACGCCGCGGGCGAGGCTCGAAATCGTCGAACATGGTCGTCGCCTTTCTGCGCCTGTCATGGCCGAAGTCGGCCGGAACCCCTATCTGAACGCGCGGACTGCGACGAATGCAAGCGGAGGCGACATGCGGCTTATCCAGATCGAGGGCGGTTCGGGTCCGGCTGAGGCGCTGAAGATCGCCGAACAGGCTGATCCGACGCCCGGCCCCGGCGAGGTGGTGATCCAGGTGCGCGCGGCCGGAATCAACCGGCCCGACCTGCTGCAGCGGCGGGGCGGCTATCCGCCCCCGCCCGGCGCCTCGCCTATCCTGGGACTGGAGGTCGCGGGCGAAATCGCGGCCCTGGGCGAAGGCGTGAGCCAGTGGCGCCGGGGCGACCGGGTCTGCGCCCTGCTGGGCGGCGGAGGCTATGCCGAACAGGCGGTGGTGGACGCCCGCCACGTTCTGCCGATCCCGGAGGGCCTGTCCTTCGTTCAGGCGGCCGCCCTGCCCGAGACCGTCTTCACCGTCTTCGCCAATGTGTTCGAGGCGGGCGGGCTGAAGGCGGGCCAGACGCTGCTGATCCACGGGGCGACCAGCGGCATAGGGGTGACGGCGATCCAAATGGCCAAGGCGGCGGGCGCTGCGGTGATCGCCACCTCGCGCGGGGCGGACAAGGCGAAGGCGGCCCAGGCTTTGGGCGCCGATGTCAGCCTGGACGCCCGATCCGACGACCTGGCGGCCGCAATCGCCGAAGCGGGCGGCGTCGATGTGCTGCTGGACATGGTGGGCCGAGACTACGCCGAACTGAACCTGAAGGCGTTGAAGCCCGGCGGTCGCTGGGTGGTCATCGCATCCCTGTCCGGATCGGTGGTCGAAATCGACCTGATGCGGATCATGCTGAAGCGGCTGGTCCTGACGGGATCGACCCTTCGCAGCCGATCGGCCGATGAGAAGGCCCGGCTGACCGCCGCCGTTAAGGCGACGGTCTGGCCCTGGGTCGCCTCCGGCGCGGTGCGACCGCCGGTGCAGGCTGTCTATCCGCTGGACAAGGCCGCCGAGGCGCATGGCGCGCTGGAGGCCGGCGATCACATCGGCAAGTTCGTGCTGACGCCTTAACCGCCGTCAGCGATCCCAGCGCCCGCCGCCCCGCACCGGCCGCATCGAGGAGATGCGGTCGTTGAAGCCGTCGCTCAGGAAGCGGACGTCGCCTTCGACGATGCGGCAGCGCCCCCGGAACTCGGCGTCGGTGCAGACCTCCCATCGGCCGCGAACGCGCATGGAGCTGATCCGGTCGTTGAAGGGGGTGCGGCCCAGGTTGCGGTCCTCATCGACGAACTCGCGCGAGGCGCCGCGGAAGTTGGCGTTTTCATAGACGGTGATGGAGGTCCGGCCCCATCCTCCGTTCCAGCCGCCGCCCGAGCCGCCGCCCCAACCCCCGCCATTGTCTTCGCCGTTCCATCCGCCGTTCCCACCGGGATAGTCGGGACGACGATCTTCATAGTCCCCCCGCTCGCGGCCGCAGACCAGAAGGCCGTCCATATTGGCGATCTCTGCGTCTCCGCACCGGGCCAGTTCGATCGAGGTGCCGCGAATGCGGCCCCGCATGTCGCGACAGTCGGCGTAAAGCCGTCCGCGGTGGGTGTAGGCCTCGGTGCAGGACCGGCTGTAGCTGCCGCGCGGGGCGACCCGCTGGGCGGTGATGTCCTGGCCGGAAGCCAGGGCGGCGGCCATGGCGGCGCCGAGCAGAATGGGCATGGTGGTTCTCCTCTCCCAAAGGCGAAAGCCTCGATTAAGGCGAAGGTTGCCGCACCTCGGATGAACCGTGGCTGTACGAGAATGTCGGGCGACGTTTTCTTTTCAGGCGAATAGGCCTATATCGAAACCATAAGCGCCCGGTCGAAAGGCCGGGCGCCGTCGTATCCAACGTCTGCCGAACCCTCATTCGGCGGCCCCCACCCTACCGGAACGAACGCCCCATGAGCGACATTCTGATGCCCAAGGCCACTGCGGTCTGGCTGGTCGACAACACCTCCCTCAGCTTCGAGCAGATCGCCGACTTCTGCGGTCTGCATCCGCTGGAAGTCCGCGGCATCGCCGACGGCGACGTGGCCCGCGACATCCGCGGCGTCGATCCCGTCACCGGCGGCCAACTGACTCGCGAAGAGCTGGACAAGGCCCAGGCCGACGAAAACTATCGCATGAAGGCGATCGTCAGCCGCCATGCCGAACTGCTGAAGTCGGCCAAGCCTGCGCCGAAATACACCCCTGTGTCGCGTCGTCAGGATCGGCCCGACGCCATCGCCTGGTTCGTGCGCAACCACCCGGAAGTGACCGACGCCCAGATCGCCAAACTGCTGGGCACGACCAAGTCCACGATCGAGAGCGTGCGCAACCGCACCCACTGGAACAGCGCCAACATCAAGCCGGTCGATCCGGTGACCCTGGGCCTGGTCGGTCAGCTGGCCCTGGACGAGATCGTCAAGAAGGCCGCCGACAAGAAGGCCAAGGACGATCTGAAGAACGGCGGCGGCACCATCCTGCCCGTGGCCGAAGAGGTCGAGGAAGAGCCGGAATTCGTTCCCGAAGCCCGCCAGCGTCCCGGCGCCGAGCCGACGGCGGAATCGGTGTTCGGCGCCAAGGATTGATCCGTCCGTCGCGCTCGGGCTTGACCCGAGGGCCCGGCGCCGTGCGCTGACGTCTTCGCACCAGCGGCGGATCATCCGATCCTCGGGTCAAGCCCGAGGATGACGGGAATAAAAACGGCCCCGGAGAGCGGTCTCCGGGGCCGTCGTCGTCTGAGCGTGCGCGACCCTCAGTGGGCCCGCTGCTCCAGAATGGTGATCTCTTCCTTCAAGCGAAGCTTCTTCTGCTTCAATTCCTTGACCTGCAGCGTGTCCACGGACGGATGGTTGAGTTCTCGCTGGATCGTCTGATCCAGCATGCGGTGCCGATTACCCAGTTCGCGAATACGAGCCTCGATGGTCATGGCTTGCGCCTCCGTTGGTTAGGGACCAGTAGAGTGAGCGCCCGGTTCGGCAGGCTGTGGAATCACATTCCAGTGACTGCTTTTCGTCCGGACACGACGGAGGCTGGCCCCAAAAATGGTCGATGATGTGAACGGAGCCATACGGACTGCTCCTTATCGGATGGTGGTCGGAATTTCAGGGGCGTCAGGCGCGATCTACGGCGCGCGGACGCTGGACGCGCTGAAGGATTTAGGCGTCGAGACCCATCTGGTGGTGACCAAGGCCGCCCTGCTCACATTGTCGCAGGAGACCGATCTGTCGCCCGACGACCTGACCGCCAAGGCCTCGGTCGTTCACAAACTGGCCGACGTCGGGGCGACCATCGCCTCGGGCTCTTTCAAGACGCTGGGCATGATCGTGGCCCCCTGCTCCATCAAGACGATGAGCGAGATCGCCACGGGCGTGACCTCCTCGCTTCTGACCCGCGCCGCCGACGTGACGTTGAAGGAGCGCCGGCCGCTGGTGCTGATGGTGCGTGAGACGCCCTTCCATCTGGGCCATCTGCGGACGATGACGGCCCTGGCCGAAATGGGCGCGACCATCGCCCCGCCCCTGCCCGCCCTCTATGCGCGGCCGGAATCGATCCTGGAGATGGTGGACCAGTCGGTGGGGCGGAGCCTGGATCTGTTCGGGCTGGACTGGAGCGCCGTGCGGCGCTGGGACGGGCTGAAGTGACCGCCGTCGAGACGCGCAGCCTGTGGGACTGGGCCGTCGCCGCCTATGGGCGACCCGGCGTCAGCGAGGCCTGCCTGGCCTTGCAGGACAGCCACGACCAGAATGTTCCCCTGCTGCTGTGGTCGGCCTGGGCCGCTGCGGCCGGCCATGAAGCCGACGCCGAGACGATCGAGGCGGCCTGCGACATCGCCCGCGCCTGGGACGGGGTGGTGGTCGCGCCGCTGCGCGCCGTTCGCCGCACCCTGAAGGCGCCCGTCCCCGACATCGAGGACGCGCCGCGCCTGGCGGTCCGCGAGAAGATCAAGGGGCTGGAGCTGGAGGCGGAACGCCATCTGCTCGCCGCCCTGGAAGCCCTGATCCACGAAGCGGACGACCACGCGCCCCGCGCGTCGCCGCGCCCTGCCTTGGAAGCCCTGGTCGCTACGGCGCGGCTCTGGGCGCCGGTGACGCCTCGCCCGGCCTTGCAGCGGCTGGCCGAAACCCTTTCCGCCTGAAGGTCGTCCGACTATGTTGGCTCTACCGACTGCAAGATGGACTGCACGATGAACGACGATGTGCCGGACATCACCGAAGAAGAGGCGGCGCTTCACGCCCGCGTCAAATTGCTGCGCCAGGAGCACGCCGACCTCTCGGCCTCGATCGACGCCCTGTCCGAGGCGGCTGTTCCAGACCAGCTGCTGATCGCCCGGCTGAAGCGCAAGAAGCTGGCGCTGAAGGACGAGATCGTCAAAATCGAGGATCAGATCCTGCCGGACATCATCGCCTGAGGTCCAGCGGCTTGCGTTGCGTCGAATGGTCGCAAATGATAGCCATTCGCAGGAATGGAGGCCGATCATGGCGACCTTGAGTGACGGCTGGGACGCCCGCTATGCGGCGACCGCCGACTATGTTTTCGGCACGGCGCCCAGCCAGTTCGTGGTGACGCACGCCGACCGGCTGAAGCCCCGCAGTCGGATTCTGACGCCCGCCGACGGCGAAGGCAGGAACGCCGTCTATCTCGCCCGGCTGGGCCACCAGGTGACCGCCACCGACATTTCGCCCGCCGCGCAGGACAAGGCGAGACGCCTGGCCGCGCGGGAGGGGGTCGAGGTCGATTTCCAGATTCAGGACCTTGAGGGCTGGACCTGGCCGGAAGCGGCCTATGACGCCGTGGCGGCGGTCTTTATCCAGTTCGCGCCACCCGACTTCCGTGCGGCGATCTTTGAGGGAATGAAGCGGTCGGTGAAGCCGGGCGGCCTGATCCTGTTGCACGGCTATACGCCGCGCCAGCTGGACTACGGCACCGGGGGGCCTTCCCAGGTCGAACAGCTCTACACCCCTGAACTGCTGGAGGCGGCGTTCGGCGATTTCGGGATCGAGCACTTACACGCCTATGAGGCTGATCTGGACGAAGGCGCCGGCCACAGGGGCCGTTCGGCCCTGATCGACCTGGTCGCGCGACGCCCGCTGGATTAGGCCCAGCCCCATCCCGGCCCGATCAGGGTCCAAAAGTCGCCCCAGCCTAGGAGCATAAGCGCCGCTTCCAGGAGCATGACGGTTTCGAACGCGCCCGCGCGTGTCGCTCCATGCTCCGGCTCAATCCAGAGCCTGTCCAAGCTGGAGACGCCGCCGAATGCGACGCCTGCTGACCGACGCGCCCCTGGCGCGTTGCAAAAGCCTATTGATCCACGGCGGCCAGACCGCCGCCTTTGCGACCGTGGCCCTGCTGGCCGCCGCCGCCGCCCCCGGCGTGACGCGCGAAGCGGCGCCGACAGTTGCGGCCGAGCCCGTGGCCCCGCCGGTGAAGGCTCAGGTCGAAAAGGCCGGTCCGGTGATGCGGGAGATCGGGTTTTCCGCCCCCGTGCGCGGCTATGCGATCAACTCCCCCTTCGGCCTGCGCAAGCTGGCGATCGAGGCCCGCGCCCGCGCGCACAAGGGCGTGGACATCGCCGCGCCCAAGGGAACGTCGGTCTTCACCGCTGCAGAGGGCCGGATCGTCCGCACCGGCTATGAGGCCGGGGGCTACGGCGCCTTTATCGAGGTGCGCCATCCGAACGGCCTCAGCACCCTTTACGGCCACCTCAGCCGCATTGATGTGGCCAGCGGCGATCTGGTGACGAGCGGACAGCGAATCGGCCTGGTCGGCTCGACCGGCTATTCGACAGGCCCCCATCTGCATTTCGAAGTGCGCCGCAGCGGCGCCCAGGTGAACCCGGCCAAGATCGTGGGCCGCCATTTCAAGGTGGCGGTCAAGGCGAAGGACTGATCCCGGCGAAAGATTGCCGCGCCCTTCTTTGCAGCCTAACCTTCTGCAAGCTTTTTGGAGGGGCATCATCATGAACAGAATCGTCGCCGCCGTCGTCGCGGCCGTACTGGCGGCTACGCCCGCCGTGGTCGCCGCCCAGGACTATGGCCGGTACAGCGATGCGGCCGCCCAGACCGAACTGTCCCGCATCGCCGATGTGCAGATGGCGGTCATGGTGCCGATGCGCGACGGAGTCGGACTGGCCACCAACATCTATCGGCCCAAGAACGCCCAGGGGCCCCTGCCGACCGTCTTCATCCGCACCCCCTATAATGAGTTGGCCTATAACCCCCGCACCACCCGCAGCGCCCTGACCTGGGTCAGCCGCGGCTATGCCTTGGTCATCCAGAACGAGCGGGGGCGCTATTTCTCGGGCGGGGACTATCAGATCCTGGGCTATCCCCAGACGGACGGCTATGACGCCCTGAGCTGGATCGCAGCCCAGCCCTGGTCGAACGGCAAGGTCGGCACCCTGGGCTGCTCGTCCTCGGCCGAATGGCAGCTGGCGCTGGCGGCCCAGAACCATCCCGCCCATGCGGCCATGGTCCCCCAGGCGTCGGGCGCCGGAATCGGCAAGGTCGGGCGGTTCCAGGAACAGGGCAACTGGTACACCGGCGGCGTGCCGCGCAATCTTTTCTTCGTCTGGCTGTACGGTGTCGACAATCCGCTTCGCGCCCAGATCCCGGCGGAGACGGACCAGGAGACCCGCGCCCGCATCGTCCGCTACAACGACTTGGACGCCAAGAAGCCCGAGGTGAACTGGCCCAGCCAGATCCGCCATCTGCCGGTCAACGAGATGCTGAAGGACCTGGGCGAGCCCCCCGCGACCTTCGAGGAACTGATCGCCCGCACGCCCGCCGATCCGGCCTGGCGCGAGGGCGGCCTCTATCACGACGACATGGGCTGGGGCGTGCCGGCCCTGTGGTTCAACAGCTGGTACGACGTCTCCATCGGGCCGAACATGGAGCTGTTCAATCACGCTCGCTCGACCACCCAGGACCGCGAGGCGGCCGAGAACCAGTATGTGGTGGTGGGGCCGAACACTCACTGCGCCTTCGCCGGGCTGAAGGCCGGTTTCCGCTCGGGCGATCGCGACCTGGGCGACGCCAGTTTCGACGCGGACGGCCTGGTCCTGGCCTGGTTCGACCGTTGGCTGAAGGGCGAGCGCCGCGCCTTCCCCGACAGCACGCCGCACGTCCAATATTTCAACATGGGCCAGAACGAATGGCGCACCGCCGCCCAGTGGCCGCCGGCCGGCGTCCAGACCGTGCGGATGTATCTGCGATCCGGCGGGGCGGCCAACAGTCTGAACGGCGACGGCCGGCTGAGCCCCGAGGCGCCGCCGGCGGGCGAACAGGCCGACCGCTATCGCTATGATCCGATGAACCCGGTCCAGACCATCGGCGGCGGCGACTGCTGCAACGGCGGGCTGGTCACGGCCGGCGCCTTTGACCAGCGTCAGATCGAGGCGCGCAACGACGTGCTGGTCTATACCTCGGAGCCGCTGACCGAGCCGATGCAGGTGACGGGCTTCGTCGATGCGGTGCTGAAGGTGTCGTCATCGGCGCCCGACACCGACTTCGCGGTCAAGCTGGTGGATGTGGCGCCGGATGGGACGGCCTATATCCTGGGCGACACCATCATGCGAGCCCGCTATCGCACCGGCTACGACCGGCCCACCCCCCTGACGCCCGGCCAGATCGCGACGGTGCAGCCCACGCCGATCACCATCAGCAACACCTTCCAGCCGGGCCACCGCATCCGGGTCGAGGTGACCAGCTCCAACTTCCCGAAATTCGTCCGCAATCTGAACACCGGCGGGCCGAACGAAAGCGAGACCCAGGGCCGGGTCGCCGACAACGCCCTGCATCACGCCGGAGACGACGCCTCCTACATCGACCTGCCCGTCCTGAAATAGGGCGACGGGGCGGAAGCGGCTGGCCTGAACCGCTTCCGCCTTGCTAGGCTGGCCGCAACCATAAGGGGAGACGGAATGACGGCTGCGTTGACGCTGGAGAGCGTGAGCAAGCGGTACGGCGGTTTCGACGCCGTGCGCGATCTGAGCTTCGAAGTGCCCAAGGGCTCGATCTGCGGCTTTCTGGGGCCGAACGGCGCGGGCAAGACCTCGACCCTGCGGATGATCCTGGGGCTGCAACCGGCGACCTCGGGCCGGATCGCCATCCTGGGCGCGCCGGACGGACGGCTGGTCCGCGACCGGATCGGCTTCCTGCCGGAGGAGCGTGGTCTCTATAAGAAGATGACCCCGGTGGAGGCCATCGCCTTCTTCGGCGCCCTGAAGGGCCTCCCCTCTCACGAAGGCAAGAGGCGCGCGAGGCAGTTGCTGGAGCAGCAGGGCCTGGGCGCGGCGCAGAAGAAGAAGATGAAGGAGTTGTCCAAGGGGATGGCTCAGAAGGTCCAGTTGATCGCCGCCGTGGTGCACCGGCCCGAGTTCGTCATCCTGGACGAGCCCTTCTCGGGCCTCGATCCGATGAACCAGCAGGGGCTGGAGGAGATGATCCGCGGCCTGGCGGCGGACGGGGCGACGGTCCTGTTCTCGACCCATGTGATGCAGCATGCCGAACGGCTGTGCGACAAGGTGGTGCTGCTGGCCAAGGGGCGTAAGGCGTTCGAAGGCACGGTCGAGGAGGCCAAGACCACCTCCCCCCGCGTCCTGGACCTGGAAGGCGCCATCTCGCCCGAGGCGGCCGGCGCCCTGCCCGGCGTGGCGGGGGTCGAGACCCTGTCCGATCAGGACGGGGTGCGCCGACTGAAGATCGTGCTCGCGGCCGGCGCGGGGGGCCAGGACACGCTGAAGGCCGCCTTC
The DNA here is from genome assembly GCF_058801445.1 of Brevundimonas sp. GW822-FHT03E11. NCBI lineage: Bacteria > Pseudomonadati > Pseudomonadota > Alphaproteobacteria > Caulobacterales > Caulobacteraceae > Brevundimonas > Brevundimonas sp. GW822-FHT03E11. Next base: position 143,499 of record NZ_JBXANG010000005.1, on the reverse strand, counting down.
CTGAGCGGGCTGGACGTTCGGGGCTTCGCCCTGAAGGAGCCGACCCTGCACGACGCCTTCATCGGCCTGACCGGCGACAATCCCGATCAACCCGCCGTCCGCGTGGAGGCGGTCCAATGAAACGCACCCTGCTGATCGCGCGCCGCGAATATGTCGCCTACGCCAAGACCGTGGGCTTTTGGCTGTCGCTTCTGGCCTTTCCGATGTTCGCCGTCCTGGGCGGGGGCATCCCCCTGCTGATCCGCTCGGCGGAACCGATCAAGGTAGTGACGGTGATCGAGGACGGTCCGGCGGCGACCGGCCTGGCCGCCGAGGTGCGCGCCGCCCTTCAGGAAGAGAAGGACCGTCTGGCGGAGCGGGTGCAGGAAGCAGCCCAGAAGGGCCAGGCCGCGGCCGGCCGCGCCGCCGCCTCCATCAGCGGTCCGAAGATGCGGCTGATCGACGCCCCGCCCGCCCTCACCGTCGCGGCGCCCGGCGCCGCACGTGAGGCGGCCTTGCGCGAGGTGCTGGACAAGGATGCGTCCAAGGACCGGCGCGTGGACGCCGTGGTCTTCTTGAGCCGCGTCGACGGCAAGCCCCAGGCCCAGGTCTGGACCGCGCGGGCCATGGACAATGACGTCGCCGACTTCGTCCGCAACGCCCTGCGGACCGGCTATCGCGACCAGGCCCTGACCGCTGCAGGCGTCGCCCCGTCCCTGGTCGAGCAGATCGAATCCTTCAAGCCCGAGGTGAAGGCCTTTTCGCCCAACGCCGCCAGCGGGGGCGAGGTGTCGATGCGTGATCGAATTCCGGCCTTCATCGGCCTGGGCGCCGGCTTCCTGCTCTGGTCGCTGGTGATCACCGGCGCCTCCATCCTGCTGAACAGCGTGATGGAGGAGAAGTCGAACAAGATTCTAGAGGTGCTGCTGTCCTCGGCCTCCGCCTCGGAAATCCTGACCGGCAAGGTGCTGGGGGTGGCGATGCTGACCTTGACGGTGCTGGCGGTCTGGGCGGGAATCGGAACCTCGGTCCTGACATCGGCCTCGCCCGATACGGCGGCGACGATCGGCGAGGTGCTGTTGGACGGCGGCCTGGTCTTCTATTTCATCGCCTATATGGTCGGCGGCTATCTGATGTACGCCGTGCTGTTCGCGGCCATCGGCGCCTTCTGCGAGACGCCGCGCGACGCCCAGACCCTGATGGGGCCGATCATGATGATCCTGATCGTGCCGATCCTGGTCATGCAGATGGCCCTGACCAGCCCTGACGCGCCGGTGGTGAAGGTCCTGTCGTGGATACCCTTCTTCACCCCCTTCCTGATGAGCGCGCGGGCGCCCAGCGATCCGCCCCTGATCGAGGTCGTTCTGACCTTGATCGGCATGTTCGCCACCGCCGCCCTGATGGTCTGGATCGCCGGCCGCGCCTTCCGCGCCGGCGCCCTGTCAGACGTGAAGCTGAGCTGGAAGACGTTCGGACGGGCGGTGACGGGACGGGGATGAGGCGCCGCCTCCTCTCCGCCTCGCACCACGGAGGCGACAAGAAAAAGGCCGCTTCCCGAGGGAAGCGGCCTTTGATCTTTCGGCCTACGCCTGAGCCCTTTCGGGCTGAGCCTTAGCGGCCGCCGGGGACGCGCGGCTTGGGCGCAGGCAGCAGGCCTTCGCGTTGGGCGCGCTTGCGGGCCAGCTTGCGGGCGCGACGGACGGCCTCGGCCTTTTGGCGGGCGCGCTTTTCCGAAGGCTTTTCGTAGTGCACGTGGCGCTTCATTTCACGGAAGCTGCCTTCGCGCTGCATCTTCTTCTTGAGGGCTTTCAGCGCTTGATCGACGTTGTTGTCGCGGACGAAAATCTGAACCAGGGGTATCTCTCCTTTGGCCGCCCGCCGCGTCCTTTCGAAGGGAGACGGGCAGACAAATAAAATCCTCTCCCGGGAGCGAGGCTCTCGGATGAAGGCGGGCTGATACACGAGCCCGTCGCGTCTGTCCAGTTCGTCGCAACCATTCTTCCAGGCTCGAAACCCCGAAAAGACGGGCGTATGATCCGCCAATGACACAGACCGACGATTGGGCCGATCAGACCGAACAGACCGTGCTGGACGCCGCCGTCGCCCGCGCCCCCGCCCTGGGCTGGAACGCCCGATTGGTCCGGGAGGCGTGCGAAGCCTGCGGCCTCTCGGTGGGGGATGAGGAACTGCTGCTGCCCAACGGCGCGCGGGATCTGGCGGCCCTGCTGTCGCGCCGCCACGACGCGCGCGCCCTGGAGGCCCTGGGCGCCGTCGATCCCAAGTCGCTGAAGATTCGCGAGCGAATCGCCCGCGCCGTGTCCGAACGGATGGAGGCCGGCGCCGCCGATCTGGAGGCGACGCGCCGCTGCGCCGCCTTCCTGGCCCTGCCGACCAACACCGATCTGGGGCTGAAGCTGGCGTGGGAGACGGCCGACCATCTGTGGCGCTGGGCTGGGGATGAATCGACCGACTGGAACCACTATTCGAAGCGGACCATCCTGTCGGGCATACTGATTCCCGCCCTGACGATGCGCTGGTTCGACGGCAGCGAGGCGGCGGAAGCCTTTGTCGCTCGCCGCATCGAAAACGTCATGGCCTTCGAAAAGTGGAAGGCTGGCAAGGATTTCGAGGCGCCGTTCCGCAAGGTGACGGATGTGCTGAGTCGCATCCGTTATGGGGCGCGAGGTTAGGCGCCCGTCTCGCCGCTTTCGCTCCTTTGTCGCTGCGCAGCGTTGCATTCGAGACGGGTGAGCGCCAGCTAAGCTTCAGTCCCAGGAGCGATGCGCATGGCCGACGAGATTCTTCACACGACCGCCTTGAACGCGATCAACCAGAAGCTTGTGGCGGATGGGGAACGCCTGCCCGCTGTGAAGTTGAAGGACGGCAGCACGGTCCAGACCGGCACGGTCGCCACCATGTTGCTCAACATCGAACATTATAATCAGGGCGCACGGGGCGATGTGGAGCGCCAGTTGGAACTGGCCGTGCCCACACTGGCCAAGATCGGCCTGTTCGACCTGTTCAGCCCGCACGAATGGTGCGCCGGCGACAATCCGGGACGAGCCTTCGTCGGGCGACTGGCGCTGGCTCACATCGTCGACGAATCGGGTCGCTGACCGAAGCGATCGCCACAGACGGCCTCAGACCGCCCCCAACACCCGGTTCACATGGGCCATCTTGCGGCCCGGTCGGGCCTCGGCCTTGCCGTAGAGGTGCAGCCGTTCATCGGCCTTGGCCGACAGGGCGCGCCATTGATCGACCTCGTCGCCCAGCAGATTCTTCATCTCGATCCGGGCATGGGCCGCCGTGGGGCCGAGGGGCCAGCCGGCGACGGCGCGGATATGCTGTTCGAACTGGTCGCAGACGCAGCCGTCCTGAGTCCAGTGGCCGGTATTGTGGACGCGCGGGGCGATCTCATTGACCAGCAGAACGTCGTCTCCGAGGTCGAACAGCTCGACCCCGATCACGCCCACATAGTCCAGACCGTCCAGGATCGCCTCGGCGATGGCGCGGGCGCGCACCTGGGTCTTTTCGTCGACGGCGGCGGGGGCCAGGGTCGTGCGCAGCACCCCGCCCTCGTGCCGGTTCTCGCCCAGCGGATAGACCGCCATATCACCGTCCCAGTCGCGGGCGGCAATGACCGACAGTTCGCGCACGAAGGTCGCCTTGGCCTCCAGGATCGCCGAACGGCCGCCCAGGCTTTCCAGGGCGGCGGGCGCGTCCTCGATGGCGTGGATCCAGACCTGGCCCTTGCCGTCATAGCCCTCGCGGCGCGTCTTCAGCAGGGCGGGCAGGCCCAGCTCCGTCAGGCCGACGACCAGGTCGTCCAACGTATCGACCACGGCGAAATCCACCGTCGGGGCGCCGACGGCGTTCAGAAAGGTCTTTTCGTCCACCCGGTCCTGCGACACGCGAAGCGCCGTCGGCCCCGGCGCGACCAGGGCGCCGGCCTCGGCCAGCCGCTCGATGGAGGCGGCCGGCACATTTTCGAACTCAAAGGTCACGACGTCGGCGGCGCGGCCGAGCGCCGTCAGGGCGTCGGGATCGTCGTAGGCGGCGACGATCTGGCTATGGGACACGCGGCCCGCAGGGCTGTTCGGTTCCGGATCCAGGATCACGACGTCGAACCCCAGGCGCGAGGCGGCCTGGCTCAGCATCCGGCCCAGCTGGCCTCCGCCGAGGATGCCGAGGGTCGAGCCTGGGGGAAGCGGAAGCTGGGGCACTCAGTCCTCGACGGTTTCGGCGACGGAATCGGTCAGGGCGGCGCGGAAGGCGGCGAGGCGCTGGGCCAGGGCTTCATCCGACAGGGCCAGGATCTGGGCAGCCAGGATGCCGGCGTTGGCGGCGCCCGCCTCGCCGATGGCCAGGGTGGCGACCGGGACGCCGGCCGGCATCTGCACGATCGACAGCAGACTATCCATGCCCTTCAGGGCCTTGGACTGAACCGGGACGCCCAGCACCGGCAGGTCCGTCATCGAGGCGGCCATGCCCGGCAGATGGGCGGCGCCCCCGGCTCCGGCGATAATGATCTTGAAGCCCGCCGCCTTGGCGCCGGTGGAGAACTCGACCAGTCGCTGCGGGGTGCGGTGGGCGCTGACGACCTTGGCCGTCCAGGCGACGCCCAGCTGATCCAGCTTGTCGGCGGCCAGCTTCATCGTCGGCCAGTCCGAACGGCTGCCCATGATGATCGCCACCGGCGTTGCGGAAGTCGCCATAGTTCAAGGCCCCTCGCGGAAAGGCGCCCGTTACAGCACACGGGGCGCCGCCGCAACCGAACAGCGCCGGTTCATCGCCGGAATCCGCGCCCCGCCGCCTTCAATCTCTGCCGTCCAGCCTCTAACATCGACCTATCGCGCGTCCGTCTGAGTCGCGCCGCCGGAGCCTGCCTGCGCCGTGACCGACGTGGCCGAACACGACCTGACCGCCGAGATCGCGCGCCTGCGCGCCGAGCTGGACGCCTGGAAACAGCGCGCGGCGGCGGCCGAGGCGGCGGCCGATCACGACGTCCTGACCCCGGCCCTGAACCGTCGAGGCTTCGTCGCCGCCCTACAAAGGGCCATGGCCTATTGCCAGCGGCATGAGGTGCCGGCAGTCCTGCTTTATCTGGATATGGATGGGTTCAAGGGGGTCAACGACCGCCTGGGTCACGCCGCCGGGGATGCGGCGCTGGTGGCCGTTGCGCGGATGATGATCGGCCATCTGCGGGAATCCGACGCCGTGGGCCGCCTGGGCGGTGACGAATTCGCCCTCTTGATGCTGAACGCCGGCCAGGAAGACGGGCGGGCCAAGGCGCGACAGCTGGCCGAGGCTCTGGAGACCGAAGGCTTCGTCTGGAACGGCGAACGCACCCCCCTGGGGGGCTCTTTCGGGGTCCGCGCCTGGGACGGCCATACGGACGCCGAGGTCTGGCTGACCGAGGCCGACGCCGCCATGTGGGTGCGCAAGAAGGGGCGCTGAGGCCCCTTCCCCGCCTTCCGTCCTACAGGGGCAGGCGCAGCTGGACGCCGCCCATATGGCTGTCGGCGTGTTCGCCGTAGCGACCACGATAGGCCACCGACACCTTCACAGGGCCGACCGAGCCCTCCACCCCCGCCGAGGCCAGGAACTGGCCGCCGAAGGGTTCCTCCACCTCACGCTCCAGCACCTGGGCCGGATTATTGTACAGGCCGACGCGGACCGGATCCGAACTGTCGTCCAGGGCGTCGCGATAGCCGCCCTCGGCGAACAGGGCGAAACGGCCCATCTCCGCCTCGGCCCGCAAAGCGACCTCGCCGCTGATCGCCTTCATCTCGCGATCTTCGTACTGGTACTGGGCGGCGACGCCCTGCTCCCAATAGCCGTCGACGTCGCTGGTCGCCCAGGTGACGGCGGCGCGAGGCGACAGGGCCACGCCCCCCATCTCGAACCACATCCCGCCCTGCAGCCGCGCCCCGGTGCTGAGCGCGCGCGTCTCGGCTGTGTGAACGAGAGGCGCCAGGCTGGTGAAGCGCTTGATGTCGTCGATATTGTCGCGCGCCACCCCGACCGCCGCATTGACGAACAGGTCGCCCGAGCGCCAGCCGCCGTACAGGTCCAGGCCGAAACTTTCGACGCTGAAGGTCAGGGCCTGGCTTTCGACGTCGCTGGTGCGGGCCGTCCCGGCCATGCCGAAACGCCAATGCTCCGACGGACCGGCCTCCAGGGCGATGCGAGCACCCCAGCCGTCGCTGGACGAATCGGTGACCGAGCCGCGCGCATCCGTCTCGACGCTGTCGACCATGGCCGAGGCGGTGATCGCCACGCCCGCCTCCCAGGCCTCGCGGCCGGACAGGGCCTCGCTGGCCGCATCCAAAGCGTCCTCCCGATGCCGGAAGGCGGTCTCCCCCTGCAAGGCCGCCTGGGAACCGATATCGCCGTAATAGAGGTAGTCGGTCGCCAGTCGGGCGATGATCTGGTGCCCCGTCGCGGTCGGATGCACCCCGTCGAAGTAGAAGTAGCTGGCGGGATTCGAACAGACCGTCACCCCGTTGAAACAGGCCTGGGTGACGTTGGTCACACCGAACTGGCCGGGATTGGCCGCCAAGGTGTCGCCGATCTTGAACAGGTCCATCATGATGATGTTGCTGCCCGGACGGGCGGCCGCCGTTGTGTTCAGGCCCGTTTGCAGGGCGGTGTTGAAGGTCGTCACCGCATAGTCGGCCAGGGGCGCGGCCGTCGTACCGCGGAACTGCGGCGTCAAACTGAGCTTGGGCAGGTTGGTCACCAGGATGGTCCCCGCCCCCGCGCCGGCGACGCTGTTGACCAGGCTGTTGACGTTGGCGGCGGCGGTCGTGGCGACCGGCGTGATGGCGGCGACCGGGTTGGACGAGGCCCCGGCGGCGGGCAGCCCCTGGAAGATGTCGTTGGCGCCGCCCAGGACGCTGACCAGATCGGTCGCGGCGAACCGTCCGCCCCGACTGGTGTAGGCGGCCAACTGGGTCAGCATGCCGGGCGGCGGGCCGGCCGACGAATCGGTGCGGGCGCCGCCGAAGGCGTAGTTGATGCTGCCGCTGACCGAGCCGGTGAAGTTGGCGGCGTTGAAGCCCAGCAACTCCGTAAAGACCGGGCCGGTGGAGAATCGGCCTTGATAATAGGGCGGCGACGGCGGCTGCGTGCCGGCCGAGGCCAGATAGAGATTGCCGTTGTCGCTGAGGCTGTCGCCGAAGACGACCAGCCGATTATAGGTCTGGGCCGAGGCCGAACCGGCGAAGGCGCAGGCGACGAGCGCCAGGGCCGCGGCGGCGGCGCCGTTGAGATAGCGTGACATATGTTCCTCCCACAGCCGTCTGTGTCGCGGCCGTTAAGCCGGAGGATGCGCCACTCTGCGAAGAGCGCAAGATGCCGTTACGTCAGCATCCGGCGGAATATGTCGGAGACGCCTAATGCAGGGTGCGGAACTTCAGGGTGCCGGGCACCGTCTTCAACGTCCGCAGGCCCTCGGGATCATAGTCCCGGTCCACGTCGGTGATGACATAGCCGGTGCGCTCGTCCGTCTTCAGATGCTGCCCCAGGATGTTGAGCCCCGCCGCCGCCAGAGCCCGGTTCAGCTCGGCCAGGACGCCCGGCTGGTTCTTGTGGATGTGCAGGATGCGGTGCGCGCCGGAGACCTCGGCCAGTTGCACATTCGGCAGATTGACGCTGAAGGTGGTGTCGCCCCGGTTCAGATAGCCCAGCAGGCGCTCGGCCGCGAACTCGGCGATGGCTTCCTGGGCCTCCTCGGTCGATCCGCCGATGTGCGGCGTCAGGATCATGTTCTTCAGCCCCTGAAGCGGGCTTTCGAATGGGTCGGAATTGGTGCGCGGTTCTTCCGGGAAGACATCGACCGCAGCCCCGGCGATCCGGCCGGACCCCATGGCCTGGGCCAGGGCGCCGACGTCCACCACATGGCCGCGCGACAGGTTCAGAAACAGCGCCCCCTCCTTCATCCGGGCGAACTGGGTCGCGCCGAAGATGTTGGCGTTCTCGCGCCGCCCGTCGACGTGCAGGGTCACGACATCGCTCTCGGCCAACAGGGCGTCCAGCGACCGCATGCGCCGGGCGTTGCCCAGAGCGAGCCGTTCCGACAGGTCGTAGAACAGCACCCGCATGCCCAGGTTCTCGGCCAGCACCGACAGCTGGCTGCCGATGGCGCCGTAACCGACGATGCCCAGGGTCTTGCCGCGCAGCTCTTTCGATCCGGTCGCCGACTTGTTCCATTTTCCGACGTGCATGGCGGCGGACTTGTCGGGCACGTCGCGCATCAGGACGATCATCAGGCCGACGGCCAGTTCCACGACCGAGCGGGTGTTCGAATAGGGGGCGTTGAACACCGCCACCCCGTGATCGGCGGCGGCCTCCAGGTCGATTTGGTTGGTGCCGATGCAGAAGGCGGCCACCGCCATCAACCGATCGGCCTCCTCCAGCACCCGGCGGCTGACGGTGGTCTTGGAGCGGATGCCCAGCACATGTACGCCCTTGATGGCGGCGATCAGATCGTCCTCGTCCAGGGCGCCCTTCATGGTCTCGACGGAATAGCCGGCCTCCTCCAGCCGCTCGACGGCGACGGGGTGGATGTTCTCCAGCAGCAGCATCTTCATCCGGCTGCGCGGAAAGGACCAGCGGCCGGACAGGCCCTCGGCGTGCAGCACCTCGTCCAGGGATGCGGCTTCGGCGTCGGCGACCTCGATCACCGACGGACGACGCGCGACCTCGGTAAAGGCGTAGAAGGCGTCCGCCGCCCCGGCCAGCTTGACCTCGGCGTCGTTCCAGCCGTCGCCGACCATGACGACGCGACCCGACAGGTTCAGCCCGTGAATGACCGCCGGCTTGCCGTCGGCGTGGGACAGGGGATTGGCGTCGTCTACGCCCGTCACCCGCCCGTCCGCGTCATAGATCAGGTCGTTGCACAGCACCCGGTCGGGCGAAACGCCCAGCAGTTCGGCCACCGGCGCGATCACCTCGCGGAAGCCGCCGGACAGGATGACCACCCTGCCCTTGTGCTGCTGGAAGAAGTTCAGATTGCGCCGCACCGAGGCGGTCAGCCGGTCGGACGCGCGCTCCGCCAGGGACTGCACATGGTCGCGGGTCAGGGGCAGCAGGGCCAGACGCCGACGCAGCGCCTCCCCAAAAGCGAGGTCGCCCGCCATGGCCTGATCGGTCAGGGCGGCGATCTCGGCCCGCGTCGCCTCAGCCTGGGGCGCGTCGGCCAAGGCGAGGTCAGCCAAGGCTTCCAGTGTCTCGAAATCGACCAGGGTCGAATCAAAGTCGAAGATCAGGGTGGGGCGCGCAGTCATGGAGCGCGTCTTAGACGCCTTCGCGCCTGCGGCAAAGCCGAGGCGTGCTGAAGAAGGCGATCAGTTGCGCTTAATCCTTGCCGCCCGCCGCGATATTCCGAGCTGCGGACGGCAAGAAATCTCAGAACCGGGCGATACGGCGCACGCGGCTGTCCGGCCGGCGGCTTTCCAGAACGACGGCGCCGATCGCAGCCGCAAGGGTCGCGACGGCGAGCAAGGCCCCGCCCTCCCGTGCATGATCCCGGGCGTAGGCGCCGGCTTCATCGGCGTAGTGACGCGCCTTCTTGCCCTGTTTCTTCAGCGCCTTCTTGGAGCCCTTACGAGTTGCGTGGAACCAGCCGTCGGCGCGGGCGCGGGCGTAACGGGCGCCGTCGGCGGCCCGGTGACGCGCTTCGCGCGACCATTCGCCGGCGCGCTCGCCGGCCCATTCCCCGGCGTCTTCGGCCCGGTGGCGGAAAGCGTCCACGGCGTCATGCAACCGGTCGCGGAGATCGGCCGTATCGACCCAGGCGCGGGGATTCATCCGCATCTTGATCCGCTCATAGCGGGTAGGGCCGCTGCGCTGCGACAGATAGATGGCCAGACCGGCGCCGACCAGAAGGGCGGCCAGGGTCCCGGCGCTGACGCCCGGATGTTTGCGGACTTCGTCCAAGGCGTTGAAGTTACGGACCATAGGATAGTGAACCTCTTCATCCAGACCGTTCGCGGTCGGGTCACGGCGCCCGCCGTCGTTCGGCCGATAGGCGGAACGGCGGTTCCGCATCAGCGAAGGAGCGAACCGCGCCAAAAACGGTTCCGCCCCACCCGACCGGATCAGATAGAAAGATGCCTGGCTTGGGCGCAGGCGCAAGCCCTTGAGGCGCGGCCGGCGGGATGTTGGGGGCGCCTCTTACCAAGCCGGTCTCGGGCGCCTAAATAGCCCCGATCCCGAAATGACGCCTTCCAAGGACCTTGCCGTGACCGATCACGCGCCCCAATCCGCTGTTTCCGACGACCTGGCCGCCGCCTTCCAGATCGAGGGCTGGCCCGTGCGCGGTCGCCTGGTTCGGCTGGGCGCGGCGATCGACACCATACTGGCCGCCCACGCCTATCCTGAGCCGGTCGCCGCCCTGCTGGGCGAAGCCTGCGCCCTGGCGGCCCTGATCGGCTCCAGCCTGAAGTTCGAAGGCCGGCTCCTGGTCCAGGCCCAGGGCGACGGGCCGGTGCGCTATGTCGTCGCCGACTATGGCACGGACGGCTCTCTGCGGGGCTATTGCCGCTATGACGAGGACGAGGTGGCGGCGGCCTCTCAGGGCTTCGCGCGGCCGGGCGCCCGGACCCTGCTGGGTCAGGGCGTTTTCATCATGACCCTGGACCGCGGTCCTGATTTCGAACGAACGCAAGGCATCACCCCGATCGAGGGCGAGAGCCTGTCCCTGTGCGCCGAACACTATTTCCAGCAGTCAGAACAGGTGCCGACCAAGGTGCGCCTAGCCGTCGGCTCGGTCCAGACCGGCGCCGGGGTCCAGTGGCGCGCCGGCGGGGCGATGATCCAGATCATCGCCGGCGACGAGACGCGCGGCTCGACCGAGGAAGTCTGGGACCGCACCCGCGCCCTGTTCGGCACCCTGGCCGACGACGAACTGATCGACCCCACCATCACGCCCGAAACCCTGCTGTTCCGCCTGTTCCACGAGGACGGGGTCCGGCTGGAGGGTGCGCGACCGCTGACGGCCGTCTGTCGGTGTTCCAAGGACCGCATCGCCTCGGTCCTGGCCTCCTTCGACCCGGCCGAACGGGCCGAAATGATCGAGGACGACGGGCGTATCCACGTCACCTGCGAATATTGCGCCACGGTCTACGCCTTGGAACCGGACGAGGTGGTGGCGGCCCAGATCTGATCGGGCATTCAGGCATGGTGTTTGCGACCTGGGGGACGGAGGACCGTCCCTCTGACCGAATTCGAGACATCGCCATGAAAACCGCCATCGCCGCCGCCGCCGCACTGGCCGCTCTGAGCGTCGCGCCTGTCGCCTTCGCCCAGACCGCCACCACGACCACCACCAGCAACACCTGCCGCCCCACCGACCCCTGCTATGACGCAGTCTGGAGCAAGTCGATCGCCAACACCCAGCGCATCGACGGCACGAACTCGATCTTGAACGCCACGGTCAACACCACAATCGGTCACGCCGCCGACACCGTGACCGCCGCCGCCACCTCCATCGGCAACAACTTCAAGGCCGAGGGCCGGTCGGTCGAATCCCTGTCTTCGAACCAAGTCTTCCAAGGCGAGGCCTACGCTACGCTGAACGCCAAGATCGGCGACGCGGCCTCGGACGTCACCCTGAACTCCAGCGCCATCGCCAACAACACGTCGGTGGACGTGGCGCAGGCGGGCCGCATCGATCTGAACCAGCAAATCCTGAACCGCGATCCGTCGGCCGTGGTCAACGCCGAGCTGGGTTCGGTCGGCGGCGATCTGACCGTCAGCGCCATCGCCGGCGGCAACATCGCCAATGTGACCGCCGACGTGGCCAACCTGTCCTCCAACCAGTTCGCCCACGCCGCGCCTCTGAACGCCGTGACGAACCTGTCGGTCGGCGCCGTCTCCGGCAAGATCGACGCCGCCGCCACGTCGATCGGCAACAGCCTGACCGTCAAGGGCTTCTGATCCTACGGCGGGACGCGGCCGCGGTCGCGTCCCGCCACAGATCAGGCGAGGAGACTTAAATGAGACACCGGCTGCTTGCGCTCTCCGTTCTGAGCCTTCTCGCCGCTGCAAGCGCGGTTCAGGCCCAGTCCAGCGTCGCCCAGATGGAGGCCGGATACGGTGGGGCCCGCCGCACCCTGTCCACCGCCTTCAATCCGTCCACCCGTGATGCGAACAACAACCGCGTCATCATGAACGGGGTGATCCAGGACGGTCAGGGCGGAAGCCAGATCAACGTCAACGCCAACGGCCAGACCTCCGGGGCGGACTTCTTCCGCTCCGGCGCAGACAGCTTCACGGCGGGGGCCCTGACCGCCAGTTCGACGGCGATCGGCAATCAGATCAACGTCAACGTCAACGGTTCCTGGAACACGGTGGTGCTGGATTCGACACAGATCAACAACGCCCCGATCAATGCGACCACCACAGTGACCGGACGCAACACGACCGGACAATAGGTCTTCGATCAGGGAAGGCTGGACGCCCGTCGGTTCGCCGACGGGCGTTTTCGTTTTCCGGGCGAATTTCCCGCTGGCCCGAACGGTGCGTTTCAACCGTCGAGAGACCTAAGACTGTTCAGGAACGACACATGTCGCCGATCGCCCTTCGCGCCGCCGCGCTCGTTATCGCCGCTGGTCTGGGACTGACGCCCGCCCTGGCGTCGGCTGAGACGCGCCAGAACTATGTCCCGCCGATCGGCGACGCCCCTGTCACCTCCAATCCGACTCCTTATACACCTGCCTTGACCTGCCTGGCGGAACGTGCGGCGGGACGCCCGGCCCCGCGCATCTCGGTCGGCCGGATTTCCGACCTGACGGGGCGCGTGGATTTCGACACTGGCGCCAAAATCCCCCAGGGCGCGGCCCTGTTCGCCATCACCGCCCTGGGTAAGGCGGGCGTTCCCGTTGTTGAACGGCTGGACAATTCCGTCGCGGAGATCGAGCTGAACTACGCCCGCCAACATCTGTTGTCGGACACCCCCGAACGGGCGGGCTCCGACCCTCAGAACTTCCGCCCCATCTATGCGGGCCAGATCGCGGGGTCGCAGTACTACATCGTCGGCGGCGTCACCGAGCTGAACTACAATATCGCCTCCTCCGGTCTGAAGGCCAGGGTCGGAGAGGCGGCCGCAGCCGGGGTGCGGGGCACGGCGTCCACGACCGGCTATGTGATGAACGTCGCCGTCGATCTGCGCCTGGTGGACACCCGCACACAGCAGGTGATCGACATGGCCTCTTTCCAGAAACAGGTGACTGGGCGCGACGCCAGCCTGGGGCTGGTCGGGACAGTCGGAGACTACGGCGCCAATCTGAACGGCGGACGCGGCGCCATGGAGCCTTTGCAAGCGGCGGTGCGCACGCTCGTCGAGCGGGGCGTATTTCAGCTGATCGCCAATCTTCAGGGCGGGAACGCGACCGCCGACTGTCTGAACCCGGCCGCCAATCCGTCCGGTCCGACGCTGCCGACCTACGCCACCCTGCCCGGCTCCTGACGCTTTCCTGAATCTTCACGGATTTGGGGTATTCGAGGCGCCATGCAGCGCCTGTCGATACAAATGACCGCCGCCCTGTGCGTCGCGGCCGTTGGAATGTCCGGCTGTGTCGGCGCCCATTACGATCCGGCGACCGGGCTTTACGCCCGCACCCTGGGGGGCGCGCCGGCGACACCGAACCCGACGCCCTACACTCAATCGCTGGAGTGCCTTGCACGGGCGGCGCGCGCCCAGAGCCTGCGCGGGCCGACCTTGGCCGTGGGGGCCATTTCGGACCTGACCGGCAAGAACGACTGGGACACTGGACGAAAAGTCAGCCAGGGCGCCGCGCTTTTCGCCATGACCGCCTTGGGCCGAGCCGGACTGCCGGTGGTCGAACGCTATGACCGCTCCGTGTCCGACATCGAGCTGGCCTACGCCCAGACCGGGGCCCTGTCCGGGGCCCTGATCGGCGAAACTACGCCTGCCGCGACGATCGCGCCCCGGACGCCGTCGGAACCGGACCCCGAGGTGGTCTCGACCGTCGTTCCGGCCGATGCGACGGCTCTTGCCCCCCGACCGGTCCTGACCGGTCAGATCGCGGGTTCGCGCTACTACATCGTCGGCGGCGTCACCGAGTTGAACTACAACATCCGATCTTCGGGCGTCGACGCCGCCGGGGGCGAGGTGGACAGCCAGGGCGCCAAGGGCAGTTTCCGCAACAGCGCCTATGTGATGAATATCGCCATCGACCTGCGCCTGGTGGATTCCGTCAGCCAACAGGTCGCGGCCGTCGCCTCCTATCAGAAGCAGTTGATCGGCCGAGAGATCAAGGCCGGCGTCTTCGACTTTCTGGACGGCAACGTCTTCGACATATCGGGGGGCGCCAGCCAGTTGGAGCCGATGCAGCTGGGGATCCGCACCCTGGTGGAACGCGGCGTATTCGACCTGGCCAGCCACCTCTATGGATTGGACCGGTCCGCCTGCCTGCCCGACGGACTGGAGAGCGAAGACGGGGTCACGCCTCTGCTTCCCCTGGGTCCGCATCACTTCCTCATGGCCGAAGACGCGGCGCCCCGGATCGCCCGTGCGGTAGAGCCTGAAATCGAGCGACGCCTTGAGGCGGCGACGCCCATTCCCCTCCCCGTCCAGACGGCGTCAAATCGATCGGTTCAAGCCCATCCGGGGCCGGTGATCGAGCCCGGCACCTGGCGCGTCCGGCGCTGAGGGCTGATCAGCCTTCCAGATCCAGCGAATAGCCGGCTGAGCGGACCGTGCGGATCGGATTGGCGCTGTCGTCGCCGATGGCCAGGGCCTTGCGCAGACGGCCCACGTGGACGTCCACTGTGCGCGCCTCGACATAGACGTCCGACCCCCACACGGCGTCCAGCAGCTGCTCGCGGCTGAAGACCCGGCCCGGATGCTGCATGAAGTGATCCAGCAGGCGGAACTCGGTCGGCCCCAGATGGACTTCCTGCCCAGACCGCTTCACCCGATGGGAGACGCGGTCGATGATGATGTCGCCGTGGTTCAGGCGGTCGTCGGCAAGACCCGGACGGATGCGGCGCAAGACGGCGCGGATGCGGGCGATCAGCTCGACCATCGAGAAGGGCTTGGTCAGATAGTCGTCGGCGCCGGTATCCAGCCCCCGCACCCTATCGCTTTCCTCGCCGCGAGCCGTCAGCATGATGATGGGCAGGTTGCGCGTCTCGGCCTTGCCCCGGATGCGACGGCAGACCTCGATGCCCGACAGCTTGGGCAGCATCCAGTCCAGCAGAACGAGATCGGGCTGGCGCTCGTCGATCTGGAGCATCCCCTCCTCGCCGTCGGCGGCGACGGTGACGTCGTAGCCTTCCTTTTCAAGGTTGTACTGAAGCAGGGTCGCCAGCGCGTCCTCGTCTTCCATCACAAGGATATAGGGCTGCACGTCGGGCCTCCGGTCTCGGGTCAGTGCGTCGAAAGGTTCGGCGTCGGATCGGAATCTTCGGCCGTGGGTTGGGCGCGCGGGCGTTCGCCCACGATGTCTTCGCCGGTGATTTCGTAGTGCACGGTCTCGGCGATATTGGTCGCGTGGTCGCCGATCCGCTCCAGGTTTTTGGCCATGAAGAGCAGATGGGTGCAGGCCCCGATCGTGCGCGGGTCGCCCATCATATAGGTGAGCAGTTCGCGGAACAGGGCGTTGTAATGCTCATCGACCTCGTCGTCGGTCTGCCAGACGGCGACGGCGCGATCCAGCTCCGAGGCCGTATAGGCGTCCAGCACGTCCCGCAGCCGGGTCGAGACCAGCCGCCCCATCCGCTCGATCGACCGGGTCAGGGGTTGCATGGGCTCCCCCTCGGCCAGGATCAGGGCGCGCTTGGCGATGTTCTTGGCTAGGTCGCCGGTGCGTTCCAGGTCGGTGGCGATCTTCATGGCGCCCAGGGTGCGGCGCAGGTCGCTGGCGACCGGTTGGCGCAGGGCGATCAGGCGAATGGCTTTCTTTTCGATATCACGGTGCAGGGCGTCGAGCTTGAGGTCCCGCTCGACCACGGCGCGGGCCAGGGCGATGTCGCGCCGGGCGACAGAGTCGATCGCGTCTGCGACCTGGGCCTCGGCGAGACCGCCCATGCGGGCGATCTCGGCCGTGATCTGATTCAGCTCGTCGCCGTAAGCCTTGACCGTGTGCTGGTTCATTAGCCGAAGCGTCCCGTGATGTAGTCCAGGGTGCGCCGCTCGCGCGGATTCTGGAAGATGTCTTCGGTGTCGCCGGTCTCGACCAAACGCCCCATGTGGAAGAAGGCCGTGCGTTGCGACACCCGGGCCGCCTGGGCCATGGAGTGGGTGACGATGACGATGCAGAACCGCTCGCGCAGTTCGTCGATCAGCTCTTCGATCCGGGCGGTGGCGATGGGATCAAGCGCCGAGCAGGGCTCGTCCATCAGGATCACTTCGGGGTTCACGGCGATGGCGCGGGCGATCACCAGACGCTGCTGCTGGCCGCCCGACAGGCCCATGGCCGAGGACTGAAGGCGATCGGCCACTTCATCCCAAAGGCCCGCGCGTTTCAGGGCGCTTTCGACCACGCCGTCCATCTCGGACTTCGCCGAGACCAGGCCGTGGATCTTGGGGCCGTAGGCGACGTTTTCGTAGATCGATTTGGGGAAGGGGTTCGGACGCTGGAATACCATGCCGACCCGCGCGCGCAGCAGGACCGGGTCGATGGAGCGGTCGTTGATGTCTTCGCCGTCCATGGCGATCCGCCCCGTGACCTTGGCCCCGGAGATGGTGTCGTTCATGCGGTTCATGGTCCGCAGGAAGGTCGACTTGCCGCAGCCCGAAGGACCGATCAGGGCCGTGACCGTCTTGTCTGGTATGTCCAGCGACACCTCAAAGAGGGCCTGTTTGCCCTCGTAGAAGACCGAAACGTCGCGCGCGGCGATCTTGATCGGGCCGGTGGGCGGCGTAGCCACGACCGTCTGGTCCGCCTGGCGCGAAGATTCGGCGGCGGCCTCGATCCGGTCTGCGTCGCCAGCCGTTTCGGACGCTTCGCTCACGGCCGCAGGCAGAACCTGACCGCCCATGCGCACGGCGTCGGTCGGATCGGCCGTCCCGGCGCCGGTCTGGTCTTCAGCAGAACGGAAGATGCGAGTTTTCATGCTCTTACCACCGGCGCTCGAAGCGCCGCCTCAAGATGATAGCCGCCGCGTTCATGATGATCATGAAGACGAGCAGAACGATGATCGCCGCAGCCGTGCGTTCGTGGAAGGCGCGTTCAGAGGCGTTTTCCCAAATGTAGATCAGCGACGGCAGGGCGCCGACCGGCTGGTCGATGGCGTGCGGCACGCCCGGCACGAAGCTGACCATGCCGATCAGCAGCAGGGGCGCGGTTTCGCCCAGGGCGTGGGCCATGGAGATGATGGCGCCGGTCATCACGCCCGGCATGGCCAGGGGCAGAACGTGGCTGAACACCGTCTGGGTGCGCGAGGCGCCCATGGCCAGGGCCGCCTCCCGGATCGAGGGCGGCACCGCCTTCAGCGAGGACCGGGTGGCGATGACCAGGGTCGGCAGGGCCATCAGAGCCAGGACCAGGCCGCCGACTAGGGGACTGGCGCGCGGCAGGTGCATCCAGTTGATGAACAGCGCCAGGCCCAACAGGCCGTAGACGATCGAGGGCACGGCTGCGAGGTTGTTGATATTGACCTCGATGATGTCGGTCAGCCTGTTCTTGGGCGCGAACTCCTCCAACCAGACCGCTGCGCCGACGCCCAGCGGAATGGCGATCAGGGCGGTGACCATCAGCATCAGGGCCGAACCCACCACCGCGCCCAGCACGCCCGCCAGTTCCGGCTGGGTCGAGTCGCCGTTGGTGAACAGGGCGGTGTTGAAGTGCGCCCCCACCACCCCCTCGGCCTGCATCCGCTCCAACCAGGCGATCTGCCGATCCGTCAGACGGCGCTGGTCTTCAGGGGTCGATTTCGAAATCTCGCCTTTCAGATACAGGTCCGCATCGTCCGATAGGGGCGCGGCCAGGGGCACGGTCTCGCCGATGACGTCCGGGCGTTTGGCGACTAGGTCGGCGGCGACGAACTTCAGCTCGGACGAGAACAGGCCGCGCATTTCGGCCGAGGCGCGACCGGCAGCGTGGTCCTGAACGCCCCAGCGCGCCAGCTGCTGCTCGGCGGCCAATTGCTCGAAGTTGGACCCTTGAGGATAGGCCCGATCCACGCGGGCCGGGTCCATATAGACCGGGACGGTCACCGTATGGGTGTAGAAGGCGGTGTGCCCCTGCTCCACGATCCGCACCAGAAGGATCGCCAGGAACAGGACGGCGGCGGCGATGGCCAGACGGCCATACCATTTGAACCGCGCCTCCTTGGCGTGGCGTCGTTTCAGCCCGGCGCGCAGTCGGTCCAGCCGCGTCCTGTCGGTCGCGCCGGCGAGGCGATCGGAGGTCGCGTCAGTCATATTGTTCCCGATAGGTCTGCACGATGCGGTGGGCGACGATGTTGAGCACCAGGGTCGCCATGAACAGGGTCAACCCCAGGCCGAAGGCCGACAGGGTCTTGGCGCTGTTGAACTCCTGGTCGCCGGTCAGCAGCGTGACGATCTGGACCGTGACGGTGGTCACCGTGTCCAGCGGATTGAAGGTCAGGTTGGCCGCAAGGCCCGCCGCCATGGTCACGATCATGGTCTCGCCGATCGCGCGCGACATGGCCAGCAGCAGGGCGCCGGCGATGCCCGGCAGGGCGGCCGGCAGAAGAACCCGCTTCACCGTCTCCGACTTGGTGGCGCCCATGGCGAAGGAGCCGTCGCGCAGGGTCTGGGGCACGGCGTTCAGAATGTCGTCCGACAGGGAGGAGACGAAGGGGATCAGCATGATCCCCATCACAGCGCCGGCCGTCAGGGCCATCTGGTTCTGCACCAGGGCCAGATAATGACCGAGGCCGTCCAGCGGTCCGCCGATCAGAAACAGCCCGATTTCATTGAAGAAGACCCGCAGGAGCGGCCCCACGGTCAGGGCGGCGAAGAAGCCGTAGACCACCGTCGGCACCCCGGCCAGAATCTCCAGCAGCGGCTTGACCACCGCCCGCGTGCCGCGCCCGGCGTATTCCGACAGATAGATCGCCGACAGAAGTCCGATCGGCGCGGCCACGCACATGGCGATCGCCATGATCAGCAGGGTGCCCGCGAACAGGGGCACGGCGCCGAAGGCCCCGGTCGATCCCACCTGGTCGGCGCGGATGGCGATCTGGGGGCTCCACTGGGTTCCGAACAGGAAGTCGAAGATCGGGACCCGCTGGAAAAAGCGGAAGGAGTCGAAGGCCAGGGAGGCGATGATGCCGATCGTCGTCAGAACGGCGATGGCGGAACAGACGAACAGGGCGCCGTACACCCAGCCTTCCACCCGGTTGCGGGCGCGTATCTGGGGACGGATTTGGGTCATGGCGAACAGACCGCCCAGGACGGCGGCCAGGACGGCGGCCAGTCCCCCGCCCCACTTCAAGGTGCGCTCGATACTGACCATGCGGCGCGCTTCGACCGGGAGCTGCTCGGCCAGGGGCCGTTCCCAGATCTGAAGGGCGGGCTCGCCGCGACCGAGGCGATGGGCGTCGGCGAAGAAAGCGTCGCGACGGAACGGATCCAGGGCGGCCACCTCCGGCGGCGTGTCCACTGCGGTCAGCTGCCGCTCCAGGGGCGCCGAGAACAGACTCATCAGCACCAGAACCAGCAGGGCCGGCGCGGCGACCCAGATCAGGGCGTAGGCGCCATGCTGTCCGGGTCGCGAATGCGGCTTGGCCCCGACGGCGCGGCGGACGGCCAGGGCGCGACCGCCCAGATAGGCGGCGACGCTGAGCGCGACGAGGATCAGTAGGTAAATCCAGATCATTCCGGGTCCGAGGCGGTCAGGCGCGAATCGAAAGAAGGCCGGCGATCCGGCGGCTACGCGGCGCGACTACTGCCCGCGAATGGTCAGCGGAATAAGACGACTTGATGACAGTTCCATAACAGCGCAGGCGGCGCGGCGCGGCGATCAGGAGGCGGCGCGAACATCCCGCCGTTCGACCACCATGGGGAACCAGGCGGTAAAGGCGGCGCCCAGACCCGGTGCGCTCTCCACCACCAGACCGCCCTCGTGGCGATTGACGATGTGTTTGACGATGGCCAGACCCAGTCCGGTGCCCTGGCGCTCGCCGCTCTTTTGACCTTCGACCCGATAGAATCGCTCGGTCAGTCGCGGCAGGTGCTCGCGCGCCATGCCCGGCCCATGATCGCGCACGGTGACGGCTGCATAGAGGACGCCCGCAGCCCGGTCCGGCGTGACAAGCGGCAGCCGGGTCGCGCCCGGCATGCGGGACGACCAGGCCTCGTCGAACGACAGGTCCGAGCGCACCGAAATCTCCACCGTTCCCCCGGCAGGCGAATATTTGACGGCGTTGTCGAGCAGATTCTGGACGACCTGGAGGATTTCGTCGCGGTCACCGTTTATGGAGGCGCGCGTCTCCCCGCGATCCAAGGCCACGACGATCTGTTTGGCCTGGGTCAGAATGCTGACGGCGTCGACCACGTCGGCCGCCGCGCGATCCAGATCGACCCGGCCTGACGGCGGAATATGTTCATTCAGCTCGATCCGGCTGAGCGACAGAAGGTCGGCGACCAGACGCCCCATGCGATCCGCCTGGGCCGACATGATGTCCAGGAATCGATCGCGCGCTGCGGCGTCGTCGCGCGCGTGACCCTTCAGGGTTTCAATGAAGCCGCTGAGCGAGGCGAGCGGCGTGCGCAGTTCGTGGCTGGCGTTGGCCAGGAAGTCGACGCGCATCATCTCGGTGCGGCGCGCGGCGGTCTCATCGCGCAGGACGACCAGGGCCAGGGGATCGCGCCCCTCCGCGGCCTCGGTGGACAATGGCCGGGTCCAGGCGCGCCAACGCCGGTCCCGCTGCCCGCCGGTGGTGTAGTCTGTCGTGCGCGAGACGTCGCCGAAGAGGGCTTCGTCCACAGCTTCCAGCACCCCCGGCTCACGGATCACCTGGACCAGCAGCGCGCCCTGACGATGGATCCGCAACAGGTCGCGCGCGGCCTTGTTCGCCATCACGATGCGCCGACCGGCGATGTCGTCCGGCTCGCCGCCGCTGACGATCAGAACAGGATCGTCAAGGCTTTCGAACACCCTGTCGAGCAGGTCGGCGGTGACGGGATCGGTCGGCCCGTCCGCCGGCGCGCCCTCCGGCGTCGGCGTCGGCGCCGGCGCCGGCGACTGGGCGTTCAGCAGCCAGGCCGATCCGGCCACCACCACCGCCCCGCCGACCAGCCATCCGGCGATTTGAGGATGGACGAAGGCGAGACCCAGCAGAACCCCCACCGCGATCGCGATGCTGATGCCGACCGTCCAGAGTCGAGACGTCGAGGTCGGCGCCACCGGCGAAGGCGAGGAATCATAGGACATGGGCGGCGCGAGACTCGCTCGAACGGTTGGGGAAATCCCATCCTTGCACGGATTTTGTGACGCCGCGCCGACAGGACCGGCGATTTTTCCAAGCCTGACCGCACGGTTTGTTTAGGAGTTTTAGGCAGGCTGTCGCCAAAGGGGGAACTTCCTTGGTTCGGACGATGGACGCGGTCCTGTACGGTCACGACTGGCGGCTCAGTCTGCTCGCCGTCGCCTTCTGCTTTGCGGGAATGGCGTCGACCCTGCAGTTGATCGAGCTGACACGCCGGCGGGACGTCAAGACGCGCTGGCGGCTCGCCGTCGCCGCCGGCATCGTCGCCTCGCTCACGACCTGGCTGGCCCATGTCCTGGCCATGAAGGCGCTGGCCGCCCGCCTGGGCGGGACCTATGACGTCGGCCTGGCCCTGGGGTCCAGCATACTGGCTATGGCGATGATCGGCTTGGCCGTCGTCGTGGCCCTGGCGCGAGGACGGCTGTGGCGGACGTTTGCGGGGCTGATCGCCTTGTCCGGCGTGGCGGCCATGCACTATCTGGGCATGGTGGGTTTCCAGGCGTCCGGTCGGATGGAGTGGCGGTCCGATCTGGTGGTTCTGTCTATCGTCGGCGGCATGGCCATCGCGGGCGCAACCGCCTTCCTGCATCGTCGGGGCAGCCTTCCTCGCCTGTTGTTGAGCGCCGGCGGGGCGGTCGCCGCCATCATGTTCCTCCATGTCATGGGTACGGCGGCGCTGAGCGTGACGCCCGATCCGGCGGCGGGACGGCAGGCCGCCTTGTCTCCAGAGGCGATGCGCCCCCTGATCATCCTCGTCTTTCTGGCCGTCGGCGGAACGGGCGGGGTGATCGGGGTCATGGCCTATATGACGCGGGCGGGAGCCCTGGCGCGCATCCGCGAGGCGGTCGAAGCCATGCCGGACGGCCTGGCCTTCTTCGACGCCGACGATCGACTGGTGCTGTGGAACGCCCGCTATGCCCAGGTGAACCCGGAACTGGGGCCGCTTCTAAAGGTCGGGACCCCCTTCCTGGACCTGATTCGGATCGGCATGGACGAAGGGCGGTATGACGACGCCATCGGGCGCGAGGACGAGTGGATCGCCGAGCGGCTGAGGGCGCGCCGCGCCGCATCCTCCTTCATTGAGCAGCAGGTGGCTGGCGACCGCTGGCTGCGGATCCAGGACCGCCGGACGGCGGAGGGTGGGACCGTCACCGTCTGCAACGACATCACCGACCTGAAGCACGACGCCCGCGCCCTGGGCGAGGCGCGCGACGCGGCCGAGGCGGCCAATGTGGCCAAGAGCCTGTTCCTGGCCAATATGAGCCACGAGATTCGCACCCCGCTGAACGGCGTCATCGGCCTGTCCCAGGCTCTAGCCAAGACGGAACTGACGGCCGAGCAGCGCGAAATCCTGGATCTGATGCAAGCCTCCGGCCAGACGCTTCGGACCCTGCTGAGCGACATTCTGGATCTGGCGCGGGTCGAATCGGGCAGGCTGGAATTGACTGAGGACGCCTTCGAACTGGCTGGCGCGGTGCGCGAGGCGGCCCAGCTCTATGCCGAGAACGCCCGCGAGAAGCACCTCGGCTTCCATGTGGACATCGATGTCGAAGACGGGCTTTGGGTCAGGGGCGACGTCGTGCGCCTGAAGCAGATCCTGACCAATCTGATCTCCAACGCCGTCAAATTCACCAGCCAGGGCTTTGTCGGCCTGACCGTCCAGCGTGGAGCGGACCATGCGCGTGGGCCGACCCTGCGCTTCACCGTCGAAGACACCGGCATCGGTTTCGACTCAGCGACGAGAGAGCGTCTGTTCCGACGCTTCGAACAGGCCGACGGCGGCATTACGCGCAAGTTCGGCGGCTCCGGCCTGGGGCTGTCGATCTGCCGCCAGTTGGCGGAGATGATGGGCGGCGACCTGGATTGCGAAAGCGAGCCCGGGGGCGGCTCGGCCTTCATCCTGACCCTGCCCCTGTCGGTGTGCGAAGCTCCGGCCCAGAACGAACCCCAGGCCGATCCTGAGGCGCCGGCTCGCCTGCGCCGTCCCGTGCGGGTGCTGGTCGCCGACGATCATCCGACCAACCGTCGGGTGATCGAGCTGATTCTGGCCCAGGCCTCGGTCGAGCTGTGCATGGTCGAAAACGGCGCAGAGGCCGTTGACGCCTTCCGTCTTCGCAGCTTTGACTTGGTGCTGATGGACATGCAGATGCCGGTGATGGACGGCCTGACCGCCACCCGGGAGATTCGACTGCATGAAAGCGCGACCGGGTCGGCGCGAACCCCGATCGTCATGTTGACGGCCAACGCCATGCCCGAACATGTGGCGGCGGGTCGCTCGGCCGGAGCGGACCACCATCTGGCCAAGCCGTTCAACGCCGCCGAACTGCTGGCGATCGTCATCGACCCCGCCGCCCTGCCGAAGATCGACGCTCAGGCGGCGTGATTCCGCTGAGCGGTCGCCGATCCGGTCTCAGGCGGTTGCACATCCGTCATGATGCGTGTAATAGCCCGCGCTCTTGAATTCGAGGGTTCATGACCCCCGCCGCGCGGGCCCAGGGTTGGCGCGGTGTTTCCGTTGTTGTTGAGGCGAGCCAGATGGCCGAGATCATTCTGAACGTGGACGTCCGCGAAGGCGTCGGCACCGGTGGCGCCCGCGCCGCCCGTCGCGCCGGTTTCGTGCCGGGCGTCCTGTACGGCGGCGACAAGGCCCCCGTCGCCCTTTCGGTGAACGAGAAGGACTTCCGCAAGTCGCTCTACACCGGCAAGCTGCTGGGCCATCTGGTGACGCTGAAGTACGGCGAAGAAACCCAGCCGGTCATCGCCAAGGACGTACAGTTCGACCCGGTGTCGGACCGTCCCCTGCACTTCGACCTGATGCGCGTCGACGAGCACGCCCCGGTCAAGATCGAAGTGCCCGTGCACTTCAAGAACGCTGACGAAGCGCCGTTCGCCCGTCAGGGCGGTTCGCTGGAAGTCGTCCGTCACGCCGTTGAAATCCTGGTCAAGGCCGACAGCATTCCGGAAGAACTGGTGGTCGATCTGGCCAAGGCGCAGATGGGCGACACCATCCGCATCTCGGACATCGCCCTGCCCAAGGGCGCGCAGCCCACCATCACCGACCGCGACTTCGTGATCGCCACCATCAAGGTCTCGTCCGCCGCCCTGTCGGCCGCCGCCGACGAAGCCGCCGAGGCCGAGACGACCGAAGGCTGAGCCTTCGTCGCATCGCCGGAACCAAGCCCCGCCCGGCTCGCCGCGGCGGGGCTTTTCTTTGGGCGACGCACACGGCATGAGGACGTCATGATCATCATCGCCGGCCTGGGCAATCCGGGCGCCAAATACGAGAAAAACCGCCACAACATCGGCTTCATGGCCGCCGACGAGATCGCGCGGCGCTGGCGCTTCGGCCCCGAGCGGGCCAAGTTCCAGTCGATCGTCAGCGAAGGCCAGGTCGATACGGCGAACGGGCCGGTCAAGGTTCTGCTGATGAAGCCCCAGACCTATATGAACGAGAGCGGCCGGGCCGTCGGCGAGGCCGCGCGCTTCTACAAGATCAAGCCCAGCGAGATCATCGTCTTCCACGATGAGATCGACCTTGCCCCCGGCCGCTTCCGTATGAAGACCGGCGGCGGGGCGGCGGGCCAGAACGGAATCCGCTCGCTGATCAGCCACCTGGGACCGGACTTCCGTCGCGCGCGCATGGGCATAGGCCATCCCGGCGAGAAGGAGATGGTCATGCCCCACGTCCTGGGAGACTTCCACAAGGCGGAGCAGCCCTGGCTGGACGCCCTGCTCCAGGCCTGCGCTGACGCTTTGCCCTTCGCCGTCGCCGGCGACGACGAACGCTATCAGGGCGAGGTCATGCGCCTGGCCCCGGCGCCCAAGTTCAGCCCCCGACAGGCGGCGCGCGGCGAACTGTAGCCTGTACGCCCTTGGCGAAACGCCGTAGAGGCGAGGCGTGAACCGTTCCGGCGCCGATCATTGGTCGACATCGAAGTCGCTCGCCTTCCTGGCGGCGGTCTTCGCCATCGTGCTCGGAAGTCTGCTGCCGTTCGGAGCCTTGGCGGCGGCCCAGCCGGGCCAGCCTCTGGTCATCTGTTCCGCAGAAGGGCCGCAGACCATCCAGTCCGGCGGCATGGACGGCCCGGTCAACAAACATCTGGGAGCCAAGTGCGCGGCCTGCGTCGTGCCCCTGGCCGCCGCCCTGCCCGTCCCGCCCGCGCCCGAACCCGCGCCGGTCCTCCGCACGGTCGAGACCGTCGTCTATACGCCCGCCCGTGTCAGCCCCCCGCCGCCGGCCCGCGCGCCGCCGCGTCCGCCGTCCACCGCCCCACCCCACGCCTGAACCAGACCCGAAGCCCGCGCCGGCCCCACGCTCGCGCGCCCTTTCCCGTTCTGACTTCAGGATCATCATGTCTCTCAAGACCACTGCGGCGCCCTGCGCCCTGCTGCTCGCCGCCCTGTCCACGACCGGATGGGCCAGCCCCGCCCTGGCGCAACAGGCGTCAGAGCCCGCCGTCCTCGACACCGTCATCGTCACCGCCCGCCGCAACGCCGACGACCCCGCCGTCGTCGCCGAGGCGCGGGAGCGTCTGGCCCGCACGCCGGGCGCGGTCGCCGTCGTCTCGGCCGAATCCTACGCCGACCGCTATGCGCCGAACCTCGCCGACGTGCTGCGCGACGCGCCGGGCGTCTATGCCCAGAAGAAGTGGGGGGGCGACATCCGGCTTTCGATCCGGGGCTCGGGCATCGGCAACTCCATCCATAACCGTGGAACCCTGCTGGCCCAGGACGGGGTCCCGTTCAACGAGGCCGACGGCTTCGGCGACTTCCAGCTGATCGACCCGCTGATCGCCCGCTATACCGAGGTGTACAAGGGCGGCAACGCCCTGCGCTTCGGCGGCGCCCTGCTGGGCGGAGCGGTCAATCTAGTCGCCCCGACCGGGCGCACGGCCGCATCGAACCTGAACCTGCGGCTGGACGGCGGTTCCTATGGCACGGTGCGCGCCCATGCCGAGGTGGCGGGCGTTCGCGGCGACTGGGACGGCTTCGCCGCCGTCACGGGCCAGAGCGTGGACGGCTGGCGTCAACAGAGCGAGGGCAAGTCCCTGCACCTGTCCGCCAATATCGGCCGCAGCTTCGGTCAGGACCGCGAGGTGCGCCTGCTGGTCTCGGGCGGCGACATCCATCAGGAAATCCCCGGCAGTGTCAGCCTATCGGACGCTCTGACCAAACCCCAGGCGGCGACACCGAGCAACATCACCCTGAACTACCAGCGCAATATGCAATCAGTCCGCACGACGGTGCAGACGCGCTGGCGGCTGGACGAGTCCACCGTGTTCGAGGGCGCGATCTATGGAACCTGGAAGGATCTGGACCACCCCATCTTCCAGGTGATCGATCAGGAAAGCCGCAACTACGGCGCCTTCGGACGGTTCGACTGGCAGGGACAGGTCTTCGGCCTGCGCGCCGACGCCTTCTACGGCGCCTGGTATCGTCAGGGCGATCTGGACGCCAAACAGTGGGGCAATCTGGCCGGACAGCAGAACGGCCTGCGCGCCCGCAGCTTCCAGAACGGCAAGGGGCTGGACGTCTTCGGCGAGGGGCGGCTGTTCGTCACCGACCGCCTGGCCCTGGTCGCCGGGGGAACCTGGGGCCGCGCCGAGCGGGACTATCAGAGCTATGTGGTCCCCGGCGTCTCCGGCACGATCGACCTGGCCGTCGACAAGAGCTTCGACTGGTTCGCCCCCCGCGCCGGCCTGTTGTGGGAAAGCGAGCAGGGCGATCAGGTCTTCGCCAATGTCACCCGCTCGGTCGAGCCGCCCAACTTCTCGGCCCTGTCGCCGACCGCCGCCGGGTATCTCCCCCTGGTCCCGCAGGAGGCCGTGACCTGGGAGATCGGCACGCGCGGTCGCCGCGGTCCGGTGACCTGGGACGTCACCGTGTATCGCGCCGACCTGAACCACGAACTGCTGAACTTCGTCGTCAACGCCTCGCTGGGCATTCCCGCCTCCACCTTCAACGCCGGGCCCACCGTTCACCAGGGGATCGAGGCGGGGCTGGACTGGCGGATCGCGCCGCAATGGCGGCTGCGTCAGACCTACGCCTTCTCGGACTTCTTCTTTGACGGGGACAAGGTCTACGGCGACGCCCACCTGCCGGTCGTGCCGCCGCACCTCTATCGGGCCGAGCTGCGGTATGACCACCCGGCGGGCTGGTTCTTGGCCCCGGGCGTGGAATGGTCGATGGCGGACGCCTGGGTCGACTACGCCAACACCCTGAAGTCGCCCGCCTATACGGTGGCGAACCTGAACATGGGCTGGACCGTGCGGGACGGCCTGACCGTCTTCGCCGACGTGCGTAATCTGTTCGACGAGGCCTATGTCTCGAACTTCAGCGCCGTCACGGATGCCCGGACCGCCTCCACCGCCGTTTTCTTTCCTGGCGAGGGCCGCTCGGCCTATGTCGGCGTGAGGATGAGCTACTGATGGCCGGCAAGGCCGCAACCAAGGCGCCGGACGATCTGTCCGGCGCCTACCGCGCCGTCTGGCGCTGGCATTTCTACGCCGGCGTCTTCGTCATGCCCGTGCTGATGCTGCTGGCCCTGACCGGCGGCCTGTATCTGTTCAAGGACGAGATCGACGGCGCCCTCTATCGCGACATGATCCGCGTGCCGGCGGCCCAAACCCAGACCGCGCCGGACACTTGGGTGGCGTCGGCGGTCCAGGCCGCCGGCGGCGGTCGGGTCGCCAATCTGGTCATGCCCGCACGGGCGGACCAGGCCGTTCGCCTGCGCGTGGATCGACCCGACGGGGTGCAGAAGACGGTCTTCGTCGATCCGCACACGGGCCGCGTCACCGGCGTCATTCCCGCCGGCGGCTTCATGGAACTGGTGAAAAAGACCCACAGCCTGACCCTGCTGGGGCGGCCGTTCAACATCCTGGTCGAGATCGTGGCGGGCTGGACCATCATCCTGTTCGCCACCGGCCTCTATCTGTGGTGGCCACGTGGACGGGCTGTCGCGACCGTCTCGCTCCGGACGACCGACGCCCGACGCCGCCCCTTCTGGCGCGACCTGCACGCCCTGACGGGCTTTTACGTCGGCGGGGTCGTGCTTTTCCTGGCGGTCACCGGCATGCCCTGGTCGGCCTTCTGGGGCGACACGGTGATGGACGCCGTCAAGTCCAGCGGCCTGGGCCGCCCCCCGGCGCCCGTCGCGGGGGCGTGGCAGAGGGCGGAGCATCATGATCGACCGCTCGGCGCCGGCTGGGCCATGGACGGCATGGTCATGACCCACGATCATGCGAGCCACGGCGCCCTGGATCGGGTGCTGAGGGCCGCCGACGACGCCGGTCTGGCCCGGCCCTACGCCGTCAACATCCCCGCCGCCGGCGGCACGGCCTATACGATCACCACACAGGCCCGCCGGGTTCAGGACAGCCGGTCCCTGTACATCGACGCCGCCTCGGGGCGTCTGCTGGCCGACCTCGGCTACGACCGGTTCGGCGTCGGCGCCAAAACCGTCGAATGGGGCGTCTATACCCACCAGGGCACACAGTACGGCCAGCTGAACCGGATCATCATGCTGCTGGGCTGTATCGGCGTCTGGCTGCTGGCGATCAGCGGTCTGGTCATGTGGTGGAAGCGCCGCCCGCCGAACCTGTCGCGCCTGCGACTGGGCGGCCCGCCCGCCCCGCCCGGACCGCGCATCCGCGCCGCCGTCCTGGGCATCGTCCTGCCCCTCGCCCTCCTCTACCCCCTGACGGGCCTGAGCCTGGTCCTCGCCGTATTGCTCGATCGAGCCGTGCGGCCGATGATCCGGCGTCGTCCCGCCGTTTCCTGAAAGAACCGACGCCATGAAGACCTCTTTGTCCCTCGCCGCCGTCGCCCTCGCACTGGCGGCCTGCAACTCACCGGCGGACAAACCGGCCCCTGCTGCTGACGCCACGGCCGCCGTGACCGCCGCCGACGCCTGGTGCCGCCCTTCGCCCAACGGAGCCAAGGCCGGGGGCTGCTACGTCACCCTGACCGCCGCGACCGACGACCGGCTGACCGGCGGCTCCACCCCGCGCGCGGCCGAGCTTCAGGTCCATGAGATGAAGACCGAGAACGGCATGATGAAGATGGCCCAACTGACCGAGGGCCTGCCGTTGGCGGCCGGTCAGGCGGTCGAGCTGGCGCCCGGCGCCAATCATCTGATGCTGATCGGCCTGACCGCCCCCCTGGTCGCAGGCGAGACCGTGCCCATCACCCTGACGTTCGCCTCGGCGCCCGAGGTGACGGTTCAGGCGGCGGTGCGCCAACCGACCATGGCGGGGATGGATCACGCCGCCCACTGAGGCCTTTTGAAGCGCGAGCCTGACAAACCGGTTCGAACCGGCTAAAGGCTCGCGCCTCACGAGGAATCCCATGGCCCTGAAAGTCGCGATCGTCGGCCTGCCCAATGTCGGCAAGTCCACCCTGTTCAACGCCCTGACCAAGACGGCGGCGGCCCAGGCGGCCAACTATCCGTTCTGCACCATCGAGCCGAACACCGGCGACGTGGCCGTGCCAGAGCCGCGCCTGAACGCCCTGGCCGAGATCGCAGGCTCCAAGGAGATCATTCCCGCCCGCATCACCTTCGTGGACGTCGCGGGCCTGGTGCGCGGCGCCTCCAAGGGCGAAGGCCTGGGCAACCAGTTCCTGGCCAATATCCGCGACTGCGACGCCGTGGCCTTCGTCGCCCGCTGCTTCGTCGACGACGACATCACCCACGTCGAAAACCGCATCGATCCGATCGCCGATCTGGACATCATCGAGACCGAGCTGATGCTGGCCGATATGGAAAGCCTGGAGCGCCGCCGGCCCCAGCTGGAGAAGCGGGCCAAGACCGGCGACAAGGATTCGGCGCTTACGCTGAAACTGGTCGATTTGGCCCTGGCCCAGCTGAACGCCGGCAAGCCCGCCCGCACCGCCGAGGTATCCAAGGAGGATATGAAGGCCTGGCACATGCTGCAGCTGCTGACCGCCCTGCCCGCCCTCTATGTCGCCAATGTCGAAGAGGGTTCGGCCGACCAGGGCAATGAGCTGTCGGCCAAGGTCGCCGCCCGCGCCGCCCAGGACAACGCCAACTCGGTCGTCATCTCGGCCCAGATCGAATCCGAGATCGCCGTGCTGGACGACGCCGAGCAGAAAGAGTTCCTGGAGACCCTGGGTCTGGAGGAACCCGGCCTGAACCGGCTGATCCGCGAGGCCTACAAGCTGCTGGGCCTGCAGACCTATTTCACGGTCGGTCCCAAAGAGGCCCGCGCCTGGACCATCAATGTCGGCGACACCGCGCCCCAGGCGGCCGGGGTCATCCACACCGACTTCGAAAAAGGCTTCATCCGCGCCGAGACCATCGCCTTCGAAGACTTCGTCGCCCTGCGCGGCGAGGCCAAGGCGCGCGAAGCCGGCAAGCTGCGCGCGGAAGGCAAGTCTTACGTCGTCAAGGACGGCGACGTGATGAACTTCCTGTTCAACTGAGGCGTCAGATCAGGGGGACTGCCGCGCTGCGGCCTGGTCCTGGTCCTTGTCGGGCTTCAGCATCTTCTCCAGCGGATTGGCGGGGTCGGGCGCCCGTGGCGAGCCGGGGCAGCGCAGCAGCTTCACCGTGGTCATGTCCCGGTCAATATAGGTCAGGTTCATGACGTCGCCGGCCGCCGCCATGTGGACGCGCTCGGTCGCGACCTGCCCCTCCGCCGTGCAGTTCAACGTCGCCACATAGCCGTGGGGCGTCTCGTCGATATGGGCGATGTCGCAACGGTTCTCATACCCCTCGAACCGCTGAGGGGTGATGGTCAGGGGCCGTCGGTCGCCCTGCGGGCGGGCGCACCAGGCGAGGTCGCCGGCCCAGACCCCGACGAAGCTGCGCGGCCCCCGCGACGCCAGGGACGAGGGGCCGGGCGGTTCAACCGCCTGCATGGCTTCGGCGGTCCTGAGCGGCGCGGCGGGCTGGTCGGGAGGATTGACGTCATTCTCGCCGCAAGCGCCCAGCAGGGAACCCAGGGCGAGCAGCGGAAACAAGGCGAGTCTCATGACACCGCAACGTCGAGACCCAACGCCGGTTCAAACCCGCGCGACAAATGCGGTTGATTCTGATAATCGTTCGCATTAATGAAGCCGCCTTCATCAGCCGGGGCTATTATGCGCAATCACCTTCTCCTCTGCACCGTCGCCGTCACCGCGGCCGCCACCGCCCTTTCCACCGCCTCCGCGCGGGCCGAAACGCCCGTGGTCGCAGCGACCCAGGTTGATCCGATCGTCGTGATCGGCACGCGGTCGGAGCGGCAGGCGTCGCGGACGCCCGGCACGATCAGCGTCATCACTGACGCCGAGATCGAAGCCATGCTGGCGACCGACATCAAGGATCTGATCCGGTATGAGCCAGGGGTCAGCGTGCCCACCTCCCCCGCCCGCTTCAGCCTGGCCCTGTCCGGCGCGGGCCGCGACGGCGATTCGGGCTTCACCATCCGGGGCATGGGCGGCGACCGGGTGCTGATCATCAATGACGGTGTGCGTCTGCCTGCGGGTTTCAGCTTCGGGGCCCAGGCGGTGGGGCGCGGCGGCTATAATGACCTGGACCTGACCAAGTCGGTGGAGATCCTGCGCGGCCCGGCGTCGGCCC
Organism: Brevundimonas sp. GW822-FHT03E11; assembly: GCF_058801445.1. Lineage (NCBI taxonomy): Bacteria > Pseudomonadati > Pseudomonadota > Alphaproteobacteria > Caulobacterales > Caulobacteraceae > Brevundimonas > Brevundimonas sp. GW822-FHT03E11. Next base: position 111,503 of record NZ_JBXANG010000005.1, on the reverse strand, counting down.
TTTACGGCTCGGACGGCGTGGCGGGTGCGGTGGCGTTCAAGACCAAGGACCCGGTCGATTTCCTGAACGCGGGTCAGGCCTTCGGCGCGCGGGCGCGAGTCGGCTACGGCTCGGCCGACGAGGGCTGGACCGAGGGACTGGCCTTCGCCGGCCGATCGGGCGCCTTGTCAGGGCTGATCGCCTACACCCGCCGCGACCATCAGGAGACGGAGAACAAGGGCCGGATGGGCGGGGTCGGCGCCGCCCGCACCGAGCCCAACCCCCAGGACTTCGCCTCCAACGCCTATCTGGGCAAGCTGGTGTGGCAGGCCGCGCCGAACCATGTGCTGCGTTTGACCTACGACCATCTGGATTCCGACATGACCGGCGACGCCCTGAGCAGCCGGTCCGCGACCGTCCTGTCCGTCACCGCCCATGACGAGACCCGGCGCGACCGCATAAGCGGTGATTGGCGCTTCAATGATTTCGCCGGCCTGAGCGACGGCTCGATCAGCCTGTACTGGCAGGACGCCGAGACGCGGCAGTACACCTTTGAGGATCGCACGCCGGCCGTGGACCGGGCGCGGGACGTCACCTTCGACAACAGGGTCTATGGCCTGGCCGCCCAAGGGGCGCGGGTCTTCGGCGAGACGAGCGCGGTCGGGCACCGCGTCACCTTCGGCGGCGACTGGTCCAAGACGACCCAGGAGGGTCTGCGCGACGGGATCACGCCGCCGGTCGGCGAGACCTTCCCTGTCCGCGCCTTCCCGACGACCGATTTCCAGCTGGCCGGCCTGTTCGTCCAGGACGAGATCGAGACCCTGGGCGGCGCCCTCAGCATCATCCCCGCCGTCCGCTACGACTGGTACGAGCTGTCGCCCAAGGTGGACGCCGAGTTCCCCGCCGCGGCCTCAGGACAGAGCGACGACCATATCTCGCCCAAGCTGGGCGTCGTCTATTGGACCGGCGCGCATCTGGGCGTCTTCGCCAGCTACGGCCTGGGCTTCCGTGCGCCGTCGCCGATGCAGGTGAACAACTATTTCGAGAACCCGGTCTTCGGCTATCGTTCGATACCCAATCCGAACCTGTCGCCGGAAACCAGCGAAAGCTTCGAGGCCGGCTTCCGACTGCGCGACATCGGCGTGGCCGGGGGCGTGATGCGTCTGAACACCACCGCCTTCGCCACCCACTATGACGACTTCATCGACCAGATCCCCGTCAGCGGAACGGGCGTGCCGGGCGTGGATCCGCTGGTCTATCAATATGTGAACCTGACCGAGGTCGATATCCGCGGCCTGGAGGCCCGCGCCGATCTCTATTGGGACAACGGCTTCAGCCTGATCGGCTCGGCCGCCTATGCCGAGGGCGAACAGACGAACGGCGGCCGGCGGGCCGAACTGGGCAGCGTCGATCCGGTCAAGGTGGTGGCGGGGCTCCAGTACGCCGCGCCGTCCGGCGTCTGGGGCGGATCGGCGACCGTCACCTGGTCGGGCAAGAAGGATCAGGCCGCCTATGGCCTGTCCTGCGGCGCGGCCTGCTATCTGGGCGACAGCTTCACCCTGCTAGACCTGACCGCCTATTGGAACGTGACCGAACGCGCCACCCTGCGCGCGGGCGCCTTCAACGTCTTTGACGAGACCTACGGCTGGTGGAGCGACGTGCGGGGCCTGTCCGCCGCATCGACCGTCAAGGACGCCTACACCCAGCCTGGCCGCAACTTCGGCCTTTCCCTAACCTTGCGCCTGTAACCGCCATGACCGCACGTACTTCAAGGACACGCCCCATGCGCGCCATTCTGATCGCCGCCGCCCTGTTAGCCGTCGCCCCCGCCTCCCAGGCGCTGGCGACCGCCGCTCAGCCGCCCGTCGCCGCGGCGACCGACGCCTTCGAGCGGGACCGCCAAGCCATTCTGGCCCAGGCGGGCCAATACCGCGTCCATTTCGACATGCGCGAGAACGTCAGCTTCCGCGCCGACTATGATCCGCTGGAGGAGAAGCTGTCCGGCGGCAGCGAGATCGTGCGTGTCGTCTACGACAAGGGCGACCGGATCAGCCTGCAGCACATCCTGGTGATGGAGCACGACGGCCAGACCATGGTGATCAAACACTGGCGCCAGGACTGGACCTATCAGCCGCAGACGGTCCTGACCTACGCCGGCCCGAACCGGTGGGTGCTGGCCCCCGTCCCGGAAGCCCAGCGCCAGGGCGCTTGGTCTCAGACCGTGTGGCAGACTGACGATTCACCTCGTTACGGCGGAGTCGGCCGCTGGACCTATGACAATGGGCTGACGGCCTGGACGTCCGACCCGACCTGGCGACCGCTGGCGCGGCGGGACGCGGTGCGGCATCCGATCTACGACCGCTATCTGGGGACCAATCGGCACATCCTGACACCCGCCGGCTGGGTGCATATTCAAGACAACATGAAGATGGCCGGCCAGCCGGACGGTGCGCCGATCGCCGTGGTCCAGGAAGATGTGATCAACACCTACGACCGGAACGACAGCTATTCCCCCAAGCCGGGGGACGACTATTGGGCCAAGACCCAAGGCTTCTGGGCCGCCGTGCGCGACGCCTGGGATGCAGCCATCGTCGCCGGAAACGGAGTCCATCTGCAGCAGGAGGCCGAGACCGGCGCGGTCACTGGAGCGCCGCTGATGGATCTGGCCCAGTCGCTGGCCGACGGCGAAGTCGCTGAGGCCGAGGCCGTCGCCCGGGCTCGCGCGTTGATTGCCCAGGCCACATCAAGCCAGCCCGCCGCCGCCCGTTGAGGTCCGGATCGCCCGCCGCCGACGGCCTCAGCGCCGTTCGGCGGCCGAGGCGTCGCGGATGGCGTTGAACTCGGCTGTCGGCTTCCAGGCCGGCCAGGTGGTGCTGTCGGCCACCGTCAGACCCAGCCGGTACAATAGATCCAGGTTCTGAAGTGCGGCGGTGAAGTCGTAGTCCGCCCGCCATTCGTCCGTCAGCTTGTGATAGTAGCGAGCCATCTGGGCCTCGTAATAGGGTTTGCCCGCTTCGATTCCGCCCTCCACGAAATCACGGCCGCTCCACGGCATCAGAGCCGGCACCCCGCCTGCGGCGAAGTTGAAGTGGTCGGAACGGTAGTAGAAGCCCTCTTCCGGATAACCGTCGCCAGTGACGGTGCGCCCCTGGACGGCGGCGAACCGTCCCAGAATATCCTCCAGCTCCGACTTGCCGACGCCGAAGACCGCCACGTCGCGCGTCGCCGGGGTGAAGGGCAGCATGTCGATATTGATGTCGGCCGCCGTCTTGGCCAGCGGATAGACCGGGTCGGCGGCATAGGCTTCAGAGCCCAGCAGCCCCTGTTCCTCGGCCGTGACGTGCAGGAAGACCACGGTCCGCTCCGGCGCCGGGCCGTTCTTGAAGGCGCGGGCCATTTCGATCAGGCCGGCCGTGCCGGAGGCGTTGTCCCAGGCGCCGTTGAAGACGTCGTCCCCCGCCTCGTTCTTCTCCCGCGCCTTGCCGACGTGGTCCCAGTGGGCGGAGTAGAAGACATATTCATCGGGCCGGGTCGTGCCGGTGATCTTGGCCAGCAGATTGTTGGAGTGGATGACCTCGGTCTTTTCGGCGATGTCCACGCTGAGCCGGGCGCCCAGATCGACGCCGCCGCCCAGGCCAGCCGTCTTGGCACGCGCCAAGGCCTGGGCCAGGACGTCGCCGCCGATGGCCGCTCCGGTCGCCATATTGATCGAACCGGTGAAACGGGCGTCGCGCGCGCCCTTGACCGTCATCACCGGCCGGTTCGCGCCGCCGACGGCGCGGCGCCAACGGCCCTCGACGTCCTGTAGGCTGATGACGCCGACGGCCCCGCGCTTCAGCGCCTCCTGGGTCTTGTGTTCGCCCGAGCCGTAGAAGTTGGGGTCGGCGCCCATGGACTCTGGTTGACCGCGCAGAATGACCACGACCTTCCCGGTGAGGTCTGTCGAGCCATAGTCGTCCCAGCCCCGCTCGGGCGCCACAATGCCGTAGCCGGCGAAGACCAGGGGGGCGTCGGAGACCTTGACCACCGGATCGGCCGGGCCGGCCCGCAGGGTGATGTCCGCGCCCGACGTCAGATCATGGCTGACGCCGTCGGCTCCGGTCCAGGTCGCGACGGGGGGGCGTTCGGGCGTGAACCGCACCAGATCGACCGGCTGGAGCCAGGAGCCGTCGCGCCCGCCCGGCTCCAGACCCATGGCCTCATACTGGGCCTGCAGATACTCCAGCGTCAGCCGCTCGCCGACCAGGCCGGGGAACCGTCCCTCCAGCCGATCGTCGGCCAGATATTTGATGTGGTCGGACAAGCGCTGGGCGCTGAATTGGGGCGTGGCGGCCGAGGCCACGGCGAAGGCGTCGGTCGCGACGGAGGGCGTCGCGACGGGAGTGGTGGCGCAGGCGGCCAGAACGAGGGCCGCGGCGGCCATAAGGGAGGAACGGCGCAGGATCATGAAGGGTCTCAAATAAGAATAAGCGGGAGGCGTGCGCGGGAGATCAGCGGCGTTCGGCGGCGGTGACGGCGCGGACGGGACCGAATTCGGAGCCCGACTTCCACTCGGGCCAGTCGCGACTGTTCGCCAGGGCGCGGCCGACGTCATAGAAGACCGTCAGATCTTCGATCATGCCGCTGTAGTCCCAGTCCGGCGACCATTCATCGGCGGCCTGGTGATAGCGTTTGGCGCCGTATTCGCTGCGCGCCGCCTGGCGTTCGGCGACCGGCTCGTCGCGGAAGTCGCCCCGGCTGCCGGCATAGGCCATCGGCACGCCGCGCTTGGCCAGGGGGAAGTGGTCGGACCGGTAGTAGGTGCCGGCGGCGTTCTCGTAATCCGGCATCAGGGTGCGGCCCTGGGGCTGGATCGCGGCGGCCAAGCGCTCGTCGAAGTCGGACTGGCCGTAGCCGGTCACGCCCAGGCCGGTGACACGGCCATAGACGTTCATCGAATCCATGTTGAAGCCGCCCACCGTCCTGGCCAGGGGATAGACGGGATTGGAAGCGTAGTATTCAGCGCCCAGAAGGCCGCTCTCCTCGGCGGTGAAGCTGATCATCACGATCGACCGTTCGGTGCGGGGGGCGCGGCCGTACATCCGCGCCAGCTCCAACAGGCCCGCCGTGCCCGAGGCGTTGTCCACGGCGCCGTTGAAGATGCGGTCGCCCGTCTCGTCCGGCTCGCCCATGCCGATGTGGTCCCAGTGGGCGGTGTAGAGGACCGTCTCGTCCGGATGGGTGGTTCCCGGCAGGCGGGCGATGACGTTATGGGTGGTGACCTGACTGGTCGCCACATCGAACTCGGTCGAGAAGCCGGCGCCGGTCAGGGGCACGGGCTGGAAGTCGCGGCGGCGAGCCTGGGCCTTCAGCGTCTCGAAATCCAGACCGGCGCGGCGGAACAGATCGACGGCGACGTCGCGCTGAATCCAGCCCTCGACCGGAACCCGCTCGGCCGCCGCATTCTGGCGCAGGATGTCGAACTGGGGCACGCCCCAGGAGTTGGCGACCGTCTGCCAGCCATAGGACGCCGGCGCCGTCTCATGGACGATCAGCACCCCGGCCGCGCCCTGACGCGCCGCCTCCTCGTATTTATAGGTCCAGCGGCCGTAGTAGGTCATGGCCTTGCCGCCGAAGGTGTTCAGGGCCGGTTCTTCGAAATCGGCGTCATTGACCAGGACGACCAGCACCTTCCCCCGAAGATCCTGGCCCTTGAAGTCGTCCCAGTTCCGCTCGGGCGCGGTGATCCCATAGCCGACGAAAACCAGGGGGGCGTCCTTCAGGCTGACGTGCTCGGCTGGGCGGCGGGTGGAGAGAGCGACCTCGCGCCCCTGGGTCATCGGCAGGGTCCAGTCGCCCAGCTTCAGCGCCGCCTGGACGTTGGACTGGGTGAAGCGGTTCAGGATCACGTCCTGGGTCCATTGACCGTTCGGACCGCCCGGCTGGAAGCCGGCGGCGGCGTATTGGCGACTCAGATAGTCGATCACCTTCTGCTCGGCCGGGGTGGCGATGCCGCGCCCCTCGAAACTGTCATCGGACAGGACACGGATGTCCTCGGCGATACGTGCGGCGTCGAAGGCCGCGACCGGCCCTGAGCCCTCGAGAGCCGCCGGCGCAGCGCAGGCGGAGAGCGCGGCGCCGGCCATCAGCACGGCGACGAAGGAAGAAGGGATACGCATGAACAGAGGGCCCCACAGCCGCAGAAGAAGGCCGAACCCTAGGCGGGGAAAGCCATCATGTCGATTCCGTGTCAGCGGCCAGGATGTCGCAAAACAATGCCCGCCGAAGCGGGCTTCGGCGGGCTGAGTTTCGGCTTTCGTTCGGGCGCGCCTAGTGGGCCACGCCCTTCCAGATGCGGCGATAGCTGGCGTAGGTCAGGCCCGCAAAGATCAGCAGGAAGATGATCACGCCGAAACCGGCCTGTTTGCGCTCGACCATCTTCGGCTCGGACGTCCAGGCGATGAAGGCCGCGACGTCCTTGGCGTACTGATCCACCGTCTGGGGCGAGCCGTCGTCATAGGTGACTTGGCCGTTCTGGAGCGGCGGCGGCATGGCGATGAAGCCGCCCTCGGGCACATGGTCCGGGTCGCCGGTCCAGAAGGGGGTCAGATCGCCCTGCATATAGGGGTTATAGTGCTGACCGGGACGGATCTGCAGGCCCGCGGGCGGGGTGCGATAGCCCGACAGCAGGGAGTAGATGTAGTCGGCGCCGCCGTGACGCGCCTTGGCCATGACCGACAGGTCCGGCGGCGCCGCCCCCCCGTTGCCGGCCGCAGCAGCGGTGGCGTTGGGATAGGGGGCGCGGAACTTGTCGGCTGGGGTGGCGTCGCGCTGGATCGGCTCGCCCGTCTCGCTATCGATGTCGGGAACCTGGATCTCCTTGGCCAGGGCCTTCACCACCGGATTGTCGTTCGGATTCGGATATTTCGGATTCCAGAACGGCCCGTGGCGATCGCCCAGGTTCCGGTAGTGCATCAGGTTCATGCTGTGACAGGCGGCGCAGACCTCGTGATAGACCTTGTAGCCGCGCTGCAGCTGGCCCTGGTCATAGACGCCGAAGGGGCCGTCGAAGCTGAAGCCGCCGGAACGGGGGTGGGCCGCCCCGCCCTCCGCCAGGGCGGGCGCCGCCGTCATCAGGCCGAGGGCGGCGACCGCCGAAGCGACCAGTCTGGACATCGACACGCTCATTTTTCCAAAGCTCATGACGCTCAGCCCTTCTTCTCGGGCGAGGCGGGCGCGGCGGCCGGGACGGCGTCGCCCCCCGTCAGGACCGGTTCCGAGATCGTCGCGGGGATCGGCAGCGGCGTCTCCTTCAGCCCCACGAAGGGCAGGATCACCAGGAAGAAGACGAAATAGTAGAGGGTGAACAGCCGCGTCAGCCACAGGTAGGAGTTCACCTCTCCGTCGAACAGGACGAAGCTGGCCATGCCCGGAATGACCGGGGCGTCCGGCAGCTGACCGCCGCACCAGCCCAGGCCGACGCCGACCACCAGGAAGATGAAGAAGAAGGTCCGCATGGTCGGGCGATAGCGCATCGACCGCACCTTGGACGTGTCCAGCCAGGGCAGGACGAACAGGACGCCGATGGCGCTGAACATGGCGACCACCCCGCCGAACTTGTCCGGCACCGCGCGCAGGATGGCGTAGAAGGGCAGCATGTACCATTCGGGCACGATGTGGGCGGGCGTCTGCAGCGGGTTGGCCGGGATGTAGTTGTCGGCGTGGCCCAAGGCGTTCGGCTGATAGAAGACGAAGACGGCGAACAGGATCAGGAACAGGATGATCGCAAAGCCGTCCTTGACCGTGAAATAGGGGTGGAAGGGCAGAGTGTCCTTCTTGGCACGATCCTTCGGAATGAGGATGCCCACCGGATTGTTCTGACCGGCCGAATGCAGGGCCCAAAGGTGCAGGACCACGCAGCCCAGGATGGCGAAGGGCAGCAGATAGTGCAGGGAGAAGAAGCGGTTCAGCGTCGCATTGTCGATCGCCGGGCCGCCGCGCAGCCAGATCAGGATCGGTTCCCCGACCAGGGGCACGGCGCCGATCAGATTGGTGATGACCTCTGCGCCCCAGAAGGACATCTGACCCCAGGGCAGGACATAGCCCAGGAAGGCGGTGGCGATCATCAGGAAGAAGATCACGCAGCCGATGATCCAGATCATCTCGCGCGGCGCCTTGTAGGAGCCGTAGTACAGCCCCCGCAGCATGTGCAGATAGACGGCGATGAAGAACATCGAGGCGCCGTTGGCGTGGACATAGCGGATCAGCCAGCCGCCGTTGACGTCACGCATGATCCGCTCGACCGAGGCGAAGGCCAGGTCGACGTTCGGCGTATAGTGCATGGCCAGAACGATGCCGGTGACGATCTGCGTCATCAGGCACAGGGCCAGGATGCCGCCGAAGGTCCACCAGTAGTTCAGGTTCCTGGGCGTCGGCAGCGACATATAGTCGGCGCCGAAGCGGATGATGGGCAGCCGGGTGTCCAGCCATTTTTCGACGCCCGTCTTCGGGACGTAGGTGGATTCGTGTTCGCTCATTTCCTCCCCCTTCGCCCTCAACCGATCTTAACGCGGGTGTCGGACGTGTATTCGTAGTCGGGCACGACCAGGTTCAGGGGCGCCGGACCCTTTCTGATCCGACCGGACGCATCGTAGTGCGAGCCGTGGCACGGGCAGAACCAGCCGCCGTAATCGCCGGCGCCGAAGGTCGGGACGCAGCCCAGGTGGGTGCAGGAGCCGACCACGACCAGATATTTCTCATGCCCGGACTTGGTGCGTTCCGCATCCGTCTGGGGCGGGCTGCCGACGGCGCCCTCGGTAATGACCTTCTGCAGCTCGGCCGGGGTGCGATAGCGCACGAAGACCGGCTTGCCCTGCCATTTGATCACGACCTGCTGGCCCTCCTGAACCTTGGTCAGGTCGAACTCGATCGAGGCCAGGGCCAGGGTGTCGGCCGCAGGGTTCATCTGATTGATCAGAGGCCAGGCGATCATCGCCCCGGCGCCCACCGCAGCGGCGCCCGCCGCGATATGGATGAAGTCGCGGCGATTCGGATCGCCCTCGCCTTCCGGAATCACACCCGTTTCGGCCACGTTTCACCTCTCGAAGACCGCCGGGACCGCCTGTGTTGGCGCTCCTCTGCTACGGCACGAACCCTAAAAGCGCTGCCCTGTGGTCCCCTCGGCCTGTATTTGCGGCGTTCGCCGCAAGCTGCTGACGTTTCTTGCGAAACGCTCGCAAACAGACCGCGACAAACCCCCAGGTCGCGTATACCTAGGGCTTAGAATGCGTCTCGCCCTTTTTCAACCGGACATTCCTCAGAACGTCGGCGCCTGTATCCGGCTGTCGGCCTGTTTCGGCGTCGCCCTGCACGTCATTGAGCCCACAGGCTTCCGTTTTGACGACCGCGCCATGAAGCGGGCGGCCCTGGATTACGGCCCCCTATCGCACATGACCCGCCATGCGGATTGGGACGCGTTCCAGCGCGAGCGACCCGCCGGACGGCTGGTGCTCTTCACCACCAAGGGGGCGACGCCCCTGCCCGACTTCGTCTTCGAACCCACCGACACGCTTCTGTTCGGCAAGGAGACCGCCGGCGCCCCGGACTATGTGCACGCCGCCGCAGACGCGCGCGTGGTGATTCCGCTCAGACCCGAGGCCCGGTCGCTGAATCTGTCGGTCACGGCGGGCATCGCCCTTTGGGAGGGCCTCAGGCAGACGGGCGGGCTAGGCTGACCGTCCGATCTATCCCGACCGCCGCCAGGAAGTCCGCATCGTGGCTGACGACAACGAGGGCGCCGTCATAGGCGCTCAACGCCGCCTCCACCGCCGCCACCGAATCGAGGTCCAGGTGGTTGGTCGGCTCATCCAGCACCAGAAGCTGCGGCGGGCGCGTTCCCGTCATGACGCAGGCCAGGGCGGCCCGCAGCCGTTCACCGCCGGACAGGTCGCCGACCCGCCGATGCGCGGCCGTGTTGCGAAACAGGAAGCGAGCCAGGGCCGCCTGGGCTTCTTGGACCGAACCGTCCGGATTCAGCCGCATCCAAGCCTCGACCAAGGTTTCCTGGGGGCGCAGCAGGGCGGCCTCCTGATCCAGCAAGGCTGCGGGAACGGGTCGCTGCACTTGACCCGAAGTCGGTGCAAGATCGCCGGTGATGAGCCGCAGCAGGGTCGTCTTGCCCGCGCCGTTCGAGCCGGTGACGGCGACCCGCTCCGGGCCGGTCAAGGTCAGATCCACAGGACCGACGATCCGCCGCCCGTCCTGTGTCGTCCAGACCGCCCCGCTCAAGCTGGCCACCGTCCGTCCCGCCGCAAGGCCTGTGGCGCGCATGGGGATGGTTAGGGTTCGCACCCGCTCCACCCCTTGGCGCGCGGCGGCCAAGGCGGTTTCCGCCTCCGCCGCCTGGCGCACAGCGAGGAGCCGGTCGCCGCCGCCGCTGTTTTCGGCCCGCTCGGCCCGGGCGTCGATCAGAATCCTGGGCATGTCGCCCTTGGCCGCCCTGCGGCGTCCGGCCGCGTCCCGCCGCGCCTTCATCTCCGTGCGACGCTGGGCGACCGCCGCCACGCGTGCCAGCGTCCGTTCAGCCTCGACCAGATCGCGTTCGGCCGTTTCGCGCTCAATCGCCTTGCGCGCGGCGTAGAGGTCGTAGTTCCCGCCGTGGGCGGCGACCCCCAGGCCGGACACCTCGACGATGCGATCCATGCGACGCAGCAGATCCCGGTCATGGCTGACCACCACCGCCCCGCCCTTCCAGCGGCCCAGGACGTCGGCCACACGCCCCCGCGCCTGGACATCCAGATGATTGGTCGGTTCGTCCAGCAGGATCAGGTCGGGCGCCGCCAGGATCAATCCCGCAAGCCGTAGCCGGGTCTGTTCCCCGCCGCTGAGGCTGCGTGTCGGCCGGTCCATCGGCAGGCCCGCCAACCCGACTTCGGCGAGGGCTGAATCGATCCGGGGTTCCAGGGTCCAATCGGCGTCGGCCAGGTCCTCGGCGTCGCCCGCGCCAGCCAGCAGCCGGTCGATCGCCGCCAGGGCCGGCGCGACGCCCAGGGTTTGCGCCGCTGTCTCGACGGGAGACGGATCGGACCGTTGATCCAGAACGCCGACAGAGCCGAGGCACGTGACCGTTCCCTCATTGGGGGACAGGTCGCCGGCGATCAGACGCAGCAGCGTGCTCTTGCCCGCGCCGTTGCGACCGACGACGCCGGTGCGCTCAGGCCCGAACGTCAGGCTCAGATTGTCGAAAAGCGTAACGCCGTCAGGCGTTCTAGCGGCGACCTTGTCGAGGGTCGCGAGCGCGCACGGGAACGCGCTTGGGCTTGGGCTGGTTGGCATGGAGGATCACGAGCAGCATGGCGGACAGGGCGGAACCGGTTGCCAGTGCGATGATCATGATCTTCGAGCCTCCTGCTCAAAACTCCTCAGAGACAGGAGGATGGGTCGTATTTATGCAATCCGCAAGTCCGGGGAGCCCCTGATATGAACACGCCCGCGTGAAGAGGGGGTGGCTCCGGGGTGGACCGATGGTCCGATGGCGCCCCGCCCACCAAGCCGCTAGGACGTCGGAATGGAGAGCCGCTTCCGCATAGAAGACCCTGCCGGAGCCGCCGCGCGCCGCGACGCGGCTGTTCAGCGGCTGCGCGACGAAACCGGCATCGACGAGGCGATGATCGACGCCCTGGTCGAGGGCTTCTACGCCCGCGTCCGCGACGACCGGCTGATCGGGCCGATCTTCGCGGATCGGATCGCCGACTGGGGCCCGCATCTGGCGCAGATGAAGCTGTTCTGGTCGTCGGTCGCCCTTTCGTCTGGCGTCTACCAGGGTCGGCCTATGCCGAAACATCTGCCCCTGCCGATCGACGCGCGCCACTTCGACCGCTGGCTTGAGTTGTTCGCCGAGACCGCCCGCGACCTGTGCCCGCCCGTCGCCGCGGCCCATTTCATCGAACGCGCCCGCCGCATCGCCGAGAGCCTGGAGCTCGGCGTCGCGACCGCAAACGGAGTGATGCTGGCCAAGGGGGAGCGTTTCTTGCGCCCGACACAGGCCTGGACGCCGGAGTAGGTCAACCGGGCTGGACGCGCCCAGTGCGCAATGTTCCCACATTGTTCTTGCTTAAACCGGGCAAATCATCCCCATATAGCGATGTCGCGCCGGAGCCCTCCGGCTCCTCTCCGCGTTTCCCGGACCGCATGACCGAAAAGCACAACTTCATCCGCGTTCGCGGCGCCCGCGAGCATAATCTCAAGGGCGTGGACCTGGATATTCCGCGCGAACAGCTGGTGGTGATGACCGGCCTGTCGGGTTCGGGCAAGTCGTCCCTTGCGTTCGACACCATCTACGCCGAGGGCCAGCGGCGCTATGTCGAGAGCCTGTCGGCCTATGCGCGCCAGTTTCTGGAACTGATGGGCAAGCCGGACGTGGACCTGATCGAGGGTCTGTCGCCGGCCATTTCGATCGAACAGAAGACGACGTCCAAAAACCCTCGCTCGACCGTCGGCACGGTGACTGAGATCCACGACTATATGCGCCTGCTGTGGGCGCGGGTCGGCGTGCCCTATTCGCCGGCCACCGGCCTGCCGATCGAGAGCCAGACCATCAGCCAGATGGTCGATAAGCTGACGGCCCTGCCCGACGGCGAACGCATCCTGCTGCTGGCCCCGGTCGTTCGCGGCCGCAAGGGCGAGTACAGGAAGGAAATCGCCGAATGGCAGCGTCAGGGCTTCCAGAGGCTGAAGATCGACGGGCAATTCTATCCGATCGACGAAGCCCCGACCCTGGACAAGAAGTTCAAGCACGACATCGACATCGTCGTGGACCGGATCGTGACCAAGCCGGATCAGGAAGGTCGCTACGCCGACAGCCTGCAGACGGCGCTGAGCCTCGCCGACGGTATCGCCACGGCGGAATGGGCCAGCGTCGCCGAGGGCGAGACAGCGCCGCGCACCCTCGTCTTCTCCGAACGATTCGCCTGCCCGGTGTCCGGCTTCACCATCTCGGAGATCGAGCCGCGGCTGTTCTCGTTCAACAATCCCTTCGGCGCCTGTCCGGTGTGCGACGGCCTAGGGGTCAAGCTCGCCTTCGACGCCGACCTGGTGATCCCCGATCGCGACAAGAGCCTGCACAAGGGGGCGGTAGCGCCGTGGGCGCGCGGCCCCTCCCCTCTCTATACCCAGACGCTGCAGTCGCTGAGCCGCCACTACGGCTTCTCGATGGATGTGGCGTGGCGCGAACTGCCGGCCCAGGCGCACAAGGCGATCCTGCACGGCACCGGCGCCGAGAAGATCAAGTTCGTCTATGACGACAACGCCCGCAAATACGAGGTCTCCAAGCCGTTCGAGGGCGTCCTGCCGAACCTGGAGCGGCGCTGGCGCGAGACCGACAGCGCCTGGGTACGCGAGGAACTGGCCCGCTACCAGTCCGAGACGCCGTGCGAGGCCTGCGGCGGCAAGCGGCTGAAGCCCGAGGCCCTGGCCGTCAAGGTCGGCGGCGAGGACATCGCCGATATCTCCATGCTGTCGATCTCCAAGGCCTACCTCTGGTTCTCGACCCTGGAAGAGAGCCTGACAGAGAAGCAGATGGAGATCGCCCGGCGCATCCTGAAGGAGATCTGCGACCGGCTGCGGTTCCTGAACAACGTCGGTCTGGACTATCTGAACCTGTCCCGCTCGTCCGGCACCTTGTCGGGCGGAGAGAGCCAGCGCATTCGTCTGGCCTCGCAGATCGGTTCGGGCCTGACCGGCGTCCTCTATGTGCTGGACGAGCCCTCCATCGGCCTGCACCAGCGCGACAACACCCGCCTGCTGGAAAGCCTGAAAGGGCTGCGCGACCTGGGCAATTCGGTCCTTGTGGTCGAGCACGACGAGGAAGCCATCCTGACCGCCGACTATGTCATAGACATGGGGCCCGCTGCGGGGGTGCATGGCGGCACGGTCTGCGCCGAGGGTACGCCGCAACAGGTCATGGCCAACCCGAACTCCCTGACCGGCAAATATCTGACCGGCGAGCGGGAGATCGAAATCCCCGCCGACGGCCGCCGCCCCATCGACCGCAAGCGGATGCTGAAGATCAGCGGCGCCAGCGGCAACAATCTGAAGAGCGTCACCGGCGAAATCCCCGTCGGCGTCTTCACCTGCATCACCGGCGTGTCCGGCGGCGGCAAGTCCACCTTCACCATCGAGACCCTGTATAAGGCCGCCGCGCGTCGCCTGAACAATGCGTCGGACGCCCCCGCCCCCTTCGACCGCATCGAGGGGCTGGAGCATTTCGACAAGGTCATCGACATCGACCAGTCGCCGATCGGCCGCACCCCGCGCTCCAACCCCGCCACCTACACCGGCGCCTTCGGCCCCATCCGCGACTGGTACGCCGGCCTGCCGGAATCCAAGGCGCGCGGCTACGGCCCCGGCCGGTTCAGCTTCAACGTCAAGGGCGGCCGCTGCGAGGCCTGCCAGGGCGACGGCGTCATCAAGATCGAGATGCACTTCCTGCCCGACGTCTACGTCACCTGCGACGTCTGCAAGGGCAAGCGCTACAACCGCGAAACGCTGGAGATCGTCTTCAAGGGCAAGTCGATCTCGGACGTCCTGGACATGACGGTCGAGGAGGCCGCCCAGTTCTTCAAGGCGGTGCCGCCGATCCGCGACAAGATGCTGACGCTGGAGCGGGTGGGCCTCGGCTACGTCAAGGTCGGCCAGCCCGCGACCACCCTGTCCGGCGGCGAGGCCCAGCGGGTCAAGCTGTCCAAGGAACTGTCGAAACGCGCGACCGGCCGGACCCTCTACATCCTCGACGAGCCGACCACCGGCCTGCATTTCGAAGATACGCGCAAACTTCTGGAAGTGCTTCAGGAACTGGTCGAGGCTGGCAACACCATCGTGGTGATCGAGCACAATCTCGACGTCATCAAGGTGGCGGACTATCTGCTCGACTTCGGGCCGGAAGGCGGCGACGGCGGCGGCGAGATCGTCGCGGTCGGCACACCGGAACAGGTGGCGGAGAACAAGGCCAGCTGGACCGGAAAATACCTCAAGGAGGTGCTGGATCGTCACGAGACCCGGCGCAAGGCGCGGGTCGCGGCCCTGGGTCAGGCGGCGACGCCCCCGCCGGCGAAGCGGAAGCGGGTCAAGGCCTCGGCCTGAGGTTTTACTCCAGACGCTGAAACGTCTCCGTCAGCCCTCCAGCTGCTTCAAGATCGCCGCGAACGGGCTCCAAAGCAGGACGGTGATCAGTGCGAAACCGAGCGCCATCAGCGTCATCAGCAGCAGGGCCGCCAAACCCGCGCCTGCGCCGGAGCCGGACATGGCCGCCGTCATAGGCCAGGCGACGAGGGCCAGCAGCAGACCCACCAACAAGGCCATGGCGACGGCGAGAACATTCACGCCGATCAGAGGCCAGACGATGGGGCCGCTGCGCTTCCATCCTTCCACGAGAGGAAGGCCGCTCCGCAGCACCGTGAGAGGCGCGACCAAGCTGAGTCGAGCCGCTACCCAGAGACCCAATGCAAAGGCGATGAGATTCACGATGACGCCTCCCGCCAGACCGATCGCCGCGCCGGCGCCCCGAGTGGCGAGGTCCGCTCCAACGTTCAATACGAGCTGAACGACGACCAGAATAATCAGAACCCCCAACATCCGAGCCTCGGTCTTGCCCAGTCGCAGGAAGCCGAACCGTCGTTTCTCAGGCTCAAGCACTGCGCGGTAGACGGCCGGCGCGACGAGGGCCTGGGCCAACAGCAACGGCGGCATGAATCCAGCCATGGCCAAGCCGAAGGCTTGTAGCGCTTCTGGCGACAAGGCGTTGATATCGCCGTTGGCGGCCTGCAACTCGGCCATATGGGGCATGATTGCGGGCGCCGCGAGCAGACTGCTCAATATGAGCCCGATCAGCCAGACCATCGACCAGAGGAGAACCGCCGCCGGGTTCTGGCGCGTCACGCGAAACCCCTCGAATGCGGCGTCGGTGGCGGAAAAACTCATGATCGAACTCCAGATCAGATTCGGCGCGACTCTAGCCCATCCCGTCGTCGGCGTCCGGTCCCAGACGCCCCTATCCCGAACCCTTTGTTGCAATTCGTTCTCACTTGCATACTCTGCCTCGGCCTATGAGGACGACCATGACCCGACATCCCCTCCACGCCGGCCTTTTGGCCTCCCTTCTGTCCGTCTGGGGCGCGGGCGTGGCCCAGGCCCACTCCCCCTATCTTCGGCCGAACCTGTTCGACGCGGGGCGGCGCGATCATGTGACCGTCGAGGCGGCCTTTACCGAGGAGGTGTTCAACGCCGAGGTCGCCATGCGGTCCGACGGCTTCCATGTGGTCGGGCCAAACGGCGACACGCCGATCAGCGCCGTCACCTATCTGCGCGATCTGGCGGTGTTCGAGGCGCCGACGCCGGTGGACGGCCTCTATCGTCTGTCATCCGGCCCACGCGCCGGCCGCACGGCCAAGATGTACCACACCCCCTCCGGCTGGAAGATGGTCGGCGAAGAGGATGCGCCGCCCCCGCCCGGCGCCGAACTGGTCGATGTCCAGAGCATCACCGTCGCCGAGGCCTATGTTATGCGGGGCGTCCCCGACGAGGCGGCGCTGAAGCCCACCGGCCAAGGGCTGGAGCTTCAGCCTCTGATCCAGCCGAACCAGATCGTCGCCGGCGAGGACGCGACCTTCCGCCTGCTGTTCGACGGCCAGCCCCTGGCCGACGCGCCTGTCACCGTCTTTCGCGAAGCCGGCCAGTACGACGGCAAGACGATCGAGACCGAAACCGCCACCGACGCCTCCGGCGTCCTGACCCTGCGGGTCTCGGCGCCCGGCGCCTATATGACACAGGTCCGCTACCGCACCGCCGCCCCGGCAGGCAGCCCCACCCCCTACCGCAGCTACACCCACACCCTGACCTTCACCGCCGACGCGGGGTGAAGGCGGAGGGGACCGTCCATGTCGCGCCCTTTAGGCCGGGCAGCGCGTTTCGGTCTGGCTGGCGTCCAGCTTGATCTCGGACACCGAGACGGTCATCGCACCGCTGGTCGCCATGTGGAACGGAACCTCGACGCGCGACAGGTCCCCGCCGTCAGTGCGGAAACAGGTCAGGGGAATGCGGGCTTCGCGCCACTGCCCGACGGGGGCAGAGCGCAACAGGCCGGTCAGGTCCACCGCTCCGCCGCCCAGTTTGAACGCCACCGGAGCGGACGGCGCGACGTCAACACGATAGCGGAAGCCCAGGGCGACGGCGCCGTTGGCTTGGCGCGTCAGATCGACGGCCGTGCCCCAGATCTCAACGCTGGCCGGCCCGGTTCCCGCAAAGGCGAACTGCTGGCCGCTTTCCTGGGCCAGGTCGTCTACCGGGCGTGAGGCGACGCCGGCGCGCGGGCTGGTCGCCGTCTTCGCCGTGCCGGGTCGGGTCTGACCTCCTGCGTCGTTCAGCAACAAGCTCCAGGGCGAGACGAACCGGCCGTCGACGAAATAGCGATCCAGATTGGTCGCCTGGGCCGAGACCCCGCTCTCCTCCGACAGCATTCCGACTCGCGCCGGCGCGGCGTAGGTCAGGCCGTAGCCATAGGCGAACTGCGGATCATAGCCGGGCTGGCCGTGGTTCAGCGGCGTTCCCGTCGCATCCTTGGGCCAGCTGAAGGACAGTTTGCCGTGGAAGTCGTGGCGCGGTTTGCCGTCGGCTCGGCCCACCAGGACGTCGGCGATCCCCCCGCCTTCGGTCCCCGGCAGCCAGGCGGCCACAAAGGCGTCCGAGGCGTTGATCTCCGGATTGGTCCACATCGGCCGCCCGGACAGGAAGACCGACACGGTCGGAATCCCCGCCGCCTTCAGCCGCTTCAGCATCTCCAGCGGCGCGGTCGGGACATAGTCCAGATTGTCCACGTCGCCTTGGAACTCGGCATAGGGGGTCTCGCCGAAGACGACGATCGCCACATCCGGTTTTTGGGTGAAGGACCCGTCCGCGCTCAAGGTTGCGGTCCCGCCGCCGGCCTTCACCGCCTCTTCGATCCCGCTCCAGATCGACTGGCCCTGGGGGAAGTCGGCATTCGTATTGCCCGTCCCCTGCCAGCTCAGGGTCCAGCCGCCCGAGGCCTGGCCGATGTCGTCAGCCGCCGTCCCCGCCACAAGCACCCGCGCATTGGCCCGAACCGGCAGGACGCCGTCATTCTTCAACAGCACCAGCGACTTGCGCACCGCCTCGCGCGCCAGGGCGCGGTGCGCGGGTGAAGCCAGCTCCTCGAACCGGCCTTCCATCGGCCGCGCCGGTTCGAACAGGCCGGTCTTGACCTTGGCCACCAGAATGCGACGCACCGCCTCGTCCACCCGCGCCATAGGGATCTCGCCCGACCGGGCCTGGGCCAGGGTCGAGGCGTACAGCGGCTTCCAGCTGTCGGGCGCCATCAGCATGTCGATGCCCGCGTTGACCGCCAGGGCGCAGCTCTCATTGGTGCAGCCCGGCAGTTGGCCGTGCGCGTTCCAGTCGGAGACGACGAATCCCTTGAACCCCAGCGGCCCGCGCAGGACATCGGTCAGCAGGGTCGGATTGCCTGAGTGCTTGTAACCGTTCCAGCCCGAGAAACTGGCCATGATCGACAGCACGCCCGCGTCGATGGCCTGGACGTATCCGCCCAGGTGGACGTCGATCAGCTCCTGCTCCGTGCCCCGGAAATCGCCCTGATCCTCGCCCTCGAAGGTGCCCCCGTCGGCCAGGAAATGTTTGGCCGATCCGGCGATATGGCCGGGCGCCAGCGGCCGCCCCGGCTGCAGCTCGCCCTGAAGGCCCAGGGTCATCGGCCCGGCGTAGGACCGCTGCACCTCCGGGTCTTCGGCATAGCCCTCATAGGACCGACCCCAGCGGTCGTCGCGCGGCACGGCCAGGGTGGGGCCGAAGGTCCATTCGGCCCCCGTCACCGCCACCTCCAGCGCCGTGGCCTCGCCGATGCGTCGGATCAGGTCCGGATCGCGCGCGGCGCCCAGGCCGATGTTGTGCGGGAAGATGGTGGCGCCGGGGACATTGTTGTGCCCGTGAACCGCGTCGATGCCGTAGATCAGCGGGATCACCGTCCCGCCCCGGCTCTCGTTGGCGGCGCGGAAGGCGCGGGCCAGGTCCAGCCATTTCTGCGGCGGCGCCTTGTCGTCGCCCCAGGGGCCGGAGCTGCCGCCCGCCAGGATCGAACCCAGCGGATAGGTCTTCAGATCGTCGGGGGTGATGGCCGAAATATCGGCCTGGATCAGCTGACCGACCTTCTCCTCCAGCGTCATCCTGGCCATCAGTTCGGAGACGAAGGCCTCGGTGCGGGCGTCGGATATGGCGGCCGGGGTCGCGGCCTGCGGCCACAGGGCCGGGTGAGCACGCGACGCTTCGGGAACCGTCGCCGTCTGGGCCAGGGCCGGCGCGCCCCCGCTCACGGCCAGGGCCAGCACCATCAGGGACACAGTCGCGCGCATCGGATTTCCTCTCGGGATGAACCAGGAGGACGTGCGTCTGACGGATCGGAAAACAGGCGGACGGGCGCGACGGAACGGCGACGTCCCGACCCTTGCCCCTCAGCGCGTCTGCTCCCGAGCGATCGAACCGCCGCCCTTCGGCGCGATTAGGGCCGGGCCGGCGCAACCCGTCAAGCCATTTTTGAGAACGTTCTCACAACCGCCCTGCGCGCGATGTCGCAGGGCGGTCGGCGCGCGCGACTTAGGCCGGCAGGTCTTCGGCCAGGATGGCCATTTCGAACATGAAGGAGCCTTCCTCATCCTCGTCCTCGAAGACGACGCCGATGAACTCGTCTCCGACATAGACTTCGGCCGAGTCATTCTGCTTGGGACGGGCCTTCACGATGATGCCGCCGGTGTTGAAGGTGCGCTTGAGGTGGGCCTCGATGCGCTTCAGGTCAGTGTCTTTCACGGGGGCCTCATGGTCTTGGGTTGGCCGCGGACCCTAGAGACATCGGGGCTTCAGGGGAACCGGCGACGCGCATTTTCCCCAATCCGCCGCAGGTCCATCACATCCGGCCCCTCGCCTTTCGCTCCGCACGTGCGCGAGCGCCGGCCCTTTCGACGAGATGTCCAAAGATTCACGTGACCATCCCGAGTTTCCGCCAATATTGATCAGAGGCTGAATTCCAGGAATACCAGTATGAACCGACGGCTGGTTCTAACGTCCGTCCTCGCAAGCCTCGCCCTGGGCGACGCGGCTATTGCTCAGGCGTCCGGCCCCATAGGCGCCGCAGACGTGGTCGGCGAATGGTCGCTGTTGGTCACGCCCGCTCCCGACAGCGAAAACAGGATCACATTCAAGGGCAAGGATGGAAACGAACGGCTGAACTTTCCACTCAGGATCACAGCCCAGCCCAGAGGCCGTCTCGCCTGCGTGCTGGACGGCGAATCCGCAGAGTGTCGGATTCGAAACGGGGACCTGATCGTCGTTTATTCCGGCGGCGGCGTAAGGCTGATCTATACGCTGACGGACCGAGCGCGTGACGGCTTCAGAGGCTCGGCAGCGATGCGGGTGCGCCTCTTGCCGGTCGGCGGCCGCATCGGCGATGTCCGAATGGTTCGCCGCTGACGGCAGGGATCAGGAGCGCGGAAGGTCCGCTCGGCTCCTCCTCAGATCACGAAGTCGTACACCACCTCTGCCAGCGTATGGTCCATGGTCCGGGCCGGTTCGGCGCCGGTGGGGCAGTTGACCAGGCGCGCCGGCACCCCGGCCACGGTGCAGCCGGACGGCACAGGCTTCAGCACCACCGAGCCCGAGGCCACCTTGGCGTAGTCGCCGATATGGATGTTGCCCAGCACCTTGGCCCCGGCGCCCAGCAGGACTCCCTTGCCGATCTTGGGGTGGCGATCGCCGCGCTCGGCGCCGGTGCCGCCCAGGGTCACGCTGTGCAGCATGGAGACGTCGTCGCCGACCACCGCCGTCTCGCCGATGACGATGCCGGTGCCGTGGTCGAGGAACAGCCCCTGGCCCAGCCGCGCGGCCGGATGGATGTCCAGCTGGAACAGTTCGGAAATCCGGCTCTGGAAGTGGAAGGCCAGGGTCTCACGGCCCTGGCCCCACAGCCAATGGGCCACGCGCCAGCCCTGCAAGGCCTGAAAACCTTTGAAATAGAGGAAGGGCTGCAACAGATTGCGGATGGCCGGATCGCGTTCGGCCACGGCGCGCAGATCGGCCTCGGCCGCCGCGACCATGGCCGGATCAGCGGCGAAGGCCGACAAGCAGACCTCGCGCACCGACATGGCGCTCATTTCCGGATCGGCCAGTTTACGCGCGATCTGGAAGCTGAGGGCGCCGGCCAGATCATCGTGCGACAGGATGACGGCGTTCATCTGCGAACCCAGCTGGGGCTCCTCGCGCGAGGCGGCCTCGGCGGAGGCGCGCAGCTGGCGCCACACGCTGTCAGTTTCCGCGACGACTTCAAGCTTGGGCATGCCGGACTCCTTCGGCGACATCATACCCGCCCCAGCATGGCCTTAGCCAGCGCCGGAGGCAGGGCTCCATTCAAGCCCATATGATAGGCCTTATACGCCGTCGCCACCGTCAGGCTGTCCCGCACCGTCCCGCGCCCGACTTCGTCGAGCAGATCCAGGAACGGCACGCGCACGACGGCGATCACCTCGGTCGGGTCCGGCGCCACCGGCACAGGCCTCAGGCCCCAGGCGATCCAGGTATGCGCCATCTCGGTCGTGACAGAGTTCGACAGCTCCATCGTCAGGGCCGGCGTCCAGTGGGCGGCCTCCAGCCCCGCCTCCTCGGCCAGCTCCCGCCGGACGCCGTCGAACGGATCCTCGTCGAGGGACGCCCCGCCCTCGGGCATCTCCCAGGAATAGTTGGCGAAGGCGAACCTCTGCTGCCCGACCAGAACCACCGTGCCGTCGTCATGCACCGGCAGCACCCCGGTCGCGACATTCTTGGGCCGCATCACCGCATAGTCCGCCAGCTGGCCCGTCGGGGCGATCACCCGGTGCCGCGTCAACCGCATCCACGGATTTTCGAACACCGTCTCCTCGGTCTTGCTGCGCCAGGCCGGCGGCTTGGCCAGGCCGGCGGCCCATTTCGGTTCGTCGAAATCGCTCATACCTCAGCTATGGCGGACGGCGGGGGGAAAGCCTAGCTAGACCGCATGACCCCTTCGCCTCTCTTTCCGTTGAACGCCCCCCTGCCCGCCCCGGTCCCGTCGCAGGAGTTGCGCGATCGGCTGGCCTCACGCCGCTCCGCCCCGGCCCAGGCCCTGACCAGCCCCGGCCCGACCGAGGCCGAACTGGATCAGATCCTGACCCTGGGCGCCCGCACGCCCGATCACGGCAAGCTGTTTCCCTGGCGGTTCGTGGTCCTGGGGCCGCAGAGCCGCGGGGAAATCGCCGAAAAACTGTCCGGCCTTGCGCAGACCCAGGGCCGTCCCGCCAAGGAGCAGGCGGTCCTGGCCAAGCTGACCGCCGCCCCCGTCACCGTCCTGGTCATCTCGGCGCCCGTGCCCGACGCCAAGCCGCTCTGGGAGCAGCAGATGTCGGCCGGCGCGGTCTGTATGAATCTGGAGCATGCGGCCGGCGCCTTCGGCTATGCTTCCAGCTGGATCACGGACTGGTACAGCTATGACGCCCAGGCCACAGCCCTGTTCGGCCTGACCGACGGCGAGGCGGTCGCCGGCTTCATCCATATCGGAACCCTGAACGAACCGGCCCTGGAACGCCCCCGCCCCGACATGGCGGCCAAGGTCACCCGCCTGCCCTAGATCTGGACAGGCCTTGTCGTTAATCTTTTCCCTCTAAGCGTCAGACCCTTAGCTGTAGCGAGTGGTCCGATGTCCTGTGTGGGTTGCAAAGATGGGGCGGGGTTCGACCTGCCCATCACCATGGCTTTCCAGCCCATCGTCAACGTCTCAACACAGACAGTCTTCGCCTACGAGGCGCTTGTGCGGGGCAAGGACGGCGCCGGCGCCGGTCAGGTGCTGGCTCAGATAGCCGACCACAACCGCTACGCCTTCGATCAGGTCTGTCGCACCACCGCGATCGAACTGGCGGCCGGGCTCGACATGGCGGCGACGGGCGCCAACCTGTCGATCAATTTTCTGCCCAATGCGGTCTATGAGCCGCGCGCCTGCATCCGCGCCACCCTGGCGGCGGCGATGCGAACAGGCTTCCCCGTGAACAAGATCATCTTTGAGTTCACCGAGAGCGAGGCGATGGACGCCGACCACATCCTGAACATCCTGCGCTCCTATCGCGCCATGGGGTTCAAGACGGCCATCGACGACTTCGGCGCCGGTTACGCGGGCCTGGGTCTGCTGACCCTGTTCCAGCCGGACATCGTCAAGCTGGACATGGCCCTGATCCGCGACATCGACACCGATCCGGTTAAGCGCACCATCGTGCGCAACACCCTGAACATGCTGCGCGATCTGGGCGTCGAACCGGTCTGCGAAGGTATAGAGACCCCGGCCGAACAGGACGTCCTGCGCGACTTGGGCGTCGATCTGATGCAGGGCTATCTGTTGGCAAGACCGGCGCTTGAGGCCCTGGGGCTGGTCGCCTGGCCCCGCGCCGCGTCACTGGCCCGCACCGCCTGACGGTTCTTTCTCCGGCCGGTGCACCAGAGACACCAGCACCACCGAGATGATCATCAGCAGGAACCAGGCCCCGAGCTTGTGCAGGGACACCGGCTCCCAGCCCCCGTCCTGCCCCGGATAGGTCCAGGCCCGCGCGAAGGTGCCCAGGTTCTCGGCGACCCAGATGAACAGGGCCACCAGCCCATAGCCCAGCAGCAGCGGCATCGACCGCCGACGCCGGTCCGCCGTGAAATAGAACCAGCCCCGCCCGAACAGCAGGACTGTCGCCAGAAACAGAACGATCCGCACGTCCGGCAGCCAGTGATGGGCGAAGAAATTCACATAGACGGCTGCCGCCAACACCCAGGTCGTCCACAGCGGCGGATAGCCGCGCACCCGGATATGGAATATCCGCTGCACCCGCGCGATATAGCTGCCCACCGCCGCATACATGAAGCCCGAGAACAGGGGCACGGCGCCGATGCGCAGCAGACTGTCCTCCGGATAGACCCACGACCCGTGCGCCGTCTTGAACAGCTCCATGATCGTCCCCGCCACATGGAACAGGAAGATCACCCGCGCCTCCTCCCAGCTCTCCAGCCGGAAGGCCAGCATAGCCGCCTGGATCATCACCGCCCCGACCGCCAGAAAATCATACCGCGAGATCGGCGACTGATCCGGCCACCACAGGAAGGTGCCGACGATCAGCCCCAGCATCAGCCCCCCGAACAGACACGCCCACCCCTGTTTCAGCCCGAACCAAAGGAACTCGTAGGCGTAGCGACGCGGACGAGACCGGTCGGCCCAGGTCTGGGCGCGCGTGAGGAGACGGCGCCCCCAGGCTTCCAGAGGCAAGGAGGAACTTCGCGACATGCCCAAGGCTTAGCCCAAGCCGGCGGACTTGCCATCCGCTGTCGATCAACTTAAGCCTCGGCCCGCGATGCGACGCCCTGAGCCCTCCCTGTCAGCCGGTCTGAAGCTGGTTTTGCAGCTGGTGCTGGCGCTTGTCGCCTTTGCGCCGGCGGCGTCGGCCCACGCCTGCGCCGAAGCGAACTGCGCGGCAGTCGCTGTCGTCGGCGAAGCCGTTTCGGATCAGGACCAGGGCTGCATCGATTGCGGGCCTGCCTGCGCCAACGGCTGCTGCCACGCGCCTCACCCCGCATATAGATCAGACCCGATCCTGATCCAGACGCTGGCTCACACAGCCGCGCGTCACGCCTGGCGTCAGTCGCCGGAACCTACGCCGGTCGATACCGCCGGCCCCGACCGCCCCCCGCGCGTCTGATCCCGCCAGGGCCGCACAGGCCCACTTCGCCTCGTCCGCGTCGTTCCGCTGCTGGGTGGAGCGCGCCTATCGTCGTCAGGGCCGGCCCGTGCGCCGGCCGAGGATCAGATCATGACCATCGCCTATCATCTCCTGGCCGGAGTCGCCTTCGCGACTCTGCTGCCCGCCGCCGCCGCCCTCGCCCAAGACCAGAGCCAGACCTCGCCATACCCGCCCCAAACACCGCCCGCCGAAGAAGTCGCGGAGCTGGAGGAGATCTTCGTCGTCTCGACCCGCTCCCGCCGCCGCGTTCAGGACGAGCCCGTCCGGATCGAGGTGCTGAACGAAGAGGAGATCGCCGAAAAGCTCATCATGCGTCCAGGCAACATCTCGATGATCCTGGCCGAAACCGGCGGGGTGCGCGTCCAGGTCACCTCCCCCGGACTGGGATCCGCCAACGTCCGCGTTCAAGGCATGAGGGGTCGCTACACTCAGTTGCTGGCCGATGGCCTGCCCCTTTACGGCGGCCAATCCTCGTCCCTGGGCCTGCTGCAGATCCCGCCCAGCGATCTGGGGCAGGTCGAGGTGATCAAGGGCGCCGCCTCGGCTCTATACGGCGGACAGGCTTTGGGCGGCGTGGTCAATCTGATCTCCCGCCGACCGGGCGAAACCCGCGAAGGCGAGTTGATCCTGAACGCCACTTCGCGCGACGGTCAGGACGTCTCGGCCTACGCCGCTGCTCCCCTGTCTTCAGACTGGAGCGGCTCCGTCCTGGCGACCTACAATCATCAGGCGATCCAGGACCTGGACGACGACGGCTGGATCGACATGGCCGGCTACACGCGCTGGTCGGCCCGGCCGCGGCTGTTTTGGAACGGCGACGACGGCGCGACCCTGTTCCTGACGGCAGGCGGCATGACCGAGCGGCGGCGGGGCGGCACGCGCGACGGCGCCCTGGCCCCCGACGGTCAGCCCTTCCGACTGGATCAGGAGACTGACCGCCTGGACGCCGGCGCCGTCTATGAACGGCCTCTGGGCGACAGCGCCTGGCTCCAGGCCCGCGCGTCCGCCGTCGAACAGAGCCACCGCCACCGGTACGGCGATCTGATCGAAGAAGACCGCCACCAGACCTTCCTGGTGGAGTCCTCCGTCTCGGCCGAGGCTATGGGCGCCGACTGGATGGGCGGCCTGGTATGGCAGGCGGATGACTACGCCTCGGACGCCTTCCCGGCCTTCGACTATCGCTACACGGCCCCGGCCGTTTTCGCCCAGGTCGAACGCGACTGGACCGAGGATCTGACGGTTTCGGCCAGCGCCCGCTATGACGACCACAGCCGCTACGGCGGTCAGTTCAGCCCGCGATTGTCCCTGCTTTGGCGACCGGGTCCGTGGACCGTGCGGGGTTCGTGGGGACGCGGCTTTTTCGCCCCTACGCCCTTCGTGGAGGAGACCGAGGCTGCGGGCCTGTCGCGGCTGGAGCCCATCGCCAATCTGGAGGTGGAAACGGCCTCGACCGCCTCGCTGGACCTGGGCTGGGCCAGAGGATCTTGGGAGACCAGCCTGACGCTGTTCGGGTCGGACATAGACGACGCAGTGCGGCTTCAGCCTGTCTCCGCCGACCGAGCGCGGCTGATCAACGTGGACGGCGTCACCCGCACCCGTGGGGTCGAGCTGCTGGGCCGCTGGCGCCGGGCGCCTTTCGTGCTCACCGCCAACTACATGTATCTGGACGCCGACGAGCCGGAGGAAGCAGGATCTGCGCGGCGCGACACGCCGATGACGCCGCGTCATTCGGCCGGCTTCGTGGCCATGTGGGAGGAACACGATCGCGGCCGCCTCGGCTTCGAGGCCTATTACACAGGCGCCCAGCCGCTGGACGACGATCCCTACCGCGATCGCGGCGAGGCCTACTGGGAGCTGGGGCTGTTGGGCGAGGTGGTTCTGGGTCGCTACCGCCTGTTCCTGAACCTGGAAAACCTTCTGGACGAACGCCAGACCCGGAGCGATTCCTTGCTCAGGCCGACCCGCACGGCGGACGGCCGCTGGACAACCGACGCCTGGGCCCCGTTGGAGGGGTTCGTCGCCAACGCCGGGGTCCGTATCCGTTTCGGCGGTTGATCCAGACGTCGCGGGCGGGGTGCGATCTCACCCCCGCCCGCGATAGGTCGGCACGCCCTGGTCCGGCAGCCACAGGCCCTCGGGCGCCGGGCCCGTCTGCCAGAAGACGTCGATCGGTATCCCCCCGCGCGGATACCAATACCCCCCGATCCTCAGCCATTTCGGCTCCAGCAGATCCGCCAGCCGCCGGCCGATGGCGACGGTGCAGTCCTCGTGGAAGGCGCCGTGGTTGCGGAAACTGGTCAGGTACAGTTTCAGGCTCTTGGACTCGACCAGCCAGTCGCCCGGCGCATAGTCGATGACGATATGGGCGAAGTCCGGCTGGCCCGTCACCGGGCACAGGCTGGTGAACTCGGGCGCTGTGAACCGGGCCAGATACAGCGTATCCGCATGCGGGTTCGGCACCCGTTCCAGCACGGCCGTCTCGGGACTGGTCGGGGCGGCGGTCTGGGCGCCCAGCTGGCTGAGGTTGTCGGTGTAGTGGGTCATGGCGCGCCTCAGATCAGGCCGGCCAGGGGCGACGACGGGTCGGCGTACATCCGCTTGGGCATCCGCCCCGCCAGATAGGCGTCGCGACCGGCGATCACGGCGTGCTTCATCGCGCGCGCCATGCGGATCGGATCCTTGGCCCCGGCAATGGCGGTGTTCATCAAGACGGCGTCGCAGCCCAGCTCCATCGCCCGGGTGGCGTCCGAGGCCGTGCCCACTCCGGCGTCCACCAGAACCGGCACCTTGGCCTGTTCGACGATCAGCCGGACATTGACCTCGTTCTGGATGCCGAGCCCAGAGCCGATCGGGGCGGCGGCCGGCATGATGGCGGCGGCGCCGGCGTCTTCCAGCCGCTTGGCCATGACCACGTCGTCGGTGCAATAGACCATGACGTCGAACCCGTCCTTGATCAGCATGTCCAGGGCCCGCAGGGTCTCGACCATGTCGGGATACAGGTGGGCGGTGTTGGACAGGACCTCCAGCTTGACCAGACTCCACCCCCCCGCCTCGCGCGCCAGGCGCAGGGTGCGCACCGCGTCCTCGCCGGTGAAACAGCCGGCGGTGTTGGGCAGGAAGGTGAAACGGTCGGGCTTCACATAGTCGACCAGCATCGGCTGGTTCGGATCGGTCAGATTCACCCGGCGCACGGCCACGGTCACGATCTCGGCCCCCGCCGCCTCGGCGGCGGCGGCGTTCTGGGCGTAATCGGCGTATTTGCCGGTGCCCACGATCAGGCGTGAGGTAAAGGTGCGGCCGGCGACGGACCAGGTTTCGGGGGCTGTATCGGTCATGGGTGGTGACCTAGTCCTGTCGCGCCCGATGCGAAAGGGCGGATCGATCACGCCGCGTTGCGAGACCGGGCCAGATGAACTAGACTAAGTGGACTAAGTTCACCGGGAGCGACGCATGGAAACGGTCAACGTCCACGAGGCCAAGACCCACCTGTCGCGCCTGCTGGACCGGGCCGCCAAGGGTGAAACCATCACCATCGCCAAGGCAGGCAAGCCGATCGCCAAACTGGTTCCCATCGAGGAGACGCCGATCGACACCTCGCGTCGGTTCGGCTTCATGCGGGGTCAGATTAAAATTCCTGACGACTTCGACACCATGGGTCAGGCCGAAATCGAGGCGATGATCTATGGTGAAGGCCTTCACGAGGGCGACGAGGGCCAATGAGGCTGTTGATCGACACTCACCTGCTGCTCTGGGCGTCGGAGGATCGCGCACGGCTTCCCGCCAAGGCGCAAGCCTTGATGGCCGATCCCGACAATCAACTGGTGTTCAGCGCGGTCAATATCTGGGAGGTCGTCGTCAAGCACGGCCTGAAGCGACCTGACTTCGACGTGGACGCCCTGGTGTTCCGCCGCCAGTTGCTGGACGCGGGTTATGAGGAAATTCCGGTGACCAGCCTGCACGCGCTGGAACTGGCAGGATTACCGCTGATCCACCGCGACCCGTTCGACCGGCTGCTTATCGCCCAGGCCATGGCCGAGGGAATGCGACTGCTGACGGCCGACCGGCAGGTCGCCTTCTACCCCGGCCCCATCCTCAAGGTCTGATCAACCGCCGCCGACGAACTGGACCAGTTCGATCCGGTCCCCCTCGGCCAGGGCGGTGACGGCGTGCAGCGACCGAGGCACGATCTCCAGATTACGCTCGACCGCCACCTTGCGGGGGTCCAGCGCCAGTTCCTCGACCAGCTCCGTCACCGTCGTCGCATAGACCTCGCGTGGATCGCCGTTGACTTGAATACGCAAACCGTCTGCCTCGATGCCCGTGTGTCGGCGTGTCATAGCGCGTTTCGGCGCGGAGGGCATGAGGCGCCGCCGCATTCACATGGCCTACCCCTATTCGTCGCCTACCCCTATTCGTCGTCCTCGGGCTTGACCCGAGGACGACGGCGGTGGGTGATGGGCAGACGGAAGGCTAGCGCCCACCAAACCCATCCGTTCTCCCCCTTTTCCCCGCCCTTCACGCCCCTGCGACGGGAAATCCGTTGACGCCCGCGCGGATGACGTTAGGTCAAGCCGTTTCGACGCTGCGCTTTGACCCGCGCCGCGCCTGAGCTACAAGGCCGGCCCTGAACCGTCAGAGGTCGCCCGATTCCGGAGCCTCGTTTCGAGAACCGATGTCCGACACGTCCGTCATCCATGTGCTGAACGGCCCTAACCTGAACCTCCTGGGGGTGCGGGAGCCGGAGATCTATGGCCGCGACACCCTCGCGGACATCGAGCGGCGCTGCGTGACGGCGGCGGGGGATGGGGCGCAGATCGTGTTCCGCCAGACCAACCATGAAGGCGTGCTGGTGGACTGGATCCAGGAGGCGCGTGAGAAGGCGCAGGCCCTGATCCTCAATCCGGCGGCCTATGGCCACACCTCGGTCGCTCTGCACGACGCGCTGAAGACCCTGACCATACCGGTCATTGAGCTTCATCTGTCCAATCCGGCGGCGCGCGAGGCGTTCCGCCATCACTCCTATGTGTCGTCCGCGGCGACCGGCGTCATCGCCGGCTTCGGCGCGGCAGGCTATGAACTGGCCGTGCAGGCGGCCCTGACCCAGATCCGGGAACGCGCCTGAGGGCCGACCCGTTCGCAATCCAAGACGAAAGACAAAGGCGCAATCCAATGGCCGATGACAAGAAACACGCCGAGATCGACGCGTCCCTGGTTCGCCAGCTGGCCGAGATCTTGAACGAAACCGACCTGACCGAGGTCGAGGTCGAGCGCGGCGAGCTGCGCATCCGCGTGGCGCGCGAGGTCACCGTCAACGCCGCCCCGGTCCAGTACGCCGCGGCCCCGGCTCCGGCCGCTGCGCCTGCGGCCGCCGTCGCCGCGCCGGCCGCCATGCCGTCCGATCCGGCCACCATCGTCGCCCGCGCCGGCGAAGAGGTGAAGTCGCCGATGGTCGGCACCGCCTATCTGCAGCCTTCGCCGGAAGCCGCGCCCTTCGTCCAGCCGGGCGACAAGGTCAAGAAGGGCCAGACTCTGCTGATCGTCGAGGCCATGAAGACCATGAACCCGATCCAGGCGCCGCGCGACGGCGTGGTGGCCGAGATTCTGGTCGGCGACGCCCAGCCGGTCGAGTTCGGCGAGCCCCTCGTCCTGCTGGAAGCCTAAGGCGCCCTGATGTTCACCAAGGTCCTGATCGCCAACCGCGGCGAGATCGCGCTTCGCATTCATCGGGCGTGCAAGGAGATGGGCATCTCCACCGTCGCCGTGCACTCCGAAGCCGACCGCGGCGCCATGTGGGTGCGGCTGGCCGATGAGAGCGTCTGCATCGGTCCCGCCTCGGCGGCCAAATCCTATCTGAACATCCCGTCGATCATCGCGGCGGCCGAGATCACCGGGGCCCAGGCGATCCACCCCGGCTACGGCTTTCTGTCGGAGAACGCGCGGTTCGCCGAGATCGTCGGCGCCCACGGCCTGACCTTCATCGGCCCCAAGCCCGAACATATCCGGGTCATGGGCGACAAGATCACCGCCAAGCAGACCGTCAAGGATGCGGGCATTCCCGTCGTCCCCGGTTCGGACGGCGAGGTGGAAACGGTCGAAGCCGCCATCGAGGCGTCCAAATCGATCGGCTTCCCCCTGATCGTCAAGGCGGCGGCCGGCGGCGGCGGACGCGGCATGAAGGTGGCCCTGACGCCTGACGATCTGGTCGAGGCGGTTCAGACCGCCCAATCCGAGGCCAAGGCGGCCTTCGGCAACGGCGCCGTCTATATGGAGCGCTACCTCCAGAAGCCACGCCACATCGAGATTCAGGTCATCGCCGACAGCCACGGCAATGTCGTCCACCTGGGCGAACGCGACTGCTCGCTGCAGCGCCGTCACCAAAAGGTGCTGGAAGAGGCCCCCTCGCCCGCACTCTCTGCTGAAGGCAGAAAGAAGATCGGCGAGACGGTCAACAAGGCCATCGCCGCCATCGGCTATCTGGGCGTCGGCACGATCGAATTTCTGTGGGAGGACGGCGAGTTCTTCTTCATCGAGATGAACACCCGCCTGCAAGTCGAGCATCCGGTGACGGAAATGATCACCGGTGTCGATCTGGTCCGCGAACAGGTCCGCATCGCCGCCGGGCTGCCGCTCTCCTTCACCCAGGAGGACATCAAGTTCCAGGGCCACGCCATCGAGGTGCGGATCAACGCCGAAAACCCGGAGACCTTCACGCCCTCGCCGGGCAAGGTCACCGACTTCCACGCCCCCGGCGGCCTGGGCGTGCGGCTGGATAGCGCCATCTACGCCGGCTATTCGATCCCGCCCTATTACGACAGCCTGATCGGCAAGCTGATCGTCCACGGCCGCGACCGCGAGGAGGCCATCGCCCGCCTGAAGCGGTCGCTGAATGAGGTCGTGGTCGGCGGCGTGGACACCACCATTCCCTTGTTCCAGCGCCTGTTGGCCGAGCCCGACATCCTGTCCGGCGACTATGACATCCACTGGCTGGAGAAGTGGGCTGCCCGTCAGAAGGGCGACGCCTGACCGACCCTGATGACAGCGCCGGCAAGTCCTCCGGCGGCTTCGGCCCCGAGGACCTGCTGGCCTGTTACGCCCGGGGCGTGTTTCCCATGGCCGAGTCGCGCGACGATCCGCGCGTCTTCATCATCGAGCCCGAGCAGCGCGGCGTGATCCCGCTGGACGGCTTCCACATCCCGACCCGCCTGCGCCGCACCGTCCGAAGCGAACCCTTCGAGGTACGGGTCGATACGGCCTTCGAGGCTGTGCTGGAGGGCTGTGCCGCGGCGCAGGGCCCCGAGCGCCAGGACACCTGGATCAACGCCCCGATCCGCCGCCTGTACGCCGCCCTGTTCGCCCAGGGCCATGTCCATTCGATCGAATGCTGGAAGGACGAACGGCTGGTGGGGGGCCTGTACGGCGTATCCCTGGGCGGCGCCTTCTTCGGCGAAAGCATGTTCAGCCGCGAGCGGGACGCCTCAAAAGTCGCCCTGGTCCATCTGGTCGCACGGTTGAGAAAGGGTGGCTGGAGCCTGCTGGACGCCCAGTTCCTGACCGAACACCTCAGCCAGTTCGGGGCGGTCGAGACGCCCCAGGCGGCCTATCTGCGTCGCCTGAAGCCGGCGCTCGGGACTGTCGTCGACGAGACCGCCCTGTGGGGGCCGATGAGCGGCGCCGAGGCCGTCGCGCTGGCGACGGCGGGCGGCTGATTTCCGGCTGTCCGGACACGCTATTCCGGCGTCCGGACAGGTTCGCGCTGGCGACGGCGTAAGGGATGCGGCCTCTTCAGGCGCATGACCCAAGCCGCTTCAAACACCCCGCCCCTCCCCGCACGCGCCCTCTGGCGCGACGCGTTTGAGATTGCTGTGACAGTGATCGTCGCCCTCGTGTTGGCCACGGCCTTTCGCACCATCGCCTACCAGCCCTTCACCATTCCCAGCTCCTCGATGGAGCCGGGACTGGTGGTCGGCGACTACATCGTCGTCTCCAAATTCGCCTATGGCTGGAGCAGGGCCTCCCTGCCCGCAGGCCGTCCAGAGGGCGAGGGTCGGCTGGGTCAGCGTCAGCCCCGGCGGGGCGACGTCGTCGTCTTCCGCCTGCCGCGCGATCCGAAACAGGTCTGGATCAAACGGGTGATCGGCCTGCCGGGCGACGCGGTTCAGGTGCGGGGCGGAACCGTCTTCGTCAATGACCGGCCTATCCCCCAGACCCGGCTGGGCATCACCCAAGACCATGACGATCCGGCCCGCACGGTGCGGTTGGTGGCCGAGACCCTGCCCAACGGCAAACACTATGTCACCTATGACGGCGGTCCCGACCTGCCCGGCGACGACACCGAAATCTATCGGGTGCCGGCCGGCCGTTATCTGATGATGGGCGACAATCGCGACAACTCGCTGGACGGGCGCTGGCCCGCCTCGGTCGGGGTCGGTCTGTTGCCCGCCCAGAACATCATAGGGAGAGCGGAGTTCATCGCCTGGTCCTGGAAGCCGGGCGCGGCCCTGGTCAAGCCCTGGACCTGGACCCAGTTGCGCGGGGGCCGGTTCTTCGTCCCGATCCGCTAGAGCCTGATCCGTTGAGAAGGAACCGCTTCGCGGTTCCGCTGAAACGGTGAATCAGGCTCCAGATTAAAGCGAGAGCCTGATCCGTTGAGGAGGAACCGCGAAGCGGTTCCGTCCGAAACGATCATGCTCTAGCGGGCGCGGAACTCTTCGAAGCTAAGACGGCCGTCATGGTCGCGGTCCAGGCGATCAAAGGCGGTTCGGGTCGGCGTCACGCTCTCAGCCAGGGACGGCGCGGCGACGCCCCCCAGGGCCAGGGCGGCCAGAACCGCCGCCAGGAGCAGGCGGCCGTCGAACCGGCGTGGACGCGCGGCCAGTTCGGCGTCGATGAAACGGCGAAGCACGTCGCTGGCGGTGCGGCCCTCGGCGCGGCAACGCGCCATGAAGGCCGTCTTGGTGTCGTGCGGCAGACGGATTTCGATGGTCTCCGTCTTCTTCAGCGGCCGAGGCGCCATGTCGCCGCCCGCCCCGCTCAGTTCTTACAGCCTACGACCCAGGCGTCGTAGTTCGGGTGCTGAAGCCCGCTGACGGCCGGAGACGAGGCGAACATCCAACCGCGGAAGACTTGGCGCGGCTCGGCCGAGGCGGCGCCTCGGCTCTGAACCGCGACCTGAAGATAGGCGATGGCGTCTTCGGTCAGTTCGTCGGGCGTGGAGACTTCGCAGGCGCGGGCGGTGAAGATCAGATTCTTGTTGAACCGGACCGGCCGACCGCCGACCTCGACCTCGAACTTCATCGTCTCGGCCGTGGTCTTGTCCAGGGCCTGGATGACGGCGAACTTGCGCCGCTGACGGCGAGCCGGAGTCTCGGGCTGTTCGATCGGCTTTTCGGCCACCGGGGCTTCAGCCTCGACCTCTTCCTCGGCTTTTTCGGCCACGGCCGCGTCCTCGGCGATCTGAACCGACGGTGGAGGAGAGACGGCGATCGGCGCGCGAGGCGCGGGCGTGCCAGAGGGGGCCGTCTCGGTCGGGACGGCCGGTGTCGCCGGCGTGTTTCGCAGGATTTCGCCGATCGGATCCTGTTGAACCGGACGCGCGTCGCGGGGCGCATCCTGAAGGACGCTGGCGGTGACCGCCCCGGCGCTGAGCGCCAGCACGAGGGTCGCCCCAGCCGTCAGCAGCCGATTCGGTCTCACTCGGGCGTCCAGGCCTGATAGTCGCCCGTGGCGGCCGGGCGCTTGGCCTCTGCGGCCAACGAGCCCTGCGGACGCCAAGCCATGGGCGTGCCCGTCAGATTGGGCAGATGATCCTTTTCCCACGGGCGGCGCAACAGGGGCGCCTCCGTCGGCGGCAGGTCAAAGGTGTAACGCAGCCAGCCGTGCCAGTCCGGCGACACCTTCGTGGCGTCTGCATAGCCTTCATAGACGACCCAGCGACGCTTGCGGCCGTCATAGCTGGAGTGGTCCTTGGCCTCGTAATATTTGTTGCCGAACTCATCGGTCCCGACGAAGCGGCCGCGCTTGGCGATCGTAAACAGGGTGCCGATCGTGGCCCCATTCCACCAGGCGAAAATTTTGTTCAGCACGTCGTCAAACCCACGCGAAAAGACGCCGCGGGCGAAACCCCGACGGTCGGGCGCGATCATAGAAACCCCAGCCCCGTTCGTCCAGCATTGAGGCGCGCCCACGGCGGCCGGCCGCTTTCGATCCTTTCCGCGCGACGCGAGGGGAAAGGATCAAACCTAAACCTGTGAATCTGTTTAGAACCGAACTGCCCTCGGGGGTGTTCTAAGCGTCGCCCTTCGGCGGATCACTTGAGGATGCGAGATTTGGACAAGGACAGGCGGAACGCCAACGACGGTCAGGTGGAGGCCCTGGACGCCGAGCGAATCGCCGATGAGGTCGCTGGAATCGACCGCGGGACCGATCCCTTCGTCGCCGCCGTGCGGGCGACCCGCATGCCGATGATTGTGACAAACCCTCGTCTGCCGGATAATCCGGTCGTCTTCGCCAATGACGCCTTCTGCCGATTGACCGGCTATGAGCGGTCCGAAATTCTCGGTCGAAACTGCCGGTTCCTGCAAGGGCCGGAGACCGAGCCGGAGACGGTCAAGCGCATCCATAGGGCTGTGAAAGACGCCGCGCCGATCGAGATCGACATCCGCAACTATCGCAAGGACGGGTCCGCCTTCTGGAACCGCCTGTTGCTGGCGCCGGTCTATGACGGCTACGGCGACCTGGCCTATTTCTTCGCCAGTCAGTTGGACGTCACACGCGACCGGGAAAAGGTCGAGGGGCTGAAATCCCGCAACGCCGCCCTGTCGGCGGAGCTGACGAACCGCCTGACCCTTGCGCAGGAACGCGAGCGCGAACTTGAGCTGGCGATGGCCGCCGGGGGGCTGGGCGCCTGGAGCGTGGATGTGGCCAGCCGATCCTTGGCGGCCTCGGAGGCCTACAAGGCCCTGCTGGGATGGCCGAGCGATCGGCCGATGACCTATGAGGATCGTCAGTCGCTGATCCACCCTGAGGATCGCGACGCCGTTCGCGCCCAGAGCGACGCCACGATTAACGACGGCGCGGACTACGACATCACCCACCGCATCGTGACGCCCCAGGGCGAAACCCGCTGGATGAAGGCGCGCGGCGTGCTGATCAGCGATGCGGACGGCGCGCCGCTTCGTATCGCGGGCGTGACCCAGGACATCACCCGCGAAGTGCGGTCCCAGAAGATGCGGACCGCCCTGGTGGAGCTGTCGGACGCCCTGCGCGATCTGGACGACCCCGCCGACATCTCCTACGCAGCGGCCCAGGTTCTGGGCCGCACCCTGGAGGTCAGCCGCGCCGGTTACGGCCTGGTCGATCGACAGGCCGAGACGATCACCATCGACCGCGACTGGAACGCGCCTGGAATAAAGACGCTGGCCGGCGTGCTGCACTTCCGCGACTACGGCTCCTACATCGAGGAGCTGAAGCGCGGCGAGACCGCCGTGATCGCCGACGCGCGGCTGGACCCCCGCACGTCCCAGACGGCCCAGGCGCTGGAGGCCATCAGTGCGCGCGCCTTCGTCAACATGCCCTTGACCGAACAGGGCGGTCTGGTGGCCCTGCTCTATCTGAACCACGCCACGACCCGTGCATGGCCTGAAGACGAAATGGCCTTCATCCGCGACGTGGCCGAGCGGACTCGCGCCGCGACGGAACGCCGACGGGTCGAGCGCAACCTCGCGGACCTGGCGGCTTCTCTGGAACGTCAAGTCGAAGAGCGGACCGCCGCCTTGATGAAGAGCGAGGAGGCTCTGCGCCAATCCCAGAAGATGGAGGCGGTCGGACAGCTCACCGGCGGCATCGCCCATGACTTCAACAATCTGCTGACGGGCATAACCGGAAGCCTGGATCTGTTGGCCAAGCGGCTGGCCGAAGGGCGGATCAATGAGGCGGATCGCTTCATCACCGCCGCCCAGGGCGCCGCGCGCCGCGCCTCGTCCCTGACTCACCGCCTGCTGGCCTTCTCGCGTCGCCAGACCCTGGCCCCTCGCCCCACCGATCTGGCCCGGCTGGCGAGGGGGATGGAGGAGCTGATCCAGCGCACCATGGGGCCGGGCATCACCGTCGAAGCCGTGCACGGGGGCGGTCTGTGGCCCGTGCTGGTGGATCCGGGTCAGTTGGAAAACGCCTTGCTGAACCTGTGCATCAACGCCCGAGACGCCATGCCCGAGGGCGGCAAACTGACCATCGAAAGCGGCAATCGCTGGCTGGATGAGCGGGTGGCGGCGGAATGCGAACTGCCGCCGGGCCAATATGTGTCGCTGTGCGTGTCCGACACGGGCGAAGGCATGACGCCGGACGTCGTGGCCAAGGCCTTCGAACCCTTCTTCACCACCAAGCCGATCGGCCAGGGCACGGGGCTGGGCCTGTCGATGATCTATGGATTCGCCCGCCAGTCAGGCGGACAGGTCCGAATCTATTCGGAACCGGGCCAAGGGACGATGGTCTGCCTGTACCTGCCCCGCCACCTGGGCGCGGCCGAAGCGCCCGAGCCGACGCCGAGCGCCGCCGACACGCCCCAGGCGACGGCGGGCCAGACGATCCTGATCGTGGACGACGAACCGACGGTGCGGATGCTGGCCTCTGAAGTCCTGGGCCAACTGGGTTACGCCACCCTGGAAGCCGAGGACGGGAAGGCCGGGCTCGCGACCCTGAATACCGACCGGCCCATCGACCTTCTGATCACCGACGTCGGTCTGCCCGGTGGGATGAACGGCCGCCAGGTGGCCGACGCCGCGCGCGCGGTCCGACCCGATCTGAAGGTGTTGTTCGTCACCGGCTATGCCGAGAACGCCGTCCTCAGCCACGGCCACCTCGACCCGGGAATGCACATACTGACCAAGCCCTTCGCCATGGACGAACTGGCCCGGCGGGTTAAGGCCATCCTCACCGCCGACTGAGACCCGATCCGCCGAAACATCGGAACGGATCAGATTATTTTGAGAATGCGATTGACTCGCATTACTGGCCCTTTTACGGCGCTCCGCACGAACTCAGCGAGCGGGGGATGCCATGTCGCGACTTCACCTTCTGGCCTCTACGGCCATCGCCGTTCTGGCTCTGAGCCCGCTTGGGGCCAGGGCGCAAACGGTCGATCAGACGACGACGCTGGATGAGATCGTCGTCACCGGCGAAAAGACGGATCGCTCGTTGCAGGACACCCCGACCAGCGTCGGCGTCGTCACCGCGCGCCGGATCAACCAAGAAGCCATCCAGTCGCTGGCCGAAATCTTCCAGCGCACCGCCAACATGTCCGAGACCTACGGCCACAACGGCTTCACTATTCGGGGCATCAACAACAACGGCGTGTCGGGCGGCGGCGACTCTTCCCTGGCGACCATCTATGTCGATGGCGCGCCCCTGCCCGCCGCCATCACGTTCAACGGTCCGACCGACGTCTGGGACATGCGTCAGGTGGAGGTCTTCCGCGGACCGCAATCGACGCTGCAAGGTCTGAACGCCCTGGCCGGCGCCGTGGTGATGCGGACCGTGGACCCGACCTTCGACTGGGACTTTCGCACCCGCGCCACCATCGCCTCGCCTGACGAAACCACATTGGCGGTCGCCGGAAGCGGGCCTCTTATCGCGGACGAGCTGGCATTCCGCCTATCGGCTGAAAAGCGGGACGGCGACGGCTTCACGCACAATGTGACCCTGGACCAGCCTGAAGACCCGGTCGACAGTCTGACGGTGCGGGGGCGGCTGCTGTGGACGCCCAAGGCTCTGCCGGGATTCGAGGCGCGCCTGGGCTACACCCGGTTCGAAAGCGACGGCGGCTACCTGTTCGTCTACACCAACACCAATGCGCCGGACTTCTACGAGAACCGGCGGGCTTTCTCGGACACGGCCAACCTGAGCCATGTCGAGGCCGATCTGGCGACCCTTGAGCTAACCCAAAGGCTGTCCGACCGGCTGTCGATCTCGGCCGTGACCTCCTGGAGCGATGTGGCCCAGCGTGTTCAGTACGACGGCGACGGGACGGCCCAGGCCGTCAGCTACGGCAAGAACGGCGACGACTTCGAGACCCTGACCCAGGAGTTGCGCCTCAACTATCAAGGCGACCGTCTGCACGGCCTGATCGGCGCCTTCTATTATGATCGCGATCAGAGGCGCATTTCGGCCAGCCGCACCGACGTGCCGACGCCGGTCAACACCATTGCGGGCCTCCTGAGCGCCGGCGGCTTCCCGACCTCCGCCGCAGCCGCCATCGCCGCCCAATACGCCGCCGTCCTGCCCGTCATTCCCGTGGACTATACGGGCGATTTTCCCGCCCAGGTCACGACCTACGCCCTGTTCGGCGACGGCGAGTGGAACCTGACCGACCGCCTGTCGATCGTGGGCGGCTTCCGCTGGGATCATGAGGAAAACACCACCCAGGTCACGCAATCGGCCCGGTTCGCCGGCGTCTATCCCGATCCGGCGGCCTTCGGCGCGGCGGGTTCGCCCCTGTATCTGGCTGTGACCGGAATCAATGCCGGGGTGGCCGCCATGGTGGCCCAGGCGGGATCGGCCACGCCCCCCGCCACGCGAGAATTCGAGGCCTTTCTGCCCAAGCTGGGCGTACTCTACGACCTGACGCCGGACGTGACCGCAGGTTTCGTCGTCCAGCGCGGCTATCGTTCCGGCGGATCCAGCAGCAATACGGCCCGATCCCAGCTGTTCGCCTATGATCCCGAATACACCTGGAACTATGAGGCTTCCCTGCGCTCCGCCTGGCTGGACGGCGCCCTGACCGTCAACGCCAACGCCTACTATGTCGATTGGACCGACCAGCAGGTCAATGTGAACTTCGGCATCAACCTGTACGACAGCCACACGGTCAACGCCGGTCGGTCGCATCTGTACGGCTTCGAGATCGAGACGGCGCACCGGCTTTCGTCCACCTTCGACTGGTACGCCTCCGCCGGTTACACCCGCACCCAGTTCGACGAGTTCACGACCACGGTGAACGGCCAGACCAGCGATCTGACCGGCTCGGAGTTTTCGTTCGCCCCCCGTTGGACCCTGGCCCTGGGCGGCAACTACCGCTGGGGCGACGGCTTCGTCGCCAATCTGAACGCCAACTATCGATCCGAGGTGTTCACCAGCACCGGATTCAGCCAGGGCGACAGCCGCGTCAGCGGCCGCACCCTGGTCAATGGAAAGATCGGCTATGAGACCGGCCCCTGGGGCGCCTATGTCTACGCCAAAAACCTCTTCGACGAACACTATATGAGCTACGACCGCGCCCAGACGAACCAGGCCGTTCTGGGCGATCCGCGGGTCGTCGGCCTGATGCTTCAGGCGCGCTGGTGAGCCCCGAGGCGACCACCCTCCTCGCGTCGATCCCCCTGATCGCCGGCGGGGTCGGCGGGGCGCGGCTGCTGCGCCGCGCCTGGGGGGATCGCTCGGCGCGCCGCCCGTTGTGGATCGTCGGCGGCTGGGCGCTGCTGGCGACACTTACCTTCGCATACGCCTTCTGGCTGGGGCCGGCGCGCGGTCCCTTCATCGCCGTGACGCTGATCTCGGTCTGCGTCCTTCTGGTGGTGGCCTGGGGCATGGAGCGGCGCACCGCGCGCGGACGGGCCGAACGCAGCCTGGCGCCCGAACCGTCCAACCGAGGCGCCAAGGCCTGGCGCGGCTGGCTTCGGGCTCTTCTGGCCGGACCGATCGGCATGATCGCCGCCATGGGCACCGCCATCGCCTTCGTCGCCTTCTGTCCCGGCGCGGCCGAGACCCGGCTGGTGCTGGGCGGGCTGCTGGCGCCCCTGCTGTGGGGCGCCGCCATGGCCTGGACCCTGGCCGACGACAAGATCCTGCGCGCCACCGCCGTCCTGGTCGGTGTCAGCCTGGCGACCTTCGCCGCCGCCATGCTCAAGGGGTTCTGACGATGAAGGACAACCGCCTCGATCCCAAGAAGGCCGGCAAGCCCATCTGGCCCAAGGTCCCGGCTGGATTCGTCCGGTCCGTCCTGGCAGGCCACTCCGCCCTCGGCCTGGCCTTCGCAGCCTTGATCTATCTGGTCTGTTTCTCAGGATCGGTCGCCGTCTTCGCGCGGGAGTTCCAGCGTTGGGAACAGCCGAATGCGACGCCCATCGCCGCAGTGACGCCGGCCGCCCTGCAGACCGCCATGGAACAGGCCATCGCTCGTTCCTCGACGACGGTGGAGCATGTCCGCATCCTGCCCCCCACCCCGGACCTGCCTCGCTTGACGGTGAGCACGGACGCCGACGGCGTGGAGCATACCTACGCCGCGGATGCGGCCGGGCGACTGGGGGATGAAGGCGAGGCCGTCTGGACTGAGTTCATGGTCCTGCTGCACACCGCCCTGCATCTGCCCCGCGCCTGGGGCGGCTTCGTCGTAGGCCTGACGGGGGTCGCCCTTCTGTCCTCGCTGATCTCTGGCGTCCTGGCCCATCCGCGCGTGTTCAAGGACGCCTTTCATCTACGCTGGGGCGGCGCCAAGCGGCTGCAGGAAGCCGATCTGCACAATCGGGCGGGTGTGTGGGCCCTGCCCTTTCACGTCATCGTCTCGCTGACGGGCGCCCTGTTGGGCCTCAGCACCCTCATCGTCGGAATTCTGGCCCTGGCCATGTTCCAGGGCGACACCTCCAAGGCCTACGCCCTGTTCGTTCCGGTCATTCCCGACGATCCGCGCCCGGCCGTCGCCCCGCCCGATCTGGCCGCCGCCGTCGAGGCGGCCCAGCGGCTGGCGCCCGATGCGCGGCCGACCTTCATCAGCATCGAACATCCTGCCGAACAGGGACAGACGGTCGTGGTCAATGTCGCCAAACCCAATCGGGTGATGGCGGGCTCCAACCTCTATTTCGACGGACGGGGTCGCCTGCTCGACATCAGCCGCACGGCTGAGCCGAACCTGGGGCAAAAGATCCTGGCCTCCCTGGGGCCGCTGCATTTCGGCTGGTTCGGCGGCATCGTCGTCAAGATCGCCTATGGACTGCTGGGTCTGGCCTTGACGGCGGTGACGGCCAGCGGCGTCGCCATCTGGCTGGCGCGGCGACGCGACAAGGGCCGCCCCGCCCCGCGATGGGAACGGATCTGGATCGGCGCCGTCTGGAGCCAACCCCTCGCCTTCGCCGCCTCGGCCCTTATTGTCCTGGGCTTGTCCTCCACCGCCGCCTCGACGCCCCTGCTGGTCTGGGGTCTGGTCACGGGGACGACCCTGGGACTGTCAGTCTGGGTCGAACCGGCGCGCTTGTCGCGCATCCTGCGGCTCGTCTCCGCCGTCGCCCTGGGGCTGGTCGTGCTGACACACCTGGTTCGCCACGGCGCCCATTACGAAGACTCCGCCGCCTGGGCCATGAACGGCGCCCTGGCCGCCATCGCCGCCCTCCTGGCCTGGACGGTTCTAAGGCCTGCAATCCGCCGGACGAGTCAGGCGGCGACCGCGGAACAGACCCGGGCCACATAGTCGGCGTGGGACGGCATGACCGCCACGCATTTGCCGATCACCGTCTCCACATCGTTCAGGAACCGCTCGATCTCCGCTTCGGGCGTGACGTCGACCAGCGGATCATAGCCGGCGGGGATCACACCCTGGCCCAGGAAGACCTGGATCCAGCTTTCCTCGGTGAACAGCTCGTCGTCCTCCCGGAAGACCCGGCCGTTGGCGCGGAACAGGTCCATCTTGCGCTGGAGGGTGTCGGGAACGGCCATGTCGCGGCAATCCCGCCAGAAGGGCGTGTCGTCCCGATAGGTCGCCTTGTAATGCAGGATGACGAAGTCGCGGATCCGCTCATATTCGAAATCCATCTGACGATTGAACTCGGCGATGGTGGTCGGGTCGAAACCGCCGTCCGGCATCAGTCGCACCAGACGGGTCAGGACCGACTGGATCAGGTGCAGGCTGGTGGATTCCAAAGGCTCCAGAAAGCCGGAGGCCAGACCGGCCGCGACGCAGTTCTTGTTCCAGACCTGGCGTCGCTTGCCCGCGACGAAACGGATGCGATTGGGTTCGGCCAGCTGTTCCCCATCCAGATTGGACAGCAGAATCCGTTCGGCCTCCGCCTCGTCCATATAGCGGCTGGAATAGACGTGGCCGTTGCCGGTGCGGTGCTGCAACGGAATGCGCCACTGCCATCCGGCCGGCCGGGCGGTGGCGCGCGTGTAGGGGGTGAAGGGTTCGGTGCGGGCGCAGGGCACGGCCAAGGCCCTGTCGCAGGGCAGCCAATGGGTCCAGTCCTCATAGCCGGTCTTCATCGCCTCTTCGATGATCAGGCCGCGAAAGCCCGAGCAGTCGATGAAGAGATCGGCCGCCTCCACCGCCCCGTCCTCCATCGTCACTGACTGGACGAAGCCGTCGTCGGGCCGCAACTGAACCGAGGCGATCTTGCCCTCGCGCCGTCGCACCCCCGCCGCCTCCGACAGGCCGCGCAGATATTTGGCGTAAAGACCGGCGTCAAAATGGAAGGCATGGGCGATATGGCCCAGCGGCGAACCATTTCTCTGGGGATCGGCCCGCATGAAACGGTTCTGCAAGGCCGCCGCCGTATTGATCGAATAGGCGGCGAAGTCCGACGCGCGACCCGCAGCGCGCATCTTCAACCAGTACTGGTGGCAGCGCAGCCACTCCAGATCGCGCCCGATGACGCCGAAGCCGTGGATGTAGCTGGCTCCGATCCGGTCCCAGTCGTTGAATTGGATGCCCAGTTTGAAACTGGCCTGGGTCCGCCGCATGAAGTCGGCCTCGTCCAGATTGATCAGCGCGTTGAAGGTCTTGATCGCCGGAATGGTCGCTTCGCCCACGCCGACCGTGCCGATCGCTTCCGATTCGATCAGGGTGATGTCGTAAAGCCCCCGAAACAGTCGAGAGAACAAGGCCGCCGCCATCCAGCCGGCCGAACCGCCCCCGACGATCAGGATCTTCTTCAACTGGCGCACGCTGGCATTTCCTCGTTTTTCCGGCAGGTTGGCAGCAAGCGACGCGACTCGGCAAGAGCGGCGATCACGGCAATTCGGGCGATGCGTCCAGAGACGTCACCCCCGTCGTCGGCCCTTCTGGTCAATGACCACCTGACCGTCTTGGCCGGCGAAGGGCGTCGCCGCGATTATTCGCCGGACTGTTTTCGGAACGTCATCGTTGAGCCGTAAAAGCGCGGCCCAACG
The DNA here is from genome assembly GCF_058801445.1 of Brevundimonas sp. GW822-FHT03E11. Taxonomy (NCBI): domain Bacteria; kingdom Pseudomonadati; phylum Pseudomonadota; class Alphaproteobacteria; order Caulobacterales; family Caulobacteraceae; genus Brevundimonas; species Brevundimonas sp. GW822-FHT03E11. The sequence goes on along the minus strand of NZ_JBXANG010000005.1, from coordinate 67,551 downwards.
GGTGGGCCCGCGGAGGTGGGATGTCGGTTCAGGATCTGGGTACGGGACGACTGCTGGCCAAGAACGCCGTGCGTCTGCGCGCCTTCGTCCGCAGCCGCGTCCACAATGATGAGGACGCCGACGACATTAGTCAGGAGGCCTACGCCCGCGTCCTGGCGCGATCTCAGACTGCGCCGCTGAAGGATCCGGTGGCCTACGCCTTCCGGGTGGCCCTGAACCTGCTGAGCGATCGCAGGCGCCTCGCCTCTCCCTCGGCCGGAGAGGCGATCGACGAGGCGGCGGCGTCGGACGCCCCCTCTCCATTCGAGGTTCTCGACATGAAGCAGAGAGCGGACCTTTTCACCCGTGCGCTTCAGCGCATGCCGCGGCTGAGGCGCGAAGTCTTCGTGCTGAGACAGTCAGCTGATCTCAGCTACGCTGAGATCGCCACACGGCTGAACATTTCAGTCGAGGCGGCCCAGAAACACTTCAGCCGCGCGGCCGTCGAGGTCCGCCGCGCGGTGGACATGGAGCGCACCCGATGAGGCCGTCTGCGCCCACCCCGGAAGAACAAGCCGCCCTGTGGGCGGACCGGCGCCGCTGCGGCGAGATGGACGCAGCGGCTGACCAGGCGCTGCGCGCCTGGCTTGCGGAGGCCCCGGACCGCGCGCGCCTGTTGGACGCCCAGGAGCGCCTGCTGACCGATCCCGCCCTTGCCGCGGTCACTGCGCGGTTGGCGGCCGAAGCCGGACGTTCTCGGCGCGTCGGCCTCCATCCTGCGCCTCGGCTGTTCCACCGCTGGTCTTCACGGCTTTGGGTTGGCGGCTTAGCGGCGGCGGCCTGCGCGGCGCTGGCCGTGCTGATGTGGCCGTCTGCGCCCGTCGTCGTCGAACAAAGGCTGGAGGGCGTGGCGGGGCAAAGTCTTCAGGCGGCGCTGGAGGACGGCTCCCTGATCCAGCTCAACGGCGACAGCCGCGTCCGCACGGCCTTCGGACCGGAGCGGCGCGACGTCTGGCTCAGCGGCGAAGGCTTCTTCTCAGTGGCCAAGGACGCCAAACGTCCGTTTTCCGTCCTAACGGCGACCCACCGCATCACGGCCCTGGGCACGCGCTTCAACGTCGATGAACGCAGCGGCGGGGCGGTGGAGGTCACGGTTCTGGAAGGTCGGGTCGAGGTGGTTCCACTGAACCATCCCGAGCGCCGCCAGGTTCTGAACGCCGGCCGCCGATTGCTGAGCGACGGCGCCGCCGGGCCGATCCAGCGGCTCGACGCCGATGTGACCACGCCGGACTGGACCGAGGGATGGATCGACGCGGACAATATGAGCCTGGCCGACCTGCTGATCGAGTTGAAGCGCCGATCGCCGGGGCTGAAGGCCGAGTTGGCCGATCCCGCCTTGAGCCGCCGCCGGATCAGCGGGCGGTTCGCCGCCTCTGAGCCTCAGGACGTCCTGACCACCATCGCGGACATGCAGGGCCTGACCCTTCGCAGGGAAGCCTCCGGCCGTCTGCTGATCGAGCGGTAAGGCAGGCATGGGTGCGGGCCGCGCAAGGCTGTGGAGCGCCGTAGCGGTGACGAGCCTGTGGCTTGCGGCGGGGCTTTCGCCGGCACAGGCTGAAGCTCGGGACCTTCAGTCCACACCTGACCGAACAGCCCATAGATTTCAGATTTCCAGCGGCCCTATGGCCGAGGCTCTTCGGGCGCTGTCGCGCCAATCGGGTCTGGCTGTGCTGGCTGACGCCGATCTGGTGGGTGGCCGCCGCACGCCGGGCATACAGGCCCGAACCACCGCCTGGACCGCCCTGAACCGGCTGCTGGCCGCCCACCCCGATCTGAGGGGCCGGATCGTGGGCCAGACCCTGATCGTCGAGCGCGCTCAGCCCCAGCCCCAGCCCCAGCCCCAGCCCGCGGCCGAGCTGGAAGAGGTGGTGGTCCTGGGACGCAAAGGCGCGATCGACGAGGCCCTGGCGATCAAACGCGCCTATGACGGCGTCAGCGACGTGGTCAGCGCCGACGATCAAGGCCTGCTGCCGACCAACAATCTGGCGGAAAGTCTTTCCCGTCTGCCCGGCGTCAACGCCGTCCGCAACCATCAGACCGGCGAAGGCGACCGGTTGACGGTTCGGGGCATGTCCACCGAATGGAACGCCTATCGGATCAACGGCGTACGTTTGGGCGGCGCCGGGTCGCGGGCGGACAAATTCTATCGCGGCGTCCGTCTCAGCTATCTGCCGCCCGAGGGAATCCAGAACCTGATCGTGCGCAAGACCTTGACGCCCGATCTGGACGGCGACGCCCTGGGCGGGCTGATCGACATCCAGACCCCCACAGCCTTCGACACCGACCACGACCATGTGCGGCTGTCGGTCGAGCAAGGCTGGCTGACCCGGTTCGACCGACCGAAATCGGGCAAGGCGGCCCTGGCGATTTCGCATCGGTTCGGCGATCGGCTGGGTCTGTTCGTCGCCGCCAACTGGAGCGACGCCCGCTCGCAGTTTGAGATGGTCGGCGGCGACAGCGACGACCTGCCGCCGGTCTGGTTCGACACCGTCTATTCGACCGGCTGGGATTTCGACCAGTTCGTCATGAGGGGCATGGAGTTGGCGGTCGGCGAGACCCAGGTGCGTCGCCTGGGTCTGAACGGAAGCCTGGACTGGCGCGGCGCACAGCAGGATCTTCACCTGCGGCTTCAGTACAACCGCTATGAGGGCGAGGAGTATCGAAACCGTTTGAACTTCCGAAACGACGGCCTGGCGGGGACCGAGCGGCTGGTCCAGGTGGACAGCCGGAGAACCGGTCTGGCTCAGCCGGACGCCATGGCGGTTGGGTCTGATCCCAGCCTGGGGCGCATCTACGGCTATTCGACCGCAGACGTGAAGGATGTGGACGGAGACGGACGGATCACCGACGCCGACCGCAAGGTCCGCTCCGTTTACAGCCTGGCCGGCGCTTCGGGCGTGTGGGATCCGATGGGGTTCCGATTGAGACGGTTCTGGGAATCGACCCGCGAATCCGGCCTCCTGTCCTCCCTGACCCTGGGCGGACGGCGATGGGGCGGTCCCTGGCGGATCGCCTACGACCTGTCGCTGTCGCGGTCCAGGGATGATTTGGACGACGGCGCGCTTCTGGAGTTCCGGACGGACGCGGTCGAATGGCTGGGCAATCGCGGGATGCAGGTGATCGAGCCGGGCGACCCGCGCTTTCGCCTGTGGGGGCTCAACCCCGCAGGCATGGCTGCGGTTCAGGACCCCGCCGCCTTTGATTTCAGACATCTGGGCGAGGAGTGGGAGCGCACGTCCGAAACCCTGGGCCAGGCGCAGTTCGATCTGACCTATACGCCGCCCAGCGGCTGGCTGGAGTCGATACAAGTCGGGGGCCGTTACATGCGCTCCAGCCGCCGCAACTCGGGCGCCGCCCGGCCCGACCTGATCGGTCCGGAAACCCTGGCCGACCTGGCCGGCTTGTTCGGTACGCCGGTCACCGACCTGTTCGACGGCCGCTATGTCGGCGACCACCGCCTGGGCGTCGTCCTGGACAATCGGCGGATGGCGGCCGAGATCGACCGGGCCTATCGCGGGGACAGCGCCTATTTCACCATCGATCCCAAATTCAAGGCTCAGACCGACACAGAACGCTTTCGGTTGAAGGAACAGGACGCCGCCGCCTATGTCATGGCCGCCGCCCGATGGGATGAGACCCAGATCACGGGCGGTGTCCGGATCGAACACACCCGATCCGACGTCAGCTATCCCATCCTGGACGCGCTTCGCGGCGACGGCCGAGACCATCGCCGCAACAGTTTCACCAATGTGCTGCCGTCGCTGCACCTACGCCGCTCCTTTCACGGCGACAGGGTGTTGCGGGCTGCGGTCTGGACCAGTTTCGCCCGGCCCGACATCGCCCGAATGACGACGGCGCGGCAGTATGTCTATGACCAGGACCCCGACCGCGACGGCAAGACCAATCCCAAGACCGAGTGGACCCTTCAGGAAATCCGCCAGGGCAATCCGGATCTGAAACCCATGGAGGCGGTCGGCTATGATCTGTCGCTGGAACGCTATGGTCGATCAACGGCCTGGTCAGCCGCCCTGTTTCACAAGGATATCCGCAACTTCCTCTATCGGGCCTCCACCAGCTCGATCCGCGACGGCGGGCTGATAGAGCGGGGGGAGGAGCATGGCGCGCCCGTGCGGGCCTACGCCAACGGGCGCAAGGCGCGGATAAGCGGAATGGAACTGGCGATCCGTCACAACCTGGACTGGGCGCCCGCGCCGCTGGACGGCCTGGGCGTCTCGGCCAATCTGACCTGGCAGCTCAGCCGCGCCGACGCCAACATCAGCTGGCGCCGCGGCGATCGTCTCCCCTTCACCGAGACGCCCGAGACCCTGGCGAGCGTCGAACTGTTCTGGCAAGGCGGCGGATGGGAGGCGGCGGCCGGCTGGAACCGCCAGTCGGGCTTCCTGGAAGGCATGGATAGTTTCGCCAACGACCCGTATGAACAGCCCTACAGCTTTGTGGACGTCAGTCTTCGGCGGCGGTGGGGCGCAGACGGCTTCGCTTCGATCCAGGTCCGCAATCTGCTGAACAGTCATACCTATTGGTACACCTTCGGTTCGGGATCGGAGGATCTGCGCGAATACATCCGTACTGGGCCCACGGTGACCTTGGCGATCAGCCGCAGCTTCTGACCTGGTCTTTCGACGCCAGCCGCCCCGAAAATCGCCGCCTGAAGTCGCCGCCCAGGCGCGAGACGGTCAGGTCGTAGCCGCCGTCCGCCCGAACCGGAAGGCGAAGGCGCAAGGGCGCGCCGGCGCTGACCCTGTGGCGGCGCGTGGGATAAAGGCCCGCCTCGTCGCTGACACAGAACCAGGCGTCCTCGCCCAGCACGATCTCGAGTATCAGTCCCCGCCCCCGGCGGGGCGTCCTCACGCGCACCGACGCCGACGCCGCCTTGAACCGGCCGCCGACCGGATCGGGGGTCGGACCTGTGCTGGACCGGCCAAAGCCGCCTGACCGCACGCGGGACGAATCCGGGGCGTCGCGCCTCCAGTCCCCCCATGACGGCGGGACCTCCATCACGGACGCGCCGAAAGCCCGCAGTCGGCCGCGGCGCGCCGCAATGCGCGCGGTCGGTCGGTCTGGATGACGTTGGCATCCATCGCCAGCAGCCCCTCCAGACGAGCGCAGACATCCGGCGCGCCGCTCGCCACGGCGTGATCCACCTCGCCCAGGCTGTTGACCCAGATCCGCGCCGGCAGGCCGCGCACGCCGCGCCGAAGGTCCGGGGTCAGCGAGTCGGGATCGCCATGCACGATCGCCACATCCGCAAGTCCCGCGAGCGCGGCCCCTAGACCGTCTGGACGATCGACGCGCGGCATGACGTGCGCGCGCGGTAGGAGCCGTCGCACCGCCCGTAGCACCTCTCCGTCCGAGTCAAAGAAGACGACCTGGTCGGTCATCCCCAGTCCTTCCACCACCGCCACCACGGCCGCGACGCGATCCGTCTTCATATCCAGATCGACCAGCACCCGACCGCACGTCCTGCGGAGAGCCTCAACCAGGGTCGGCGGCGGTTCGGCGCTGTTCGCCAATCGCAGATCCCGCAGTTGGCCATGGGTGAGGCTTTCCGCCTCGCCGACGCCGCCGGTGGTCCGCGTCACCGTCCGATCATGCATGAGAAAGGGCACGCCGTCGGCCGAGACCTTGACGTCCAGTTCGACGATGTCGGCGCCCTCGCGCACCGCTTCATCGACGGCGGCCAAAGAGTTCTCCGGCGCATCCAGATGCCCCGCCCGGTGAGCCGCGATCAGCAAGACGCCGCGCGGCTGGGCCAGGTCGGTCTGAAGACGCGACATGGCCGCAGTCTCTCCACAGACCGGATCGGCCAGGGCCGGCGCCGCCGCCAGCCCCGCGATCGCGATCAGCCCGACCAGACCGACGCGCCGGCGCATCACCGGTCCTCCCGTCGCAGGATCAGCTCCGGGGTCGCAGGCTTAAGGTCGGTCAGGCGCGCCGCGCCCTGGCCGGTCTTGTCGAGCTGGAAGGCGTCGTACAGCAGACCGTCCATAGTGAAGGCCCGCACCGTCAGCCGATCCGGCGTCGCCTCGATCTGCTGGAACACCTGAATCCCGCTGCCCTTGCGGACTGGCCAGTCGATGTCGCCCAGCGGATACTGTTTGGGCCCGATGTTGGAGACCATATAGACCGGGCCCTGATCGTGCGGCCGCCCGCGTCCATAGGTGTGGTCGTGACCGGCCAGGACCAGATCGACGTGATGGCGATCCAGCACGGGTTGAAGCACCGCCCGCAACTCGGCGCCGTCTCGGCCCCTAGCCGTCGAATAGAGCGGATAGTGCATCAGGATGACGGTCCAGCGCGCCGGATTGTCCGTCAACTGACCCTCGAGCCAGGCCAGTTGATCACGTGCCGACTGAGGGTCTTCATCCATCATGTCGGCGTCCAGCGAGATGACGCGCACCCCCTGATAATCGACGCGATAGACGGTTTCGCTGAGCCATTCGGAGGGGCCGTTGTCCGGCAGGTTGAACTGAAGCCGCCACTGGGGCGCCAGCTGCTGCGCCTCCGCGCCTTCGGGCTTCATATATTCATGATTGCCAGGCGTCATCAGCGACGGGGTCTCCGCCAGCCGATGCGGGTCCATGTCGAACCACTGGCCCCATTCCCCGTCATTGTCAGCCCGATTGATCAGGTCGCCGGCGAACAGCATGAAGGCCGCGTCCGGCGTCTGACGCAGGGCGCGACGCACGGCCAGGCCGCCCATCGAGCGGATGTCGTTCTGGACGTCGCCCACATAGAGGAAGGTGAAGGGGCGGGCCTCGGCGGCGGCGGTTCTGACCTGACGCCACGCCGACCAAGCGCCCTCGCGGCCGACGCGATAGACATATTGGGTGTCCGGCGTCAGGCCGGTCAGCTGGACGCTGTAGTAGTCGGCGGAAACCTGCTCCTGATCGCGGGTCGTGAAGGCGGCGGCGGTGCGTTTCGCCGCGATCCGCACCGCAGTCTGAGGATAGGCCGGTCCGGGCGTCAGGGGCGCATATTCGATAAACCCCTCCCCGCCCCCGGCTTCGGCGCGCCAGTTGAAGGCCAGGCTGGTGGCCGGCGTTTCGGTCAGGTTGACAATGACCCGTTCGGGCAGGCTCTCAGCCTGGGCGGGCGGGACAGCGGCGAAGGCCAGGAGGCTGCAAGACAGGGCCGCGGCGAGGCGCAGGGACAGGCGCATGGGAATACCTCGGTTGGAGAAGAAAAGGCCGCTCGCGGTGTCTTCCGCGAGCGGCCGGGCGTCGTCAGAGACGCCAGTTCAGGTTCAGGCTCAGATAGCGGCCGTTCTCGATATAGTCGCGAACGCCGCCCTTCCCGGAGCCGAAGGTGTAGTAGTAGGTATAGCTGTCCATCAGGTTCTGCACCTTGAAGGTCGCCGTCAGGTTCGGCGTGATCTGACGCCGCATCATCAGGTCCACAAAGTGGTAGTCCTGCTCATAGGGGTCGTTGCCGAAGTCCTCGATGTCTTCGAGCGACTTGTCCTGATAGTTATAGGCGACATAGGCCTCCCAGCCGTTGCGTTCCCAGAACAGCTCCAGGTTCACGATGTGGTCTGGGGTCTCCATGAACGGCAGGGTGTAACCCTGCGGATGCCAGGACAGGCCGGTCTCGGCCGACGAACGCTGGATGGTGGCGTTCAGGGCCACGCCCAGGCCGTCGAACGGCGCGGGCAGCCAATGCAGCTGCTGACGGGCGTTGATCTCCACGCCGTGGATTTCGGCCTTGCGGCCGTTCATCGGCATGGAGACGGAGACGCCCGACGGATCGTCGAACTCGCCCAAGGTGCCGTCTTGGATGACGGAGGACGATGACCGGTACAGGAACTTGTCCAGGTCCTTGTAGAACAGGGCCACCGAATAGGCGCCGGTCCGCCCGTTGTAATACTCCGCTGACAGATCATAGTTGATCGAGGTCATCGGCTTCAGTTCGGGATTGCCCTGCACGATGCCGGTCAGGACCCACTCCGTGGTCGGATTGGTCTTGCCGTCGCCGTCGGGATCTTGGTCGTAGCTGTATTCCTTGACCGAGGTCATCCGGTTGATGTCCGGGCGCGACACGCTGGTCCAGATCGCCGCCCGCAGCTTGGCGCTGGGCGTCAGATCATAGTTCAGATGCACCGACGGCAGCCAGTTGGTGAAGCCGGTGTTGTCCAGGGCGTAGTCTTCGCCCCGCACCGGATCTTCCGTCCAGGCGCGGATTTCGTTGTCGGTGTCCTCCATTCGAACCCCGGCGATGATCTCGGCGGCGCCGAAGCGAGCCGTGCCCATCACATAGGCCGACACCACCTGTTCGTCGTAGAACCAGGTGGAGGCGTAATCGAGCGACTCCGTCTCTTTCAGGGCCAGCAGGGTGGAGTTCCCTGCCTTGGCGCGATCGATCTCGGCCATCATCTTGTCCGTGTCGATCACGGCGCCGAGTTGGTAGAGGCCGGTGTAGCGGCCGTCGAACATGTCCGTGACCGGTTCGCCGAACAGGGCCGAATAGTCAGCCATGGTTCCCGTGGGCGCCAGATCGATCAGCGTGCCCTGACGGCGTTCACGCTCGGACTTGTAGTATTTGGTGCCGACCCGCACCTCTTGCAGCCAGGACCCGGCGGGTTCGTAGCGCAGGTTGAACTGGGCCTGATTCAAGGTCTCCTTGGCGCCGCCGTATTCGCCGCTCAGGCCGGAGGCGGTGTATTCCTTCAGATCCTGAACGGCGGCCATGCCGGCGGGGTTCAGCACCCACTTCAAATACTGCGGATCATCCTGACTGACGATCTCGACCCCCTCATTGCCTTTCCACAGATAGGCGTTGCGGCCGAAATACATGTCGTAGCTGTCGATGATGTTGTCCTCGGACTCCGAGTGGGAAGCGTCATAGTCCAGGGTGAAGGCGCCGAACCGGCTTTCGCCACCCAGGTTGATCAGTTGCAGCACGCCCTCGGTCGTGCCGCCTTCCCAATAGCGGCGCAGACGGAAGCCCTTGGGGTCCCAGACGCCCGAGGCGCCGTTCAGGCTGTAGAAGCCGGCGGCGCCCTTGTCGGCGTCGGTGATCTTCCCGTCATTGTCGCGGTCCACGATCTGGGCGGGGGTGTAGTTGTAGATCGCCCCCAGCTTGGGGTCGTAGCCGACGACGGCGTCAGCGGGCTGAACCAGGTCGCCTCGCGTCTGGTCCTTCTGCTCCAGACGGGCCGAGACCTTGCCTCCGCCTTCGTTGCGGAAGTTCAGACGGTTCCTGAACTGCGTTTCCTCATATTCATTGTACTGACCACGCAGGTGGAAGCTGTGGTTGTCGCCGCGGTAGTCCAACGAGCCGTTGAAACCCCAGCGGGTCACATCCGTGTCGCCGGTGGACATCTCCAGACCCCGCGCGACGAAGGTTTTGGGATCGAAATCAAGACTGTGGGTCGTGCTGTACCAGGTGCGGGGCATGTTGTCCCCGGAGTTGCCGATCTGCTCGAACTGAGACCCGCGCTCGGAATAGTTGCCGGTGACGTAGAGACCCAACCGGTCCGAAAACTGCTTGCCCAAGGCGACGTCCGCCGCCCATGAGGTTCGGTCATCGCGCTGTTGCAGCAGGGTTCCCTCGATCGAACCGGCCGCATAGGTCGGGGCGTAATCGAAGGCCGTCGGCGTCTTGATGTCGATCGTCCCGCCGATGGCGTCGCCGTCCATATAGGGGAGCAGACTCTTATAGACGGTGATGGCGTCCACGCCCGAGGTCGGCAGGAAGCTGAGCCGGACCCCGCGGAAGAAGTTGTCGTTCGGCGACCCCGTGCCGCCCATGCGGACGCCGTTGACGGCATAGGCGTTGTACTCGGTCGCCATGCCCCGGATCACGACCCGGTCGCCTTCGCCGGTGAAGTGGTTGCGAACGGCCGAGACGCCGGGAATGCGCGATGCGGCTTCGGTCAGGTTCGACGACGGCAGCTTGCCCATGTCGTCGGCGCTGACGCTGTCCGAGATCATGTCGTTCTTGCGTTTCTCGTCGATCGACCGACGCAGACCTTGCAGATAGCCGGTGACGACGACGTCATCCAGGACGGCGGGATTGGGCTGTGCGACCTCTTCCGCCTCGGTCGTGGCGGACCGTGACTGCGACTGCGACTGCGATTGGGCGGCCGCCCATTGCGGGAAGGCCGCGACCAGGGCCAGGCTTCCCGCCGCCGCCAGATAGCGCGATTTGATGTTCATTGGTGTGATCCCCCGAGGTCTGCCGAAGGCGCAGACGACAGAGAGACGGAGCGATCAGACCAAGCTGACAGGCGTCATCAACATTTCATCTCTGCGTCGCCGATCCTTACCGAACGGGCAATCCTGGATGGCGCCGCCCACGCCTTATCGACTTGGCGACCGCCTGAGCGGAGCCGGACCACCGCTGCGTCGCATCACGCTCGTCCTCGGGAATCTCTTCCAAGGGAGCGTAGAACATCAGGCCAGAGGCCGCGTGCAGGACGCGGGCGGCCGACATCTGCGAGCGGGTCATCGCCGCCTCCCCCCAAGGACAGCGGCTCCAGCACGTCCAGCCGCATCTATCAAAATCGTTGCGACGTTCAGGGGCCTAACCTAGGCTCCGGTTCGAGCTCGAATGAATGGGCCGAACGGGGGGATACACTATGTCGCTCGCAAGCGTCGATCTGGCGATCCTGGCGATCTACGCGGTCTTCATCTTCGGCCTGGCCCAGTGGGTTTCTCGCAGCAAGGGCGGCGAGCAGAAGACCTCCACCGACTATTTCATGGCCTCCAAGAGCCTGCCGTGGTGGGCTATCGGCGCCTCGCTGATTGCGGCCAACATCTCGGCCGAACAGATCATCGGCATGAGCGGGTCCGGCTATGTGATCGGCCTGGGCATCGCCTCCTATGAATGGATGGCGGCGCTCACCCTGCTGATCGTCGGGAAATTCTTCCTGCCGATCTTCCTGCGCAACGAGATCGTCACCATGCCGCAGTTCCTGCAGCAGCGGTACGGGCCGACGATCCGAAACGTGATGGCTGTCTTCTGGCTGCTGCTCTACGTCTTCGTGAACGTGACCTCGATCCTGTGGCTGGGCGCCATCGCCGTTCACACGGTCACGGGCTTCAACCAGGACTACGCCATCGTCGCCATCGGCGTCTTCGCCCTGGCCTATCAGCTGTGGGGCGGTCTGAAGGCCGTGGCCCTGACCGACATCGTCCAGGTGGCCCTGCTGGTCTGCGGCGGCCTGATCATCGGCTTCATCGCCCTGTCGACCATCGGCGGCGCGGGCGGCGCGCTGGCCGGCTTCAACACCCTGCTGACCGAGTTCCCCGACAAGTTCGACATGATCCTGTCGCCGGATAATCCTCACTATCAGGAGTTGCCGGGGATCGCCGTCCTGCTGGGCGGGCTGTGGATCATGAACATCAGCTACTGGGGCTTCAACCAGTACATCATCCAGCGCGCCCTGGCCGCCAAGTCCCTGCCTGAAGCCCAGAAGGGCATCGCCTTCGCCGCCTATCTGAAGCTGCTCATGCCGGTGATCGTGGTCCTGCCCGGCATGGCCGCCCTGGTGCTGGCCCCGAACCTGCCGGCGCCGGACCAGGCCTATCCGTCGATGATGAACCTGCTGCCGGTCGGTCTTAAGGGTCTGGTCTTCGCCGCCCTGATCGCCGCCATCATCGCCTCGCTGGCGTCCAAGGTGAATTCGATCTCGACCATCTTCACCCTGGACCTCTACGCCAAGATCAAGAAGGACGTGCCCGAGCATCAACTGGTCACGGTCGGCCGCATCGCCGCCGTCGCCGCCGTGATCATCGGCATCCTGACCGCCCGTCCCCTGCTGGGCGGCTTCGACCAGGCCTTCCAGTTCATCCAGGAGTTCACGGGCTTCTTCACGCCGGGCATCGTCGTCATCTTCATGCTGGGCCTGTTCTGGAAGCGCGCGTCCGAAGCCGGCGCCCTGACCGCCGCCATCGGCTCGGTGGTTCTGTCGGCCGTCTTCTGGTGGCTGCAGGAGACGGGTCAGTTCATCTTCCCCTTCATGAACCGCGTCGGCGTCGTCTTCATCGTCTCGCTGATCGCGGCGGTGGTCGTATCGCTGCTGGCGCCGGCCAAGCCCGACGCCATGAAGATCAAGCTGGACAAGATCAGCTACAAGACCTCGCTCGGCTTCAACCTGGCCGGGGTCGGCGTCATCGCCTTCCTGATCCTGGTCTATTCGATCTGGTGGTGAGGTGAGCGACGGGCGTCTGATCCGTAAACGGCCGAGGAACCCGCCTGGGTGATATCCGCGCGCTCCGCGGCGCTCAGCGGAATACCGCTCAGGTTTGCGAAACCGTCTTTGATCCCGGCCGCGCCGGCGATGCCTCGTCCATTGACCAGGACTAAGGTATTGCCTGCCCAAACCGCCCAGATTGGCTGCGGCGACGCCCAGCGCCCCAGTTGCGAGACCGTCACAAGCGGCTGCTAAGGTGAAAGCCTCTAGGACGCGTCAGAAAAGCTTCCGGGAGACAGGGGGCGTTTCGGTGCTGGGCAGGCGTGACCGGTGGTCCACAACCGCCGTCTATGGTGCAGCTCACTACGGAAAGAGTCTGTTCTGGTACGGCGGAGAGGTTCTGTTCGCCTTCTTTCTGACCGAGGTTGCAGGTCTGACGCCCGCCCATATGGCCGGCGTCTTGGCGATCGGTTTTCTTATCAGTGCGATCTTCGATCTTCAGGCTGGGCGCATCCTGTTTCGCCGGTCGGCGGGCATGAGGCGCGCAGCTGGCCTGCAATCCCTCGGCGCGATCTTTAGCGGCGTCGCCTTGGTGGGGGTGGTCGCAACCGCCCTGCTTCCCTTTCCGATGCGCGTCGGCTGGGCCCTGACGACGGGCGTCCTGTTTCGCCTCGCCTTCGCCGTCTATGACGTCTCTCAAACCTCCCTGATGGCCAATGCGACCGCAGAGGTTGAGGCGCGGTCGCGTGTCGCGGTCACGCGCATCTTCGCCAGCGGCCTGGGCAATCTGAGCGTGGCCGTGGTGGTCGGTCCCTTGATCGCTGCTGAGCGGCGCGGCGGCGGCGGCGTCATTCTCATCGCCCTGGCGCTGATCGCGGCCCTGATCGCCATCACGACGGCGATCTTGTTGAACCGGCGCCTCAGGGGCCCAACGGATACAGCCGACCTTCACGTGCAGTCTCCGTTGAAGAGATCGGGCCTCGGCTTGGCGGCCCTATGGCCCCTGTTCGCCATGATGGTCCTGATGATGTTGGGCCCTTCTCTGTTTCAGAAGTTGGAGCCTTACTTCGCGACCCGCGCCTTCGCGTCATCGACGACGGGCGGCGCCCTCATCATCGCCGCCGCCGCAGGCGTCTGCTGCGGCCAACCGCTCTGGCTCATGATCTTTCCTCCGTCCCGCCGCATCGCCCTTTTCACGGTTTCGGCTCTGCTCCAGGCCGCCGGGGCCGTGGTCTTCCTCCTGGCGCCGTTCGACGCGCCGATCGCCTTCATCGCCGGCGCTTGGCTGTTCGGCCTGGGCAACGGCGGGCTGGGCATGGCGAAATGGGCCAGCTTCAGCGACTGGGCGTCCCGCCTTCCGGCCCACCGTCAGGGCCTCGCCTTCGCCATCTTCAGCGCCCTGGCGAAAATCACCCTGGCGCTGGGCGTGCTGATCGTCGCCGCCGCAATTCATCCGGGCGTGACCCCGGAGGGTTTGCGCGGGTTCATGGCCGCCGGCCCCGTCCTGACGTCGATAGGAATGATCATTCTGGCGCGACGGGCTGCGCCTCGCGAAACGGGCGACACGCTGGCTTCCGAAACCATGGGCGCATCACCACCTCGCACATCCTGAACAGCGTCGACATCCCATCTGATGTCGCGATCTGGCCGATCATATGGGAAAGCGAGGGCGCGGATCCGACAGCCGGCCTGACACAGATCAAAGGCTCAGTCGGGCGCCGTCGGCTTGACGGCCGGTCGGCGCCCAAGTCCCTCCACATAGGCGATCATGGCGGCCGGCTCGTGGTCGGGCGTAGCGACCAAGGAGGTTCCATCGACCTCGCGCAGGACCGGAATAGGGCGACGTTATTCTGGTGGGCCACTCTTATGGCGGCGTCGTGAACACCACCGATGGCGTCGATCACCCAAGCGAGCTAGCGTCTGCGGGTCCCAACCAAAGGAGTGCGATTGCCGACCGTGGATCTAGAAAACCCGACGGCCCTGCCAGGAGACAAGCTCCGCGACATGGTCCCGTTTGTGCGATGCGTTTCCTAGAGCGCCTGCGTTGCCAGGTTGGAGGAAACCCGGGTCGCCGTGCGTCCAAATCAATGGACGGGAACGGAGATAGAAGATGTTAAACCGAATTTTGGCGGCGATTGTAATCGCGAGCGCGCTGCTTGGGGGACCAGCAGCCGCTCACACGGACCATATCACCTCCCCGAATGCGGCGTTTGGACATGACGTCGGCGACGATTATCAGTTGATCAACTATCGGCAGTTCGAAGCCTATCTCCACACGCTCGCCGCCCAGTCCGACCGCATGAAGCTGATGGAGGTCGGCAAGACGACCGAGGGGCGGACGCAGTATGTGGCCGCCGTCTCGTCTCCGGCGAACATCGCCCGCCTGGATCATTATCGCGACATCGCCCGCCGTCTGGCCAAGGCCGAAGGCGTGGACGAAGCCGAGGCGCGCGCCCTGGCGGCCGAGGGCAAGGCCGTGGTCTGGATCGACGGCGGCCTGCATGCGACCGAGACCGTGCCGCCCCAGGCCCTGATCGCCGCCGTCCATGAATGGGTGACAGCTCAGGATCCCGAGGCCCTGCGGGTGCTGGACGACGTCATCATCCTGTTCGCGCCACTGAATCCGGACGGCTGGGATCTGGTGGCGGACTGGTACATGCGGGAGGAGGACCCGGAGAAGCGGGAGTTTGCCAGCCTGCCGCGCCTCTATCAGGCCTACGTCGGCCACGACAACAATCGCGACTATTATCTGTCGGCGATGACGGAGACGACCAACGTCAACCGGATGCTGTTCCGGGAGTGGTTCCCTCAGATCGTCTACAACCACCATCAGCCGGCGCCGGCCGGGACGGTCGTGTTCATGCCGCCGTTCCGGGATCCCTTCAACTACAACTACGACCCCTTGGCGATGACCACCCTGTCGGAAGTCGCCGCCGCCATGCACAACCGGCTGGTCGCCGAGGGAAAGCCCGGCGCGACCATGCGCAGCGGCGCCCCCTATTCGACCTGGAACAACGGGATGGAGCGGTCGATCACCTATTTTCATAACGCCATCGGCCTGTTGACGGAGATCACCGGGCACCCGACGCCGAGCCGCATCGCCCTGGTTCCGGACAACCAGTTGCCGCGGAACGATCTGCCGGCCCCGATCGCGCCGCAGACTTGGCGGTTCCGGCAGTCGATCGACTATTCGCTGTCGATCAATCGGGCGGTGCTGGACTATGCCTCGCGCAATCGCGACCGGCTGTTGTTCAACATCTGGCGTATGGGGGCGAACGCCATCGCGCGGGGCGAGACCGACACCTGGCGCGTCACGCCGTCGCGGATCGACGCCCTGAAGGCGGCTGCGGGCCAGACCGGCCGCACCGCCGATCCCGCCCTTTACGACAAGGTGCTGCGTGATCCGGCGCTGCGCGATCCGCGCGCCTATGTCATCCCGGCGGACCAGGCCGATCTGCCGACGGCGATCGCCTTCCTCAACAGCCTGATCAAGACCGGGGTGGACGTGGATCGCGCGACCCGCGCCTTCTCCATCGCCGGAACCTCCTATCCGGCGGGGTCGTTCGTCGTGCGGACGAACCAGGCCTATCGGCCGCATGTGCTGGACATGTTCGAACCGCAGGATCATCCGCACGACCTGCGATATCCCGGCGGTCCCCCGGTCCTGCCCTATGACGCGACCGGCTATACGCTGGCGCTGCAGATGGGGGTGAGGTTCGACCGGATTCTCGATCCGTTCGAGGCGCCGCTGGAGCGCGTGCCGGACCTGATCGCCGTGCCCGCCGGTAAGATTCGCGGACGGGGCGACGCGGGCTTCGTCGTCGATCATGCAGCGATCGACAGCTTCATCCTGAGCAACCGTCTGCTGAAGGCGGGGCAGCCGGTGTTCTGGCAGAAGACCGAGGTTCGTCTCGGCGCGCGCACCCTGGCGCCCGGGGCCCTGTGGATTCCGGAAAGCGAGACGTCGCGCGTCCTGGTCGAACAGGCGGTCGCCGAGCTGGGCCTGAACGCCGAGGCGGTGTCGCGCGCGCCGGCGGGCGACGCCATGGCGCTGAAGCCGGTGCGGATCGGTCTGGTGGATCGCTACGGCGGCTCCATGTCCGCAGGCTGGACCCGTTGGCTGCTGGAGCAGTTCGAGTTCCCCTTCGAGGTCGTTTACCCCCAGCGTCTCGACGCAGGTGACCTGAACAGGGATTTCGACGTCCTGGTGTTCGCGCCTGATCTGCTGCCCGGCGACTTCCCCAACGGGAGCGGGCGCGGACAGCCGGATCCCGAGACGATTCCCGAGGCCTATCGTTCCTGGCTGGGCGCCGTGACGCGAGAGAAGACCCTGCCGCAACTGACCCGCTTCGCCGAGGCCGGGGGCACGATCGTGACCGCAGGATCGGCCCATAAACTGGCCCTGGCCCTGGGGGCGCCGATCGAGGACGTGCTCTCGAACGCGGACAGGCCCCTGCCCTCCACCGACTTCTTCATCCCCGGCGCCTTGCTGGCGATGGACGTCGATCCGGCCGAGCCCCTGGCCTACGGCCTGCCGGCGCGACTGGATGTCTTCTTCGACGAGAACGCGGCCTTCACCGTGCGCGACGGCGCCCGGATCGCCGCCCGTTACCCAGCGACCCCTGTGGTGTCGAGCGGCTGGGCCATAGGGCCCGAGAAACTGGCCGGCGCCGCCGCCGTGGTCGATGCGCCTATGGGGCAGGGTCGGCTGATCATCCTGGGGCCGGACGTAATCAATCGCGCGCAGGCCCGGGCCTCGGTGCGGCTGTTGTTCAACGCCCTGTTCTACGGCCCGGCGACAGCGGCGGGCTCCTGACTCTGAAAGGGGCGTCGGCCGGACGCCGACGCCCCTGCCCGCCTGGATCTGGAGTCAGCGGGGCGCCAGCTGAACTTCGAAGAAGCGATCGACGCGGCCGCGAAGATCCTCAGTCGCGGCTGCGTTGGCGGCGACCGCCTGGCGGCTGCGGCTGGGATCGTCGAATCCGTGGGCCGCATCCGGATAGAGGGTCAGGTTCACTGAAGCGCCCGCCGCTTGGGCGCGATCAACCAGGGTCCGGCAGCTTTCGGGCGACACCTCCTGGTCGGCCGTTCCCATGAAGACCTCGACCGGCGCATAGGCCTTGTACTCCCGCCGGAACCGTCCCTGGAGGCCGCAGCCCGGATAGAGGGCAAGCCCCGCCCGGAAGCCTATCCGCCGCATGTCGCCGGGCTTGTCGTCAGCCAAGGCCGAAAGGACAGTGCTGGCGCCGTTGGAGAAGCCCATCAGGCCGATCCGGTCATCCGCCACCCCCTCCAGGCTGCGCAGGAACCGCAGCGCGCCATAGGCGTCCAGGGGGCGGATCGTCACTTCGTTGATCTCTGGCGGTCGCGAACTGTAGGTCCCGGCCGCGAAACCGGTCGGATAGCCTCGCGGCCCGAAACTGTCGACGACAAGGGCGTAGTACCCCCGGTCGGTCCAGTACGCGGCCCAGAATTTGAGTCGCAGCGTCAGGTTCCGCGCCTCATAGACCCCGTCGGCCAGGGACGAATAGACCCCGCCCCTGCCGTGCAGCAGGACGACCGCCGGCGCGCCGGATTCGGGCGTTGGTCCCTCGGGCCGGAACAGATAGCCGACCAGTTCGGTTCGCGGCTCGTCCATGCTGCGAAACACGACCCGCTCGCCGAGCCGCTGTTCAGCCGTGGCCGAGCCCTGCCGGACGACGGCGTTCGATATCGCCGTGTGGTGAACTGCATCAGAGTTCAGCGGGGCTTGCGGCTGCTCCTGCGCCTGGACGGCCGGCGCCGCGGCCAGAAGGGCGGCGAGGAGCGCCGAGAGATGGCGTTGAGGACGGGTCATTCGAGCGGTCTCTCCTTGTAGGCTGTGAAATTCAGTTCGCCCTCCATCCGCGCGACGGCGACGGCGACGGCCAGGTCGCTGGTGCAGTTCGGCACGGTGCGGATCATGTCCAGGGGCCGATCGAAGGGCAGGATGAAGCCGACGATCAAGGCCGTCTGCTCCGGCCCCAGACCGATGACTGAAAGCACTGCCGCCAGCAGAAACAGGGAGGCCGAAGGCACGGGCGCGGCGCCCAGGGCCACCATGGCGGTGACCGCCATTATGGCGAGATAGTCGGCTGGCCCCAGGGCCACGCCGAAAACCTGGGCGGAAAAGGCGGCCAAGAGGCCGACGTAGAGGGCGGCGCCGTCCATGCTCAGGGTCACTCCGAGCGGCAAGACCGTCGAGGCGATCGCCGGGCTGACGCCGAGATTTCTCTGGGCCACCCGCAGCGCCACAGGCAGGGTCGCGGCGCTGGACGAGGTCGAAAAGGCCACCGCCACCGCGTCTACGATGTCGCGATAGAAGGGCAGAACCGGCGTTCGCGCCAGAAGACGCAGTACGGCGCCGTGAACGATGAAGGTCTGAAACGCCGCGCCGACAACAACACAGCAAGACAGCCGCAGGACGCTGACGAAGGCCGACGGCCCGCTGGTTCCCATCACCCAGGCGATGAGGGCGAAGACGCCGAACGGCGCCAGCTCCATTACGAACTGGACGACGCGCAGAAGCACGGCCGATCCGGACTCCAGAACTTTCTGCAAGGGGCGTCCGTCCTCGCCCGTCACCAACAGGGCGGCGCCGATCAACAAGGCGAAGAAGATGACGGCGAGAATGTCGCCCTCGGCCATGGCCGCGATAGGGTTCAAAGGCACAATGTCGGCGAGGACGGCGGCGAGATCCTGTGCGTCGGCCAGAGGCGCGGGCGCGACGCCCGCTAGATCGACGTCGGCGCCCGGCTGGATCAGCGCGCCCAGGCCCAGACCGACGGCGGCGCCCACCAGCATCAAGCCGAAGTAGAGAACCATGGTCTTGAGACCGACCGCTCCGAGACGCGCCGGGTCGGACATGGCCGACACGCCGGCGGCGACGGTCACGAACACCAGCGGGGTCACCAACATGCGGATCAGCCGAACGAAGAGGTCGCCGATCCATTTCAGATCCTCGGCGCGTTCTCCGAGCACCAGGCCCGCGAGCACGCCCAGCCCCAGACCCAGCAGGATCCGTCGCCACAGCGGCGTGGCGAACCATAGGCGCGTGACGATCCGCACCGGTCGGGCCAAGCCCGCCGAAGGCGCAAGGGAGGACATGTCGATTTCCAGAGAGGCCCGGACGAGGCCTCAGCCTCGCCCGGGCGTCGCCATTAGAAGGACTTGCGGATGCTGGCGTACCACCAGCGGCCGCGGTTGGAATGGACGCTGCCGTTGTAGCCGAACCGGTCGTCGGCCAGCGGCGGGTCCTCGTCGAACAGATTGCGCGCGCCGATCCGGACCCGGGCGCCGTCCAGCGGGCCGCCCTTGTCGAATTCGTATTGGACATAGAGGTTGTGGGTCAGCCACTCGTCCACCACCCAATAGTCGTCGGTATCCACATAGGTGGCGCTGGTGTCGACGAAGTCGGAGACGTAGCTGGTGTACCAGCCTGAGGTCCACTGTCCCAGGTCCCACGTCAGGGACGCGGTGAACTTCCATTCCGGCCGGCCGTTCTGTCCGATCAGGTCTTCCACGCCGCCGACCGTCACGCCCGCGATCGTGCCGTCGGCCAGGGCGTCCAGCAGGATCTGATGCTGTTCGCTGGCCTCCTGATACAGTTTCAGCTTCTGGCTGGCGTTGAGGCTGAGCCGCCAGTCGCCGACCGGGGTGTCGCGCAGCGTGTAGAAGAGGCGGAAATCGAGGCCTTCAGACTCGCGCGGCTGCAGGTTCATGTACTCGTCGGTGATGTACAAGAGGTCGCCGACGGGCGCGAGGCCCGCTGCGGCCGCATCGGCGATCTGCTGGGCGTTGGGCGTATCGCGAACCACATTGGGGTTCGAACTACCCATCTGACGCAGGTAGTAGTCCCTGATCAGTTGGTTCGTACCGCCGAAAATTCCGACCAGATCCTCCTGCCGGATCTTCCAGTAATCGACGGTCAGCGTCAGGTCGCCGAACCGGTCGGACCAGAGTTCGGGTTCGAACACCAGGCCCAGGCTGAGGTTCTCGGAGGTCTCCGCCTTGAGGTCCGTGTTCCCCGACCGTTTTTCGATCCGATCTTCGCTGGTGCAGTAGTCGTTGCTGGTCGTCAGCGTCGGGATTGCGCCGATAGCGAGTTGCACCGCACAGGCGGCGTAATCGCGCCGGCTGTTGGAGCGTTCGAAATCCGGCTGGTGGAGTTGCAGCAGGTTCGGCGCCCGGAAGCCTTCCGACCAGGCGCTGCGGAACATCAGCCAAGGCGTCGGGCGATAGGCCAGCGCGATCTTCGGGGCCCCGACCGTCCCGAACAGGGTGTAGTTCTCCACGCGACCCGCAATCTGGAGGTCGATCGACTGCACCAGCGGGATGTTCATCTCGGGCGAGACGACCGGTACGGCCAGTTCGAGGAAGGCCGAGTAGACGTTGCGGGCGCCCGAGCTGTCCGGGGTGTAGGACACGCCCATCACGTCGCTCTGGGATACGACGCCTGCCAGGTCCGTAAAGGTGATGGTTCCGTCCAGACGCGGGTCGCGATCTTCAGCGAAGGTTTCGCGACGCGCCTCGACCCCCGCCGCCAGGCCCACATGTCCAGCCGGGACCGGATAGAAGTCGCCCTTGGAGACCTTGAAGTCCCACTGCATGAGCTCGGTCTCGGCATAGCGGTAGACCTTGACCATGAAACTGTCGATCGTCTCCTGGTTATTCAAACCCGTCGCACCGTTCTGGGGACTGGTCAGGTCGCCGCCCACAAAGGGATTATAGGCGTCAGGCGTCGTCCTATTGATCGCGTGCTGGAGCAAGGTCATGCTGACCCCGTCCATTTCGTCGGTCGTTTCGGCCTTGCTGTAGAGCAAGGCGCTTTCCCAATCGAAGCCGAAGCGTTCGCCGCGCAGACCGCCCAAATATCGGGTGGTGACGTTCTCGACCTCGACCTCCCGATAGCCGAGATCGGCGAAACGGTAGTCCTGAATCTGGATCGCTGAACCGGTCGTCGGCACCCCGGACAATCCGCTCAGCCGGGCCGTCACGCCCGTGGCGCCGAAAGGATTCCAGTAGGCGGTCGGCGACATGAGGACGCGCTGCGTGTCCAGCGGCGTGTCCTGCTGGCGCTGCGACCAAGTCTCGCCCCAGTAGTAGCTCAGCTCTCCGAAGAACTCGACGCCATTATCGAACTCGTGGTTGATGAAGGTGAACAGATTGGCGCGGTCCACCGCCGAACTGATGGTCCGCATAGAGTCCAGATCATATCGGAGATTGTTGTCCTCGCTCGTCGTCGACAGGGTTGAGTTGTCGAAACAGGTCCCCGTCGTATAGGCGCCGGTGATGCAGCCGGCGTTGGTGCTGGGCTGAACGTGGAAGGTGCCGGCGGTAGATGTCAGGGTCGTTCCGTTGACGCGCGTGGTGGTTCCCGCGTTCTTGTAGGTCGTCGGATCCAGCTTGATGCCCTCAGCCCAGGCCGTGATCGTGCTGTAGGTCCCATAGTCGAGGCCAGAGGCGCGGCCGTTGAAGGCGGCCACCCGTCCCGCGACCGTCGCATAGTCGCGTTCCCAGATGTAGAGCGGATCCCGGGTCAGGTAGCCGCCCATGATTGAGACGTTGGTCTTGCCGTTGTTGAAGTCCCTGCCAGCGTGAAAATCGAAGGAATATTCCTCCATTCCCCCTTCGTCGTGCCCCATGGCGGCCTGGACCGTGAAGCCTTCGAAGTTGTCGCGCAGGACGTTGTTGACGACGCCGGCCACCGCGTCGGTGCCGTAAAGCGCCGCAGCGCCGTCCGCGAGAACCTCGACCCGACGCAGGCCGAATGTCGGGATGGCGTTGGTGTTGACCGTCTGAACTGGCACATAGCCTTCAATCTGCGTACCGGGGTGAGGCACCAATCGCCGGCCGTTCAGCAGTACCAGCGTATTGCCCGTGCCGATCGAACGCAGATCGATCGAAGCCACATCGCCCCGCGCATTGTTGATCCCGCCGTTGTCGCTGTCCGCCTCATTGAAACCGACGTCGCCCATCTGTGCGATGGAGCGGTAAAGATCGTCGCCGTCTGCGGCGCCGATCGCATCCAGATCAGACTGGTCGACGACGGTGACCGGCAGGGCTTCGTTTATGCGTGTCCCCCTGATCCGGCTACCGACGACCACGACCTCTTCGACCTCGGCTGCGCGTCCGTCGCCGGGCGTTCGCTTTTGCAGGATGATGGTCGATCCCTCATGCGAGGCGACGTAGAGGTCGGTGCCGTCAAGCAGGCGGCTGAGCGCGTCTTCGACGTCCATCTGCCCCGAGACGGCGGGTCCGACGCGGCCCGTGAGGTGGCCG
This sequence comes from Brevundimonas sp. GW822-FHT03E11, assembly GCF_058801445.1. Taxonomy (NCBI): domain Bacteria; kingdom Pseudomonadati; phylum Pseudomonadota; class Alphaproteobacteria; order Caulobacterales; family Caulobacteraceae; genus Brevundimonas; species Brevundimonas sp. GW822-FHT03E11. The sequence goes on along the minus strand of NZ_JBXANG010000005.1, from coordinate 45,059 downwards.
GTGGGCGCTGAAATCGTCACGCCCGCCTGACGCGCCAAGTCAGGAATGGCTTGAGCGAGCGGCTGGGCCGCCACATTGAACTGCCTCACCTGAGCAGCGGCCCCATGGGCGGCCACGACAAGCACCCCGCCGGCGACGCCCGCCGCCAGCCAACTCTTCCACGACACCATGAGATCCCCCGATCCGTCTGTCTATGTTCCCCCGGCGCACCGGACATAGACAAGACGGTTCATGGAACAGAAATCCTCCAGCGTCCGGAAAATATTTAACCGTGAAGAAGCTGAATCCGGGTCGAGCTGATTTCCGCGCGGAGGTTCAGACTGCGCGCCGCCGCCCGGGCGAAGGCCGCAGGATCGTTCGCTTCGAACAGGCCGGTGATCTTCATTTCGGCCACGTTCCGATCCGCCAGCAGGATCGGAACGTCGCTGAAACGCGCGAACTCGGCGGCCGCCTGTTCGAGGCTGTCGTTGTGGAACTCGATCTTTCCGTCACGCCAGGCGAGAAGCCGCCCGGTTTGGGGCGCATCGACGAAACGAGGGCTGGTCGCTTCGCCGCCGGCCAGGCTGATCAGCTGGTTGGCGGTCAGGATGTGCGCCCTGTCCCGCCCGACCCGCATATGGACCGATCCCGCCAAGGCGACGATCTCGAGCGGCGCCTGATTCAGCCGCTTCAGCAGGAATGCGCCGTCATAGGTGGTCAGCACCGCGCCCGCAGCCCGCATGACGAACGGCCGCACGGGATCGACGGCCACCTCGAACAGGGCTTCGCCGTACATGAGGACGACTTCCCGCACAGATCGCGTATAGCGGACGCTGACCTGCGACAGGGTGTTGAGCGTGACGACGCTGCCGTCATCCAGCGTTACCGAGCGAATCTCGCCGCGCTGCGTGTCGAGACGTTGAGACCGCCGCCAGTAGGCGGCGGCCAGACCCGTTCCGCTCAACATCGCCACAGCGACGCCCGCCGCCAGCAGAGAGCGTCGCGCGACCATCGGTTGTTCGGCGACGGGTCCGCCTGCCAAGGCCGCCGCTTGTCTGGTATGAACCGCTATGGCGCGGGCGCGGGCGAACGCGCCCAGGCGACGTGGGTCCTCTCCCGCCCAGGCGTCGAATTCTCGCTGATGCGCCGGTGAAAACGGCCCACGATCAAGCCGCGCGGCCCACAGGGCGGCGCGGCGATCGATCTCTTCAGCCGTTTCCGTCTCTGCCATCCGCCCTTCGTCCGATCCGCACGTTTCGCAACCTAGACGCATCTGGAGCATCATATCCTCCATCGGCGTATGCGGCCATCAAGAGGACAAAGGCCTTGGCTATGTGCTTTTCGACGGTGCTTTCCGGGAATCCCGTCTCCCGCGCAATCTCTTTTTGAGAGCGTCCTTGGACCCGACTGAGAATGAAGATGCGGCGTGTCTTATCGGGAAGGCGGTCAATCATTTTCGCGAGAAGCCGAAGTTCGTTTCGGCCCGCGACTTCGTCTTCTGGCGTCACCGCATCTGCCGCCACCTGAAGTCTGTCAATATCTGCGACGGCGTCGAGCGGCACCACGCTCTTCCGTCTTAAGCGATCGACTGCAGCAGACCGGGCCGTGCGAAAAAGATAAGCGCGCACGTTAAGGATGGATCCGACATCCGCGACACCGATCAGTTTCGCGTAGGTTTCCTGCACGATATCATCAACGTCGGCTGGCGATGCCGCCCGGCGCAACCATGCGCGCAGCGCAGGCTCATGCGGCATCACGCTTCGCGCAAGCCAACGCGCTGTGTCTTCTGAAACCCCCATGGCCACAGAGACTGGCACGCGCCTTCACAAGGCAGCAAGCCCGCGATCTCTGAAATCACCCGCACCGGGAGGATGCCCTCCTTTTTTCGGGCGCTGTCGCGCAGTTGTTACAAAGCCGGCGTCGACGGTCGATAAAAACGACCGTCGACGCTCCGTTCGCCTAGGTTCTGGACTCATAAGCCCTGAGCCAGAGGCGGGTCGAGGTCAGCAGGACGGCGGCGAGGATGTCTCTTGCCAGCTTGTCGAAGCGGGTTGCGACGCGGCGGAAGTGCTTGAGGCGGATGTCCCGATCGCAGCGATTTCGACCGGGGCACGGGTGGGCAAGTGCGGATCGAGCGCCAACAACTGGCGCAACTCAAGAGCATAGGCTGAGCATACGTCCTGCAAATCTAGCGCCGTAGTCCTACAGGATCGCATTGGCCGAGCCGGAGCGCCAATGTCGCCCTGTCAGCAACCCCCACCTTCGCCAGAGGTCGCACCCGCATGCCCGCCGCCTCTCACTCCCACTCGATTGCTCGCGCTTGTCTAAGCATCTGTTTGGAATAAGCAATTCGGATCACGCCACACACGGCACCGACTGGCAACCCGACTAATCGCAAGGCCGATGAAAACATTAGACAAATAACCCAATGTAAAAAACGCGTGATCGCGCCATCTTTCGAGATGTATTGACAATCGAAAATCTCGATCAGCAATCGAATCTATCGCGTGCATCTGCCAGCCCTCAGTAGCATGGCGGACCACCCTAGCGAAGTCTGGCCCCTCTAACCCAGCAGGACGCTAGAGTTTTGGCTGTTCGCCTCAAACGGGCTTCGATTGACCACCTACCGTGTCTCGACGGTGAGGTGCTGGATTTCGTGGACGGGCTTCAAGCGCGCTCGGATGGTTGCCGCGGGAACGCTCCCCACAGTCGAGACGATGGCCGCGTGCGCTTCCGGCCCGATCCGCCAAACGTGCAGATCGACGATACGGGCGTCGCCGGGGCCTTCCACCAGCTCCCGAACCTCCTCCGCGACGTGATCGTCGGTCGTGTCGAGCAGGATGGCTCCGGTGTCTCGCATAAGCTCCCAGGACCAGCGTCCGATCACGATCGCCCCGACGATGCCCATCATCGGATCAAGCCAGGTCCAGCCTAGGAAGCGACCGGCCAGCAGAGCAGCAATGGCGAGCACGGACGTCAGGGCGTCGGCCAGGACGTGGACATAGGCTGAGCGCAGATTGTTGTCCTGACTGCGAATCGCCCCGAGAGCGGTCTCGTGGTCATGGTGCGCGTGCTCATGATCGTGATCGTGGTGGTCATGGGCATGATGATGCCCGTGCCCATGACCGTGCCCATGACCGTGCCCGTGCCCGTGCCCGTGCCCGTGTCCATGTCCATGTCCATGTCCATGTCCACCTGACAGCAGAAGGGCGCTGACCACATTTACGGCCAGGCCGACCACGGCGATGATCGTCGCCTCGGTGAAGGCGACCGAGGACGGTTCGAACAGCCGGCGGATGGACTCGACGCCGATGCCGAGCGCGACCAGGCCCAGCACCAGGGCGGACGCGAAGCCGGCCAGGTCTCCGACCTTGCCGGTCCCGAAAGTGAAACGACGGTTGCTGGCGTGACGCTTGGCGTAGGCATAGGCCGCAGCCGCGACGCCGAGCGCGCCGGCATGGGTGGCCATGTGGAAGCCGTCGGCCAGAAGCGCCATCGAACCGGTCCAATAGCCGGCGGCGATTTCACCCAGCATCGTCACGGCGGTGAGGACGACGACCCACATCGTCCGGCGGGCGTTGTCGTCGTGCCCGGCGCCCAAGAAGACATGGTCGTGGGCGAAGGCGTCGAGGTCGCTTGGGGTCGTCATGGTCGTCCTACTTGGAATAGCGGCGGATGGCTTCGATCACATCGTCCGCCGCCTGCTTGCGCTCGGCGTCGGACAGGCCCGGCCTGGCGACGTGTTCCCGCAGGTGTTCCTCGATGACCTCGTCGAGGAGGCCGTTGATGGCTCCGCGCGTCGCCGCGATCAGGTGGAGCAGCGAGGCGCAGTCGTCGCCTTCGCTCAAGGCCCGCTCGATCGCGCCGACCTGACCGGAGATCCGCTTGACCCTTTTGGTCAAAGCCTCGGAGTTCGCTATGTGCATAGGATAGCCCCCTACCCTATCCTAGCACGCCTTGCCAAGTCGCCGCTTCGATCTCGCGCCACCCTACCTGCGCCGGGCTGTCGTCGAGCCCCGACAGGATCGCGCTGACCGGGCCCCGGTTTGCCGGGACCCGGCGGGCTAGATGATTCGACTTTCCGCCGGCGGCGCAGCCAGCGCCCCGGCGAGCGCTTACATCCCCATTGCCGACGCGGCTCGGCCGTACCCCATGACGAGCATCCAAACCGCCATAGCGATCATCATCAGGTTCTCGGTCAGGGACAGGAAGCCGAGCGGCACATTGCTGTCACCCCCGACGCAAGCGCATTTCAACTCGCGCTTGTCGATATAGACGGCCTTGATCACCGAGGCCGCGCCGATGCCTCCGATGAACAGGGCGACCGGCGCGGACAGCCAGGTCAGGACGCCAGCGACCATCAAGGCGCCCGCTCCGAACTCGGCGAATGGATAGACCTTGCCGTAAGGCACCCACCGCTTGGCCAGAAGATCGTAGTTCAGGAACATGGACGAGAAGCTCTCGATGTTCTGAAGCTTCAGCATCGCCAGCGCCATCATGGACAGCGCGATGAACCACTCGCCCGAGCGGACGGTCAGGGGCGTGCCATAGACCGTCAGGCTCAGCATCGCGGCCATGACGGCGGTGGTCAGGAAAACGACCAGAACCGGCGTGTAGGTCGTCGCCTCGGGGTCGCGCACCTTCAGTCCCAGAAAGCGGCGCAGATCGTCGTGGCCGCCGATGCGCTGCCCGTCGATGAAGACCTGGGGCGTGGTCTTCACCCCATGTTCCGCCTTGAAGGCGTCGGTCTGCTCGCGCGTGGTCAGCCAATGGTCTTCGACCTTGTAGCCCCGGCTCCTGAGCAGATGGCGGGCCTTCAGCCCCCAGGGACAGGTGTGGTCAGGCATGACCATACGATAGATGACAGCGGTCTTGGCCATGCCAGTCTCCTTGATCTTCAAATCCGAGCCGCACGTCTTAAGTTCCGTACCATGATACGGAGTCAAGCATGAGTGTTCGAACGATCGCCGGACTGGCGCGAGACGGCGGCGTCGGGGTAGAGACGGTTCGCTTCTACCAACGTCGCGGTCTGCTTCCGACGCCCGACCGCTGGTCGCGCGACGGCGCGGGGTCAGGCGTTCGCCGCTACGGCGAAGAGGATGTACGCCGGCTGAGGTTCATCCGCTCCGCACAGACGGCCGGCTTCACCCTCGACCAGATCAAAGAGCTGTTGTCGCTCGACGCCGGTGAGGATCGCACACGCGCCCGTATGCTGGCGGCCGAGAGGCTGGAGGCCTTGGATCGAACCATCGCCGATCTCGAGGCGGCAAGAGCGGCGTTGCGCCGACTGGCGAGCGCCTGCGCGGCGAGCGACAGCGGACCGTGTCCGATCATTTCCACGCTTCAGGGCGAGCAAGCCTGAACTGGAAGTCCGACGTTTTTAGAACTCAAACTTCGTCCCCACGGCCCTACCCGGCTCGTTCGGCCGCCGACGACGCCGCTCGACGATCACGTCCGGATGTACATGGCTCCGCCTCACTCCCGCTGTCCTCCGGACACATCAAGATTCCTCGTTATCTAGATCGTAGTGAGCTTGGGCCAGCGTATACTAGTGTTGGGTGCGCCTAGAAGCCGATGAGGCCGGCCACGGTGAGGCGGACAGAAGGACGCGGACTTAAAGCACATGGTGCCCGAGATGGGCGCCTCCAGGCTTTCAAGTCGAGACGCGACCGCACCGGACGGCGCGCCGATCAGTTCGGTCGCGATCGTCAAGAATGGCCGGCATAGCTGCTCCTCAGGAGCACAACTGACCGCAGAAGAGTCGCGCCGGTGGCGCTTCAGCGCATATCCGCTTACGCTGGGATGGAAAGATCCAGGAACTGAGGGATGGCGTGCCGGACAGACATCGAGACCTCATCGCGCAATGGCGTGAAGACCCCTCGGCGACCTACCAAACCTGGTTCCTGTGGGATGAACGGCTGAAGAATTTCCGGTCGATCCGCCGGGGCATCGGCCAGGTGGTCGAGGAGATCGAGACGGGCCGCTTCGGTGTCGCCTATCGCGGCTCGTCCCTGGAGACCATCGTCCATTCCGTCGCCGAGCAGCGACAGATCTTCAAGGGCGCCGACCACGCCTTTCTGTGGAAGCCCAAGTTGAGGATCCCCGACATCTACGAGAACCCGGCGAACCAGCGCGCCTTCGGCCGCCTGCTGCATCATTGCAGCGGCTGTTCCACAGCCGACGAGATTCTCTCCGGCATCCGCACGATCGATCAACTCAAGATCAAGGGCCTCGGGCCGGCCGTCGCCAACCTGATCTATTTCCTGCACCCCACGCATGCGCCCCCGTTCAACACCGCCATCGTCAACGGTTACAACGCGATCACCGGCTCGAAGGTGAAGCTCGGCAGCTGGGAACATTATCTGGCCATGCGGGAAGGCCTCCTGGCGCTGAACGCCCGATATCGTGACCTTCTGTCGAACGATCTGGGCGCCCTCGCGGGATTCCTGTTCGATGTCGGCTCCGGGCGGTATCCGGCGCCGCCCCCCGACGGTGACGCGCTTTCGCGCCAGGAGTGGGAGGAACGGCTCGCCCAGGCCCGCGCGGAAGCGGTGAAGTTCGAGAAGGCGACGGCGCAGCAGCGCGAGACGGATCGCACGCACACGGAGATCCAGGCTTGGCTTCGTGATCTGGGACGCGCGCTCGGCTATCGGGTCTGGATCGCCGCCAACGACCGGAGCCGGCTCCATGACGGCGCGCGTCTGGGCGAGGGCTGTCTTGATCAACTTCCGACGGCGCTGGCGAACGGCGCGGGCGCCGAGTCGATCCGTCTGATCGACGTCCTCTGGCTCGACGCCGCGGCGGATCGCGTGGCGGCGGCCTTCGAAGTCGAGCACTCCACCACCATCTATTCCGGCGTGGTGCGCATGCTGGATCTGGCGCTCTCGCGTGAACTCCACACGTCCGCCGGTCTCTTTCTGGTGGCGCCGGACAGCCGGGAAGGCGATGTCCGGGCCCAGCTCCAGCGGCCGGCTTTCAGCCGGATCTCGGACCTGGACGTCCGATATCTGCCCTATGGGGAGTTGGACCGGCACCGGGGATCGATCGCGCGCTTCGGCTCCGACCTGCGAGGCCTGACCGAAATCTCTCACCGCCTGACCTGACCACCCGCCCGCGCCCGGCCGCAACCCGCATCAACTCGAACCGCCCGTCCGCCGAGACGCCCGGAAAGCCTTCAGATCACGCGCTAGGCGGATCCATAGCAGGATGATCCCGGTGATCACGATGCTCAGGGTGAGGAAGGTCGTGATGATGATCAGCGGATGGTTGAAGTTCTCGCCGGTCTTCCAGTCCATGATGTGGAGCCGCCAGAAGAAGTCATAGAACCGCCAGACGCCCGAGCGGCGCGTCACGACCTCTCCGGTGGCCGGCGACAGATAGAAGGTCGTCCGTTCGCGGTCGGCGAAATCGACCCTCCAGAGCGGTCCTGTCCGGCCGGTTTCCTGAGGCGCCGTGGCCAGCAGCACGGCGTCGGACACCTTCGCCTCGCCCTTGTAGCCCGTCCGGGCGAACGCCGAGGCCTCGCCAGCGGACATCGGCCCGAACGGAAGGCCCGTGACGGCGGACACGACGACGGGCTCTCCGTCCGCCGGTTTCAAAGTCCAGGCGGGTCCGCGCGGCGTCGTGCGCAGCTCCGCCTCGACAGGGGCCACGCCCGCGCGACGGGCCACGACGGCGAGGGTCGGAAGAGCTCCAACCTCAAGCAGAGCCGGCTTGAGTTCGGCCGCGCGATGTTCGCTACGCACCGTCTCGATCGGAATGACGGTCATGACCAGACCGCCGCCGACCCAGAACAGAACCTGCAGCCCCACCACGAGGGCGACCCATTTGTGAAGCTGGGTCGACAGCCTGAGAACCTTCATGGAACGAACCCGACTAGCCGTGACGCGCGAAGACGCGTGTGCCGCCGCCCTCGAGGATCAGCAGGGTCTCATAGGGCTCGCGCTGGCCGTCCGGCGTCTCCATGCCCGGCGACCCCAGGGGCATCGCCGGAACCGCCAGGCCCACGGCCTTGGGACGCTCGGCCAGAAGCCGTCTCACGTCCTCGGCCGGCACATGGCCCTCCAGAACATAGCCCCCGATCAGGGCGGTGTGACAGGACGCGAGGGCTTCGGGCACGCCTTGGGTGCTGCGGATCGAGCGGAGACTGGGAAGCTCGCTGATCCGCGCCTCGAAGCCCGCGGCGCGCATGTGATCCACCCAGGCCGTGCAACAGGCGCAGGTCGGCGTCTTGTAGACGGCGAGCTCGTTCGACGCGCGACCGACCGGGGCGCAGGCCGCGACCGCCAGGGCGCCCGTTCCCATGGCGATGAGACTGCGGCGTGCGAGTGGAATGGACTGGGACCCCATGAGACCTCAAGAAAACGATGTGCAAACGGCGCTGACCGTCGCGGTCGCGCTCAGGCCGCCGGACGGAAAGGCCGCGCCGAGGAATGATAGATGTCGAACCTCCACTCGTCACCTCGCTTGCGCAGGACGCTGGTCGCGGCGCCGCGGCGTTCTATGGGAGCTCGCGCGCCGTCCTTGAAGGTGATGTGGTAGGTGTAGGTCTCGCTTACGAAGGCCGTATCGCCATCGACCTCGATCTTCATGTCGTGGTCGCGGAAGTCGAACCCAGCGAGATCGGCGAACTCAGGACCCAGATGGTGCTCCAGATAGTAGGCGAACGATCCCTCCACGCCGCCGTTCTCGAAGATTTCGGAGTCGGACCAGAACAGGGCCGGCGTCTGCGACACATCCATCCGCTCGATGGCGGTCTTGTAGGCGGTGACCACGGCGCGGACCTGTTGTTCGTCCGCGGTCTGGGCCTGCGAGGCGGTGGCGAGGAGAGCGGCGACCGCCAGTCCGGCGAAGGTTGAACGAAACATCGTGGGCGAGGCTCCTGTTTGCCGGCCGCGAAAGGTGTGTCGGACGGGCGTGGGTGAAAAAACGAGAAGGTTGAACGACGGCGCGGCCTTCAGAACATCAGATGTCTCACGCCGTGGGTCAGCATGCCGCCCAAGAGGCCGTTGATCACGACGGCGACGGCGGTGAGCGTCAACAGGCCGATGTAGACTCTCTCGCGCCCGGGCCCCGGCCGGCGGACCCAGTGCTCCTTCGCCCACCAGCTGAGGAGGCCCAGCGCGGCGATCGAAGTGCCGAGCCATCTGTGAGAGGCGTGGGTCGCGTCGTCCCGTCCCGGCATCCCCATGGCGAACCAGCCCAATGCCACTGCGCCGACCGCGGAGATGGCCGCCAAGGCGATGATGACGCGCGTGCCCTGGGTCAGGACCGGACGCCGGAGGGTCAGGGCGGCGATCTCGAGGAGGGCGGCGACGAGGAACAGGGCGATCGGAAAATGCACCGCGGCCGGGTGCATGGCGCCGAGCCAGCGGTACAGGCGCTGCGGCATGGGTTTCGGACCCTCGTCCGCCATCATGGCCCCGTGGTCCATGTCGGCCGCCATGCCGGGCATGGCCGTCATGTCCGATTGCGGCCCCTCGGCGGTCGATGCGGCGCTCTGGCCGCGAACCGCCGGGGCGTCATGATCCTCGTGCGCGATCGCGGGCGCGCTCACCGACAAGGCGAGCGCGAGTCCCAATGCCGGGAAAAATCCGCGTGATGTCATAAACCCTCTCCACTCCTGTCCCTTCTGCTATCTACGCAGCGCGAGGTCCGCCCCCTCGCCCGAGGGATGTCACGGTCTTGGCCGTAGTAGGATGTAGGGGCGCAAGGAGAGTGTTCGATGTCGCTTAAACTGGATGACATTCTGGCCGAGTCCGCGATGACGCCCATCGGCCGGTCGCTCGACGGGCTCGAACCGCTGGTCTGGAGCCGGGTCGAGACGCTTCGCGGCGAAAGACTGGCCACGCAGGTCCGTCTCGGCGCGGTCGCCGTGGCCCTCGCCACCGGTCTGACGGCGGGCGGCGTCGGCGCGGCCGCCGCGCCGAGCCCGCCGGGAGAGATGGCCATCTTCACGGTCGATGCGGGCCTGTCGCCTCTGGTGAGACTGGAAACCGGGCGGTGATGCGCGGCTGGCGCGCGATCGTCCTGACGGCCGTGCTGGCGGCCGTCGCCAGCGGCGCGGGCACCTGGATCAGCGCCAGCTGGGTGCTGAGCCGGCGCGAGCCGCCGTCCCTGCACGACATCGTGCACCACGATCTCAAGCTGTCGCCTGACCAGTTGACGCGCATCGAGGCGGTCGAGGCCCGGTTCGCAGCGCGTCGGCCCGCGCTCGAAGCCGATGTCCGCGCGGCCAACCTCGAGCTGGCGCGCGCGATCGAACAGAGCGACGGCGACGGTCCCCCGGTTCAGGCCGCGGTCGACCATTTCCACGTCGCCATGGGCGCCCTTCAGAAGGAGACGATAGCCCACGTCTTCGAGATGCGGTCGGTGCTGACCCCTGCCCAGGCCGAGGTCTTCGACGACCGCATCGTGGCGGCTCTCGCGCCCGACGAAGGCTAGCGTTCCGGGTGGAGAGTCCAGCGAACCTGTCAGCGCGCGCCGCCGGCGGCGATCGGGCGGCCTTCGGCGCGCTGATGCAGCAGACCAAGACGGCCCTGTTCCGCTTCGTCCGGCGCTATGTCGGCGACGAACAGGATGCGTGGGATCTGTTGCAGGAGACCTATGCGGCGGCGTGGATCAACATCCGCCGCTATGACCCGACCCGGCCCTTCGAAGCCTGGATCCGGACCATAGCGCTCAACAAATGCCGGGACTGGAGCCGCCGCCGGTTCGTCCGACGCCTGATCCGGGGCGACGTCGATCTGGCATCGCCGGAAGCCTTGGCCGTGGCGAACGGCGACGAGCCGGCGGATGAACGGATGGAGGCCGGCGACCGACTCGCCCGTCTGAACGAGGCGATCAGCCTTTTGCCGCCGCATCTCAAGGCCCCGCTGCTGCTCACCGCGATCGAGGGGCGCAGCCAGGCGGAAGCGGCCGAAATTCTCGGCGTGACCGTCAAGACGGTGGAGACGCGCGTGGCGCGCGCCCGTCGCAAGCTGTTCGATGTCCTGGGCGGCGCGGGCGACGTCCCGCCGGCTCCGAAATGACGCGGATGAAGGCCGGACGGCGAGGGCTGCGGCGCTCGCCCGCGTAAACCAGTATGAAGGCGTCGATGGAAATACCTGACCGTCGCCCTCTTATCAGGAGCTTGCCACATGAGATTGCCGATCCTCGCCGCGGCCGCGGCGGTCACCCTGGGCGCCTGCCAGCCCGCCGCCGAGCCTCAACCGGTGGACGCCGAGCCGACGCCGGACGCTTCAGCGATGGCTCCGATGGAAGCCGTGCCGGCCGCAACCCCCGAGTCGACGCCGCCGCAGGCCGCCACGCCCGCCCCTGCCGCATCAACCCCGGCCGCGCCTCCCAAGGCATCGGCGCCCCGCCCGGCCCCCCGGCCCGCGCCCGCGCCAGAGCCGACACCGCCGCCTGCCGATCCGATGGCCGGCCATGACATGTCGAAGATGGACGGCATGACCATGCCGCCCAAACAGTAGTTCGCTTGAAGTCCAGGAGTTTTCGATGAACCGTTCAATACTCGCCCCTCTCGCCGCCCTCGCGGCCCTGGCTCCTCTGTCGGCCGCCCAGGCCCAGAGCCAGTCGCATGCCGGCATGTCGGCGCAGGACCACGCCGCCATGCAGGCGCCGGCCAATGGCGTGGCGACCACTCCGGCGGACAACGCCATGCTGTCCTCCGCCCCGACCACCTTCTCGGCGACTTTCCCGCACGCCATGGTCCTGACGTCCCTTCGTCTGACCGGCGGACCGTCGAACCAGGCGGTCGATGTGGCCGTGTCAGCGGAGACCGCCCCCGCGGTCACGGTCAGCGCGCCGCTTCCGGCCCTCGCGCCCGGCTCCTACGCCGCCGCCTGGACCGCGAAGGGCGCCGACGGCCATCAGATGAACGGCGTTGTCCGTTTCATGGTTCACTGAGGAGGCGGCCTCCCGCCTCCTGAGGGGCCGAAACCGAGGTGGGGAACGCCGCGCGGCTCGCCGCGCGGCGCTTTTCTTGCGCGATCGGATCGTCGATCTGGCGCACCTCGATCGCGGGCGGCTTAAAAGCGACGCGGCGGTATCCCGCACGCCGAACCCTTCATTCACGCTGAGTGTGAAGCGCAGGCAGACAACGCGCCAGGCCCGTCAAGGTCCCGACCACCACGTCGGCGTCCCCGTGACGGGGTTCGGCCTCAAGGGCCCGTTCCGGATCATACAGCACGGTCCGACAGCCCAGAGCCTTGGCCGGACGGATGTCCCATTCGAGGCTGTCGCCGATCACGCAGACCTCGGGGGCCTCGACGGCCAGGGCGGCGAACGCACGCCTGAACGCGTCGGGAAAGGGCTTTCCCACGCCGACTTCGCCCTCGATCTGAATGTGATCGAAATACGGTTCGAGACCGAACCGTTCGATCTTGGCGCGCTGCAACGGTCCGGCGCCGTTGGTGAGAAGCGCGAGGCGATAGCCCGCGTCGCGCAAGTCGAGCAGCAGGGCCTCAGCCCCCGCCTCGAGCCGCATCTCTTCGTCCCGCCGCCGGCTGAAGGCGTCGGCGAGGCTCGAGACCGTTTCGGAAGCCGGTGCGGGATGGCCTTCCCGAAGCAGGGTCTCGAAGGCCACTGTCGCGATGAGGCGCCGCGCGTGTTGTGGGTCGGCGCGACCCAACTCATGACACCGCGGGTCGCGCCAGAACGCCTGCCCGGCCCGCGTCAGCGCCTGCGCCGCGACATCCGGGGCGAGGCCGCCCAACTCGGCTTGCATCGTCAAGCAGACGCTCCGCCAGGCCAGATCCGGCCGGCGGTAGGCCGAGAGTAGGGTGTCGTCGAGGTCGATGACCACGGCCGAGAGGGGCCGCGGCCTCACCGAGACCTCCCCGTCCTTTCCAGCCGCCGAGACCGGGGACGCCGCGCCTCGGCGACGATCCGCGACCGCCTATCGGGGCCAAGGATCAGACGAGGCCCGCCGCCGCCGACCTTCGCTAGAACCACGTCCGGATGCCGACGACGAGGCGCGTGTCTTCCGAGCTTCGCCCATCGGCTTCGAGGAAGTCCGCCGTATTCCCGAAGCTCTTGGTCCATTCCAGGCCGACATAGGGGGCGAACTCCTTGTGGAATTCGTACCGCAGCCGAGCCCCGATCTGGAGCGACGTCAGGCCGGATCCAATCCGGAGCTCGGGGATGTCCTCGGCCGACAGCACGACTTCAGCGCGAGGCTGCACGATCCAGCGGTTGGTGATCCGCTGATCGTATTCGGCCTCCGCCCTCGCCGTGAGTTCACCCTTGTTGGAGAGGAAGGCCGCCGCATCGACCTCGAACCAGTAGGGCGCGAGGCCCTGAACGCCCACGACCAGATCGGTTCGATCGCCCTCCGGACGGTAGGTCTGTCGCAGACCCGTCTGGAAGTCGAAGAAGGGCCGGAACGCCCGGCTGTAAAGGGCCTGGATCTCGGCTTCCTCGACCTCGCCGTCGAAGTCGCCCTCGACTTCCGACTTCCACCAGAAGCGGTTGATGTCGCCGCCGGTCCAGCCCTGCGCGTCCAGCGCGTAGCCTTCTTCGCCGTCTCCGAAACTCGCTTCGAGCTGGTCAATGATCACTGCGGTGGTCCGCACGTCGCCATTCTCGACGCGAAGCTGTTCGCGGGCCGCCGCCATCTCCGCGGGATCGAACAGGGTATCGGCGGCGTGAGCGGGGCCGCTGGTCGCCCCGGGCGGAAGGGGCATTTCCGGAGGGCGTCCCGGGTTGTCCGCGCTGGTCGGCACGTCGGGCGGCATCGCCATGGCCGACATGTCATGACCCGGGGGCATCTGCCCCATGGTCGACATGTCATGTCCCGCCGGCATGGCCGACGCGGGCGCGGTCTGCCGCATCGTCGACATGTCGTGCCCGGCGTGGGGATCCGGCTGAGCGGCGGTGGCCGGCTGTTGGCCGCTCTGCATGGTCGACATGTCATGTCCCGCCGGCATGGCCGGCGCCGGCGCGGTCTGGCCCATCGTCGACATGTCATGTCCGGCGTGGGGATCCGGCTGACCGGCGGCGGCCGGCCGCTGGCCGCTCTGCATGGTCGACATGTCGTGGCCCGCCGGCGTGGCCGGCGCGGGCGCGGTCTGCCGCATCGTCGACATGTCGTGCCCGGCGTGGGGATCCGGCTGACCGGCGGCGGCCGGCTGTTGGCCGCTCTGCATGGTCGACATGTCATGTCCCGCCGGCATGGCCGGCGCGGGCGCGGTCTGGCCCATCGTCGACATGTCGTGCCCGGCGTGGGGATCCGCCGACGCCGGCGCGCGCTCGGGCACGGCGCCGGTCGGGCAGACCGGCGCCCCGGGCGTTCCGACGCGGGACGGATCCGCCGTCGGCGCGCCGCGCCGGACGCAACCGGCGGGCAGCTGGACGGCGGTCTGGACGGCGTTAGCCGCCGCGCCGTGCCCGGCGTGGCTCTGGGCGAACACCGGGCCGGCCGAGGCCGCGAGGAGCAGAGGGACGAGACCCACGGACCGACGGATCATGACGAGGCTCCTGACATCGGGCGGACGGTGACGACGTTGAACATGCCCGCGTGCATGTGCATCAGCATGTGGCAGTGGAAGGCCCAGTCGCCCGGTGCGTCGGCGGTTAGATCGAAGGTCACCTTGCCGCCGGGGGCGACGTTGACGGTATGCTTGAGCGGCTGATGCCCGGCCGGTCCGCCCGTGACCAACTCAAAGAAGTGGCCATGCAGGTGGATTGGGTGAGCCATCATGGTGTCGTTGACGAGGGTCACCCGCACTCGCTCATTGCGCTCGAAACGGATGGGCTCGACCAACTCACTGAACTTGCGGCCGTCGAAGCCCCACATGAACCGCTCCATATTACCGGTCAGGTGGATTTCCATCGTGCGCGACGGGGGGCGCTGGTCCCTGTTGGGGACTAGCGACACCAAGTCGGTATAGACCAGCACCCGGTGCGGGACGTCTTCCAGCCCCATCGGCCGTTCACCCAGGCGATTGGCCGGATCCATGGCGATGGCGTCTACGCCGACGCCAACCGCCATGTCTGGCGGAGCGTTTTCAGGGTCGCGCATGTTCATTCCGCTCATGGACATGCCGCCCATGTCTCCCATCGGAGCCCCGCCTTGCGTCGAGGCTCCATGATCCATGCCGGTCATCGCGCCATGATCCATTCCGGACATGCCGTCCATCGAACCGTGATCCATTCCGCCCATGCCCATGTCGCGCATGGTCAGATTAGGAACCTCCCGAAGCGGCGGGACCTCGGCCGTCATGCCCAGACGCGGCGCCAGGGTCGCCCGGCCCATGCCTGAGCGGTCGATCGCCTCGGACACGATTGTGTAGGCACGATCTTCCGTCGGCCGGACGATGACGTCGTAGGTCTCCGCCACCGAAATCTGGAACTCATCGGTCTCGACCGGGCGCACGTTCTCGCCGTCGGCCTGGACCACGGTCATCGACAGGCCGGGGATGCGGACGTTGAAGATCGACATGGCCGAGGCGTTGATGATGCGCAGCCGCACCCGTTCGCCGGGTCGGAACAGGCCGGTCCAGTTCTCCTGCGGGCCGTGTCCATTGATCAGATAGGTGTAGGTCGTCCCATTCACGTCGAGGATGTCGCGCGGGTCCATCCGCATCTGGCCCCACATGCGCCGTTCCTCCAGGCTCATGCGGTCCTCGCCGGAGAAGAGGCCCGCCAGGGTCGTGCGCTGCCGGTTGAAGTAGCCGGGGCTCTTCTTCAGCTTGTCGAGGATTTCGTGCGGATGCATGAAACTCCAGTCCGACAGGACCAGCACATGCTCGCGGTCGTAGGCGACCGGATCGGCGCCGGCCGGATCGATGACGATCGGCCCGTAGTGGCCGAGCGCCTCCTGCAGGCCGGAGTGGCTGTGATACCAGAAGGTGCCGGACTGCCTGATCGGAAACTCGTAGACGAAGGTCTCGCGCGGCTTGATGCCTGGGAAGCTGATCCCGGGCACCCCGTCCATCTGGAAGGGTAGAAGAATCCCATGCCAGTGGATCGAGGTGTCTTCGTCCAGGGTGTTCGTCACCGCCAGACGGACGTTCTGGCCTTCGCGCAGCCGCAACACCGGCGCCGGCAGCACGCCGTTGATGGTCGTGGCCGTCGCGGTGCGCCCGTTCACGGTGAAGGGCGTCTGACCGATGGTCAGATCGATATTCGGCCCAGTCAGGGTAGGCAGGTCCGACCGCAGCCCCGGCGAGCCCGTCTGCGCCCAGGCGGGCATCAGGCCCTGCAAGGCGGCGAGACCGCCGCCCGCGACGGCGCCGCGCAGCAGCAGTCGACGATCCAGCTTCATAAGATACTCCTCAAAGTCAGAACCGTGCCTCGGCGAGGCGACGATCTATATGGTTTTACGCAGGCGACCCGGTCGGCCCTCGCGACACGCTGCCGCAGAGCCGACCGGGCCGGAAACTCCCGTCGCCTAGCGCTGGATCAGCGCCTCGCCAGGATGGCTTTCATCTGGGCGATCTCCCTCTCCTGGGAGCTGACGATCTCCTCGCACAGACCCAGCACTTCCGGATCCGTCAGCGAGGCCTGCTGACACATCAGGATGGCGCCGGAATGGTGCGGGATCATCGATTTCAAGAACTCGGTGTCGCCCACCGCCGCCTGGGTCCGCATGCCGTAAAAGCTCACCGCGAACACCAGGGCGGCGGCTCCGCCGATCAGAAGGTTGGTCCGTTTCGACGGATACATCGATCGCATAAAGATCAGCATGAGGATGGCCATCGGCGACACCATCATCAGCGTCATGTAGACGTTGTTGAGGTTGAAATAGAAGTGATTGAGGGACGCGATCATCGTGTACATCACCAGGTACATGATGATGAAATCCACGATGAGCTCGACGCCGAAGGAACGGTAGCTCCCCTTCATCGAGTCCATCGTCTTCATCTTTGAGTCCATCGTCTTCATCTTTTCCATGGATCGGTCCTTTCGCGACAACGCTCTTCAATCACATTCCGATCGCCAATCAGGCAGCGCCGGCCGGATGGGAGTCCAGCCAGGCGCGCAACTCGGCGATGTCGGCGGTCTGCATCTCGATCGTTATCTGCGCCATGCGCCGGATGTCGGCGTCCTGACTTTCGCGCAACACCACCTGGGCCATGTCGAGGGCGCCCTGGTGATGCGCGATCATCTTGCGAGCCCAGGTCTGGTCCGTGTCGGCCCCGGTCGCGGCCATCATGGCGTCCTTCATCTCGGCCTCGGCCGTCGCGTATGGATTTTCCGCGCTTCCGCCTGGAGCCGCCGCGCCGGCGGCGGCGCCCACGTTCGTTTCAAGCCAGCGCCGCAGCTCGGCGATGTCGCCGGGCTGCATCTCGATGGTCTTCTGGGCCATGCGACGGATATCCGCGTCCTGTGTGTCCCTCAGCACGATCTCGGACATGTCCAGCGCGCCCTGGTGGTGAGGGATCATCTTGCGGGCCCATGTCTCGCCCGCATCCGCGCCCATGGCGGACATCATGGCCTCGTGCATCTTGGCCTCGGCGGCGGAGAACGGAGTCTGCGCCATGGCCATCGGCTCCTGCGTCTGAGCCGAGGCTTCGGCCTCCGTGTTCGCCGGCGGTTCCGCCGACGGGCTGCAGGCCGCCAGAACGAGAGCGGAACAGCCGGCGACCAGGAGAGACGTGCGGGTGAAAGTCGGGATGAGCATAGGGCGTCTCCGCTTGAGGGGGTCGCCGGCGGATCGCCGGACGGCCAGACGAACGATGCGTCCGACAACGCTGCGGCGGGTGCGAGTTTGGTCCCTTGCCCCGACTGCCCACGCCGGACATCGTCCAGCGTAATCCAGCCCCGGCGCCACGGTTCCGCCGTGATTAAATATTCCCGAACGCCGTTGGATCAGGCGAGGGATCGGTCGCCGGAATGCGTATTGGCGCCCCCCGCGGCTCTCGTCTGCGACGGCTTTCTGGCCAGGGGACATCCATCAGAGTCGGACGGCCCGGAGCCGCAGCGCGTTGGCGATAACACTGACGGAGGACAGGGCCATCGCCAACGCCGCCAGGGCCGGCGACAACAGAAGGCCGAAGACCGGGTAGAGCAGTCCCGCCGCGATCGGAATGCCGAGGGTGTTGTAACCGAAGGCGAAGACCAGGTTCTGGCGGATGTTGCTCATCACCGCACGGGACAGTTTGCGCGCCCGGACGAGGCCCTGGAGATCGCCGCCGAGAAGGGTGACCCCGGCGCTCTCGATCGCGACGTCCGAGCCGGCGCCCATGGCCACCCCCACGTCGGCGGCGGCCAGGGCCGGGGCGTCGTTCACACCGTCTCCGGCCATGGCGACGATCCGACCCTCCGCTCTCAGCCGCTCGACGACCGCCGCCTTGTCCTGGGGCAGAACCTCGGCCTGAACGTCGTCTATGCCGAGCTGGCGCGCCACCGCCTCGGCCGTTGTGCGGTTGTCGCCGGTCATCATCACCAGACGCAGCCCCGACGCCTTCAGATCGCGGATGGCCTCGGCGGTCGTCGCCTTGACTGGATCGGCGATGCCCAGCACGCCGCCCGCAGCCCCGTCCACGGCGACGAAGATGGCGGTCGCGCCGTCTTGGCGAAGCGTATCGGCCCCGGCTTCCAGAGGCCCGACGTCGACGCCGATCTCGGCCAGATAACGGCTGTTGCCGAGCGCCACGCGGCGGCCGTCGACGACCCCGGTGACGCCGCGCCCGACGGGGCTGTCGAAGTCCGACGCCTCGGACAGAACCAGATTTTGGTCGCTCGCCGCCCGAACGACGGCGTCCGCCAGCGGATGCTCGCTGCTCCGCTCAAGACTGGCGGAAAGTCTCAGAAGCTCGGCCTCGTCGAACCCATCGGCTGGCCGGACGGCCGTCACCGAGGGGCGCCCCTCCGTCAGGGTGCCGGTTTTGTCGAGCACCAGGGTGTCCACCTTCTCGAAGCGCTCCAGCGCCTCGGCGTTCTTGATGAGCACCCCGGCGTGAGCGCCGCGCCCCACCCCGACCATGATGGAGATCGGCGTGGCCAAGCCCAGGGCGCACGGACAGGCGATGATCAGCACGGAGACCGCTGCGACGAGGGCGTAGGACAGCCGCGGTTCGGGGCCGGCCAGGCCCCAGACGATCGCGGCGAGAACGGCGATCCCGATCACGGCCGGAACGAACCAGCCCGACACCTTGTCGGCCAGCCGCTGGATCGGCGCGCGGCTGCGTTGGGCCTGCGCCACCATCTGGACGATCTGCGCCAGGAGGGTGTCGGCGCCCACCTTGTCGGCTCGCATGACGAACGAGCCGGTCTTGTTGAGCGACCCGGCGACGACCTTGTCGCCGACGTCCTTGGTCACCGGCATGGATTCACCCGTGACGAGGGACTCGTCGAGGGTGACCCGGCCGTCCAGGATCTCTCCGTCGACCGCCACCTTCTCGCCGGGACGGACGCGCAGCCGGTCTCCCACAGCGACCTGATCGAGGGTGACGTCCTCGTCGCCGCCGTCGTCGCGGACGCGCCGCGCGGTCTTCGGGGCGAGGTCCAGCAGGGCCCTGATGGCCCCCGACGTCTGTTCGCGCGCCCGAAGCTCCAGGATCTGGCCGACCATCACCAGGACGGTGATGATGGCCGCCGCCTCGAAATAGACCGGCGCGCTGCCGTCCATCCGCCGGACCGCCGCCGGGAACAGATGCGGCGCCAGAACCGCGACCACGCTGTAGATCCAGGCCGCACCAACGCCGATGGCGATCAGGGTGAACATGTTGAGGCTGCGATTGCGGATGGATGCCCAGCCCCTCTGGAAGAACGGCCAGCCGGACCACAGCACGACCGGCGTCGCCAGGGCGAACTGGATCCAGTTGGAGGTCTGTCCGGGTATCCGCATCGCCAGCCCGGTCAGATGGCCGCCCATTTCAAGCGCGAAGACCGGCAGCGTCAGAACCGCGCCGATCCACAGGCGACGGGTGAAGTCGATCAGTTCGTGATTGACCGGAGCCTCGGCGGTGACGGTCTCCGGCTCCAGCGCCATGCCGCAGATCGGACAGGAGCCAGGTCCCTCCTGGCGCACCTCGGGATGCATCGGACAGGTGTAGATCGCACCGGGCGTGACGGGAGCCGGTTCGGGCCGCTCGCCGAGATAGCGATCCGGATCGTCCACGAATTTGGTCCGGCAGCCCGCCGAACAGAAGACATACTCCTCCCCCTCGTGGGTGGCCCGATGCGCCGTGGTCGCCGGATCGACGGTCATGCCGCAAACCGGATCGATCGCCTGCGCGGCGTCCCGAGGCGTCTTGTTCGAACAGCAGCCGTGACCGGCGGGATGGGAATGGGATGACGTAGCCATGACGGCTCCTCGGACGACCTCACTGCCAAATATACCCCACGGGGGGTATCGCGCAAGGTGTGACGGTGAGGTAGGATCGAACGGTCGGAACGAGGAACAGGATGCAGACCGATATCAAGCCGAAGGTGTTGAACCGCCTGAGCCGCATAGAGGGGCAGGTGCGTGGCCTTTCCAGAATGGTCGAGGAGGACCGCTACTGCATCGACGTCCTGACCCAGCTCCAGGCCGTTCGGGCGGCGCTGTCGCGCGTCGAGAGCGAGGTCTTGAAGGACCACATGGATCACTGCGTCATGGGCGCGATCGCGGGTGACGATCTCGCCGACCGCAAGGCCAAGGCGACCGAACTGATCGAACTTCTGGGCCGCGCTTCCCGCTAGCCGGGGACCGACTCTCGGCGTCCGGTCGCCAGGCCCGGCGGTCGGCCTGGACATCCTCTCGTTCGGCTGAGGGACATGGACGCTTCACGTCTCGGGGGCCGGCCCTCACCCAGAGCCGCAGCGGTCCAGGCTGGCAAACCGGCTGAGGGCATGCCGAGCCGCGAGCCAGACTTGGACGTCCCGTATGACCGGCCGGCACCGTCTGGCGTCGCGCATGAGGGATGTTCCCGCCCGATGCGTATCTCAATATGGCGGCGGTGCTGATCCGCCGCCCTTGGGGGGCCATCGCGAATGACATCCGTACCGCCGACCCGAGACGGCTATCCCGCCGATCTCAGGGCCCTGACCAGTCTGCGCGCGTTCCTCGCCTTGGGGGTGGTGCTGTTCCACTATCAGCTCCAATGGGATCCGGCCCTGGGCTTCAGCCCGATCATCGAGCGAAGCCGGCTGGCGGTGGACGCCTTCTTCATGCTGTCGGGCTTCATTCTGGCGCACGTCTACGGTCCAGCCTTCGCGAGCGGCGGTTTCAATTACCGGCGTTTCATCGTCGCCAGGCTGGCGCGGCTTTATCCCCTGCACATCGCGGTTCTGACGGGCGCCTTGATAATGGTCCTGGGCGCGACCGCCGCAGGCGTTCGGTTCAACGCCGAGGGCTATGGGGTGCTGGGCTTCTTCCAGACGCTGTTTCTCATCCAATCGTGGTTTCCTACCAACGGAGAGGTGAACTGGAGCGGCCCGAGCTGGTCGTTGTCTGCCGAGTGGTTCGCCTACCTATTGTTCCCCGCCTACGCCTGGCTGGCCCTGCGTCTGCGGACGCGGCCCTGGGTGCTGCTGGGGATCGGGGCCGCGGCGTTCGTCGTCCTCGACGCCTTCTACGTCCAGGCGTTCGGCAAGGTTCTTCCGCGAGCCGAGGACTCGCTCGGCATTCTCCGGATCGCCCCGGAATTCCTGGTCGGCATGGCGCTTTACGGGCTGGGCCATCGCTGGCGCTGGAGCCCGCCCGTGGCCGCCGCGGCCGCCCTGTCCACGACCGGCCTGCTGCTGGGCGCGATGCAGCTATCACTGGACGATCGCATCATCGTCGCCCTCGCCGCCCCCGTGATTCTGACTTGGTCCCTGCTCGCGCGGGCGGATTGCGAGGGCCCCCTCGCCGCCCCGGGCCTTGTCTTCGCCGGAGAAGCGTCCTTCGCCCTCTATCTGGTGCACATGCCGGTGATCGTGGCCTGGAAGGGCGTCGTGGCCGAACTGCGCGGCGTCGACAGCACCTTCCGCATCACGCCGGTCGAACTGATCGGATTGTTCATCGCCACGGCCCTGATGGCGGCCGCGCTGCATCTGCTCGTCGAGAAGCCCGGCAGAAACTGGATCCGACGTCGTTTCGACGGGCGTCGCGCCGCGCGCGATCCTGCCGCCCTCACCCAGCCGGAGCCCTAGGCCCCGGCGACCGCTGAGCCGACCCGTTTCTTCGATCCGGCCAACAGCCGGGTGGTGGCGACCTCGAACGCCGACGCCCTGCCGACCGGCGTTCGGGTCTATAACGCCTTCTACCCCCTGCACGCCAGTTCGGTTGGCGGCTGGCTCTATGGCGCGGTGACGGCGCTCTGCGGCGTCGCAATGGCGGGCCTGGGAGGCGTCGGCGCCTGGGCCTACCTCGGAAAACCCCGACGCCGCTCGCCTCGGTCCTGACCGACCCGCTGAGGACGGGCGCAAGAACATGCGGGCTTGCCCGATCCCTGCCCTCCCTTAACCGCCGTTCCACGCCTAATGTACGCAGACGGGGCTCGCGGGAGCCTCGCTTGGACGGCCATGACTGCACCGGCGTGCAAGGCCTCGTTCACCGTGTCGGGCAAGCCTTCCTTGGCACCTGTGAGGGATGATGGCCGGATGACGGAAGATCCAGCATCCCATGAGCCCCGATGCCCGCCGCCGATCGCGCGCGGCGGCTGGCTCGACCTTCTGCGTTTCGTCGTGGGGGCGATGATCGTCCTCTATCACTTCCGCGAGGCCGCTCCGATCCCCTTGCCGCTCTTCCATCCGGTCTTCGACCGCGGCTATCTGCTGACCGACTTCTTCATCATCGACTCCGGCTACGTTCTCGCCCGCGTCTACGGCGAGCGGCTCGCGAACCGGCGAATTCCACTTTCCGTCTTCTACCGTCAGCGATTTCTCAGGGTGGTTCCGGCCCACATGACCGTCAGCCTCGCCCTGGCGGGGCTGGTGCTGACGGCGGCGATCCTGGGCCAAACACCCAGCCACCCGGAATGGTTCGACTGGTCCCGGTTTCCCGCCCAGTTCTTTCTGGTGCAGGCCTATGGGGTGCCGGGCGGAGAGGGATGGAACGCGCCGACCTGGACGCTCTCGGCGCTCCTGGGCTGTTACGTCAGCCTGCCCTTCCTCGCTCGCGCGGCGCGCGGCCTGTCCCCATGGCTGATCCTCGCTCTTGGGGTGGGCGGGCTGCTCGCCGCCAACCTGTCCGCCCACGCCGCCTTCGGGTTGCCGATCTACGAGATGCCGTTGCGCCTCGGCTTCCTGCGGGCCTTTCCGCTGTTCGCCCTCGGCGTCGCCGTGGCTCTGTTCGCCCGGCAGGTCTATTGCCCGCCCCGTCTGGCCGCCGGTCTGGGCGGTTCCGCCGTGGTCGCTGTGGCGGGTCTGCAGGCTCTGGGACCCCATAATCTGGCGACCCTCGGCCTCCTGACCGTCATCATCTTCGCCACCGGGGCCTTGCCGGTTCGGAGCCCGTCCAGGCTGGTCGAGCACCTCGCTTTGATGGCGTTCGCGATCTTCCTGACCAACGAAGTGATCCGGATCGTGTGGTTCGGCGTGCTCGACGCCGTCGATTGGCGGAGTTGGAGTCCGTCAGTGCAATGGACCGCCTGGGCGGTCGGCCTGGCCGCGGCTTTCGGCGGCGCCGCCGTCTTCCGCTACGCCTTCGACCGACCGACCCAGGCCTGGTTCAATCGTCCGCAGTCGGGGTCGCGATCGACCTCCCCCGCGGCCAAGTCTCCCGTTCCCGCGCTGCAGGCCGATCCTTCACAAAAGCTCGGCGAGGTTCACATCATGGCGGCGGGGGGCGCCTGGGTGCCCATGATCGCCACGATCAGAAGCAGCAGGGCCGCCAGCACGGTCTCCAGCGCCAGGCTGCGCCGCAGGCGGCGCAAGGCGAGCGGACGGGCGTGATCGTCTTCGAGCGCCGATCCGAGATGCGGGGTCAGGACAAAGCGGTTCGAGGCCGCTAGGGCCAGCATGCCGGCGAACAGGACGAGTTTCAGGATCAGAAGAACGCCGTAGGGCGTCGTCAACAGGCTCCCGAGCCGGCTGAACCCGATCAGATAGGCGCTGTTCACCAGACCCGTGATCGTCAGCAGGACGACGGCGAGCGTTCCCAGACCGGCGAACCCCTCCAGGGCGGCGTGAGTCACCGGCGCGCCCGCCGCGTGCCCGTGGCGGGTCCGCAGCATCAGGAACAACGCGACCAGACTGCCGAGCCAGAGTCCGGCGGCGAGCGCGTGAACGACATCGGCGATCAGATGCGGCCAGCGGCCCACGCCTTCCGTCGCCGCGCCGTGACCGGTCCAGGCCAGGCTGGCGCTGACCACAGCGCCGACGACGGTCAGCACGATCCAGCCGCCGCGTCCCGGTTTCAGACTGATCAGCAGAACGGCGGCCAAAAGGGCCATCGCCGCGCGAACCAGGAAGCCGACGCCCAGGCCCGTGCCGAATGCCACGTAGGACAGCGACTCCGGCTTCAGCGCCTCGGTCAGCGATCCCGCCATCACGGCGGTTTGGACCACGAGGTTGGCGAGAGCAGCCAGGACGGTCGCCACGGCGGCGACCAGCAGCTTCGTTCGCGGCCACCTTTCGGCGGCCGCGTCCGACATGGGCATCCTGAACGCGAAGAACAGGGGGACGCCAAACAGCAGGACGGCGCCGATGTACTGCCCCAGCCTCAGCAGGACGACCGTTGTCTCCATCTGATCAGCGGACCGAGAAGTTGGTGGACCCCGTCATCCGGTGCCCGTCCGGAGACGCCACCCGCCAGTTGACCACATAGGCCCCGGCCGCCAACGGCCTCGCCGGAGCGCCCGAGATCGTCTTGCCGTCCTCGGACACCCGCGTCTGGACACGAATGGTCGCGCCCGCGGCGTTGACGAGGTCGAACCCCGAGAAGGCCGGAGCCACGCGCTCGCTGAAGGTCAGACTGATGGTGCGCGGCGCCGCGACCGCGGCGCCGGCGGCCGGCGTGGCGCTCACGAGACGCGCGTGCGCGTCCGCCTGACCGGCGACCAGGGAAAGCGCCGCGACGGTCGCGGCGAGTGATGCGATCTTGAAACGGGTCAACTCAAACTCCTTGGAAGGGACGCCCCTACTGTCACTTACGCGCCTTGGAAATCTTCCCCTCGATTTTTCAAGATCACACAAAGCCGCAGCTGCTTCA
Organism: Brevundimonas sp. GW822-FHT03E11; assembly: GCF_058801445.1. Taxonomy (NCBI): domain Bacteria; kingdom Pseudomonadati; phylum Pseudomonadota; class Alphaproteobacteria; order Caulobacterales; family Caulobacteraceae; genus Brevundimonas; species Brevundimonas sp. GW822-FHT03E11. The sequence continues at coordinate 20,011 of NZ_JBXANG010000005.1, read as the reverse complement.
TCCCGACCTGAGACACCTCCTGTCCGAGACGTCCGAGTGTTTAGTGCCGCTCAGATACAGTTTCGAGCCGATCCGCTTCGGACACTACGAGCGGGTGGAAGTCACCCGGGTGAACGACGCCCCGATGGTCCATCCCATGATGCTGAAGACGGTGACCCTCACCGCTGAAGGCCAGGCCCGGTGGTCGTCAACGGTCGTTTGGTTCCGCCCGCAGCCACAGCCAGCGCCGCGCTTCCGCGCCTCGCCTCAGGAACCTATACCGCGGTTTGGGCCGCAGAGCGTCTGAATGGTCATACGACTACTGGCTCGGTCAGGTTTATGGTTGATTAGGAAGGAACGAATGAGAGTTTCCAACCTGCTGGCCGCAGCCGGCGCGATCCTGGCTCTGAGCGCGGGAGCGGCCCTGGCCGCTCAAGCTGACGAGTGCTGCACGGAGATGGCGGCCAATGCCGCCATGAGTTGTTGCGACAAGATGAAGTCCGATCAAGCTCCGGCGGAACCGGTCCAGCCGGCGCCGACGGCAGCTCCGTCAGACGCGCCGGCGCTTCAGGGCCCCGCCGACCCTCATTGACGCAAGCCGGTCGTCTCCTGCGTCACCCGGAGCCGTACGATCACCGAGCACTTTCGGATTCGGCTCGACATCCGTCAGCACGACGCGACTTTGAGGCGACCCCACGAAACGCACGACTTCGCCGCGTACCTGCGGCTCAGCGACGAACCCTGCCTCTGCCAAGGCAATGTGCTGAGGCGCCGACGGCCCCGACGGGCCCTCGCGCCACCAGCCGTCGGCGGTTGCGGCTTTCGGGAGAAGGGCGCCGACGATCCGTTCGATGTCCCGAAACGTCAGCGTCACAGTCGTCTGCTTTTGCCGGCGAAGGAATGTGGCGAGGGGCGCGTACTTGGGCATCTGGGTGTTTTTCCCCTCAAGGTCATCCGGTCAAGGCTGCTCGCGAAGTGCGTGGAAGCGGTATAGGATCAAGCGCGGCGGGTTCCGGGATCGATAGCCGCCGATCGAGAGCCAGGGGACGCGAGAGTGTCGGCGGCGATCGACGGTGAAACGCCGGGCTTCATCACAGAAGTTCCTGGCCCGCCCCCTCCCTCATCCGGGGTCGATCAGACCGCGCCGCACCCCTGACGCGACCGCCTCGATCCGGGTGCGGACCCGGAGTTTCGAACAGACCTTCTCGAGATATCTGGGCGCCACGCCGGATAACATGCTGAGGATCCAGCCGCTCTATGCGCTGCTCTTCCAGCAGTTGGTCGACCTGAACAGCCGCGCCCTGCCCGGCCCCGCCGACCGGCCCGCCCTGATCGTGCTCGACGAATTCGCCCGTCTTGGGCCCGCGCCGGTCCTGGCCCACGCCTTCGCCTGGGTCGCCGGCTACGGTCTGCGGCTGCTAGCCGTGCTTCAGAGCCCGTCCCAGCTGAGGGCCATCTACGGTCCGGACGTGGCCGAGGAGGTGATGACCAACTGCGGGGTGGAGATCGTCTTCGCGCCCAAGGAGCTCAAGATCGCCCAGGAGCTCAGTGATCGGCTGGGCGCCTATACGACGGACGGCCGCAGCCGCAGCCGGCCGACGGGACTGAGCCAGGGCCGCCGTAGCACAACGGTGTCGGACCAGCGCCGGGCGCTGATGCTGCCCCAGGAGCTGATGCAGCTCCCGCAGACGGCCCTGATCGTGCTGAAAGCCGGCCTGCCGCCGGTTCGGGGACGGAAGATCGCCTACTTCCGGGAACGCATTTTCCAACGCCGGCTGCGACCCGCCCCGGCCCTCGCTTCGGTCGCCACGCCCTCTTTGCCCCCCGTTCAGGACGAGGATCCGATGGATTTCGACGTCATCGCCCGGGCCTTCGCCGCCGAGGGCCTGCCGCCCCCTCCGCCTGGCGCGGATGAGAGCGCCGTCGGCGCCTGGCTGGATCGCGTCGTCGATACGGCCGGGCTGGAGCACGAGCCATGAAGACGCCCGACGCCGCCCCGTCCAACCGCCTCGGCCCCGCATCGGGCCCGACGGGGTCGCGGCGTTCGACCGCCAAGGGCGATGTGCCCGAGGCGGTGCTCGACCGCTATCTGGTCGAGCGCGACCTGCGCGGTCGGCCGGAGCGCTTCTTCCGCGATCATCGCGCGGCCGAACCGATGTTCCGCGACCGCGGCGGCTCGCTCGTCTCCAGCCAAGCCTATCCGGACGCTGTCGTCGACATGCTCAAGATCGCGCGCCACCGCGGCTGGGACCGGGTTCGAGTTTCCGGCGATCCGGCCTTTCGGCGCGAGGTCTGGATCCAGGCCCAGGCTTTGGGGATGGAGGTGCAAGGCCATCGACCGCGAGAGCGGGATCGTCAGGCCGCCGGCCTCGACCGTCCGTCGCCCCGGCGAGACGCCGAAGCCTCCAGGGGCCACGACGCGCTCGGCGAGCGTTTGGCGAAGGCGGCCATCGTGGTGGCGCGCCTGATTCCTGACGCCGCGATCCAGACGCGCCTGCTCGAGGCCGCCTGGGCGCGCGCGGGCCGCTCCCGCCCGACGGAACGGGAACCGGCGCGCGGACGCGACCGGCAGCGTTAGAGGCGCCCTGTCTAGAACTGGTTCTTCAAGTAGGGCGAGACCGTGAAGGCGGGAAACGCCAGGCCGCCGCGCTTCAGGTTCATCAGGTCCCAGTACATGCCGAGCGCCAGGGGGTCGCGGATCTCCGCCGGAACGTCAAAGCTGTAGTCGCCGTCGAACCGATCGCCGCGCCGCCACGCCCGGGCGTATTCCGGCGAGAGATAGTCGAACAGGGCCCGCCGGATCTGGTCCAGGAACTCCGCGATGGTGCTGGCGTGATAGGAGAAGACGTCCCTGTAGAACCAGTGCTGGAAGTCCGGAAGGGTGCGATAAACCGTGCCCTCATCGACATCATGGCCGTGCCGGGCGAGCATTTTGCGGATCTGTTTCACCCGCGCGCCCAGCCGTGAAAAGTTGTGCTTGTTGGCGTCCCCGACCACCTTGAGCAGCCAGATCCGTGAGACACGCAGGTCCAGGGACAGATCCAGTTCGGAAAGCCAGACGGCCGGACAGTAGCATTCGGCGTTCAGCCAGTCGGCGAAGGCCGAGGCCGCCGCCGCCAGCCCCGAGGCGTCGGGACCGAGTTGCGGCTGGCGGCCGATGGCCTCGAGATAGAAGAGATAGGTCCGGTCGGTTTCGCGCGGAGCTTGGCCCGACGGCGCGAAGGCGAATGGCAGGGCCGAGGGTTTCGGCTGGGCCAGAAAGTCCGCCAGAAGGATCGCGAAGACCCGTTTGTGCGAGCCGGACTCGAACACCAGATTGGTCGGCCGGGACGTCACCGGATACTGGAAGATCTCGAAATTGACCATGTCATCGATCATGTCCCAGACGGCCTTGAGCAGGATCGCCTCCTGCTCGATGGCGGCGTAGGTCATCGTCACGCCGCCGCGGCGTTGGCGCGCCGGGCGAGATCCGCACAGGTCTCCATCAAGGCCTCGAACGGTTCGGCGTCCGCCTCCAGCAGACCATCCTCGACCATCCGGCGATAGTCCTCGCCCAAGGCCTCCAGGGACGCGCCTTCCGGCTTCAACTGAAGACCGCCGGCGACAGCCCGACCGTAGTCGATCTCCGCGCCGTCGGCGGTCTCGCGGAAGAACATCGCCTTGTGCCGCGCGACCGCCTCGGCGACCGCGCGATCGGTGATCGCCGTCCCCGCGAAACCGGCGGCGTCCAGACGGGCCAGATCGTGCCAGTGACGCGAGAAGCGATCCCCGCGCAGACGGCCCTGGACGCAATAGACATGGGTCGCCGTGGCCTTCTCCCAGAAGGTTCGTTCGGCGGCCATCACCCGCAGCGTGGCGGTCGGGAACGCCACCCCCGGCAGATGAGCGGCCGCATCGCAGACCACCGGACGGGGCGCGCTCGGTTCACCGGTCGCGCGGGCCCCGAACTCGAGCATCACGCTGGGAGAAACATAGCCCGTCCCGGTGCTGGTCGGGGCGTAGTCCACGAAGGCCTTAGCCCCCTCGATCCGCACCTCGGCGGCGACGCCGTCGGCGGCCAGCCGCGCCTCGAGCATCGGCCGAACCTCGCCCTCGACCCAGAGCGGCAACAGCCGCTGAACGTCGCGCGACCAACGCCGCTCCTCGGCGCGGGTCGCCGGCACGGGGTCTTCGGGCGCGTCGGCCAGGTCCGGAAGGAGGCGACGGATGTCATAGGTCAGGTCGATGTCTTCGGAGAAGCGCTGGATGACGTCATAGGCCTTGGACAGGGACGTGCCGCCCTTGAACACCAGCGCCTCGCCCAGGGGCGCCTCGAACAGGGCCCGAAGCGCCCACACCACCCAGACGTCCTTCTCCAGCAGATGCGCAGGACGGCCGGACTCGGCCGCCGCGGTCGCGAGCGCCTCGATCCGCTCCTCGGCGGACAGCTGCAGGAAGACGTCAGACATGCGCCGCCTGGCTCACCGACCGCGCCAGCCAGGTCGGCAGACGCGGCCCGACGGACACCAACTCCCCGAACGCCGAAGGCCCAAGCTTGCGCTTCAGGGTTTCGAGCGCCTTTCCGGCCTTCTCCGGCCCCAGCCACGCCAGGGCGCGAACCGCCTCGCCGGCGGGACGATCGGCCAGCAGCAGCTGCCATGCGGGCGCGTGCTGGAACTCCACCGTCTGCTTGCCGACGCTGAAGGTGCGGCTCTTCCCGTTGGTCAGATAGACCATGCGGATCGGCACCTGGGTGGTCAGGCCCAGGGCGTTGGCCGCCGCCGCGCCATTGGAGGCGACGACCTCGCCGCGCTGTTCGCTCACGGCGCGCACAACCTTTTCGATCGAGGGCGTGCGGGCGCCGAACCGGCTTTCGAGCGGACGCATGTACACGCCGCGCCCGGCGCGCAAAAGTCGCCCCCGACGAACCAGCCGAGACAAAGCCTGGTCCACCGCCGCGCGGCTGCCCAGATGCAGCAATGCCTTGGCGGCGATCGGCGCGCCTTCCGGCAGCATCGAAGCCCGCTCCATGATCTGATCGGCGAGAACTTGCATGATGACCTCAGTGTCAGAAATATAGGATAACTTCTGACACTTCGCAAACGCGACCAACGGGGCGTCAAGGCCGGCGCCTATCGTTCACGAGTTCGGCCGGGATCGCGTTGCGCCTCGCCTCTCTTCCGTAGCGCCTGATCGCGCGTCATCGGCGCTGGCCGGTCCCGAACGAACCGCTCCACCAGAGCGGCGAGAGCGCGATCCTCTGCCCGCTCCGATCGCGACAGACGCATCGCCTCAGCCACCAAGACTCGCCGGATGGCCCACTCACGCGTCCGGATAGCGTCCAGCCAGGGCGCTTCGCCGCCGCCCGCCGTGAGTGCGGCCCGATAGGCGGCGGCGAGCACTTCGGGCAGCGGCCCCTGCCCCGCCACGAACCGCTCGCGCATCTTGCGCACCGAGATGCGCTCGGCCTTGCGGGTCACGCCGCGCGTCCGGCGCGGCGTGGCCTCGGCCTCGATCGACCGGTCGCGAAGGGCGCGCGCGAAGTCTTCCCGCCAAACCTGCAGGTCCGCCTTGCGGGGATTCAACCGCTCGCCGTCCCGCCCCAATCTTCGCACCGCCAGATGGACGTGCGGATGGCGGCCTTCATCATGCAAGGTGAAGACATAGGGAAAGCGCTCGCCGAACGTCCCGGCTGCAAAGGCCCTCGCCGCGTCCTCCAGGCGGACGGCGTCAGTCCCGGCCGGCATGCTCAGCACGATCGAGAGGGTGATCGAGGCGTCACGCCTGCGCCCCGGCTCAAGCGCGAACTCCTCGGCCCAGTCGCGCGCCAGCTCCCGCACTTGCCCACGGCCGTCCAGCCGCTCTCCATCGGGCCCCTCCAGCGCGAGGGCGCCGTTGCGGCTGATGTAGTCCAGGTGCGCCTTCAGATGAGCGCCGTCCCGGGTCCGTCCGGTGATCTTCACCATCACCTCGGGTACGCGGCGCGCCACCCGCGCGAATCGGACGGACGGATCGCCGCCGTCCCCGCGAGACGGACGCAGCACGGCGGTCGTGATCCGGGCGCGCCGGATTTCGACGGGCGGACGCAGCACCTCCTCGAATCCGCGCGATGACCGGAAATCGGTCACGACGCCGGCGCCCAGTAGGCGAGATTGCCTTCGAAGGCCTCGCCGAGCGCCTCGACCCAGGCCGAGATTTCGGCCTGAAAGGCGCCGAGTTGAGCCAGTTCCAGATCCAGCACCGCACCGTCCATCACGGCGGTGTTCAGCGCACGGGCGATCTGGTTGATGTTCACGCCGATCCGCCTGAGCTCGCGGCGCACCTCGATCAGGGCCAGAGCCTCGGGCCGGCTGAACTGCGGCCGATCATGCAAGCGGCGACGGATGAGCGCCACGCTCCACTGGGTTCGCGACAGGCCCCTCGCCGCCGCCTCTAGCTCCAGGAGACGCAGGTCCGCTTCGCCCAGACGCAGGGTCAGCTTGCCCGACCCCGCCGTCGGCGGCGCGTCCTCCGGCGCTGGCAGGGCCGCCTGAGCGACGCCGTCCATGAGCCTCCGGAGAAGCCGCGAGCGTCCGCCTTGATCGGCCGCGGCGGCGTCGAACCGGCGGATCAGATCGGGCGAAACGCGGAGGGTGAGGCGGTCCATGGGAGAGCGGGTCTGTCAGACATTGCCGGCGCAAAGCCTATCCTGCCCTAGACCGTCACCCACCTCGCCCCGTAGGCCTGCGGTGCTGCCCGCCCTCCCCTCGGCGACCGAAGCCGGCCGCTCGCCCGCCGCCCTGAAGGGCGCCCCCAGCCTAGGCGTTCTGGCTTGGTTTGCAGCCCATGGCGCGGCATAGAGTCCGCATGCCTCAAGCGACCACACAGATCACCGCCAAGCGTCTATCGCCGGTCAAAGACACACTGCGCGAACTGTTCCTCAAGTCGGGAAATCTATGCGCCTTCCCAGGGTGCTCGAAGCTCATGATGGACGTTGACGGGCGCTTCATCGGCCAAATCTGCCACATCGAAGCCGCGGCTTCAGGCGGCGAAAGGTTCAATCCGGCGATGAGCGACGAGGAGCGACGCGCCTTCCCCAATCTCATGCTGCTCTGTTACCCGCATCACATCGAAACGGACGATGTTGCCGCATTCCCCGTCGCGAAACTTAAAAACATAAAAGCAGATCACGAACGCAGGTTTTCTGATCCTGCTAGGGCGATGCTGGCTGAGATGAAGGATTGGACTGAAGTCGATGAACCGACTTTCGTGACCGATCTGGAACGGCTGAACGCAGCGCTGGGTTGGAATCTTAACACGACCGAACTGCAAGAGCCCGTCGCCGAGCTTAATGCCTACATCCATAAATACCGCAATGCACCGCTCGAAATCCGGCGCTTCATCGGCGAGGTCGTAAAGCGAGCGCACAAAATGAAGGGGCATAGCGCCGCCAAAGTTCGAGACGGCCACGTCCGCTTGGCGGTGTCGGATGCGTTGGCTGCCCTCCGACTTGATGAGGCGTTGCTGCGAGGGCTTATCCAATCCCTCGATAATTATGGCCTCGGTTGGCTCGATGAAATCGACACCAACGACTTTGGACCACAGCATGCCATTCGCGTTCACGCGATAGGTGAAGGGTGGGGTTGGGATGATATCTTAGGGGCTTGCGAGGTTGAGCACATCGACCTGGCTGTAGTTGCGGAAGAGCTGAAGTTCGCACGCCTCGACAGATAGTTGCCGCAGGCGTGAGGCCGTTCAAAAGCTCAGCGGCGGCGCTGAAGCAGCGCCGCCGCGGCTCGGTTAGCGGGACCAGATCAGGCTGTGTCCGCCCTCAACCTCGACCAGCGAGGCGTAGATCGGCGCCGGGAAGCTGGGATCGTCGAGCTTGACCGACAGGTACTCGCGGTTCTGCTGGCTCGTCTTCTTCCAGGCCGCGCCGAACTCGGTCTGGCCGGAGAAGATGCGGAAGTCGGGGGCCTTGTCGTCGGTCTTCTCGTTGGCTCGCAGTTGGGCCGTCTTGACGTTGAGGGTCAGGGTCTTGATCGAACCGCTGTAGCTGCCGTCCGCTTGCTGGGTGAAGGTGCCGATGGTGGCCATGGAAGTCTCTCCTTGTTGATGTCGGGCCACGCCTGCCGCGGCCTCGATGGCGATCGGCGGACCGGAGGCCGGACGGCCCGCAGGACGAGCACAGCGAGACCCCGCAGCGCGGCGGAGGACCGGGAGAGCGGCTTTCTTGCCTCGCGAGGAAGGCCGGCAGGCCGGGGAAGAAAGCCGAACGACCGGTTGCGGAAGCCGGACGGGCTTCGGTCAGATCAGGCCATTGAGAGGCCGCGCAAGGCTTGCCTGCTGCACGGGAGACGGCTGGTCACCCACGCCTGAACCACGCGGGCCAGTCACGCCGGTCGTAGGGATCATGTCCCCAATGTCGACGCAGCCTTTCAGCCACGAAGGGTTCGCCAAGGCCCCATCGCTCCAGCGTCTTCTGCACCTGCCCCCGTTCGATCAGTTCAAGCCTGGATGCCGGCCGCCGGCAGGTCGCACACCGGAAGCGCCCAGCGAACCACAGCTCACCCACGGCGACAGCGCGCGGGATCACGGGCAAGGCGGCTCCCTCGATCGCCTCGGTCCTGCCGCAAGGCTCGCAGGCGATGCGCAACAGCAGCCCATGCCGCCGCGCGGCCTGCATCGTCACGAGACGCGGCGGAGCCGGCGGCCCAAACGGTCTGTGCATCCTAGAACCAGAGCTTGAGCGCGGCCGGCGAAATCGGTCCCTCGGCCTGATCCGCATTGTCGGTATAGGAGACGCACGCCACCCGATGCCCGCACCGGCATCGGAACCGATACGACGGCCCACTCGCCGGCCAGTATCGCGGCGCGCCGAAGACCGGACGCAGATCCATCAAGACCGCATGATCACAGAGCGGACTATCGCACCGCACCACCAAGCGTCGCCCGATCTCGGGAGCCATGTCTTCTCGCGACCTTCGCCGCCCACCCTGTATCATCACGGTCCGCTCCAACCAGCCAACCGACCCGGGTCCGCTCTATGAGCGGCAGCCGATTGAGACAAGCTAGAAGTTCTCGTTATGTTCCATAATCTGTGGACGGGTCCGCTCCGTGCTCATCAGCCATAGCTGAATGCGCGCCAAGCCTTGGCAAGCCGTTCCCACAGCTTTGGTCTGACCGGTCTGACTTCACCGAGAAGGTCTCCGACCGCCGTCGTCGTATTCTCCTGTACCTGCCCGAGCCGCTCAAGCAGGTGCACAAGGCAGACCGCATAGGCTTTGCGCGCCAAGGGCAGATCAAGCTTTGATGACGTGGAGCCGGAATGAACCACGTCCCCCCGGGCGCTGAACAATTTCCGCACAATCTCGACCACAGGGTCCGGCTGCCCCTCTGCAGTCAGGATGTGAGCTGCCCGATCCACAATACGGGCCGTCACGCCTCCGGCGTAGCTGTCGATCAGCAGTGACTCGAACGAGACAGCCAAACTGACGATCGCCTCGTGATCCGTTCCACTGCCGGTAAAGGATCGTCGGAACCAATAGACGGAATCGCTGACCTTGGCAGCAAAACGGGTCCGAGCTGTCTTGGGCCGCGCGGGCCCAACATTGGCTCGATGGAAATCTCCCAAAGCCGTCACGGCAGCCTCTACCCTGTCCTTCACAGCTTGGGAGGCGGCCATTGCCTCGAGCTGCAGATCCACGTTCAGGTCAGAGAGTTGCGCTAACCCGGTCGCAGAGAGGTTCATCGGAACGCGACGGTACGACAGATCACGCCCCCCGCCGGCATTCTCGAAGACGAGGTAGTGCCTGATATCCAGCGTCTCCCCGCTGGAGCGCGAGCTGCTGTATCGCCCGCTGGACTGCGGATCGATCAGAACCGAAAGCAGCATGACGAGCGCGGCGCCGAGCCCGAGCTTGCGCATATATTCGGATTGGTTCTCGTAGGCCCCAACCGCATACGACCGCACGCGGATCATCATGAGTGGATTCTCGGATAACCACTTGAGCCGCGGATTGGCGTGTTCCTGAAGAAGCGCGTGGGTCGGAATGGGCGATGAGATCCCAAGAGCCGAGGCCGCTCGCTCAACGAACTCGACGGTCTTTTGGATCGACTGGGTTTGCGGCACTACGGCGATGCCCAACGCCGCGAAGGCGACATCTTCGATCTCGGGTGCCCCGAGTCGAAACCGCCGCATCACGCCATAGCCGTGGAGCGGGTAAAGAACGAACCCGGGTTCATGGAATGACTGCTGGTTCAGTTCAGCCACGGCATCGCCGACCGGATCGACAGATCCGCCGCGGATCAGCCTGAAAATCAGAGGATCGATGATCTCGATACCGACGTGCACGTCCTGTTGATTTAGCAGTGCGTGAAGCTCGAGGCGCAAGGGCTTGATAGCCGCCTCGACCTGTTTGAACTCCCGCGTATCCTCACCGAAATTATAGACGAACTCATCAAGGCTTTCGGAACCCCGAAGCCGGTTCAGCAGAGTGGTCGTCGCGACAACCTGCTTTCGTCGTGTGGTCGTGATCGGCGCTGGACTGGGGATCATCAAACACTCTCGGGCCCGGGGGTCATGACAACATGCCTAACGGCGAGCGACCTCCAGACCAACACCTTTGCACCAGCGTCCGCCGCCGCTCTGACCAGGTCACTGAAGGGCCTGCAGCACCAATTCGACAGCCGCCTTCAGGTCGCGAACGATGAGAGCCCCGGGCACGCGGACCGACCGCATGCCAGCCGCCTCCAAGCGCTGGCTGATCGCCTCATCTTTCCGGGCGGCCTTGCCGCCACGGTGATGGCGGGTCGAGTCGCAGAAGACCGCCAATCGCTGCTCGGGAAAGAACATATCGGCTTCGGTGATCAGCCCTGGGAGATCACTCAGATCCTGGGCCCAAAGATCGTAGAGGGACGGATAGGCCGAGCCGTCGTCGAAAAGCAGCATCTGCAGGATCGGCGTCAGGTTCTCCCGCAGCAGCCCCTGCAGGAGGAAGAGTTCGATCGGGGATTCAGCGCCCCAGACGCGACGTGCTCGGAACGTCTCGAACGGCGAGAACATCAGCCTGGTCCGGTGCCGGTGATATTTGCGGAAGGGTTTGCCCTCCCCCATGCCCATGTTGACCACACCCACGGTCTCGGGATCGAAGCTGAGTTGAAGGTAGTACATGTCCGTCACCAGACCGAGCCCGTCCGGGAACGCGTTCCGCGGCTGATCACCCAGAAACACGGTGATGTTGCCCCAACCGCCCCAGTGACCCGTGAACGGATTGAAATCGACGTAGCAAGGCTCCTGCTGCTGGAGCACTGCATTCAGATCGATCTGTCGGACGTACTCTACATCGACATTCGACAGGACCGTCCCGCGCTTGTTCGCCGGGACCAGTGAGATCGCATACGGCACCCCCATCATGACGCCGTCGATTTCGCGGAAGGCGGCGATGCTGGTCACCACCGAGACCATCTGAAACCGTGTGCCCTTTCGGCGATAAAGTTCGATTTCTCCGTCCGAGGGTCGGTCCTCGAGGACGAAGCCGGCGGCTTCCATCATCTCGCCCGTGATCGGCTGGACGCCGCCAAGGTGAAGCATGCTGAGCTTGACCCAGTCCGGTACTGTGCCGAGTTCCAGACCGATGGGCAGCGCCGGAATGACCGCGTAGTTGGGATCCTCAAGGAGATAGGCCGGCCGGTTGTCGATCACGGCGTAAACCGTCGGATCACGCTTCGTCCGTTCCGGCCTCTTGCCGCAACTGAACGAGCCGTTCTTCGCACACGGTCCTGACCAGGCCTCGCAGCACCTCGACGCGTTCCGTCAGCCAGGCCAATTCTTCGCTGCTGATCTTGTAGTGCTTGGAATAGCGAGCCTTCACATAGGCCTCGCGCAGCAGTTCGAAACAGCGGCGCTCGAACTTGGTCTCGCGCGGCCAAGCCTCGGATAGGCGCACATCGATCGCTTCGGCCTTCTTTCGCAGGAAGGCCAAATTGTGGGCCTTGCCGCTGTAGAGCGTCACCACCAGCAGGATGCAGTGATAGAGGTGCTCGCTAGCTTGATGGAGACTGAACGCCGCGAGCTTGCTGTTCTCGCGATCAGCGTAAAATCGAGCACCGGCTTGAAACTCCTTTGAGCTCGCCATCCACTCGGCGAAGAAATCTTCCGCCTCGGCCAACGCGACCTGAGCCTTGAGATCCGCCGGCTTGTGCAGCTTGGCGCCCGGGGTGTCGTAGAGGACCACGCCATCCCGAACGATGTCGGCGAAGAAGTAGCGACCGCGATCGAGTTGTTCGTTCACGTCGTCGAGGCTGTGAACGATGATGCTCACCGGCGTTCGGATTTCGCCCTCCCCCGGCATCGTGCGGTTCTCGGCGTCATGCCAGAATTCGCCATCCGTCAGGTCTTCATGATCGACGACGACCAGCAGGTCGAAGTCGGAAAAGTACCGCCCGACCGGATCGTGGACCCAGTCGCCGCGCGCGTATGATCCGTACAGGATGATCTTGAGGATCCTGCCGTTCTTCAGCCGTTCGGCGCGCCGCGTCGCGACGGCCTCCGCGAACGATTCCTGAATCACCTCGACCACGCGGCGCAGCTCCGCCTGCTTCCGCGCCGGCAAATGATCGAGGCTTCTCTTCATGGGTCGAGTCTCTCCGAACGCACGCCAGACGGCAAGTGTCCGCCCACCGACCTCTCAACCGGCGGTATAAAACACCCAAGATGTGGATTGGTTAACACCCACTTGCCCCAACATCTGGTGTCGAGTAGCGTACGAAGCCGCGCAGGGCTGTTGGGGGCAAGCTTGTCGCGCGACGGACCTAGGAAGGGAGCGTCGTGGCGTTATCGACAGTTAGTGAAGCGAGTCGGCCGGATGGCCAAGCGTCCGCTTCCATCTCAGCCGTGCCGACGATGGACGTCGCACGGTTCATGCGGCTTTTTCAGATGCGGGCCACCCAGGTCATGTGGCTGCTTGGCGCGGGCGCCTCTCGTACGGCTGGCGTCAAAACGGCTTGGGACGTCATCTGGGATCTCAAGCACAAGCTCTATTGCTCGCAGAAGAAGCTCGCGCTCTCCGCGATCACCGATCTCAGCGATGTGGTGGTCCAGAGGAAGATACAGGAACACTTCGACAGCCTGGGATCATTCCCGTCAGCGGGCGCTGAGGACGAGTACTCCGCCTATTTCGAGGCCGCCTATCCATCTGCGCGCGACCGCCGACAGTATCTGGACGGAATCATCGAAGAGGCGAAGCCTTCGTTTGGTCATCGGGCGCTCGCCCTGCTGATGCGCGAGAACCTTACTCGCACGGTCTGGACAACCAACTTCGACAAGCTGGTCGAGGACAGCGCCGCCAAAATCTACGGAAGCACCGGCAGGCTGACGGTGGCCGATCTGGGCGAGCCCTCAAAACTGCAGCGCGCCATGCAGGAAAACCGCTGGCCGGTACTCGGCAAGCTTCACGGCGACTTCCATTCTGATCGCCTCAAAAACACCACCGAAGAACTTCGAGACCAAGACGCCGCCATGCGGCAGGCCTTCGTTGCGGCTTGCCAAAGCAACGGCCTGGCCCTGGTCGGCTACAGCGGCCGCGACGCCTCGATCATCGCGGCTCTGACTGACGCCATAAATGGAGGCGCGGGGTTCCCGGGCGGCCTGTTCTGGTTCAAGCGATCCACTGAAACGCCGTTTGAGGGCGTCACCATGCTAATGAAGGCGGCTACGGACGCCGGGATCGAAGCTTTCTTCGTCGAGGTCGAAACGTTCGACGAGTTGATGTCGGACCTGGTGCGGTTCCTCCCGACGACCACCGGCAAGGTCGACGCCATCGGCGAAGCCGACCGGCCACGGCTTGGCAAAGCGCCGTTGCGCGTCGTCGGCACGAAGTTTCCAGTGGTCCGGACCAACGCGCTCCCTATCGTCTCATGGCCCACGTCTTGCCGACTGGTGGTCTGCACCATCGGCGGCGTGTCGGAGGTCGTTGCGGCCGTCAAGGAGGCCGGCGTCGATCTCGACGTCAATCGTGTCCGCGCTGGTGTACTGGCCTTCGGCAGGGATGTTGACCTTCGTGCGGCCCTCGCTGATCGCGATGTCACCAGCCTCGAGACCTATGCCATTTCTCCCGCGCGCCTCCGATATGAGAGTGGCGAGCGGACGCTTATTCGAGACGCCCTTGTTCGGTCGCTTGGCCATCGCGAGACTCTTGCGATCGACCGCCGGGGCCGCCGCATCCTGCTGCGACCCGCAGCCGGAGTCGGTACGGCACCGTTCAACAGGACGGTCGCCTGCGTTGAAACCCTGACCGGTGTCGTTCCAGGGACGACCGTTCCATGGAGCGAGGCCTGCGAAATCAGGCTGGACTGGAAGCTCGACAGCCTTTGGCTCCTTCTGGAGCCGCGCGTCATCCTGGAGCTTGAGGACGGCACGGCCGAAGCCATGGTTGCGAAAGCGAAAGATTGGGTGCGAGAGCGCCGGGCGCAGCGACGCAATAAGCACGCAAACAGCATGCTGGACGGCTGGATTGAACTGATCGCAGGCACTTCGGACTCACTTCGCCTCCGCGCGTTCGGGATTTCCGACGGTGCGGACGCTGACTTCGAGATAGCCCGGACAACCGGTTTCAGCGGGAGGGCTCCGCAATGACCGTCGCCTACAAGCTTCCGGGTCACACTCAGTTTCCTGAACCCGCTCTACGGTTTGGCGGAGCGTCCGATCGAAATACAGACCTGCATCCGCTGCTGGGTCTTTCCCGGTTTGGCCCATACAGCCGTGACAGGCTGTCGGGCGTGGCTAACCCCATCCGGATCGCGATGATCGCACCGGCAGGGGGCGTAGATCGTTTGAACCGGTTGATGCAGGAGTTGGAGCAACCGCATCGGCCGAAAGAACGGAAGGCCTATCTCCCGGACTATCCTGGCTTCTCGAAGCTATTCGGCGTCAGCCTCGCCAAGGCGGTTGGGCCAACCGCCATCGAACTTCCGGAGGACTTGCAAAGGCAGATGGCAGCCTCGCCGCGTCCGCACCAAGTGCTGGCCGACGCGATCACCCGGGCCCTTTTTGCGCTGCGCAACGTCCGGACAGAGTTCGATATCGTCTTGATCCATGTCGATCGACGCTGGTCGGACGGATTCCGGAGCACCGACGGCGAAGACTTCGACCTCCGGCACCACCTCAAGGCGATCGCTGCATCGGAAGGCATCTGCATCCAGATCGTGCGGGACGAAGGCGCTTTGGGCTACTATTGCCGGTGCAGTGTCGCTTGGCGCCTCGGCGTGGCCCTGTACACCAAGGCCGGCGGCACGCCTTGGGTTCTGGCCGATGTCGAGCCGGGAACCGCCTTTATCGGCATCGACTACGCCATGCGGTCGGATGCGGGGCCAGCATCACGCTACGCAATCTGCTGCAGCCAGGTTTTCGACGCGGAGGGGTCCGGTATGGAGTTCGTCGCCTATGAAGCCAATGACGTGCGGATGTTCGGCAAGAACCCGTTCCTGCGCCGCGATCAGATGCTGAAGGTCATTTCCCGAAGCCTTCTGATTTATCAACGCAAGCACGCGGGCCAATCCCCGAGTCGAATCGTCGTCCACAAGAACACCGAGTTTAAATCCGAAGAGGTTGAGGGCTGTTTCGATGCGCTCCCGCGCACGGACGCGATCGACCTTGTGCATGTTCAGCAGAGCAGCGGCTGGCGCGGCATGCATATTCCCGAGCCGCGAAAGCCGCACGGTTATCCGGTCCATCGTGGTACGGCGCTGCAACTGGGTGCCTATGAGACGCTGCTCTGGACCCAGGGCAACCTGCCAGTGGTCGCCAATGATCGAGACTACTTCAAGGAAGGCAAAGGAATCCCGGAGCCCCTGATGCTGGTGCGGTACGCGGGCAACGGATCGATGGACGACCTATGCCGCCAGACCTTAGGGCTCACGAAAATGGATTGGAACAACGACGGTCCGTATGACCGACTCCCGGTGACCCTCAACTTCGCCCAGACGTTGGCGAAGGTCGTGGTCCGAATGCCGACCCTTGAACCTCGGTCCTATCCGTTCCGGCTGTTCATGTAGCCGCCACTATGGGCACCTGCTCGACTCGGCCGTTGCCATTCCTTGCGGAACTCGAACGCGGCCGCCGTCACGCGTGCCCGCCGAACAAGCCCCACAGCTTTACGGCCCCGAGCACGGCGCCGAACACGGGCGCAGCGGCGGCGCATGCCGCGACGACCGGGTGCTCCTTCATCCATGCGATCGCGCCGGAAAGGCCGCCCAAGCCGTCGAAGGTGCCCGCGTGGGTTTTCAGGGTGCCCTCATTGGCCTTGGTGGCGATCGCATACATGAGATCGACCCGGTTCAGCAGGGACCGATCCACGGCCGCGAAGTCACGGCTTTCGAGCGCCGCGGCCTGGTCCGCGCCGTCGATCAGATGGTTCATCGCCAGGCCGTTCCGCGACGCCACGGACCGGAGCCGGTTGTCGATTGCGGCGTAGCCGTCGCCATAAAGGTCGACCATACGTGCAGCGAGGTCGACTCGCTGCGCGTCGGGGATGGTTAGAGGTCGGCCCCCGAGAAGGCGATGACGGTTCTCGAGCGCGAGGAAGCCGAAGGTAGCGTTGCGCATGTTCCAGTGCAGCCAGTAGGTGCCATTCAAATTGTGCGCCACGAAGTCGTAGAAGCCGTCGAGGACGGCTTTTTCAGCCCTGTCGAGATCCGCCGCCGTGGCCTGCGCCGGGTCACAGCCCGCCCGACGCAGGGCGGTGTCCAGTTCGAAGCTCTGCGTCACGCCGGTGCCGAGATTACGCGCCGCGATGGCGGTAATCCGGCGTTGCGGCGTTTCGAAGCCTTCACAGGCGTAGTGAAGCACATACGCATGCGTCCGGGATTGCATGGCCCGCCCGATCTCTTCGCGGGCAGCTTTCCGGCGCGTGGGGGTGGTCGTCATTTTAGCTTGCCTTCCCGCTCGGGCGCTTGAGGCGCCGGGGGGCGCTCTTGTGCACGGCGATGCCGCGAGCCTTCTCCGCCTCGGCCTCGGCGTCCTTCAAATCCTTGGTGATCGCTTCCAGACGGGCCACGAGCGGCGTCATATCGTATCGGTTTGACGTCTGGCCGCCGTGCGACCGATGGCGCGCCTCTGATACGATCAGGCCCCGCGCCTCAAGCCGCCGGATCGCGCGCTGGATGGTCTTGTCGGAAACCCCGAGCAGGCTGGCCAGCCTGGCCTTAGAGGGCCAAGGCATGTCATTCGGCTTCCACCAAGCGTCGATCAAGCAGACGAGCGCGGCGAGCTCAGATGCGCGGATGCCCAGGGCCGGAAGGGTCTGCAACAGGACCGACGGCACGACGGTGAAGCCGCCGTCGAGACTAGACTTCCACTTCTGCCGCAGCACCTTGTCGGTTTCGGGCTTGCCCCGACGATCCGACAGCCGGATCACCTTGGCCTCTTCCTCTTCGTCACTCATTGTGTATTCCGCTCGGACACCGCGCCCGTGGCAGGAAGATGCGGTCGATGACCGAGGAATTCCAGCAATCGACGGGTAAGATGCCAGGTCATTCAGGTCTAGGGGGCCGGGACATTTTCGTCCCTCCGGCCACCCCACGAATGTCCCCCGAAACATGACCCGTGGCCCAGCATCCGGGTCGAACGACGCCCATGACTCCCGGACCCCCGGTCAGATTGACCCGGGGTGAGCCTCTGAAATCTGTTTCCGTGTTCGCGAAACGAAAAAGCCGCGCGCCCCCAAAGGGCGCGCGGCGAGTTTTCGTCCCGGACGGTTCTATTCTGCGGCGAACGAATAGGCGTCGTCATCACTTGGCGCTTCGGCGCCCGGCTCTTCCGGCTCCGCCGCGTCCGACACCGTCCGCAGCGGCGCGGGCAACCACCCCTTGCCCTCGACCAGCCGCTCGGCGGCCTCGGCCATGTCCGCCTTCTTGAACCCGGCGATCCGCCCGGCCTCTTGGGCGCCTGCCGCCTCCGTCACCGCCTCCAGCACCTTGGGTTTGGCGACACGGGTGAAGTAGCTGGCCGCCGTCGCCGACCATGTGCCGGTCATGTCCAGTCCGACCGCCGTGGCCAGCGTCTCGGCCTGCGCCAAGGCGCCGGGCCTGCGGTCGTGCGGATCGCGCACGGCGTAGAGACCGACCCCGGCGCAACAGGCCATCAGGTCCAACTGGTCCGACGGGGCCAGCGCGGCCACGACACCCCAGAGGTCTTGGGGGCGCTCGGGCAGACGCGCGCCCCACGCCTCGCACCGGTCGCGGACCCGCCGACCGGCGGGACCGTCGTCCACCCCCGGCGCCAGCCGCTCCAGCCCCGTGGTCGTCAGCCGAAGCTGCAGGGGCGTCCAGACGCCGTAGCCCGGATAGAAGACCTGCAGGACGAGGGCGTGGACCACGGTCGCGAGCGCCGCGTTGACATCGGCCTGCACCGCGTCACGCAGCCCCATGGTCCTGTGGGCCGTCAGGTCGATCAGCAGCCGGTCCGACAACGCCGCTCCGCCCTCGTCGGGCGCGTCCGCGCCTGCCTGCGCCCCACCGTCCGCACCGTCGTCCGCCGCCTCTTCCTCCGACCACGGCGACGGCGGATCGGCGGGCACGTCCTCGGCCCGGACCAGACCGCGTTCGAAGCGGGCGAGGCCGTCGTGGCCGAGCATCACCATGACCCCGGCGCGCGCCCTGGCCTCGGGGGCGTAGGCGAAGTCGGGACCGAAGGCCTGCAAGGCCTTGTCGATCTCCTCCAGCCGCGCGTCGGCCTCGGGGGACAGGCCGTCGTCACCGGCCTCCGAAACGATGCCGTCGTACTCCTCGGACAGGGCCGCGATCTCGGCGGCGTCAGCCTCCGACCGTTCGACCGCGACCGGATAGACGCGACCGAACGCGGACAGGTCGGGATACTCCAGAGCCGCTTCGGCCCACTTCCAGCCCTCCCGCCCGCGCGCTTCGTCAGCCAAACCGGTCAGCTTCTCGCCGACGAGCCGGTCGAGCAGGACCACGTCCTCCAGCCAGCCCCCACCATCCTCAGTGAACAAATCCCGGAGGATTCCCCCGCCCGCCGCCTCATAGGCCTCGACGCCGACGAAGCGGACGCGCCGGTCGCCCACCGCCACCTTGGCCTCGGTCATGGCCCGGCGAATGGCGTGGACGGGACGATACTCGCCCAACTGCTCGAACACCTGCCGCTGCCGGTTCTGATCCTCGCTGACGCAGAAGGCCATCAGCTGGTCCAAGGCCAGCGCCCCGGCCCGATAGGCCGCCATCAATTCAGGCGCCGCCGCGCCCAGCCGCAGCCGCTGACGCACGACATGGGCCGACACCCCGAACCGGGCGCCGATCTCCTCGGCGCCGTAACCCCTCTCTTCGGCGAGCCGCTGGAAGGCCTCGAACTGGTCGGCGGGATGCATGGCCTCGCGCGTCATGTTCTCGTCGAGACTGATCTCGTGGGCGTCGTTCTCGGCGTCCACGATGCAGCGCACCGGATGGGTCCGCTTGATCGCCTTGCGCTTGGCCAACAGCCGCAGCCCCTGACGGCGGCCCTCGCCGATGGTCACGAGGTAGTTCCCGGTCGGAACGCCCTCCCCGTCCCGCTCGACCTCGACCACAGGCGGCTGCAACACTCCCTTGGCCTTGATGGAGGCCGCGAAGGCCTCGATGGTCGCCGGGCTGTGCGGGGTCTTCCTCGCATTCTTCGGCGAGGCCTTGAGCCGGTTCAGCGGCACGATCACCTCCGCGCCATGCTGCGGCGCGGTCGCTTCGGTCGGGGCGGTTTGGGTGGATTGAGCAGTCATGTCTCTGCCTCCTTTGGGCAAGGGTTGCAGGCACGCGAACCGCGCGCCTGAAACCCTGCCCGTCGGCGAGACCGGGGTAGCAAGGGCCAGGGCGGACCGGCCGGAGGGGGATCGCCCGACCTGCACAAGCCTGACCGTGATGATTGGCATGACGCCCTTCGCCTGCGCGGAAGGTCGGGGAGACCGGCCGGGCCGGCGGCGAAGCCGCTTTACCCTGGCCTGCGCGAGGGCGGCGCCCTTCCATGTCCTTTTTCAAGTGTCTGGACGTGCGAAAACCCCTCCGCGCCGCAGGCGCGGAGATGAGCAGGATG